>CAWFLS010000005.1:0-319728 GCA_963816675.1 uncultured Chloroflexia bacterium
CGACGCAGTTGCTGTGGCCTCAGATCCCCGTCATTCGACCGCCTTCAACAAGTACCGGATCGCGTGCGTGAGGCGCCGGTTGAACCAGCGGAACGATCACTTGGCGATGCGGAATGCCCTCGACGAGGCCCGTGCCACCAGGTTGCACGCCGGGCAGCACGTCGGCGCGGCGTCTTCGCCGTAGATCACCGCACGAAGTAGGATGACGATATGGCGCAGAAGCTCACGGGGGATCTGGTGACGTCCGCCGCACCACAGGGGCAGACCATTTTCGGCGACAGCGTCGTCCGGGTGCGTGCAGCCAACCTCGGCGTCGCCGTGGTGAGGGACTTGGTGAAAGCGATCGTCACCGGCACGGTGGCTCCCGGCGATACACTCCCGCCAGAGGGCACCCTGAGCCAGCAGTTCGCCGTGAGTCGCACGGTGATTCGCGAGTCCGTGAAGCGAGTCGAAGAAAAGGGCCTCGTGACCGTCAGTCAGGGCCGAGGCACGGTCGTGAACCAGTCGAGTCGGTGGAACGTGCTCGATCCTGATGTCCTTTCGGCTCTTGTCGACCACGACGAGACCCTGGAGGTGCTCGATGAGTTGGCGGTGGTCCGTGGGAGCCTCGAGGCGACCATGGCGCGCGCCGCGGCAGCTCGGCAAACCCCAGAGCGCACCGCTGCGTTGCGTGAGGCTTTCGACCTTGCCGCGGCAAACATCGACACCATCTCTGTCTACAACGACGCGGATGCTGCGTTTCACGACCTTGTCATGGAACAGTCGGGAATTCGGCTCGCCGCCAACATCACACGCATCTTGTTCGAGCGCGCTCGCGAGAGCAGTCGCTTCACGGGCATCACCACCGACGACGCAGCGCAGATGTCGCTCGAGGAGCACCGCGCCATATGCGAGGCGATCGCGGCGGGCGACGGCGACCGCGCCGCGACTGCGATGCGAGAACACATCGCGAAGGCGTGGACCCGAAGGCGCGCGCCGGGCGTCGCCTGACCGAACCGTCTCCGTCGAGGTCGCCACACCGCGTCGAATCCTTGCCAGGCATTCGTCTCTGGTATCCGGAAGCATGCGGGACGCCATTCCGGATCTTCGCGTCCCCAACGATGGCGGACCTACTCCTTGGTCGCGCCTGCGGTAAGGCCGGCCACGAGGAATCGCTGTGAGAACAAGAACACGATCAGCACCGGTGCGACGGAGATGAGCGTCGCGAGCGCCAGCTGTGGAAACGGGATCGAGTCGGAGGCGACGGTTGTCGGATTGATCTCCCGGACATTCGCGAGCAATTCCACCAGACCCACTTGAATGGGCTGCGTCTTCGACCCGGGAAGCATCACGAAGGGCAGGAAATAGTTGTTCCAGTTGGTGACGAAGTTGAAGAAGCCTACGAGCGCGACGACAGGGATCGCGAGCGGCAGCGCGATCCGCCGGAAGACCGCGAACTCGCCCGCGCCATCGATGCGGGCGGCGTCGAGAAGCTCGCGCGAAACGCTCGTGGAGAAGTAGATATACGCCAGATAGACGCCGAACGGGAAGAACGCGAATGGCAGGATGACCGCCAACGGCGACCCCACGAGGTGCACCGCATTGATCTCGAGGAAGACCGGCAGCACGAGCGCCGTGTTCGGGATGAGCATCACCATGAGGGTCGAGATGAGGATCGCGCGGCGAAACCTGAAGTTGGTCTTAGCCAGCGCGTAGCCGGCCGGAATTGACACGAGGAGCGTGAGCACCAACGCGACCCCGGCGTAGAACACCGAATTCCCGAGCCACGTCCAGATGCGGCCATCCTGGAACCCGACCAGCTCGTTCCAGTTTGCGACGAGTTGTTCGAAGGAGCCGAAACTCAGGGAAGCCTCGCCGTGAAAGCCGTTGAGTTGGGCGGTGTCCTTCGTCGGCGCGAGCAGGAGCCAAACCAGGGGAAGGACGAAGAACACCGCGAAGAATCCGGCGATCAGGAAAGCTGTCACGCGACCGAGCCAGCGGCCCGGCGCGAAGTCAGACCGCACGACGGATCTTCTAGTCGCGGTCAAAGAGTCCTCCTCGGAAGACGAAGAACGCGGCAAGCCCCGCCGCCACGACGAGCAACATCATCGAGATCGCGGCAGAGCTGTTGAAGTCCGCTTGCGGGCCGAAAGCGGTGACGTATGCGAGTTGATTGAGGGAATAGTGCTTCGGGATCTGGTTCCTGCTCGCCTGGGCGAGGATTTTTGGTTCCGCGAACAGCTGGGTCCCGACGGCGACCGAGATGACGACCATGTACGCGATCCACTTCCGAATCAGCGGGAGCTGGATGTACCAAGCGGTCTTGATGGCGCTGGCGCCGTCACAGCGGGCAGCCTCCATGATCTCGTTGGAGATGTTGTGCAACGCGGCGTACATGATGATGATCCATGCACCGGCGCCGGTCCAGAACGCAATGACCGTGAAGATCAGGGGCAGGTTGTTCAGGTCGATGGCTTGAACGAAGTTCGTGTACCCAAACCACTTCAGGACGAAGGACACCGGGCTGACCGAGGGATTGAGCAAGAAGAGCCAGAGCATGACGCTGGCCGCACCCGCGAATGCGCCGGGGATGAAGAACAGGAAGCGCGTGGTAGAGGAAAGCCACCTGACGCGCACGGCGTGGACGATGAGCGCCAGCAGGGTGACGAGCACGGTCAGGGTCACGACCCAGATCACCAGGAAGGCCGCGACGTGCTGCACGGCCGGCAAGAACCGGAAGTCCCCGACGGCCTTCACGTAGTTGTCGAGCCCGACGAATTGCCCACTCTTGGTGAATGAGAGATACAGGGCATAGACCATGGGCAGAACGCCGAAGACCAGTAGCAGCAGCACGTAGCCGCTGGAGAACACGTAGGCGGCGAATGCCTGCGCGCTAGCTCCGGTTTGCGGCCGCCTTCGCAGGCGCAAAGGGGCCCACTGCCGCTCCTTTGTGGGGGCGGCAGTGGGCACGATGGCGTCAGTACGAGAGATGGTGCGTTCCTTCGCCTACTTGGTCACGACTGTGAAGCCGTTCACCTGGGCGTCGTTCACCATTCTCTGCTGCCAAGCGCTGACCTGCGAGGCAATGGTCTTTCCGGAAGCAAGAGCCGGATTCACGATCTCCGCCCACGGAGGCTCGGAACTGAAGGGGAGCGTGGCACCCCAGCCCTTCCAGATGTTGTTGGCTGCCTCATTGACGACGTCCTTGAACGTGTCCGAGTTGGCCCAGAAGCCGCTCTGAAGCCTGCGCGTCCAACCATGCGCTCGCGGTCGAGGCGTAGGCCGGGAGGCCCGTGATGAGCTTGACCGACTGGGGTCCGCTCGTCGCGTACTGCAGGTAGGTACCCACGCATGCGAGGTTCGCCGAGTGGCTCGACCCGTACCAGAAGCCGCCACCCACGTTGCCGGTGGCGATCGGCTCGCCAGCCCAGTGGAGGGCGTGGCCGGCACCCCACTCGCCTGGCTGCACCGCCGAGGTTGTCCTTGTTCTGGAAGAGGGCTCCGTTGAACCACGTCGGGCCAGGGATCGCCAGGACCTTGCCCTTCCAGTTCTTGACCCAGTCGGGCGTGAACAGTCCGTCGATCGTCAGGGTCTTGTTCGCGAACATGTGGTCCATCAGGGCGATCATGCGGGTCGTGTGGCTGTCCGAGAAGTCGGTGGTGAAGGTGGTGCCGTCGACCGTGTAGATCGGCGCCTGCGCGGCCCACATGTCGCTGAGCACGGCGGTGAAGGGATCGCCGATCGAGCCGAGGGTGTAGCCGGGGTGCTCAGCCGCGACCTTGTCGCCGAGCGCCTGGTACTCCTCCCAGGTGGTCGGGACGGTGTACCCGAACTGGTCGAACAGGGTCTTGTTGTACCAGAGCACCACGGGCGCCAGGTTGTCGCGGGCGCCGTAGACATGGCCGTCGACCGTGACCGGGTCGAGCGCGCCCGCCGTGTAGCCGTCGAGCCAACTCTGGGGGACCACGCCCTGGTCGAGCGGCGCGGCAAAGGCCTGAACGCCGTTCTGCTCATGGGCCGCCCAGCTGGCGTCGTTCACCTGCCCGGACCACGCAACGTCGGGCCAGCCCTCGCCGGCCTGGTCGAGGAGCGAGATCTTGGTGTGGAACGTGTCGCTACCCCCGGCGCTGGCGTCGTTGGTCTCGACGGCGAGCGGGCACTCGGGGTGGTCCTTCTGGAAGGCCTCGGCGATGGCCGAGCGGTCGGCGTCGACCCAGACGGTGATCTTGGCGGTTGGGTCCTGCGTAACGGCGGGGAAGCCGTACGTGCCGCCAGTCGAAGCGCCTGCGGATTCAGTCGGACCGCTGGTGGGCGTTCCAGCAGTTCCAGTCGGACCGTTCCTGGGCGTTGCAGAGCCAGCGGTTCCAGTCGGACCGGTGGACGCAGTGCTCGAGCAGCCCGCTACTACAAGGGCGATGGAGGCTGCGGCTGCGGACACTCCCATCAACCTGCGGGGCGCACTTCGTTGATGCAAAGACATGTCGTTGCTCCTGTTCAGATTGGTTCGACTTCTTTGACGGCTCAGCCCCTCGCGGGGACATTTCGAAGTAAATCGTATCGGTGATGCCTTACCAATAGGAGGGGCCGAGGTACGTGGGTTCCTCCACATAGCGATGCCCAGCAGATTCAGCATACATCAGACATCATGTGTCTTGCACGCCCAGGGACTGTGCCCGGCATCCTGAGCGACCACGTTCTAGGGGTCCGCGATGGGTGACACCGGAGCGGGGCCATCTGGGCGCGCGCGGAGGGGCGCAGTGCCCACGCGGTACCGCGCGGATCGAGACGGTCGTGCCGGATGCCGTCGTCCAACGGCCCGTGCGGGTGCCGGGGTCTCAGTTCGCGGAGACGCGACCGCCGTTCGGGCCAGCTCCGATGACTTCGACGACGGCCGAGGCCGCGGTCCGTGACGCGAGGTGCCGGCCCTCGCCGCTCGAGCGCCGTTCGCAGGCCAGGCGTCTGGCCGAAGCCACCTTCGACGCCGGAGGCCGCTGCCGGACCGGTGAGCCGTCGCGCCGCTCGAGGTCAGCCCTCGTCGACGATGGCATGTGAGAGGCCGGGCCAGGGGATGCTGGGCGCGGGACACCGCTCGCGGAGGCACCGCGGAGGTCGGTTGGGTATGGTCGGGGCGAGAGGATTTGAACCTCCGACCTCATCGTCCCGAACGATGCGCGCTACCAAGCTGCGCCACGCCCCGACCGAGTTGCCCGTTGTACAGAGCCTGCGGATGATAGCGCAAGCCGGCGAGGGGCGGCACCACAGGGGCGGCCGAGCCGACTCCGAGAACCGCTGGACGTCATCCGGCGTAGTCGCGGGTAAGCAGCAACCATCGACTTCGGAGGTTCCACTGATGCCATCTACCATCCGCCGACCGCGGATCGACATCCTTGCCGCCCTCTCCGGCCTCGTCCTCATCCTTGCCGGGTGCTCGAGTGCTGGCGGCGGCGCAGAGTTCGGCCGGCGCGACCGCAGCCTCGGCATCCGCGGCAGCGTCGGCCGGTGCAGCAGCCGGCGGCGCGGTGGACGTCGGCGTCGGCAACGGAGCGGTCGGCGCGTACCTGACCGGGAAGGACGGCAAGACCCTGTACGTCTTCACGCCCGACTCGGCGAACAAGAGCACGTGCACCGACCAGTGCGCGACGAACTGGCCGCCGTTCACGGTCCCGGCCGGGACGACGCCGAAGGCCGACAGCGCCGTCACCGGAACACTGTCGACCTTCGCTCGCGCCGATGGAACGCAGCAGGTCGCGATCAACGGTCTGCCGCTGTACTACTTCGTCAAGGACACCAAGGCCGGCGAGACGAACGGCCAGGGCGTCGGTGGCAAGTGGTTCGTCGCAACGCCGGCGGGCACGATGCCGTCACCCGCAGCATCGGGCGCCGCGCCGGCGAGCTCTGAAGCCACGCCGGCCCCGACAAAGGCGGGGTACTAGATCGTCACTCAGCTCGCCGGAGTCAGCCACACGGGGTAGTCGCGGACGTCTTCCACGCTGCCGTCCTTCGCTGACAGGTTGTACGCGCGGAGCGTCCCCCACTGCGCCTTCGAAACCGAGTAGCGGATGGTGACGTCGAAGGTGCCGCGGCAGCCCGTGCCGCACGTCGCCATCACCTGCTGATCGGCGACGGTCTTGCCGGACGCGTCGAGGATCGCGATCAGGAATGCAGCCTCGAACACGTTGGCGTTGCCGGTGACCCGCCCAGGGTTGCCGAGGGTCGCGCCGTAGGCCGGCCGGTCGACGAAGATCGACGGCAACTGATCTTCGTAGTCGACACGCGCCTGGGGCCCATCGAGGACGATCCCCTCGCTCCCGAACACGGTCACGGTCTTGCCTTCGACCTGGAAGAGGACCGACTTCACGGTCGGGAACTGGGTCAGCGTGTAGACGACCTGCGCCAGCCGGTACTGCATCGAGGCCGTGCCGCCACCGGAGTCGAACTCGGTCGAGAGGTCCACCGTCGCGACGCCGTCCTTGATCGTGAGGCCGCGGAGGCTCGTCCCGCCGGGGATCGCGGTCGTGATCGTCCGATCGCCGGCTTCGGCGGACGTGGGGCCGGCGAGCAGCTGGTTCATCGCCGCGGTCGCAACGCCAGCGGTTTCAGGAACGACGCGGAGGACCGGAACGAGTCCGGCGGTGCCGGGCTCGCCGCCAAGGACGAAGTACGCCCTGACGGTCATGGTCTTGGCGGTCGATGGACGGGGCGTCGGCGTGCCGGGGGCGGGAGACGAGGGCTTCTGGGTAGGTGAGCCGCCGGAGCCCGTCGAGGACGATGGCGCGGCCGACGGCGCCGGGGCGGAAGGAGCCGCCGACGGAGCGGTCGAGGGAGCGCCGGATGGAGCAGCCGACGGCGACTCGACGGGTTCGGGAGTGATGTCGGCGCCACTCGGCTCGACCGACGCCGAGGCGGTCGGAACGGATGTGGGTACGTTCCCGAGCCCACCACTGGCCCCGCTGCACGCGGCGACGAGCGCGACGACGGTCACCATCGTGAGGAGGAATGGACTTCGGTTTCGGTTCATGGTTCGGGCTCCGGCTGCGGTTGGTCGAGCCCTACCATCCGGCGCGCCTGTCGCCAGACCATCGCGAGCCGGTAACGATCATGTCACAGGAAGCTGGAGGGTCATCCGGAGGCCGCCGCCCTCGCGGTTCTCGGCGAACAACGTGCCACCAAGCAGCGCAGCATGCTCCGCGGCGATCGCGAGACCCAGACCGCTGCTGCCGCCGTGGCGCGACGGATCGGCCTTGTAGAAGCGCTCGAAGATGTGGCGGAGCCGGTCGGCGGGCACGCCTGGACCGCGGTCCGCGACGGCGACCACTAGCTCCTCACCCTCGACGCCAAGCGACACTTCGACCGCCGACCCGGGCGCATGCTCGCGAGCGTTGTCGAGGAGGTTGCCGACGATCCGCTCGAGCCGACGGGGATCCGATTCGATCAAGACCGGGCCGTCCGGCAGAACCAGCCTCGCCTCCGGGAGCCGCGCGGCTGCGACCGCACGGATGAGGCCGGCGACGTCCACCGTCTGGACGTGTACCTGCTCGGCGCGAGCGTCGAAGCGCGACACCTCCATCAGGTCGTCCACCAGCGTCCGAAGCCGCGCGACGTCGGAGATCAGCAATTCACCGGCCCGCCGGCTGCCAGCGGGCAATCCATCGAGATGCTCGCGCAGGATCGACGCCTCGGCGACGAGGGCCGCGAGTGGCGTTCGAAGCTCGTGGGCGACGTCCGCGACAAACCGCCGGTTCTGGGCTTCGGCCGCCTCGAGCCGGCCGATCGTGGCGGCCTGGACGTCGGCCATCTCGTTGAACCGTCTGGCCCACTGCCCGAATTCATCGTTCGAGGTGACCGGCACGCGGGCGTTGAGATCTCCGGCTGCGATCCGTTCGGCGGCCTGGCCGGCGGCCTCGACGGGGGCGAGCACGCCGCGCGCGAGCGCACGGGCCACGAGCAGGGCCACGAGGACGGCGGCCAGAAACCCGACACCGAGCGCCAGCCTTAGCTGACCGAGCGCCAGTTCGACGTCGGTCGCGTCGTGGACGAAGTAGAACTCCGGGGCGCTCGGGCCGGCACCGAGCCGTCCACCGACGACCAGGCTGTCGCGGCCGGCAACGTCGGTCCACGCGTAGGCCAGCTCACCGTTCGCGACACGCGTGGTGAGGTCCGCGGGGAGCCCAGCGAGCACGCCTTCCAGCTCCGTGCTGGAGCGCGCCAGCTCCCGACCGTCCGCGGCGACGATCGTCTCGACGCCGCGCTGGTGAAGGGTGCCGAGGACTCCCGAGGCGACGATGTCGTCGACGCTCGGGTCAGCCGGGAGGCCCGACCGCGGGATCAGCACGGTCAAGTCGAACCGTGCCTGGTTCGCAGCGTCGTCGCGCATCTGGTCGTGCAGCCGCGCGTCGACGACGAAGTACGCCCCGAGCGCCAACAGCCCGGCCGTGAGCGCGACGAGCGCGACGAGCGTGACCGTGAGTCGCGCCCGAACCCCTCGCATGACGCCGGTCGGCCTCAGCGCACGGCCTTGTAGCCCGCGCCGCGGACGGTGAGGATGAGTTCGGGCGCGGCGGGATCCGACTCGATCTTCGCGCGCAGGCGCTGGATCGCGACATCGACGAGGCGGGAATCGCCGAGGTAGTCGTAGCCCCAGATCCGGTCGAGCAGGATGTCCCGCGTCAGGACCTGGCCGGCGTGCCGCGCCAGCTCGACGAGCAGGTCGAATTCGGTGCGGGTGAGGCTGACGGCCGTGCCATCGCGCGTCGACGGTCCGGCCGGCGAGGTCGATCGTGAGGGGGCCGAGGTGGATCCGCTCGGCTTCGCCCTCGCCCCTGCCCGCGCGACGGAGCGCCGCCCGGACGCGCGCGACGAGCTCCTGCACCTCGAACGGCTTCTTGACGTAGTCGTCGGCACCGGCTTCGAGTCCGACGACGACATCGACGGTGTCGGCGCGGGCCGTGAGCATGACGACCGGCACCGTCGAGGTTCGGCGGATCGCCCGGCACACCTCGAGGCCGTCGAGACGCGGCAGCATCACGTCGAGCAGGACGAGATCGAAGGGCTCGGCCGCGAACCGATCCAGGCCGGCCTGGCCGTCGGCGGCAGTCGTCGACCGTGAATCCGGCCTGGCGCAGTCCGATGGCGGTGATCTCGCGGATCGAAGGATCGTCCTCGACCAGCAGGATGCGGGCGTCCACGTCGGCTCCTCGTGCGGGCTCGTCCGGCGAACCCCGCCCGGCAGTATGCCAGCCGTCGGGGTTTGCGCCGTGCGGGCTCCGTCTGGCCTCGCGCGCGTCCGGCGGCGACGCACGCCGCGCCGCTACCGCAGGGTCGCCTCGAACGCGGCGTTCTCGCGGGCACGCTGCTCGGCGTGGATCGGGATCGTCCCGAGCGCGGCGAGGATGAACGTCACCGCCATCAGCCCGAATACCACCGGCACTCCGGTCGCCTCGCCGAGCGCACCGATGACCAACCCGTACACGATCGTCCACAGCGACCCGACCCCGAACGCCATCGTGAAGTACAGGGCGTACGAAGCGTCACGCGTGGCCGGCGGCGCGATGTCGCCGAGCAGCGCCTGGAGCTGAGGACTCTCGGCGAAGGCGAACAGCCCCATCAGGGCGATGCCGAGCCACAGCCCGACGAGGTTCGTGCCGGCTGCCAGGAACACGAGGAACCCCACGGCGCCGCCGACGTAGACACCGATGATCAGCGGCTTGCGGCCGATGCGGTCCGACAGCCACCCGGCGATGAGCGGCATCGGGACCGAGAAGACGATGAAGCACGCCGTACATCAGCCCGGCCGTCGACTCCGACAGGCCGAGGACCTGGGTCATGTAGATGAGCGCGAACAGGTTGACGACGCCGAGCCCGCGGCCACCGCCACCGAGGGCCGACGTCAGATACAGCCAGCGCAGGTCGCGGTCGGCAAGGACGTGGCGAAGCGCAGAGCGGACGGTCCCGCCGGCGCGAGCGGCCGCGCGATCGGTGCCGCGCTCACGGACGAAGATGAGGATGAGGACGGCGATGATGACGGCCGGTATCCCGAAGAAGATCGATGCGCCACGCCAGCCGACGGCCGCGATGAGCGGCGCACCGATGAGCGCGACCACGACGGTGCCGACGTTGCCGCCCGCGATGTGGGCGCTGATCGCGAACCCGCGCCGCTCGGTCGGGAACTGCTCCGCGAGCAGGCCGTTGCCGACCGGGTGCTGCGGCGATGAGCCGATCCGCGAGGCGACGAAGGGAACCGAGAACGTCAGGAGGCTCGACGCGAACGCCAGGGCCGCGAACCCGCCTCCGAACAGGACTCCGCCGAGGCCGAGCAATCGACGTCGGGACACGACGCGGGTGAGGCCGGCGTAGCTGAGCTGGACCAGGCCGGCGCAGATCGCGCCGATCGCCGCGAGATACGCGATCTGTTCGACCGTCGCCCCGAAGTCGTCGATGAGCCCGAGAAAGATGAAGGGGATGATGACGGCTTGCGCGTGGTTGACGGCGTGGGCGACCGAGAGAAGGCCCAGCGAGCGCATCGGGCGAATTTCGATCTCGGCCATCGTCGTATCGTGCCGGAACTTGGCCTACCTCGTTGTGCCAACTCGCAGGGCGGGCGGGACGTGGCCGCCGTCCCGCCGGGGCCTGGCCGCGGTCCGGCCGGTGCCCCGAGGGCACGGTTCTGAGCGGAACGGTTTCTGAACGAACGCCTCGTGGATCGGGGACCAGACGACGTGTGCCTGTCGTCTGGGCGAAGGATCACGAGGGACTCGTCGAGAAACCGTTCCGTGGGGAACGGCGCCCCGGGCCGGGGTCAGTGGTGCTTTTTGGGCACCTCGTACAGCTCGGCCTGCCGGTCCTTGTGGGCCGTCGATGTGCCGTGGCCCGCCGCAACGGGATGCTTCGGCAGGATGTACAGGATCATCAGAGCGATCGGCCCGAAGATGACCCCGAGCACGCCCCACGTCCCGGCACGTCGCCCGAACTTCGGTGCTGTCTGGTAGGCCATGTAGGCGCAGACGCCCCACACGACGGCGGCCAGGATGAACCCGCCCGCGTAGTAGACCTCCATTGGTGCGACCCCTCTCGAAGTGATCTCAGGTGGCGCTCGACCTCGCGGTCCGAGACCCCGTTCAGGTGCTCGTCCCATCCGGCCCGCTTGGCCTCGACATAGTGACTGAAAGGAACGGCGCGTGGGCGGTAGAGGCCTATCCCCCGTGACCGAGGGGTAGGCCGGCCGCCACGACCGACCAGGCCCTCAGTACTGGAACAGCAGCTCCCGGTACTTCGGCATCGGCCACAGGTCGTCCGCGACGACCGTCTCGAGCTCGTCGACGACCGTCCGGAGCTCTTCCTGCGCCGGGATGACGGTCGTCGCAAAGGCACGTGCCTCGGCGTGGACCGAGCCTGCCTCGTGCGCCTCGTGCTGGGCCTGCTTCAGCCCCTCGATCGCATCGACGAGCGTGTCGGCGAGCCCGGACACCTGCTGGCACACGGCGTTGATGCCACGCGACGAATTGACGCCAGCCAGCTGGGCGAGATACCGAGCCGTCGCGGGCACGATCATCGTCGAGGCGATGTCGACCGCGCAGCTGGCCTCGATGTCCTGGACCTTGACGTAGCGCTCCCAGTTGATCTCGACCCGCGAGGCGAGCTCCCGCTCCGAAAGCACGCCGAACGACGAGAACAGCGCCTTCGCGGCCGGCGTCGTCAGGGCCGGGAGCGCATCGACCGTCGAGCGGTTGTTCGGCAGGCCGCGGCGCTCGGCCTCGGCGTGCCACTCCTCGGAGTAGTTGTTGCCCTCGAACAGGACCTGCTTGTTCTCCCTGGCGATCCTCGAGAGGATCGTGGTGAGGCTCTCGAAGTCGCCGCGATCGACCGTCTCGATCTCGTCCGCGAGCTGCTTGAGCGAATCCGCAACGGCCGTATTGAGGACCGTCTGCGGCCAGTAGATCGGCGCCGACGAGCCGACCGCCCGGAACTCGAACTTGTTGCCGGTGAACGCGAACGGCGACGTCCGGTTGCGGTCGGTGGCGTCGCGGGCGATGCGCGGCAGGGACGTGGCGCCGAGCTCGAGCTCGCCGCCCTTCTTCGAGCCGGCCGCCGGGCCCGCCTCGAGCTGGTGGACGACGTCCTCGAGCTGCGCGCCGAGGAAGATCGACATGATCGCCGGTGGCGCCTCGTTGGCCCCGAGTCGGTGGTCGTTGCCGGCGTCGGCGATGCTCGCTCGCAACAGGTCGGCATGGACGTTGACGGCCCGGATCACCGCGAGCAGGAACGCCAGGAACTGGGCGTTCGCCTCGGGGTCGTTGCCGGGGTCGAGGAGGTTCTCGCCGTCGTCGGTCGCCATCGACCAGTTGTTGTGCTTGCCCGAGCCGTTGATGCCGGCGAATGGCTTCTCGTGGATCAGGAACATCAGGCCGTGCTGCTGGGCGAGCCGCCGCATCAGGCTCATCACGACCATGTTGTGGTCGGAACCGACCGACGTCGCCTCGAACACCGGGGCCATCTCGAACTGCGCCGGCGCGACCTCGTTGTGGCGCGTCTTGGCCGGGATGCCGAGGCGCCACAGCTCGCGGTCGAGGTCCATCATGAACGCAAGGACGCGCTCGCGGATCGGGCCGAAGTACTGGTCCTCGAGCTCCTGGCCCTTGGGCGACGGGGCACCGAACAGCGTCCGCCCGGTCAGGAGCAGGTCAGGCCGCTGCTCGGCGAGCCGGCGGTCGACGAGGAAGTACTCCTGCTCCGGCCCGATGTTGGTGAAGACACGCGTGGTGGTCGTGTTGTCGAACCAGCGCAGGACGCGGAGAGCCTGCTGGCCGAGCGCCTCCTGCGAGCGCAGGAGCGGGATCTTGAAGTCGAGCGCCTCGCCGGTGAAGGACACGTACGCCGTCGGGATCGTCATCGTGACGCCGTTGGGCTCGACCTGGAGGAAGATCGGGCTTGTCACATCCCAGCCGGTGTAGCCGCGGGCCTCGAAGGTCGCCCGCAGGCCGCCCGACGGGAAGGAGCTCGCATCGGGCTCGCCCTGGAGGAGGTTCCGCCCCGAGAACTCGGCGATCGTCTGGCCATCGCCGGTCGGCGTCAGGAACGAGTCGTGCTTCTCGGCGGTCGAGCCCGTCATCGGCACGAACCAGTGCGTGTAGTGGGTCGCGCCGTGGGCCATCGCCCACTCCTTCACCCCGTGCGCGACGGCATCGACGATCGCGGGGTCGAAGGGCTCGTTCCCGTCGATCGTCCGGCGGAGCTTGGCGAAGATCGGCTTGGCGAGGTACTGGCGCTGGGCCAGCTCGTTGAAGACGTAGTCGCCGTAGATGTCGGCTCCGGCGTCGGCCAGGTAGTCCTGGGTCTTCGCGACCCGATGCTTCGCGATCTCCGCGATGGCAGCATGTCGAGCGGTCATGGCTCTCCTGTCATGGGTGGAGGGTGTACCTCGATCGGTGTCCTCCCGCGGGCCTGGCGTCGCACGGCACGCACGAGCCTCGGCCTCACGCAGCTTGGCCGGAGACTACCAGCGGACCGGGTTGCGATTCAGTAGAGGAGAGCGCGGTCCCGGCGTTGCGATTGGTGTTCGGCGGTCCGCCGGCGGGGTCGGGTCGTCGGCGGACGCCGCGTGCATCGGGGGCAGCGTCGGACAGCGCTCCGGCTCAGACCGGCCGGCGGGCGGCCACGAGCTGATCGAGCAGCCTGCCGAACTCGCGCTCCACGTCGACATACCGATCCGATCGCCACACGATCCCAAGACGACCGTCCGTCCCGAGACGGGTCCAGACCCGACGTCGCGGCCGATAGAAGCGTGATGGTGATGCCGGCGATGAGCGACGCGAAGGCGATCCAGACCAGTCCCTGGCCGGGATCCTTCTTGGCGATGAGCAGCGTGAACGCACCGACCTTCTTGAACTCGACTGTCAACCCGACGTCGCGCGCGACAGCGGTCTCGCCGACGGCCGGGGCGACCGGCCGGAAATCCTCGCGGATCGGGCTGCCGTCGGGATTCGTGCCGGTCACCCGGTAGGGCAGCATCAGCAGCACGGTCGTGCCGTCGCCGAGGCGCCGCATCTGCATCTCGAGGCCGATGTCACGCCCCGGGACGCCGAGCACGCCGTACGGGAGACCGTCCACCGAGTCGGTCAGCGGCACGGACCCATCCCACAACGGGCGCCCGGCATCGTCGCGCACGACGAGGGCCGGCGCGGGTCCGAAGCCGTTCTGGTGGAACGTGTAGCCGGCGATCGACAGCGGGTCGTTGACCCGGATCGTCTTGCGCGCGATCTGACGGCCGTCCTGGAAGACGGCGAGGTCGGTCGTGAAGTCGGTTGCCTGGCCCGACTCCAGACCGGGCGCTTCGAAGTCGAGGTTCCGGACGAGCAGCAGACCCGGCGTCCCGATCGGCTGCACGGTCAGCGTCTCGCCCTCACCGACGACGAGCCCCTGCTCCTCCCCCAGCCGCGACGTCACGGCAGCGGCGACGAGGAACAGGATCAGCCCGAGATGGGTCAGGAGCGTGGCCATCTTGGTGTACTGGTGGCGATCGCCGTACAGGAAGCGCGTGCCGGCAGCATCGGTCGCCTCGCGAACGTGAAAGCCGCTCTTTCGGAGCACCGTCCGGACGCTCTCCGCCGGCACGGAGTCCATCGCCGCACGATCCGGAAGCCGCGGGTCGAAGAACGGCTCGGGCTGGGCCACCCGGATGTCGCGAACACCGCGCCACAGCTTCGGCGTCCGGTCCAGGGTGCACACGACGATCGAAAGGACGAGCACGACGAGCGCCGCACTGAACCATGCGGATCGGAAGATCGCGAACACCGACAGGCGCTCGAGCGCTTCGACGAGCCCTGTGCCGAGGAGCGGGTCGTACCGCGCGTGGATCTCGTCCATCGCGGCGGCGTAGTCGGTAGCGGAGCGGAACGCGAAGTCGGGCAGCTGCTTGATCGTCATGCCGACGAGGGCCATCAGCACGAGCAGGATGATCTGGGCGACCGCGAAATCGACGGATGTGAACAGCCGCCACAGGCCCTGTCCGATTCGGGCGAGGACGTCCGGGCCCGAGGAACGTGTCGTAGCCGCCGGGACGACGGCCGGAGTCGCGATGGCCCGCTCCTAGACGGTCGCGAGCGCCGGCACGGCCACGCGCGCGGCGGCTACGGCATCGGCGAAGGCGTCAGCGGACCGCCCGTGCAGGTCCTCGATCTCGCGGAGCTGCACAGGAGCGGGCGCCGACCCCGGCGTCGGCTCGGGGCGGCGGTCGAGGTCGATCACGCCCGGATGCTACACCGGAGCGGCGCCCCGCCTTGCCGGCTCCATCGGCGCCCCCGTCACCCGGTCCTTCCCGGCCCGCTTCGATGCGTACATCGCGCCGTCGGCGCTGATCATCAGTTCGTCGGCCGTGCGGCCATCCTCGGGATATCCGACGACGCCGATCGACAACGACGGGCTCGGTGCGCCCTCGGGAAGCGTTGCACCGAGAGCGCTGACGCCCATCCGGATCTTCTCCGCGAGCACGAACGCACCGGTCGGGTCGGTCTCGGGCAGCACCACGACGAACTCGTCCCCGCCGTAACGAGCCGCCGTGTCGATCCGCCTCACGCCCTGCGAGACCACATCGCCGACGCCACGCAGGACCCGGTCGCCCTCGAAGTGCCCGACCCGGTCGTTGATCGCCTTGAGCTCGTCGACGTCCATCATCAGCAGGCAGAAGCCGCGACCCGATCGGGCGCAACGGGCGATCTCACGGTCGAGGGCTGCGAAGAAGAAGGTCCGGTTGAACAGCCCGGTCAGCGGGTCGACCGTCGACATCCGGATCGCCGCGTCGCGGGTCCTTCGCTGCTCGCGAGCGATCACCATGGCGGCGTACGCCAGCAGAAGCATCGCGACGAGGTTCACCCCGACCGTCGCCGACGCGCTCGCCGTGAGGGTGCCGGAAGGCGATCCGGCCACCACCGCGAGGATGTAGCCGGCACTCGCGGCGGCCGCGAGCCCGACTGTCGTGATCGGCGACACGACGAGCGCGGCACCACCGACGATCAGCGGGAACGTGAAGAAGAACGGACTGTCGACGCCGTCCGTCAGCGTCACGAGCAGCGTCGCGACCGTGATCGCGACCGAGCCTTCGATCACGAACTTGGCTGGTCCAAGCGCATCCGCTGGAAGCAGATCGTGAACGACGAGGAATGCGACACCCGAGAAGGCCAGGATCAGCAGGATGGCCGCCTGCGTTTCCGGCCACAGGCCGCTGAGGGCAACGATCATGCCGGCCGTCACGATGAACGTCCAGGCGACGACCCGGACCACGCGGTCGTACGTTCGGCCGAGGATGCCGGGGTCGGGGTCCATGTCGGCAGTCCCGATGACCGCGGCTTCGGCGGCACGCCGCTCCGGGGTCAGGTCGGGCTCATCCTCGTGCGCAAGCGGGCTGGCGCGCCCGACCATCGGCGGGACGACGATGACGGCCATGACTGCCAGATTGGCGATGACCGCGACGGCGATGAGGAACAGGACCGGCGTGAGCACTGGTTCGATCGGCGCCTCGGGGGATCGGGCGCGGTAGGCACCCACACCATCTTAGCGGTCGAGAGTCACCTGCTCCCCTGACAAGTCGTCCTGGTCGACGAGGCGATGGTGCTACCCACCATCGAGATCGGCGAGAACGGGAGTCAGCGCCCGGATCGCCTCGGTCGTGATGGGGTCGACGACAAGCTGGACGTGGGAGATCCCTTCGCGGGCGAACGCCCGAAGCGTGTCGGCGATCTCGGCGGCTGAACCACTCACGGGTTCCATCGGCGACCGGGCATAGCCGCCGTCGACACGGCCTGCGCCGCCCGGGCATCCGGACCTGGACGGCGACCGTCCGTTCGACCTCGGCCGGGTCACGACCGACTTCGCGGCACGCTTCGTCGACGGCTTCACGAAGCGGGGCGACGCCGTCGGGCCGGTTGCCGGTGTCCGAGAACCAAACGTTCCACGAGTCGGCGTGCGCCATCGTGATGCGGAGCATCCGTGGCCCCTTCGAGCCGATCATCAGCGGCGGGCCGTTCGGTCGCGGGCCACGTGGCAGGAGCTCGCAATCGCGGGCCTGGTACCACCGCCCGTCGAAGTCGATGGCGCCCTCGCGCAGGAGGGTTCGGATGATCGTGAAGGCCTCCTCGAAGCGATCGATCCGGTGGTCGAACGGGTAGCCGTAGGCCCGGAACTCGGGCTCGTTCCAGCCGGCTCCAAGGCCGAGCACGAACCGGCCGCCGCTCACCTCATCGAGGGTCACCGCCTGCTTGGCCAGGAGCGCGGGGTTGTGGAAGTTCGTGCAGGCGACCAACGGGCCGAGCTCGATCCGCGACGTGGACGCCGCGATGGCGCCGAGCTGCGTCCACGCCTCCCATGGACCGCGTGGCGGCCGGTCCTCCCAGCGATAGAGGAGGTGCTCGCCGACCCAGACCGAATCGAACCCCTCGTCCTCGATCGCACGGGTCATGTCGAGGATCTCCGGCCAGCGGACGTCGCGCTCGACCTCGGGCAGCTGGATGCCGACCTTCAGCGGGCGGCGGGAAGTAGCGGTCACCGCCAGATGGTAGCCGCGTGTACGGGGCGGAACCTGATTGACAAGCCCCAGGGTCGTCCCCCACCCTGCGCGGGACATGGTCAGGACCACCGCCTTCGTTCGACGCGAACAGCAACCGCGCACACGGGCCGTCTCGACCTGACCTCGCGCGCCCTTTGGCGGCGCCCGCAGGACCGAGTGACGCCCCGGCACACGCCGAGGGCGTCTTTTCGTATCTCCCTCGTTCGACTTCCGGAGGCTCTGCGTGGACCCGGCACTCGCGCTACGCGGTTTCATCCTCGGTTTCACCGTCGCGGCATCGGTCGGCCCGATCAGCCTGCTCGTGATCCGCCGCACGCTCGCCGAGGGCCGGCTGTACGGCCTCGTGTCCGGCCTCGGCGTGGCGACGGCCGATGCGACATACGGGGCGATGGCCGCCTTCGGTCTCGCTGCCGTCACCGACATCCTCGTCAACGCGCGGCAGGTGCTCGGGTTGGTCGGCGGAGCGTTCCTGCTATGGCTGGCGTGGCAGACGATCCGTTCAAGACCGACCGAGGCGGCGACCGTCACCACCCGACGACGCGGATACGCCGGCGCCTACCTCTCGATCCTCGGACTGACGCTGGCGAACCCGATGACGATCCTCTCATTCGGGGCCTTGTTTGCCGGGTTCGGCGTCACGAGCGGCGTGACGGAGGATGCCGTCCTCATCGTCCTCGGCGTGCTGCTGGGCTCGGCGTCGTGGTGGGTGGTGCTCACGACCGCCATCGGGGCGATGCGGATGCGCGTCACGCCGGCATGGATCGGGCGGATCAACGTCGGTTCGGGGATCGTGATCGGCGTGTTCGCGATCTTTGTGATCGTCTCGGCGCTCGTGCCGGTAGCGGCGACTGGAACTGCTCGTCAGTCCGGCGCGAGTGGCTCGTCGCCAGGACGTGCGTCCGCGAACAGCGTCAGCTGGAGCCCGGCCGGTCCCTCCAGCCTCGAGTTCAGCGTCCGCCACGGCGTCAGGGTCGGCTCGGCGATCACGGTGGCCCCGGCCGCCTCGAGCGTGCGGGTTGTCGCCATCGAGTCCGCGACCTCGAAGGCCACCCTCATGTGGCCGGCGACGCGGCGGCCGACCTCGACACGATCGATGAACTCGGCCTGACCGGGGTCGGCGAGCTCGAGCGTCGCCCGGCCCGCCTCGAGGATGGCGACCCTGCCGTCCGCGGAGGCGTACGCCTCTCGCTCCGGCAGCCCGAGGACGTCTCGATAGAAATGGAGCGCCTCGTCGTAGTCGGCGGCCGTGACTACCAGGCGCAGCTCCGTCACGGGGCCGGTCGCGGCGCCTGGTTCGGGCGCGCGTCGGTGTGTCGTCCATCACGCCGCCGCCCGGATCCGGGCCAGCGCGCCGGCAAGGCCGCCGTCCCAGGCGTCGCCGTGCCCGGGCAGCACCCACCTGGCTTCGATGCCGTCGAGCTTCGACAACGAGGCGATCGCCTCGTCGGGCTTGAGCGTGAACGGCGCCGGCCGCGGACCCATCTCGCCGGTGAGCACGCTCCGGGTCGTCATGGCGTCGCCGAGGAATACCGCGTCGACTGCAGGGACATGGACCGCGGAGCTCCCCGGGGTGTGACCGGGCAGATGGATGATGTGCGGGGCCCCAGGCAGGTCGAGGGTCGCCCCGTCATCGAACGTGACTACTTCGGTCAGCGGCGGGACGCGAAGGCCGCCGCGCCGCCCGCTGTAGACGAGGAAGCCGACGAGCGGCCCGATCTTCATCGGTCCCCAGCCAGAGGACGGCTTCTTGACCTCGCCCCGGGCCCGATCTGCGTCCAGGGCATGGACGTAGACCGGCACGCCTCGTTCGCGTCGAAGTCGCTCGGCAAAGCCGATGTGGTCGGTGTCGCCATGAGTAAGGACGACAGCACGAACGTCATCGAGGCTGCGGCCCATCGCTGCGAGCTCACCCGGGAGCTCCTTCCAATATCCCGGCAGGCCGGCGTCGATGATCGTCACGCCACCGCCTTCCTCGACGAGATAGCTGTTGACGAGGCTCGACCCGAGCCGGTGAAGGGAAGGAGCGATCTTCACGCGGGTCCTCGCTTTCCATGATCGAGATCGGTTGCGAAGCGCAGGGATGCTGCAGCGTCGGCACCGAGGTGGATGAGCAGGGCCTGATTCAGGAGGACCACGCCGCCAAACGCAAGCGCCACTGCCGGCTGGCCGGCCGTCGCGAGCGCAAACGCGGCCAGGACGAGCAGGACCGTGCCGATGAGGCTGCGCTTCGACTGAGTGAGGGGGTTTCGGGCTTTCGGTGCAACGACGACCGCCCACACCAGGATGAGCCCAAGCGCCGCGGCGATTCCGAGCGCGATGGAGGTCTGGAAGCCCCAATACGCGACGGCACCGACGCCGAAGAGTTCGAGCGCGAAACGAAGCGCGAGATTTGCGATGGCCACGGTTGACTCCTGTCTCGGGAGCGCTCTGCTCCTGTGTCCTTGTCCATCCTTGTCGCGGACTGCGGCGTGCAGTAGGATGGCTCTCATCGCTACTATACTTAGCCATCATGGCTATTGTCAATAGCCTTCCGGAGTCCGTCTCATGCCGACCCCATCGCGTACGTCGCTCGGTGAGATCGTCGCCGTCGGCCGATCGATCCTTGAGGCCGACGGCCTCGACGGACTCACGATGCAGGCAGTCGCCCGGCACATCGGGGTTCAAGCGCCGTCGTTGTACAAGCGCGTCTCGAGTCGCGCGGAGCTGATTCGCCTCATCGCGAACGACGTCGCCGACGAGCTGGCCGCCGCGATGGACGCAGCCGCGGCAGCCGGAGGCGGCGAACCCGACCAGGAGCTCAGGGCGATCGCCAAGGCGTTCCGATCCTTTGCGCTGTCTCACCCAAACGCTTACGGGCTCCTGTTCGCCCGCCTTCCCACTGAGGCCGTCGTCGATCCCGAGCGGAACGTGAGGGCAGCACAGGCGCTACTCGAGACGGCAGGCAGACTGGCCGGCGCGGACCACGCACTCGACGCGGCGAGGACGATCACGGCCTGGGCCCACGGCTTCGTCACGATGGAGCTGGCCGGGGCGTTCCGTCTCGGCGGGGACGTCGATCGCGCATTCGCGTTCGGTGTCGAGCACCTCGCCGACGGGCTGCGCCGCTGAGGAGGTCGACGGCGCGGCGGGCGCACACGCCGCCGTTTCAGTTTCGAAACAGGCCGTTAGACAGGCGGGCCCGTCCGCGCGACAATTCCGTCCGCCGCCGCAGTGAGGACCTACGCCGCATGCCCAACGTCAGCCGAGATCTTCGCGCCACATCGGATGCTCTCCAGCGCGACCTGGAAGCCCTCGGAACTCTCGAGGAAGAGAAGCGGGGGCTGCCGCTCGATGATCCCCGCGTGACCGAACTTGCGACGCAGATCAATGAGATCGCCGGGCGGGTCCTCGCCGGCAGCTCGACGCAGAAGGATCTCACCGAGGCGGCCGCCGCCGCTGGGACGCCCGGGACCATCGAGACGACTCGGCGCCCGGCGGGTGACATCCTCGCCGAGTGGCGAGAGCTCGAGCGGCGTGCCGACACGGCGAAACCCGGGTCAGCAGAGGCGTCGGAGGTGGCGATCCTGCTCGATCGCGTCCACGACGAATACCGCGCCGCAGTCGAGGCATCTCGCGGCAGCTGACGACCAGCCGCGGCGACGATCCGCACCTAGGACAGGATCTCGACGTAGCCGTCCGTTCCGTGCACGCGGATCCGCTGGCCATCGCGGATCAGGCTGGTGGCCTGTGCCACGCCGACGACGGCCGGCAAGCCGTACTCCCGGGCGATCACGGCGCCATGCGTCATCAGGCCGCCGACCTCGGTCACCAGCCCCTTGATCGCCACGAACAAGGGCGTCCAGCTGGGATCGGTATACGCGGTGACCAGGATGTCGCCGGGTTCGAGATCGGCGTCGGCCATGTCGAGGATGACGCGGGCGCGTCCTTCGATCGTTCCGGCAGAGACAGGTAGACCGACGAGCGCGCCGGGCGGCAGGTCTGCGCGGTGGTACGCGCCGGCGATGGCTTCGCCTTCAGAGGTGAGCACCCTGGGAGGCGTCAGCGCCTGATACGAGCGGAAGTCATCTCGCCGCCGCTGGATGAGTTCGTCGTCGACGCGGCTGGAGCGAACGACGTCTCTGAGCTCATCGAACGTCAGGTAGAAGATGTCCTCGGGCTCACGTAGCACGCCTGCCCGCACGAGCCGCTCGGCCTCCGCCATCAGCGCCCGCTTGTACACGAAATAGCGGCTGACCATCCCGTACTTCGGATACTCGCGGTACCCGATGAACGTTCGGACCCGATCGATCATGCGCTTGGTCTCCGCGGCCTTCTGTGCTCCGTCGGGCAAGGCTCGCAAGCGCTCGAGCAGCTCCTGCTCCTTCCTCTGGGCCTCCTGTTGCCCTTGCTCGAAGCGCCGCTCGGCGGCACCCGGCTCGAAGTTCCTGACGTTGGCGAGGATCAGGGGCACGAGCGACGTCGGACGTTCGCTCCAGCGCGGCCTCGTGATGTCGATCTCGCCGACGCACCGCATGCCGTACTTGTCGAGCCAGGCCTGGATGCCGTCTTGCGCCTCGCGCCCGCCGGCGAGCTTAGGCAGCTCATCCAGGAAGCCATCGTCCTCGACGTGCTCCAGGAACGCGACCACGTCCGGATGCGGGCGGATCGCGTCGGCGACGTCGAGGAGCGCGAGTCCCATCTCCGACGTGACGTTGTAGGGGACGGACTGCGTCAACGTGTCGGCGGCGTTCTTCTCGCCCAGCCAGACCTCCAGCTGCTCGTTGAGCCACCACGTCGCCTCCATGGCCGACATGAAGACCTGACGGCTCAGCGGATCGAACAGGATCCGCTTCAGTTCCTCGAGGTCGGCCTGGATGAAGTCGAGCAGCGCCTCGCCGGACTTCGCCCGGATGTCGCGTCGCGCAGCGGCGATCGATGCCTCGGTGCGCGCGATCAGGTCGGTGACGATGGCCGGATCGGTCTCGATCGGGGCTGGCGGGGCGCCAAGCAGCGGTCCGGACGAACCCTCGTCGGGAAACGGTCGGATGAAGCCGTCGCGTTCGATGATCGTCTGCAGCGCGTCGGCGGTGAGCGGATCAGATTTCCGGGCGAGCTCGAGTAGGCCCGCGGCCGTCGTCGGCGAGGCGAGCCTTTTGGTGACGTCGACGAACAGGCGGCCGCCGGCTTCGGCCATGGGGGCCGGAGTCGTCATCTGCCAGAACGAGAGCCCCAGGGGCTTCATGGCGTCGGTCATCATCTGCTGGTGGCCGACCGAGAGATAGACGCGGTTCTCGCGGTCGGAGGACTCGGGGATGGGGAACAGCGTCGTGATCGGCCGGCTCTGGACGATCTGGAAGTCGTCGTCGACCAGGCACCATTCGATGTCCTGCGGCCGACCGAAGTGCGCTTCGATCCGCCGGCCGAGCTGCACGAGCCGTACGACCTGGGCATCGGTAAGGGCGGGCTGCTGTTGCCGCTCGGGCTCGATCGCCTGTTCCTGCGTCCCGCCTCCCGGCGACGCGTAGACGGTGAGCTGTTTGGCACCGATCGCCTTCTCTACGATCTCGCGATCGCGCACTTTGAAGACGTCGGCGTCGACGAGGCCGGAGACGAGGGCCTCGCCAAGGCCGAAGCTCGCCTCCACCGCGGCGACCTTTCGGTTGCCCGTGACCGGGTCCGCGGTGAACAGGATGCCAGCTGCCTCCGCGAAGACCATTCGCTGCACGACCACGGCCATGTGGACCTTTCGGTGGTCCAGTCCGTTTCGGAGGCGGTAGGTGACGGCGCGCTCGGTGAAGAGCGACGCCCAGCACCGGCTGACGTGCCGGAGGATCTCCTCCGGTCCCACGACGTTCAGGAATGTGTCCTGCTGGCCGGCGAAGGACGCGGTGGGCAGGTCCTCGGCCGTCGCGCTGGAGCGGACGGCGTAGGGAGCTTGCTCGCCGAGCCGGCCGAGCGGACCGATGATCTCCGCGGCCAGATCGCCGGGGATGCTCATCCCTTCGATGGTCCGCCGGATATTCGCGCTGAGGGCGCTGATTGCCTCTCGATCATCGGGCTTCAGGTCTGACAGCCGGTCGAGCCTATCGTCGATCGACGGGGCCGCAGCCATGATCCGCTCGAAGGCCCGTGTCGTGACGCAATAGCCGGGCGGCACCTGGACGCCTTCGATCCGCGACAGCTCGCCCAGGTTCGCGCCCTTGCCGCCAACCTCCGCGACCTGCGTCCGGTCGATCTCCTCGAAATCCAATACGTAGCGGGCCATACGCTCCCTGTGTTGCGCGGTTTCTCGGCCAGGCTCGGTCGAGGTGGATGCCTGGGCCGGCGACTCTACGACAGGACCCGGGGCTTGCCGCAAGCCCCCTGGTCCGCGGTACCCTTATGTTGCGGAGCAGCGCACGTTGCGCCTGAAGCCGCGGTGAATCGCCCTCGCCACGCTGCCGAGCGCTGATCTCTCAGCGTGCCCTGTTCCGATCGTCCCGCCAGCGGAGCCACGCGGCGAGACGCCCGAAGTCGTATGGCGGACTGGCGTACTCGATAACGAACAGCGATACGCCCAGGCCAACGAGCCCCTCGGCAAACCGCGCGTTGAACGCGACACTGACGGCCGTCGAGCGCTCGATCGCAGTTGGATCGCGACGGACCTCCGAGCACCACCCTGCCAACACCTCGCTCTTGCGACGCAACTCCGGACCAGTCGCATAGGTGTGCCAGATGTCGGCATGCTCGGCCACCACCCGGAGGGTCACCCGCTCGCCTTCACCCCCGATCAGGATCGGCAAGGGACGGACGGGCGGTGGATTGAGCCGGGCGATGCGGTCCCGGATGACCGGCACGTCGCGGCGGAGGATGCGCAGCCGCTCGGCGGTCGGCGGGAAGTCGTAGCCGTACTCGACGTAGTCGCGCTCGTACCAGCCGGCCCCGAGACCGAGGATGAAGCGGCCGCCGCTCACGTGGTCGATCGTCCGAGCCATGTCGGCCAGCAGGTTGGGATTGCGGTACCCGATGCCCGTGACGAGCGTCCCAAGTTCAACATGCTCGGTGACCTCGGCTAACGAGGCGAGCATGGTCAGCGCCTCGAAGTGCTTGCCGTCAGGATCACCCGAGTACGGGAAGAAATGGTCGAGGTTGAAGAGGATGTCGACGCCGGCCTCCTCCGCACGTCGGGCGGCGTCGCGCAGGACTCCGTAGTCCGCGTGCTGCTGGTCGATCTGGACGGCGATCCTGATCGAGCGATCATTGGCGGGGTTGAGGTGCATCGGTCCCATCTGACGACCTGCCTCCGGGCGCGAAAGAAGCGCCCGAAGCGACATTCTCGCGGCCATTCGTGCGCGCATCCTGGACCCGACACCGCGTTGCCCGGCCGCTCGATGGTGGGTCAACTGGGACCCTAACGGCAAGCAGCGAAACGTGGGGTGGCGAACGCCACTGACGCTCGGGGCCGACGAACGGCCTGCCTGTCAACGGAAGGGATGGTCGGGGAGGCGGGACTCGAACCCGCGATCTCGTGCTCCCAAAGCACGTGCGTTACCAGGCTACGCTACTCCCCGCCGATTCGTGCTCAGGAAACGCACATGCTTCCTGAAACCCGGTCCGTCCCGGTAGCCTACACCGCTCCGATCAAGGATCGACTCGAGACAGGTATCTGCGGCATCGCGGCACACTCCACACGCGTTCGCCGTCCACAAGACGTGGGTCAGACGTGCCGATGCAGGTCTGACTCTGGAGCCGTCGCCGGGGCGTCGTCGTCTCGCGGCGGCTGTTCCCATCCCATCTCTGCCACATCGCGTTGTGGGATCGAGAGGTGCACGACATCGTGCTCGACATTGGCGACTGCTGATGCGGGCACGTAGATGTCGCCCGCCAGCCCCGCCGTCGATGTGACTATGTAGTTCTGGCCCACATCGCGCACGGTGCCCACGCGGTGTCCGTCGTTCCCGACCACCATCCAGCCGGGCTTGAGGTCTGCCATTCGCATTTTCGGTCCTCGGGCCTCCTCGCGCCGCGTTCGCCTACCTTAACGCGGACTCAACGGACCAGATACGTCGTCTGTCGACCGAAGCCCTTTACATCGACCTCTCGGGCCTCGTCGTCCACGAGGTCTCGGAGCAGCGCGCGTGTCGCGGCTGAAATCTGGATCCGGCCCGGTACGCCCGACGATTCCATCCTCGACGCCAGGTTGACCGCGTCGCCCCACACGTCGAAGAGGATCCGCCGCTCGCCGATCACCCCGCCAACGACAGGTCCGCTGGCCAGTCCGATGCGGATCTCGAGGTCGACGTCCAGCAGGATCCGCTGCTCGTGCATGCTGGCGATCATCGCCCGAGCCACGGTCAGCGCTGCCGCCGCGTGGTCACCTCGCTGCACTGGGGCGCCGGCGACCGCCATGTACCCATCGCCGATCGTCCGGATCTTTTCAAGGCCAGACTCTTCGGTCAGCTGGTCGAACGCCGAGAAGATATCGTCGAGCACCGCCACCACCCGATCGGGCGCCGTCCGCTGGGCCCAAGGAGTGAATCCCACGACGTCCGCAAACAGGATCGTGGTGGCGGGGTAGGCGTCTGCGATCCGCCGTTCGCCGCGCCGCAGACGGGCCGCGATGGCCGCGGGGATCGCGTTCGTGAGGAGTTCGTCGACCCGGGCCTCCGCCGCGAGCCGTCGTACGTCCGTATAACGCAAGAGCAGGAAGGTGATGGCCAGCGGCATCACGGTGTTCTGGACCTGGCCCAGCAGCGTGAGTGGGTACGGCAAGGGCCCAGCTCGAGCGCGCGCGAACGGATCCACCGCGACCATCAAGGCCACCAAGATTAGGTAGACCACGAACCACCGCGCCGCCCGCCGCGGTCCCAAGGCGAGGATCGCGTATCCGGGAACGAGAAACGCCCAGACTAGCCCCGTACTCGGGCCCGTGATCCCGCCCCCCAGGAAGTCGGCCGCCGGGACGAAGACGACCCCCGCTACGAGGAGGGCGACGACGAATCGCTCGAAGACGCCCGTCATGGCGAGCACCACCAGGTTCGCCAAGCTGAACGCGGACAAGGAGATCCCGATGACCCAGGCGATGGGCTCGCCGGGGAGTTGGAGGGGGAGGGTGAGGGGCGCGAGGATCGTCAGCAGGCCGGCGGCAACGCCGACATGCTTGCGGCGCCGGAGGTCGTCCTCGTCGCCGGGGTCATCCGCGATCGAGAGGAGGCGCAGGACCATGCCGGACACGCGCCATCGCCACGAGCGGATCACGGGCTCAGCCATGGGGCGATCGTAGCCCTGTAGAGCGGGACCGACGACGCCGCTTTCCGGGACTGCGCCAGAACTGTGCAGCGATGGCGTGGCGAGACGGACTCGAATTCGGGCTGCAACACGGCGTACGGCCTTACTTCGAGATCGGGGGAAGGCTCGCCACCACGATCGACCGGCTTCGTGGCTCACCAGCCAGACGGTTCGACACCCGCCCGGCCCGAGGCCGGTTCCGAGCACTCGAACCACAGGATAATCGGTGGCCCTTCGCTTGAACGAGCCACGTTCTGGACCCCGCACCCTACAGCGCTTCTGGCCTCAAGGCTCCCAAAGCACGTGCGTTACCAGGCTACGCTACTCCCCGCCGTTTACCCTTCAGCACGTCTCGTGCTTGGCCGGGACGCTACCCTGGGCCGCTGGAGACTGGACTACCGTCCCGGCGCGCAGCAAGAGTAGCAGTCCGCGCGTCGGCGTCCGCTTGGCCGCCTCGGCCGGCATGCGCGCGGTGAGGCTTTCGAGCGTGCGAGACGTCTTGATGACAGACCACCGCTATGTTCCGCATCGACGCCGATGACGAGCCGAGTCATCGGGAGGGTCCATCGAGACTCGCCGAGAGGAGACCCCGCATGTCCGTCAGCGATGCGCTGATCCGCCGGTCGTCGCGCGGGCGGCGCTGGCTCGGTCTCACTGCCGCCATTGTGATCACGATGACGCTGACGGCCGGGTCGGCGAGCGCGACTATCGCGGAACGCGAACGGGTCTTCAAGAACCCATACGAGTTCGTCGCGTGGGACTGCGGCTACCCGATGCAGGTCGTCGGCGTCGATACCCACTTCATCCACGTTCGCGCCGACCGAAGGGTCGACGACAACTTCTTCTTCACGAACAACTACGCATGGCGGGAGACCTGGACGGCGGCAGACGGTCGGTCGTTCACGATCTCCGGCAACGGGATCTTCAAGGACGTCAAGGCTCGATCGCTCGGTGGCTCTCTGTACGGGTTCGAGTTCCACGAAAACGGCCAGCCGTTTGTGATCAAGGACTCGTCCGGCAAGGTCATCTCACGCGACCGCGGGAACATCACCGGGAGCTACACGTTCGACTTCGGAACCGGGGAGTTCAATTTCCTCGGAAATCAGGTCCATGGACCACATCCGATGTTCGATGTCGACCTGTGCAAGGCCGTGGAACCGCTCACGGGGATGAGTGATTCGGCGAGGTACCTGACGGAGCGGCCGATCGGCTCCACCGACTCGCCGGCGGGCTACGACGAATACCTCCCGCCGAGCTACACGGCGACCGGGGCGCAGAGTCCGCTCCTCCTCTTCTTCCACGGATACGGCGAAACGGGCGACGGCACGCCCGAGGCGATCTCGAGGCTCGTCGCCGCCGGCATCCCGAAGTACATCAACGTCGGCGGCTGGCCGACCGATCGACCGTTCGTCGTGCTTGCCCCGCAGCACGTCGAGGATCCACCTGGCTTCGACTTCTCGTCGTGCGACGGCGCCCAGTTCGGCGGCTCGTGCAACATGCAGGTGCAACACGACAACCTGAACGTTCAACCTGCCTTCTGCACGACGCCGAATGAGGTCCGTGACTTCATCGACTACGCGGTGACGCACTACAACGTCGACCCGTCGCGCGTGTACATCACCGGACTGTCGTGCGGTGCGTTCGGGATCTGGGAGTACCTCGGGTTCTACGGCGGCGATGACAAGGTCGCGGCCGCAGTCCCGATCGCCGGTGAGGGACGGCCGGCGTTCGCGACGGCATCCTGCAACCTCGGTGACACACCGATCTGGGCGTTCACCGGCCTTCTCGAGGACACGGTCGACCCACAAGGCAGCATCGAGCCCATGACGGCGCTCCAGGACGACTGCGGCGTCCCGGCCGACCAGGCGAAACTGACGGTCTACCCGGATCGCGACCACAACAGCTGGGATCCGGCGTACGGCGGCGCGAATGGCGACGACATCTTTTCCTGGATGCTCAACTTCACGAATCCCTGAGCTGCTGCGCTCGGCGACTCGAATACGACCACCTCGGGCCGCCGGGTTCGGCGTATGCCACGCTCGGCCTGGTCGACTGAGCGCCGCTAGATCGCGCCAGCCAGCGGCTCAGCCCTAGTCGTCCTCGAAGTCGGGCCAAGCGGCGATGTCGACGCCGTGGTTCTCGGGAGACGCGAGCGTCCACCAGTGGGGCGCATGCGAATCGTCGGCGAGCCTTCCGCCGGCTTCGAGGGCGGCGGCGACGCGAGCCTCGGCCTGCTCGACCGGCACGCTGACGTCGATGTGGATGCGGCCCCGACCCGGCCTGGGCGGATGAAGCGTTTGGAACGAAACGTGCGGGTTGCGTCGGTGCCGATCGACCACGTCCTCGTTCGCCCCGAGGCTTCTATACCCGAGTGCGGCGGCCCAGAACGGACCTACGTCGCTGCCGGAATCCTGTGCCACGGCGATGCCCATTGCCTGCACCTCGGAGGGGTCGGGCTCGAGTTGCAGCGTCCGAGCCGCCGCCGAGATCCGGCGCGCGATCTCGACATCACGCTCGCTCAAAGCTCCGTACTCGCCCGAGCACGTACGGACGGTCACGCCTTCGGGACGAAGGTCCACGTCAGGGTAGTGGCCCACGGCGTCGCCAACCTCTGCGATCGCGGCGACGAACCTGGCGCCCTCCGGGAACGATGCGACCCGGTAGTAGGCATGCGCGCCCGAGAACAGGACCCGCCAGTCTTCGACGCCTTCGGCATCGTGGAAGGCCCGAGCCGTCGTTCTCTTCTCGTCCATCTGGGAGCTCCTAGCGGTTAGGGTCTGGACCGGTCACGCCGTGCGGCCGCGCATCACGCGCTCGCGAGGCGGCGCAGCGTCAGAGCGATATTCAGTCGCCGGCCCGACTCGCCATCGAGGCCGTGGCCGAGCAGATGTTCGGCTCGCTCAAGGCGATACGCGACGGTCCGGTCGGCCAGGTGGAGTCGGCGAGCGGTCTCGCGGCGGTTGCCTCCGGAATCGATGTAGACCTGCAGCGTCTCGACCAACTCCTCGCCCATCCGCGGGTCGGCCAGGAGGGCGCCCAGCTCCCGCTCGATGATCGTCGCGGCAAGATCGGGGTCGCTGAGCAGAAGACGTTCGACGCCGAGCTCGGCCACGTCGTCGATGAGCCCGTGCCGGCCGATCGCCCTCGCGATGCTCAACGTCTCCTGAAGTTCGACGAGCGTGCGTGACCACGACCGGATCCCGTCAGCGCCCATCGCGATCGCGACCCAGCTCGGATCCTCGCCCGTTCCGGTCGCCGCACCACCGAGCACCTCCCGCACGACGTCGCCGAGACGGGCGAATTCCTGCCGGTCCGGTCCAAGGATCGCGATGATGGTGCCTCGCCAGGTGACCGCAAGCGGGACGCTGATGCCGATGCCGGGACGATCACGAGTGGTCTGCCGACGGATCAGATGGTCGATGCGACGCGCCAGGATGTCGAGGTCTTCGTCGTCGATCCCCGGGTCGTCGGGTGTCGGATCTGCGCCTGTGCCCGGGACGATCGCCACCAATCGAAAGCGCTCATCGGGATCGAGGCCGTAGCGGATCGAAAGCCGTCGTATCCGGCGCCCGACCCGCCCGTCACCGGCGACCGCCCCGAGCAATTCATCGAGCGCCGCTCGACGCGCTGCCGCGTCCCGGACCAACAGCTCGCCCTCGGTCGCGCGATAGCCCTCGGTCATCGCGAGCGTCGACATCTCGCTCCACAGCAGCAGCCACCGGCCGAGTTCCACAGGCGCTCGGCGGGCTCGCCGCGGCGCCTCAGCTCAGCCGTCCCGTACGACCACATCACCCGTCTGGCCTCGGCGTTGACGCCGAGGAACAGGATCAGCCGCTGACCCTGCGCCGCGGCGATCGACCCCGATGCGAACTGGAGGGCGAGGACGGTATCGAGATCGAGCTGGTCGATGTCGACCGCGCGATGAGCCTCGGCGACGAGCTCATCGAACGTCGAGGCGGCGAAACGTACGCCGAAGGGAGCCGGCACATGCTCGCCAGCCTGCGCGAGCCCTCAGAGCCGCGATCGCGTCCTCGAGGTCGCCGGCGTCGGCGTCGACGTAGGTCGTGAGGTAGGCGAGCTCGACCCGTGCTCGAAGCTCCTCGCGGGTGTCGACCAGACCGTCCGGCAGCGAGGTGACGACCGCGTCGATGTCCGGCAGGACTTCCGTGATGACGTTGCGATGCTGGGCAGACATCGGACCGCGAGTCTACGCGAATCCGACGACCGATTGCGACATGTCGGCAATCGACTGGTCCTAATGGTCCGGTGCCATTCCGCTGTCCGGTGCGCCAAGTAGGCAACCGAGGGATCGCGGTTCTGCATGGTTGTTACGTGTGAACTTCGTTCGAGATTCATCAACCTGTTGTCAGCGAGGGACTCGGTAGTCGGTCCCGAGCAGGCAAGACACATCCTCCTTCGATTTGATCCCAACGTCACACCACACAGAAGGGAGCGACCCTGACCATGAGTGATCCGTTCGCATTCGAGGCGCTTACACCACGCCAGCGCGAGGTGATCATCCGCAAGGCCGAAGGCAAGACCTACGGGCAGGTCGCCTACGAGCTTGGAGTCACCGAACAGACCGTCAAGAACCATCTGGGCCTCGTCTACGCGAAGCTCGGGGCCGAGCACTTGGTCGAGGCCCTGCGCATCCTCGGCTGGCTGCGCTTGCCGAACGAATCGCAGTCGGCGAGCGGAAAGGCCGCCTGACCGCGGGCGTTGCCGGCCCTGTAGATCTACACCCTTGACTCGGCCTGCCCTTCGACCATCCCCAAATCGATAGCACGGAGCGCGATCTCTACCCGGCTCGACGCGCCGAGTTTGGCCTTGATGTTCGCGACATGCACCGAGACGGTCTTCATGCTGATGTAGAGGATCTCGCCGATGTCGGCGTTCGACCTGCCGAGTCCAACGAGGGCGAGTACCTCGCGCTCGCGCGACGTCGTGTTTCCGTGGCTGCTCTTCGAGCCGGGTCGAGCCGCTCCGACACCGAGCGTGATGCTCGACGCCTGGAGACTCGACGCGCGGTGATCCATCCTGGATGCCGCTCGGAGGAGACCCGACGCAATTCCACTCGAGACGCCGGTCGCGACAGCCGCGATCGGCGTCGCCGCCGTTCACGCGCAGTCGGACACGATTACGACGCGTGGCGGCTCACGAGTACCCTCTTCGGTCGTGGGCCAGGCGACGGGAACCGACGTCGACGAGCAACGCGTCGCGGAGACTTCTCGACGACCGGGGCGTGTTTGACGACGTCACGCCCGCGGTCTATGGATCGCTGCTCGTCACCACCCTCGTCGCCGTGCAGTGGCGACACGACGTATCGACGACCTTCCTCGGTTTGACCCTTCTAGCGTCGGTCGGCGTGTTCTGGTTGGCCCACGTCTGGTCCGAAGTCGTCGAACGCCGGGTCCACGGACCGATCGACGGTCCCCAGGCGATAGCGGATCGCAGCCGGCGAATCCCCCATGCTCCTGGCGGCCATCATCCCGGCCGGCGTCCTGGCCCTCGGCTCGATCGGTGCGCTCGCCACCGATACGGCGGTCGGACTGGCGCTCGCCGTCAGCATGGTCCAACTGTTCGTCTGGGGCTGGATCGTCGGCCGCGCGGCGCACGCCAGCCGGTGGGTCGCCCTCGTCGTTGCGACGCTCGACCTTCTGCTCGGTATGGCGATCGTCACCCTTGAGGTCGCGGTCCTCCACTGACGTCATGCCCCGGGCTCATGGCCAAGACACCGTGGCAGTCAGATCCGTGGCGCCGAATCCCGCTTCGCTGTTCTTGAGGACGAGTCGCCAGGTGTCGTTCGCGGTGACTGGCGAGGACAGGTCGACATTCGTCGAGGGACCCTGGTCGGGATAGGCGGGCCCTGCAGCACCGGTCGTGTCGTTGAAGGTATCGACCTCGTACGTGAACGGGTGACCTCCCCACGAGGCCACCAGATGTACGTCGCCGTCGGCTCGTGGCACGAAACGGGCCTGGATGCCGTTCGTCTCCTCGAGGTCGGTCCCGTCGAACCGCGCATGAGCGATCTTCACGCTCGGCTTGTTGGCCGCGAAGGTGAGGCGCAACGTCAACGAGCGGTGATTCGACCTCGTTCGTACCGATAAGGGTCACCCGCCAGTTGGTCTTCGCCTGCGTCGTCTTTTGGGTGACTGTCCCCTTCGCCAGGTTCTTGCAGCCGCGGTCCTTCGTCCCGGCGCGGACGCACACGCGGGTCGGGATCTGGTCACCCGTCGTGGCCAGTTCCACCGAGATCGTCCCCGGACCCTCGCTCGTGAAAGTGATGATCTGCTCGACGCTGTCCGCGCCGCCGACCGACGACAGCTTCAGCCCGACGAACGTCAGGTCCGCGATCGGCACCGGAACGGGCGTCGGGGTCGGAGTCGGCGTCGGGGTCGGAGTCGGAGTGGGTGTCGGAGTTGGTGTCGGGGTCGGTGTCGGCGTGGGGCTCGGCGTGGGGCTCGGCGTCGGCGTCGGCGATGGAGTCGCAGTGCGGCCGGGCAGACGGCGCGGGCGAGGGCGACCGAGAGCCGACGGCGACACGTGACGGTGACGGGGAGGCGTCGCCACCGCCAAAGCCGCCCCGCGACGAGATCAGGAGCACCGTCGCCCCGATGACGACGACCAGGAGCGTCCCCATGGCGCCGATGGCCCGGCGCAACGTCTGGTCGGTCACGGCGGGAATCCTAGCGGACATGAAGATGAAAGGCCGGTCGCGTACGCCCTCGCGTCACGCTCCCTACGGCGCGTGCGTCACAGGACCAGACGCCGGGCGATCACTGGCAGGCTGATCGATCGCCCGGCGTCCCCATGTCCCGGAGGGTCCTCCGCACGGACGCCTCGGACGTTCGTCGGTAGACTCCCGACGCAGCCAGGAGACATCGAAGCGATCGTGCACGCCGCGCCGATCCGGCCCGAAACCGGATCATTGGACCGCCGCCGCCTCGCCGCCGCAGGACTGTCGGCCGTCATCCCGGGCCTCGGTCAGCTCTTCAACCGGCGCACGGGTCTTGCCGCCCTCTTTCTCATCCCGACGCTCGTGGTCGTGCTGGTCGGCGTCGCCCTATGGACGACGCAGTCACCTGCCCGCCTCGTCGCCTGGGCCATCTCCCCGCCGGTCCTCACGACGCTTCTGATGCTCAACCTGCTGCTTCTCGCGTGGCGACTGGTGGCCGTCATCCAGGCGTTCCTGGACACCGGGCGACAGGGACCGACCGGCCGGCTCGGGGTGCTCGGCCTGGTCGTGATCCTCGTGCTGGTCGCACTCCCGCACCTCGCCGTGTACCGCTACGGAAGCCCTGCTCGGCGACACGTTCGCGAAGGTCTTCGCGGCCCAGACGGCCGATCCTTCGGCTGTCCCCGGACCCGTACCGGGGAACGGTGAGCGGATCAACGTGCTCCTTCTCGGCGTCGACAAGACGCCGAAACGGACCGAGACCCTGACCGACACGATGATGGTCGTGTCGCTCGATCCTGTCGGGAAGACCGTTTCGATGGTCTCGATCCCCCGCGACATCGTGAACGCGCCACTGCCCAACGGCGACGTCTACGGACCGAAGCTGAACTCCCTGATGTCGTACGCGGATCGCCACCGCGACGCGTTCCCGCAGGGCGGGGTCCGAGCGCTCCAGGACGCCATCGGGACGCTCCTCGGGGTCCCGATCCACTACTACGCGAGGCTCGACTTCGTCGGGTTCATGAAGATGATCGACGCGGTCGGTGGTGTCGACGTCACGGTCGCCCGGCCGATCAGCGATCCGGGCTACGACGGCTACGGCTTCGACGGGCGCGGTTGGTCGATCACGGCGGGCGAGCATCGACTGGATGGGGCCAATGCCCTCGCCTACGCCCGGTCGCGCAAGGGCGCCGGCGACAGCGACTTCACGCGTGCCGCGCGACAGCAGCAGATCCTGAGTGCGTTTCGCCAGAAGGTGACATCGGGTGGCAGCATCCTGTTCCAGATACCGGACCTGTTCGGCGCTGTCGGGGACGCGATCCGGTCCGATGTCCCGGTCGAGCAGTTGCCCGAGCTCGCCGCGACCATGGAGGAGGTCGGTAGCGGCGGGGTGACCAGCGTGGTCATCAAGGCGCCGCTTGTCCGCGACGTGTCGAGCCGGTACGGGGCCTCACTGCAGGCCGATCTGCCGGCGCTGCGTGCCGTGGCGGCGCGCCTCTTCTCCGAGCCCGGCGTTGCGCCGGTCGGGTGGCCTGCGCCGTCACCGTCGAAGGCCCCGAAGAGACCGTAGGCCCGGCGCGGTCAGAACCCGAGGGCGACCAGCCGCGGCGCCATCCGCCGGGCCGCTCGGGCGCGATGCGAGATCGCGTGCTTCTCCGCGGGCGTCCAAAGGCCGAAAGTCCGGCCGCCAGGCGGCTCGGAGGCGGGCTCGAAGATCGGGTCGTAGCCGAACCCGCCGCTCCCGCGCGGCGCGACCGCGATCCGGCCGCGGCACGTGCCCCGCGCGGTGACCAGCCGCGGTCCGCCACGCGGGCCGACGGCGTCCGGGAGCGCGACTGCGAGCACGCACACGTAGCGGGCGCCGCGGCGCTCGGCGCGGGAGCCCGTCGAGGGCCTGAGAGCAGCTTCGCGTTGTTGGCCTCATCGGTGGCGGTCTCGCCGGCAAAGCGACGCGTCCGAACTCCCGGGGCGCCACCCAGAGCGTCCACTTCGATACCGGAGTCGTCCGCGAGGGTCGGCAGGCCGCTCGCCCGAAGTCCGAAGCGGGCCTTGATCGCGGCGTTCGTCTCGAAGGTCGCGCCGTCCTCGATCGGGTCGCCCTCGATGCCGAGGTCGTCGAGGGAAACGAGGTCGGTGTGCTCGAGCTCGAGCAGCTCTCGCAGCTCGCGCAGCTTGTGCGTCGACCGGGTGGCGACGAGCAGCCGCCGCCGCGTCACCGCCGGACGGTGGCGAGAACGGCCGCCTGCGCCTCGAACAGCTGGGCCAATCCCGCATCCGCGAGGTCCAGCAGGCCGTCCGTCGCCGCCCGGTCGAACGGCCGTCCCTCGGCCGTCCCCTGGAGCTCGACGTACGCCCCGGCGTCGGTGCCGACGACGTTGAAATCGACGTCAGCCCGCGAGTCCTCCGAGTAATCGAGGTCGAGGAGGGCGACGCCGTCGACCAACCCGACCGACACGGCCGCGACCTTGGTCCGGAGGTGCCGCTCCATCCCGTAGGTGATCAAGGCGGCGGCCAGGGCAACGTACCCGCCGGTGATCGAGGCCGTCCGGGTCCCGCCGTCGGCCTGCAGGACGTCGCAGTCGATGGTGATCGTCCGCTCGCCGAGCCGCGTCAGGTCCACGGCGTCGCGCAACGAGCGACCGATCAGCCGCTGGATCTCGTGCGTCCGGCCACCGATCCGGCCCTTGACCGACTCACGGTCGGTCCGCTCGGCCGTCGCCCGCGGCAGCATCGAGTACTCGGCGGTGACCCAGCCGACGCCCTTGCCGCGAAGGTGGGGCGGGACGCGGTCGGCGATGGTCGCGGCGCACAGCACCTCGGTGTCCCCGAATCGGACGCGGCACGACCCCTCCGCCCACTTCTGGACGCCCATGGTGAAGGTGAGCGGGCGCAGGTCGCGTGGGCCGCGGCCGTCGCTGCGGACGGTGGCGGGTCGGTTGCCGATCGTCATGTCGTCCTCTCCTCGGATTTGGCCGTGTCCCAAAGGGCATCGAGCGCCTCGAAATCGAGGTCGCGAAGCGCCACGCCTCGGTCCGCCGCCTGGCGTTCGACACTCGCGAACCGACGGCGGAACTTTGTGTTGGCGGCCCGGACGGCGGCCTCGGCTTCGATCCCGCGCCGCCGCGCCACGTTGACGAGGACGAACATCAGGTCGCCGAACTCCTCGCTCCGCTCGGCGTCGCTCGCGGCCCGACGAAGCTCGTCGGCCTCCTCGGCCACCTTGTCGAGCACGCCGTCGATCGAAGGCCAGTCGTAGCCGAGGTTGGCCGCGCGCTCCTGCATCTCCTGGCTTGCCGCGAGAGCCGGCATCGAGGTACTGATGCCATCGAGCGCGCTCTTCGGCCGCGGGCGGGTGGCGCGCCCGCTGCTCCGTCACGCACCATCGGCGCCGTCCGCAGCGCCTCCAGCTTCGGCGGCTGCGGCCCGCTCGTCCGCCTTGATCCGCTCCCACTGCCGGTTGACGTCAGACGCCGTCCGGGCAACGGCATCGCCGAACACGTGCGGATGACGTCGCACGATCTTCGAGGCGATCGCCTCCTGGACGTCGGTCAGGTCAAAGACGCCCGCCTCGGCGGCGAGCTGGGCATGAAGGACGATCTGCAACCACAGGTCGCCGAGCTCCCCGGCCAGCTCCCGCGTCGCTCCTGCCTCGAGGGCGTCGTACACCTCGTACGCCTCCTCGAGCAGGTGATTTCGGAGCGACGTGTGGGTCTGCTCGCGATCCCACGGGCAGCCGTCGGGTTCCCGTAGGCGCGACGAGATCCAGGGCATCGCCCATGGCGAGGCGAGAGCCGTCTCCGGGGTGAGCGGACGGAGGTACAGCGGCGCCAGGAGATCCTCGGGCGTCAACGCCGCGAGCGTGGTTTCCTCGTCCGACCCGAACCGTCCGACGGGATGTCCCGCCGGCCACAGCCGCCGGAGGACGTCCAGCGGATCGGCACCGCCGGGACCCGCCCGGCCGGGCAACGGCGCGACGTCGGCACCCTCCGCTACGTCGACGCGGAACGCGGCGAGCGGCACGACCAGCACCGGCCGCGACGGCTCGATGGGCGTCGCGACGAGCCGCTCGGCGGCGACGACTTGCAGGCCCGCGGCCGGATCGAGGCCCCACCGGAGCCGAGCCTCCGCGACGAGCGCATCGAGCACTCGGCGCCCTCCCGTCTAGCTGGTGGTGGCCGGGGTCGTGATCGACGGATCCCGCGTGATGTTAGCCGCGGACTTGTGTGCCTGGTACCAGTTGGAGAAGGCCGTGCTCTTGATCGTCTCGAGCTGGCGGCCCTCGGGCGTACGGGTTTCCTCGCCGAGGACCTTGAAGAGGTAGACGCCGTCGGTGGGAACGATCGACGGCCTCGGACGTCTTGCCGACCTGCGCGGCGAAGATCGCGTCGGTCAGCTTCTGGTCCAGCTGGCCCTTCGCGACCCAGCCGATGTCGCCACCGCTGGCCGCGCTCGGTGCCTCGGAGTTGTCGCGCGCGAGTCCGGCGAAGTCGGCGCCGCCATCGGCCTTGGTCTTTAGCTCCTTGAGGTGATCGATGTCCGGCGGCCCGTACATGACCTGGATCACGTGCCAGCCGAAGGCCGACTTGACCGGCTTGAGCAGGGCGCCCGGGCTTCGCCTCGGCCGAGAAGATCGCGTCCTTGAACGCCTGGTCGACCTGGCTGTCCTTGTCGAAGTAGGGCAGCTTGCCGCCGGTGCCGCTGGCGCCTCGGGCCTGAGCCTCGTCGCTCTCGGTGCGGGCGATCGGAGTCGAACAGGTCCGGCTGGGCTTCGAGCTTCTGGTACGTCGCCGTCGCCTCGGCCTCGGCCAGCTTCCAGGCCTCGTCGTCAGCCGGGACCGACGCCGCATTCGCGGGATCGTCCTTCGGCGAGTAGAGGATGTGGCGGACCTTGATCGCCTCGCCGCCGAGGACGTCGCTGTTGTCGGGGATGTAGATCTCCGAGACGTGGCGCTGCGGAGCCGGGCCCGTCATGTCGGCGACGGCCTTGTCCTCGAGCTTCTGGCGGATGACGTCGCCGGCGACTGCCTGGCGGTACTTCGCGAGGTCGATCTTGTCGTTCTGGATCTTGGCCAGGTAGTCGGGGTCGACCGCCGCCGGCGCGATCTCGGTCGTCCGGCCCACCCGGAAAACGCCGTCTGCACCTTCCACGACAGCGGTCGGCGTGTTGGCCGGCGCCGCGAACACCGCCTTGAGGAATGCCTCGTCGGTGAGCGTGTCGTCGGTGCGGACCCAACCGAGGTCGCCACCCTGCGGGGCCGTCGCGGCGTCAGTCGAAACGGTCTTCGCGACGTCCTCCCAGGTCTTCCCACCGGCGATGTCCTTGAGGGCGGCGTCGAGCTTGGCCTTCGCCGCCGCCTTCTGGGCGTCGGTCGGGGCGATAGCACCGGGATCCGTCTGTGGCTTCGAGGCGATGACCCAGCCGTGGCGTGCCTCGGGGGTCGTTGCCTCGGTCGTCATCCGGGCGTCGACGTCCTCAGGCCCGGCGGTGATGCCTTGTTCGGCTGCAAGCTTCGCCTGGAGCTTGTCGTCGATGAGTCGCTCGAGGGTCGTGTTCCCGAGCTGCGATCGCTGCTGGCTCGAGGATCTGCGTCTGCGTCTGTGCCTGAGCCGCCGTCAGCTGGCCGGCGAGGGTCGCGGTCCGAGTCCGACGCTCGGTCTCTTCGAGTCGCCACGTCTCGATCGTGAGCCTGTCCCGGTATTCGTCCTTGGTGACACTCTGGCCATCGACGCTGCCGACCGCGGCGAGGTGATCGTTGTAGTACGTCACCCCGGCGGCGACGACGAGGATGCCGACCGCGATCAGCACGATCAGGCCGAAGCCGAGATTCAGGTAGAGGTTGCGTCGGTCGTTGCCTTCCCAGGCAGGTCGATGGGCGCGCTTGTCGACGGGCTTGGCTCGAAAGGTCATGGGGGTGACGGATTCCTGTGACGTGGCCGGCTTTCACCGGGGGTGGCTGGGGCGCCGCGTATCGTACCCCAAGAACCGGTTCCGGCCATTCGCAATGCCCCGGATACGCGTACGATGCCGGGTCAGCGCGCTCCTGTCATGGCTCCGCTGGTACGTCCGGCGTTCGGCGGGTGGGCGCGCTGCGGCCCTCGATCAGCCCGTCGACGATGGCGACATAGACCTTCGAGGCTTCCTCCCACGCTTCGGCACGGACGACGGCCGCTGTCCGAACCACCGCTGCCTCGCGCGCGATGGGATCGTCGGCGAACGCGGCGATCGCCCGGGCCATAGCGGCCTCGTCGCCCGAGTCGTACGTCGCAACGGTGCCCGGCGGGAAGGTCGAGACCACCATCGGGAGCCGTGAGGCGACGACCGGCTTGCCCATCGCCGCGTATTCGTAGACCTTGGTCGAAAGGGTGAGGTCGGTGAACGGGTCGCGGCGCGTCGGTGCCAGGCCGATGTCGGCGGCCGCGATCGCAGCCGGGCACGTCGTCGAGCGGGATCCGGCCGTGGAACGTCAACCGGTCGCCGATCGCGAGCTCACGCCCGAGCGCTCGGAGCGGTTCCTCGGTGTCGCCGCGACCGTAGATCTCAAGGCGCGGGATCGAGATCCGGCCGGTCCGCCGCCAGCCGTGCGACTGCCCGGACCGCGACGTCGACCTCGTACGTCGGCGTCAGGCCGCCGGTGTAGATAAGCCGGAGCGAGCCGTCGGCGCGGAACGGCCTCGTCGGATGGGCGGTCGCGTCGAACCTCGCCAGCGACGGGCTGTTGATGACGATCGAGACCTTGTCGGGCGGGACACCGAGCCGCAGCAATCGGTCCCGCATCGCCGAATTGACCGACAGCGTTCGCGACGAGATCGCGATCGACAGCCGCTCCTGGACCAGCAGCAGGGCGTTGATGATCGGGTTGCTGGCGCCCGGGAATCTGAGCTTGAAGAACTCCGGCATCGCCTCGTGGAGATCGAGGATGAGCGGCACGCCGGCGAGCCGCAGCGGCAGGGCGGCGAATGCCAGGAAATCCGGCAGCGAATGGACCTGGACCAGCCCGAACCGGTGCCGTCGGTGGAGCCGGGTCGCCATCCACATCGCCCGGGCGAAGAACTCGAGGTACTCGCGAAGGTAGACACCGAGGCCGGCACCCTGATGGCGCTGCACGTCGAGGCGGTACAGGCGAACGCCTGCCACTACGTCCTGGGCCGTCTGGCCAGGAAGCCGGAGGCCGAGCACGACGACGGGACGACCCGTAGCGATCAGCGATTCAGCCTCGCGGCGGACGCGCGGATCTTCTTCGTAGTGGCTGTGGACGATCATCAGGACGGGCGCGCCGCCGGGCCGGGCGGTCCGTGCCCGTCGGCCCGGGCCTTTTCGTGCTCAGTGGCCGGTCGACCATCCGGCGCCAAGGCGAAGCACCTGGCGTGGCCGGACGGAGCGTCCCCGCGACGAGTCGACCGTATCGATGACGAGCTCGGCGTCGGCGTAGACGCTGGCCCCAGTCGATGGCCGAATGAGCCGTCACGACGACGATCGCATCGGCCCACTCGATCAGCTCGGGGAGCGGCGTCTCCTCGCGGACCTCGCCGGTCGCGTCCTTGAACGTTTCGACGTGTGGATCGTGGAATCGCACCTCCGAGCCACGACTTGCCAGACCGGCAAGGACGTCGGCGGCCGGGGAGTTGCGGGCGTCGCGGACGTTCGGCTTGAAGGCCACGCCGAGGACCCCGACCTTCGAGCCCTTCAGCGCGCGTCCGCGGTCGTTGAGTGCCTCGCCGACGAGATCCACGACGTGGCGAGGCATCGCGAAGTTGATGTCACCGGCAAGCTCGATGAAGCGATCGATGAAGTCGAACTCCCGGGCGCGCCAGGACAGGTAGTACGGATCGACCGGGATGCAATGGCCGCCGACGCCCGGACCCGGGGTGAACTTCATGAACCCGAACGGCTTCGTCGCGGCGGCGTTGATGACCTCCCAGACATCGAGTCCCATCCGCTCGCACAGGAGGGCCAGCTGGTTGACGAACGCGATGTTCACGTTGCGAAAGACGTTCTCGAGGAGCTTCGCGAGCTCGGCGGCGTCGGGCGAGGACAGCTCGACGACCTGGTCGTTGATCCTGCGCAGGAGCGTCGCCGCGCGGGCCGTGGCCTCAGGCGTCGTCGCGCCGACGAGCCGGGGGATGCCCTTGCTGGCGCTGGCCGGATCGCCTGGGTTGACCCGCTCGGGGGCGAAGGCGAGGTCGAAATCGGTGCCGGCCCTGAGGCCACTCTCCTCGACCGTCTCGCGGAACGGTCCTGCGGTCGTACCGGGGAAGGTCGTCGATTGGAGGATCACGAGCTGGCCGCGGCGGACGTTGTCACGGACTGTCGCCGCTGCCGAGAGCACGGGACCAAGGTCTGGGTCCTTGGTCGTGGTGATCGGCGTCGGGACGCAGACGAAGATGGCATCCGCGTCGGGGATCGCGGCATCGGCCGGGGCCACGACCCGCAGTCCCCTGCCGAGGGCTGCCTGCAGCCGCGCGTCATCGATGTCGTCGATCGGCGATGAGCCGGCGTTCAGCTCGGCTACGCGGCTCGGGAGGGCGTCGATCCCTTCGACGATGAGGCCGGCCTCCACGAACGAGATGGCCAGGGGCAGACCCACATAGCCGAGGCCGATCACGGCCACTCGACAGTCTTCGCTCACTGTTCCTCCCAGTCGGTCCTCTCGGGCGGAGGATAGCCGGGACCGGCCATGGCTCGCTGGAGAGGCCTCGGGCGGCGTGCCGCCGACCGACTCATGGCCGCTGTGCGAGCCAGCCCTCCACGATCTCGGCGATGCGCTCCCCGGCGTGACCGTCCCACAGCGGCGGGCCCTCGGCGGGGACTTCGAGGCCCTCGGTCAGGACGGACCGGGCAGCCGGCACGACCGCCTCCGGCTCGAGGAGCCGGTTCGTGCCGTGGGTGATGGTGATCGGCCGTTCCGTGTTGGGCCGGACCGTCAGGCACGGGACGCCAAGGACGGTCGTCTCCTCCTGGATGCCACCCGAATCGGTCACGACGAGCGCTGCGCCGCGGACCAGAGAGAGGAAGTCGACGTAGCCCAGCGGGTCGACGATCCGGAGTCGATCACCGGCCACGAGCCCGGCGGCCTCGAGCGTAGGGCGCCCCCGGGGATGGAGCGGCACCACGAGCGTGACCAGCTCGCTGACACCGCGGAGCATCCCGGCGATCCGCGCCGCCTGCTCCGGCTCGTCGACGTTCGCCGGACGATGCATCGTCGCGACCGCATACCGCTCGGGCAGTGACAGCGCCGACCGCATCCGGGCCACGTCGAACCGCTCGAGGTTGGCGAGCAGGGTGTCGATCATCGGGTTGCCCACGAAGAAGATCCGCTCCCGCGCGACACCCGAAGCGACGAGGTTGTCGATGCCTTCGGGCGACGTCACGAACAGCAGGTCGCTCAGAAGGTCGGTGACCCGGCGGTTCGTTTCCTCGGGCATCGTGTCATCGAAGCTCCTGAGGCCGGCCTCGACGTGAGCGACCGGCAGCCCGATCTTCGCGGCGACCAGCGACGCGGCGATCGTCGAGTTGACGTCGCCGTACACGACCGCGAGCGCCGGCATCTCGGCGAGGAACGTCCGCTCGAGGGCGACCATCAATGCGGCGGTCTGGACGGCGTGCGACCCGGACCCCACACCGAGGTTGAGGTCCGGCTCCGGCAGGCCAAGCTCCCGGAAGAAGATGTCCGACATCTTCTCGTCGTAGTGCTGCCCGGTGTGGATGACGCGCTGCGCGACGGCGCGGGTCTCGAGCGCCCGGATGACCGGCGCTGCCTTCATGAAGTTGGGTCTGGCGCCGACGACGTGTGCTACGGTCTTGGTCATGACTCCCTTGGGTGACGGCGCCACGGTGTCGCCCGCCCGAGCCCGCCCGGGCGCGTCTCGCGGCGGCTGCGCCCGAATCGGCGGCGGCCCCAGTATCACCGAAACGGTAGTCCCGAGCGCCAGCAGGTGAGTGCCCGCCCCGGCCTTCGGGGTCTCGTCTCACGCACGATCCGACGGCCCGGAGCAGCGGCCCAGGCGGCCCGCACCCAGAAGCTCCGGGCGTTCCTTGTCGTGACCGACGCCGTCCCTGCCCGCATCCGCGGCGCGATCTTCGGGATGGTCGGGCGGGTCGCCGATCTCGCGCTCCGGCGCCGAGGCGACCATCCGGTGGCGGCACCCGCGAGGGCGATCGCGACCGCCCTGACGTCCGGCGACCGGGCGGCGATGTCCCAGGCGAGATCGCTGGCCCGGACCGCGTCCCCCCGGACGGCCGCCCGCCTCGCCAGATTCGCGCTGGCGGCCGGTGACCCGGCGGCAGCCGAGCGGATCGTGGCGATGCATCCCTCTCTGGAGTCGGATCGCCGGTCGGTGGTCCTCCGCGGCGAGATCGCGTACCAGCTCGGCTACTACGCCACCGCGGTGGCGGCCCTCGCGCCGGTCCTCGCGCGGCGGCCGTCGGACGGCCAGGTCCGTCACATCGTCGAGCGATCGAAAGCGGAGCTGGCGATGCTCGACCCTGCCTGGCGAGCGGACCTGGGTTCGGCCGGCCGTGCGACGCAGACCGCTCAAGGACCCGGTCCCCGGTCGCATCCTGCACCTGCTCACGAACTCGCTCCCCTACCGCCAGGCCGGGTACACCGTTCGGGCCCAGAGCGTCGGGCTCGCCCAGCTCGCCCAGGTGCTGGACCCGCACATGGTCACGAGGGCGGGCTTCCCGTTGAGCGACGGAGTCCGCAACGCGCCAGCCGACGACGCCATCGACGGCGTCGCGTACCACCGCCTGAAACCGGACCTCGAACCGGGCCTCGCGATCGACCGGATCGCGACCGAGACTGCCCGCGCACTGGTTCCGCTGATCACGAGACTTCGCCCCGCGCTCCTCCAACCGACCACGAACTACATCAACGCCCAGGTCGCGCTCGACCTCGGCGAGCGGTTCGATATCCCGGTCGTCTACGAGGTCCGCGGGTTCCTCGAGGAGACCTGGCTGTCGCGGATCGGCGCCGCCGTCGAAGCATCCGATCGCTACCGCGGCGCACGGGAGGTCGAGACCGCCTCGATGCGGCGAGCGGCGGCTGTCGTCACGCTGTCGGAGACGATGCGTGCCGACATCCTGGCAAGGGGCGGCATCGCGCCGGACCGGGTCACCGTCATCCCGAATGCGGTCGATCTCGAGCGGTTCACGCCCGGGCCGCGGGACGCGGCGCTCGCGGCCCAGCTCGGCATCGACGCCGGCGAGACCGTCGTCGGCTACATCTCGAGCTTCACCGCCTACGAGGGCATCGGCTTCCTCATCGAGGCCGTGGCGCTGCTTCGTCGACGCGGCCGTCGCGTTCGATTGCTGCTCGTCGGCGACGGTGAGGAGCGTTCGAAGCTCGAGGCGATCGCAGCCGAGACCGGGCTCCGGGCAGACGGCGGCGTCATCTTCACGGGGCGCGTCCCACACGCCGACGTCGAGCGCTACTACCGGACCATCGACGTCTTCGTCGTCCCTCGGACCAACGACCGCGTCTCCCGGCTCGTGACGCCGCTCAAGCCGTACGAGGCGATGGCGATGCAGAAGGCGCTCGTCGTCAGCGACGTCGGGGCCCTCCTCGAGATCGTCGAGGACGGACGTCACCGGGCAGATCGTTCCGGGCCGAGGACGCGGCCAGTCTCGCCAACGTCGTCGAAGCCCTCGTCGACGACGCACGCGGCGCGCGAGCGGCTCGGCGCGGCGGCCCGTGAGTGGGTCGCGGCCAACAGGACCTGGGCCCAGAACGGACGCCGGTACGTGGAGCTGTATCAACGTCTTGGCGCCGTGTGACGTGGCTGCTGTAGCACCGGCAGTAGCATCCGTGCCGAGCCCATGACACGCTCGCGCACCGAGCCCTGATGCGCGCCCTCGACCTCCTCCAGCCCGTACCTCGCCGAAACCGACCGGATCCTCGACGAGTCCACGTCCGACGGCGACCTGCGCCGGCTGCTGTTCCTGCCCGATACCATCGAGTACGTCCGAGGCCGCGGCGCCGCAGCGCCGCCGACGGCGCCGAGCGCGCGGACGATCGGTCCCGGGACACTCGTGATGGCCGTGATGGGCCCCGACCGAAACGCTCAGGGCGGCAGCGAGTGACGTCGCCTCGGTCCTCGCTCGCCTCAAGACGGGCTCTCGCGCCGTGATCCTGTTCGGCTGGGACGTCGCCGACCTGCCATACCACCGGATCCTCGACACCCTCACCGAGCATCGCTGCCAGGTGATCCAGGTCACGGACCTCGAGCTTGGAGCGACTCAAGTCGGCGGCCGTCATCGAGCGCGTGGACGACCTCGTCCCACCGCGCGATGCCGACCGGGAGCGCCGACCGTCCCGCCTCCCGACCGACGCCGGCGAGCGCCTCGCGATGGAGATCAGGATCGCCAACGAATCGATGTTCGCCGAAGCGCGGGCACGGGCCGTCCGGCACACGATGGAGGTGCCCGCCAGCGGCGCCGACCAGGCGCGCTTCGAGGCCTATCGAGCGCAGGCCGAACGGCAGCTCCAGGAGCGTGACGCCCGGATCAAGAAGCTCGAGACACAGGTCGCCAAGCTCGAGGGATCCAGCTCGCTGAAGCTCGGACAGACCCTGACGCGGGCTGCGCGTTCGCCGCAGGGCGCTCGTACGGCTCCCGTTCGACCTTGTCCGTATCTGGCGGTCGCGGCGCAGGTGATCGACGCTTGGGGGCGATCGGGGGCGGACGAGCCCGACGACACTCGCCGCTACCTCGGGGACAGCGCCGTCGCCATCGGTCCGCGCGACCGGCTCCAGGTGGCCGGGATCCTGCGCCCCGAGGTCGTTACCGACCTCGAACCCGACGCGGTGGTCGCGTCGCTCCTGCCGCATGACGCCCGGCTCGTCCTCGAACGGGCCGATCCCGATGTCGTCCTGATCCAGTCCTCCGCCCTCGGGCCTGGGCAGCCGTGGGCGTACGGCGGCGAACCGAGCGCGGCCGATGTCGCGCGCCGGCTGTTGAGCGTGCTCGAGATCGCCCAGGACCTTGGCCGGCGAGTGGTGCTGTGGTACGACGGCCCGCGCCACGAAACGCCGGCGCTGATCCCGTTCGAGTCCCGGGTGGACCTCGTCGTGGCCGAGGAGACCGGCACCGACAGCGGCACGGACGTCGCGTGGAGCACGGGCGTGCAGCTGGCCCGCTTCAATCCGATCGCACCGGCCGCGGACCGATCGCTGGGACCGGTCTCGCACCGTCGCTGGTCGCAATGCCGGGCCGCGCTCGGCGCGAGGCCTTCACGGCTGCCGCCCTGACCGGACTCGCGTCGGACGATCTCGAGATCTGGATCGATGCCGACGACATGGAACGTAGCCGCTGGGTACCCGAGGGGCTTCGGCCGTGCCGTCCGCCTCGTCGGCCCGAGCCACACGCTCCCCGATCGCTACCGAGCCCACGGCCTGTTCCTCGCCGAGCCGCTGACGACCAGGGCCGGTACGCGTGTCGTCTCGATCCCGACCCTGCGCCAGCTGGCGTCCGGAGCACGCGCTTGTCAGCGGCCCGAACGACGCGCCTGCGTGCCGCGTTCGGCGATCGGATCGAATGGGCCACCGACGCCGAGGACGTCCGGCGCGCGGTCGGAACGGCGGTGGAGCGAGGTCCTCGACTCGATCGCCGAGCAGCGCGCCATCCTGCGCGACCTGTTCCGCGAGCACGACACCTCGTCAGCTGTCGCGAGGCTCAACCGTCTGACGGGACCGGCGCGACCGACGCCGGTTCGCGAGGTCTGCGTCGTGGTCCGCCTCGATAGCGGCGTCCGGGCGGAAGATTTCGTCGATTCGCTCACGCTCCAGGACCATCGGCCGACCGAGGCGCTCATCGCCGGTGGAGACCCGGCCGAGGCGCAGCGAGCCGTCAACGAGCTCGAGTGGGTCGGGATCACGGCCAAGGCGCTCCCCGAGCGGCCCGACGACGCCGGTCTGCTCCGCTGGGCGGCCGACCGCGCGACGCGCAGGATGGTTGTGGGCATGGTCGCCGCGCCCCGATCACGCGAGCACCTTCCTGCTCGATGCCCTCGCGGCAGGGGCGATGACGCGGGCGGCCGCGGTCGGCAGGGCGCCCGTGGCGAGCGACCGGTACGTGCAGGATCTCGCGGTCAAGGACGCGATCGTCGCCCGGGCGTCGGCCCGGACACTGCCCGATCCGGCCGCTGGCTCGCTCGCGGGATGGTCAGCGCGTGGCGCCGCCCTCTTCGGGCTCGCCGGCGTGCCCGGCACGCACTGATGGCCCTACCGCCCCTCCGCTCGGCGCTCGTCTACGGCGAGGTCGATCTCGGCCTGATCGACGGCTCCGCGGTCTGGGTGACCTCGGTCGTGGAGGCGCTCGTCCGAGCCGGCTGCGACGTGACGCTCCAGCTCAAGGCGGCTCCGCGGCCGGGCTCGCCCCTCCTCGAGACGCTCCGGGCGCAGCGAGCCGTCCGGCTGGTCGATCCGCCGGCGGGCCGCCTCAAGGCGACCGGCCGTTCGGCGCTCACGCCCAAGGAGGCCGCGACCACCCTGCATGCACTCGACGGTCACGAGAACTTCGACCTCGTGGTCATCCGCGGATTTCGGGTCGCGACGCTCCTCGCCCGCGACCCGGCCTTCTCCGGCCGGCTGTGGACCTACCTGACCGACATCCCGCAGTCGGTCGTCGACCTCGACTCCGGAGACCGCGGCCAGTCTGACCGCGATCGCAGAGTCGTCGCGATTGCTCCTATGCCAGACCGAGGACCTGCGCTCGTACCTCGAGTCGATCGTCCCTGCGGCCGTCGGGCGAACGGTGCTGCTGCCCCCGATGGTGCCCTCGGCCGCGAACGGCGGCGCTCGCCCGGAGCTTCGCGACCGCCCTGTTCGGCTCGTCTATGCCGGCAAGTTCGCGCCGCGCTGGAAGACGCTCGAGATGACCGCCCTTCCGGCCCGGCTGGCGGAACGTGGCATCGATGCCGAGCTGCACGTCGTCGGCGACAAGATCCACGTCGATCCACGCGACGAGACGTTCTACGACCGGATGGCCGCGGCCCTGCGTACGGCCCCAGGTGTCGTCTGGCACGGCGGTGCGACCCGCGAAACCGCCATGCAGGTCTCGGCCGACGCCGACATCGGCCTCGGCTGGCGCGATGCCGCGCTCGACGCGAGCCTCGAGCTGTCGACGAAGATCCTCGAATACGGCGTGCTCGACCTGCCGGTCGTGCTCAATCGAACGCCGATGCACGAACGGCTGCTCGGCGCCGACTATCCGCTCTTCGCCTCGAGCGAGGATGACGTCGTCGACGCGATCGTCGATGCCGTCCGGCGATCCCTCGCTTCGAGCCGATGCCGCCGGAAGGCTCCACGCGGCCGCGGCCGAGCACACCTTCGACCAGGGCGCCGCGCGCCTTCGGGCGATGCTCGCCCGGGTCTATCCGCCTCCACTCCGACCCGGGCCGCGGCCCCGTCCGTACCGGATCGGGGTGGCGAGCCACGACCTCAAGTTCTTCACCGCGATCCTCGATCACCTGCGGTCGCTGCCCGACGTGGAGGTCCGCCTCGACGAGTGGCCGCGTCTGAACAAGCACGACCCGGCGGCCAGCCAGGATCTCGTCGACTGGGCCGACATCATCATCTGCGAGTGGTGCGGGCCGAATGCGGTCTGGTACAGCAACCACCGCCGCCCGGGCCAGCGGCTCGTCGTCCGCCTGCATCGGTTCGAGCTTGACGGCGTCTGGCCTTCGCAGGTGGCGATCGATGGAGTCGATCGGGTGGTCTGTGTCAGCGAGTCCTACGCCGCCCTGACGCGAAGCATCACGGGCTGGCCGGCGAGCAAGATCGTCGTGATCCCGAACTGGGTGGATGACCGCTCGCTCGATCGACCAAAGCTCGAGGGTGCCAAGTTCCACCTCGGCTTCATCGGGATGGCGCCGGCGCGCAAGCGCCTTGATCGGGCGCTGGACGTCCTCGAGTCCCTTCGATCGCGCGACGAGCGGTATCGGCTGTTCGTGAAGACGAAGCTGACCTGGGATTACGACTGGATCTGGCGCAAGACCGACGAGCGCGACCACGTCAGGCTCGTGATGCGCAGGCTCCAGACGTCGCGAGCGCTCCGTGGGTCGGTCGTCTTCGACGGCTTCGGGCCTGATGTGGGCAGCTGGCTGCGTCGGATCGGGTTCGTCCTCTCGACGAGCGATGACGAGAGCTTCCACCTGGCGCCGGCCGAGGGCATGGCGTCGGGCGCAGTGCCGGCCATCCTCGACTGGCCGGGTGCCGACACGATCTACGACAGCCACTGGATCCATCGATCCACCGACGAGATCGCCGACTACGTGTCGTCGGTCGTGGACGACGGCCGCTGGGAGTCGGAGCGGGAGCTCGCCCGAAAGCAGGCCCGGGCGGCGTTCGCCCTCGATCGCGTTTGCGCCGTCGTGGGACAGGCTGATCGCCGACCCGGACCGGATCCTCCTCGAGACGCCGGCGGTCGGTCAGGGCCATTCGTCGCCGCCGGCCGCCGAGGGGTCCGCGACCTTCACCCGTGCTACCCTACGGCCGCCCATGACGACCCCGACCAGCCAGGTGCTCGCGCCCACGGGTTCCCGACGGCGCCGCCCAGGCGCCCTGACCCTCGTGAGAACCGGTCTCGCCGAGCTCGTCGGACGAGGCCGGTTGACGCGCTATCTCGTCGGCGCCGACATCAAGCGGACCCATGCCGACACCCTCCTCGGGCAGCTCTGGTGGGTGATCGACCCCCTCCTCCAGATGGCCGTCTACATCGTCCTGGTGACGGTCATCTTCCAGCGACCCACCCCCGACTACCCGCTGTTCATCTTCGCGGCCATCCTGCCCTGGAAGTGGTTCTCCACCACCCTGAACGATGCGACCCTCTCGGTCACCGGCCGCCAGGGGCTCATCCGCCAGATCCAGTTCCCGAAGATCGTGCTGCCCTCGGCTTCGGTCCTCGCCGGGACCTGGAGCTTCATGTTCGGGCTCATCGCGCTCGGCATCGTCTACCTGTTCTATCTCGACCGTCTCACGGTGTGGGTGCTGCTGATGCCCGTCGTGGCCGCGGTCCAGCTGCTGTTCACGATGGCCGTCGGGATCCTGCTGTCGGCTCTCAACGCCTTCTTCCGCGACATCCAGAACGTGCTCCGGCACTTCCTGCGGCTGTGGTTCTACCTCTCGCCCGGGCTGTACTCCCTCGATGCCCTCGCCAGGGACCACAAGCAGCTCCACACGCTGCTGTCGCTCAATCCGTTTGCGGTGCTGTTCGAGTCGTACCGATCGATCATCTGGGGCACCGAGCTTCCGAACAAGGTGTTCCTGCCGCCCGGGCCACCTGACTGGTTCGGCCTGATCGCCCTCACGGGCGTGTCGTGCCTGCTCCTCGTGTTCGGGGTCTTCGTCTTCAAGCGCGCCGAACCGGCCTTCGCGAGGATCCTCTGATGGAGGCGCCGACGATGGACCGTTCGCCGGCCGGGGGCGAGCGGGCGATCGAGATCCACGATCTGGGGATCCGCTACGACCTCAGGCTGACGAAGCGGACGACGCTCAAGGGCTCGCTCGCGGGGATGCTCCGCCGCAACAACAGCACCGACAACCATTTCTGGGCGCTGCGCCACTTCAACCTGACCCTCGACCACGGCGAATCGCTGGCGGTCATCGGTCCGAACGGCGCCGGCAAGAGCACGCTCCTGCTGGCCCTCGCCGGGATCCTCGATCCGACCGAGGGCGAGATCACCACCCAGGGCCGGGTATCGACACTGCTTACGCTCGGTGCCGGGTTCGAGATGGACCTGACCGGACGCGACAACATCGACCTTGCCGGTGCGTTCCTCGGGATCCCTCAATCGACGATGGATTCGCTCACGCCGTCGATCATCGAGTTCGCCGATATCGGCCAGTTCATCGACGCACCGGTCAAGACGTACTCGACCGGCATGCGGGCCCGGCTCGGGTTCTCGATCGCGACCTCGATCACCCCCGACATCCTGCTGCTCGACGAGGTCCTGGGAACGGGCGATCAGACGTTCCGGGCACGGAGCCAGGCCCGGGTGCGAGAGCTCGTCGGCAAGGCCCGGGCGATCGTCCTCGTCACCCACGACCTGACGACGGTCGCTGAATTCTGCAACCGGGCGATCCTGCTCGAAAAGGGCCGGCTGATCGCCGAGGGCGAGCCCGACGAGATCGTGGAGCTCTATCGCGACCGGGTCGCCCACCAGAAGCTGCTCGCCGAGAACGACGCCGAGCGCTTCGCGGCGGTCCCGGTGGCCGCCCGCCGGTAACGGAGGTCGAGTTCGCGGGCCCTGTCAGGTGCCGGAGGTGACCGGCGGGAGGTCCCGGGGCGGCTCGCATGCGTCTATCGCCCGTCGCCAGCGGCCGACGGCCTCCCAGATCGACGCATTCGGCACCTCGGGCGCAAACAGCCAGTTCCTGTCCTCCTGGGGATTCGACGTTGGCGACGACGGTCTCGCGCTCGACGAGCGGCAGCCTGTCCTGCACCTGGAACATGCGGTAGCCGAGGGGACGGAGGATCGCCTCGATCTCGCCCTTGGTCCAGCCCGGGAGGATCTCGCAGACGATCCAGGGGCGTGTCGCGAGGAGCTCGCGTCGCGCCGCGCAGGACGGCCGGCTCTGTCGTCTCGGTATCGATCTTCAGGAGCGACGGCCGGAGACCCGTGGAGCGGATATACGAATCGAGGGTCACGAGCGGGACGGTGCGTTCTGCCGTCGGCTTGCGAAATCCCGGCTGGAGCGAGGTCGATGTGTCGGTGGGCGAGATGAACAGGGTGGCGGTGCCATCGCTCTCCCCCACGGCCACTTCCTCGACCGTACATCGCAGGCCGTTGATCGTGACGAGATTCCTCAGGACCGCGGCCACCTCCGCTGCTGGCTCGAAGGCGACGACCGGGACGTCGAGGACGGCCGGCAGGAGGAGGGCGTACGGCCCGACGTTCGCGCCGACGTCGAAGGCGACGCTCGGGTCGCAGCGATTCGGCCAGGCCGAGCAGGAGCGCCTGGGTCTCCGGCTCATATCCCGCCAATCCCCCCTGATGGAGGGTCTTGGCGACGAACAGGCGGCCCGGGGCTTCGATGACGAGCGACGATCTGCCCTTGGCCGAGCCACCCGGCGCGCCCTCCGGACGCGGAAGGTGCAGCTCGAATCGCCGCGTCGCCGGCGGCCGCGGGGCCGGGGACCTGGGTTTGGCGGGTGGACTCAGCCGCGCCCGGACTCGTCGACGTATCGCGATGGGAACGATCGCCCTGTAGCCCTTCCTCGCAGTCGATCCCACCGTCGACCCCACGGTGCTCAGGAACGGGTTCGGCATGAGCTTCTCCTGTGGCAAGCAACGGTCGTGCTGGGCAACGGAGGGACGAGGAACGTCGCCGGTTCGAGCGGGAAGCGAGGTCCATGGTAGCCCGGGCCATCGCCGAGGTCGAAGGCGGTCGACGTCCGGGATGTTCGCCGTCGCGGCCGCGCGACCTGGAGGCTCCAATGGCTCCGCACGGAACGGATCCCTGATGAGTTCCTCGTCGACCGCCGACCAGACGACACTCGACTGCTGTTGAGCGTCCATTCACGAGGCGCTGGTGCGAAAAGCGTTCTGTGGAGAACCGCTCGCGCTCAGCGAGTCGCCGACACCGCCAACTCCCCGTAGAGCGCCAGCAGCCGCTCGACGCCACGCTCCCAGGCATACGGTCCGCGGGCGGCGGCGAGGCACGCCGAACGCCACTCGGCCCGCCGCTCGGCGGGAGCGTCGACGATCTCGCGGATCCCGGCGGCGATCGCGTCGGTCGAGGTGGCATCGACCAAGCACACCGATCCCTGTCTCGCGGACGATCTCGGCGAGACCCGGGAGGTCGGCGGCGACTACCGGGACACCGGCCCCCATCGCGTCGAAGATCCGGGTCGGTGTATTGAGCCGATGGTTCAGCGTCGATGCCTGGATCGGGATCAGCGAGACGTCGGCCGAGGCGGTCCAGGCCGGGATCTGGTCGGGCGGCGATTCGGGCAGGAAGTGGACCCGGTCGGCGTGCGGCAGCGCGGCGGCCTCGGCCATGATCGCCGGTTTCGCCGGACCCTCGCCGATCACGACCAGGTGCACGTCGGGCAGGGACCCGATCGCGACGGCCGCCTGTTCCGTGCCGCGATGGGCCATGACCGCGCCGAGCATCAACGCCACCTTGGCGTCATCGCGAAGGCCGAGCAGACCGTGGAACCGGCGTTCCGGTGGGTCCGGCGGCTCATACGGCAGCGGGCCGTTGAAGACGAGCGTCATCGAGCGCCCGAGCGACCGCTCGAGATACCGGGCGTACGGCTTGTTCACGGTCACGACGGCGTCGGCCGCCTGCGCCCACGACCGTTCGCGTCGCGCCAGGAGCCGCCGCCACGGGCCGGGCAGGAGCGCGAACCGCGCGCTCTGGAGGTGGATGTCCCGCGAGTCGTAGACGACCCGACCGCCGTGGCGTGCCCGAAGCCGGAGCGAGACGGGGAGCGTGATCATCCCCTCGGACTGCCAGATGTCCACGGCGTCGAGGGGCACGACCGGTTCCAGCGCCGCCGAGATCGCGCCCGCCCACGCACGGGTGAGCAACACGTAGCGCCCCGCCTGCGCCGCCCGCCCGATCGTGTCGCGCACACGGCCGCGGACGCCACTCGACCGGGCCGCCTCACGGGCTCGTGCTGCCTCAGCATCGCTCCCGGTCGCGGCCGCCGGCAGGGGAGGCGCGGGCAGCCAGGCGAGCGGCCGCGGCTGCGCAACCCGAACGACGCGGTACCCGTCGCGATCGTCGCGTTCGGGCAGCCCCGCCCGCGCCCGAGCGACGACCGTGACGTCGCAACCCGCGGCCGAGAGGCTCGTGGCCAGCTTCCACGAGCGCGAATCAGAGACGAACGGGTTGTTCAGCAGCAGCACGACCCGCGTCACGAGCCACCCGCGAGCGACCGATACAGGGCCACGACTCCCTGCTGTTCGGTCTCGGCGTTGTACCGCTCGAGCGCCGCGGTCCGGGCCCGAACACGACGCGCAGTCTGAACGGCCTCCGGTTCATCGAGGGCCGCAGCGATCGCGACCCCGAGCGCTTCGGCCGACCACGGCTCGACGACGATCCCGACGTCGGCCGACGCGACGAGCGAGGCGACCGCGGTTCCGCCCGAGACGACCACTGGAACGCCGGCCATGATGCTCTCGAAGAGCTTGTTCGGGATCGTGAGGGCCAGATTGATGGTCTTCGGCGGAGCGCCCACGAACGCCAGCGTCGCGCCGGCGGTCCAGTCGAGGAGCTCGGCAGACGGCACGGGCGGGAGCACGACGATCCGGCCGGGAGCCGATGCAGCAGCCGACCGGAGACGGCCCTCCAGCCGCCCGAAGCCGAGAAACACCGTGACGAGCGGCCGATCCCTGAGCGGCGGGGAGTCGAGCGCGACGAGGAGCTCCTCGATGCCCTGGTCCTCGCGAAACGCACCCTGGTAGAGGAGGATCGGGACGTCCGCCGCGGCGTTGGCGGCCAAGGAACCGCCGAGCCGACCGCGAGCCGCGCCACCAGCCGAACGCTCCGCCCTGATCGCGTCGCGAAGCCGGGTCGAGGCCGGCAGACCCGGCTCCTCGGGTCGCCAGCGCGGCCGGCAGTTCATGACGACCGTCGGTCGCGGGACACCGAAACGGCGGACCACCTCGTCGGCAAGCGGGTCGGTGACCGCGATGAGCCCGGCGGCGTCGGCCATCCAACGGCGCTCCCGACGGGTCAGGTACCGCTTGAAGATCCCCGGCATGTGGGCCAGCCGGCCGGACTCGACGTGGAGGTCGGCGATGTCGTACACGAAGCGGCCACCGGTCATGTGAGCCGCCTGGCGGACCACCGGAAGCGCGACGAGCGCCTTCGCGCTGTAGATGTCGGCGGGGACAGCAGCGACGACGGTCGCAGCCCACGGTCGGACGCGCTGCCGGTACGCGAGGATCTCCGCTCCCCGGCGTAACGGCGCCCGCAGTCGATCCGTGAACCCACGACTGCGCGGCGGAAGCGCGGTAGCGTCGGGATCGAGGCCGATGGCCCGCGAAACACGCTCGCGGTAGCGACCGTCCCGCCACGAGAAGGCGCCAGAGATGCGGCGATCGATGTCGGGCCGAAGCACGCGGATGCCGCCGTCGAGCGTCTCGTCATTCGGCAGGCCGGGACCCTGCTGGGCGACGACGGTCACCCGATGGCCGTCGCCAGCGAGGGCCCGCGCGGCGCGGAGCGTCCGCGAGTCGTATTCGAACGTGTTCACGGTCACGAAGCAGACGCTCAGGCTGCGACTCATGGGTTCGCGCCCCGGCGCCCGGTCGGTCCGGCCCGCGCCGCGCACGGACCGATCGATGACGCGCCGGACGTCATCGGCTGGCGGATCCCCCGCGCGAGCGTCCCGCGGCCCGACCGACTCGTATCACGCCGGGACGCCACCCACGGCGGTCGGCGGTCGGACCTCGTGGAGCGTCTCCTCATCGCGGACGTACGCCCAGCGGCGGTCGCACACGGGACACACCAGCGCCTGGTCGATCGCGTATCGCTCACGCTCGGCGGGGGCAGGATGACCGGTCGAGTCGATGAGTCGACCGCCGCAGACACACGCCCAGCCGATCCGCCGGGCGGGATTGCCGGCGACGATGGCATGGCCGGGGACGTCGTGGGTGACGACAGCGCCGGCGCCGACCATCGCCGCGGGCCCGATCACGCACGGACCGACGATCACGGCGGCGGCACCGATCGATGCGTCGGGCGCCAGGTGGATCGGGCTGATCTCCCAATCGCCAGGGCCGAGTGGGTCGCCCGCGAGGTTGAGGGCTCGGGGCCGTCGATAGTTCGTCAGGATCGCCGCCGGCCCGATGAACACCCCGTCGTCGGCGGTGACGCCCTGGTACAGGATGGCGCCTCGATGGACCTGCACCCGATCGCCAAGAGCGACACCCTCATCGATGAAGACGTCGGATCCGATGATCCCGTCGCGCCCGATCCGGGCACCTTCGCGCAGCCTCGCGCGTTCACGGATGTTCGTTCCGGCCCCGACGCTGACGTCACCCTCGAGATCCGCGGACGCATGGATCCGCGCGGATGGGTCGATCACGTGCCGGCTGCTCCTGGTCGGGCGGGGTCGGGATGATGGAGGGATGGCGAGTATATCGCCGCCGCCCTTACTCCTTGTGACCGAGCCGACCGGGTTCCTTGCGGCGGCGGGGCAGGACGGCGGTCGGGCGGCGGCTCGCGGCTGCGTCCGCGTCGCCGCGTGGCCGCGCGTCGGCCGGGCGGGCCGACCAGCCCAGATCGCAGGTCAGCGGCGGCGAAGCACCCCGACCGCGATGCCGAACGCCGCCCCGAAGGCGAGGGCGCCTCGCCAGTCGAACATGGCCTTGACAGGCCCCTCGACGCGGCCGGCGACGAGCAGCAGGACGCCGGTCGGCCGCTCGATGACCGCTCGGCCGGTGATGAGCGTCCCGACGAGTCCCTGCTCGATATGGCTCTCGCGGGCGATCACCGAACGGGCGTAGCCCTGGGTCACCCGAACCTGGCCGGCGATCGCAAATCCGAGGCCACCCATCTCGACGGAGACCCGGTCGGCCCTGGCGATGCCGATGCCGCCCATCGTCACGGAGACGTCCTCGGCGCTCGCACTCCCGATGCCGCCCTGGCGAACGCTGACGTTCTCGGCCGTCACGGTCGTGACCCCACCCTGCGTGACGTGGACCGAGTCGGCGTCGACGCGGTCGGCCCCACCCTGGACGATCGAGACGTTCTCGGGCCTCGAAGCCTGCCCCGACGCGGACGGCACTTCTGCCGATGCCGCCGTGGAAGGCGCGAGCCCGGACTCGGCGCCGCTGGTCCCGGCCGCTGTCGCACTGGTCGGGTGCTTGGCTCGGGTCCGTGGCGGCTTCGAAGTCGTGATGTCGTCGGATCCGGCGGAGGCTGGTTCGTTGTTCTGGGGTTCGGCCATCGGGTTTCCCTCGGTCGTGCTGGCGCGAGGGGCAGCATCGGCCTCGCTCGCTGGGTGTCTCGTTCAGCCTACCCCCGACGCGGCGCTCGCGCGAGCAACGTGAACGCTCGAGGTGGGTCCCACGACTCAAGTCGCGAACGTCGCGTATCCTGCCGGTGGCATTCGACCGGCCCGGAACGGTCGCGGCCGCTGAGGGGCGACCCGGGTGGATCGACGATGACTCGACGTTCGGTGGTGGCGATCGTCCTCGTGTCGGTGCTTGCCATCGGGAGTGTCGGCGCCCTGGCGGTGGTCGCGCTGTCGCCACCATCCACTCCTCCGCCGATCGCCGTCGTATCACCGAGTCCCGGCCGCACACCGACCCCGACCGCCACGCCGACCGTCGTCCCGACGGCGAGCCCGACCCCGACACCCGCGCCGACCCCCACCCCGACACCCGACGCCGACACCGACACCAACGCCGACACCCGTCCCGACGCCGGTCGTGGTCCAGGCGCCATTCACGGGCCGCCTCGTCGCTCCGGAGGTCGCGAGGCGTCATCCGATCGCGGTGATGATCGACGATCAGATCAACGCCCGGCCGCAGGCCGGCTTCAACGCCGCATCGGTCGTCTGGCAGGCACCGGCCGAGGGCGGCATCCCGCGCTACATGCTCATCTTCCAGGACCAGGTCCCGACCAACGTCGGGCCTGTCCGCAGCGCCCGGTACTACTACCTCGCCTGGGCCGCAGAGTCGAAGGCGGTCTTCGCCCACGTCGGCGGCTCGCCGCAGGCGCTCCGGGCGCTCGAGTCGAAGGGACGCGGCCAGCTGGTCTACGACGCCGACCAGTATGTGTGGGGCGAGACCTACTTCCACCGGATCAGGACCCGGGCGGCGCCGCACAACGTCTACACCGACGGAAAGCTGCTCTGGAAGATGGCGGCCCGGATCGGCGCGAAGGACGTGACGACGGAGCCAACCTGGCACTTCGCGCCCGACGCTCCCCTCGCCGAACGGCCGACCGGCGGGACCATCTCGGTCGCCTACCTGGCCAACAAGATCAGCTACGCCTACGACCGGACAAGCAATACCTACCTGCGCTCGGTGACCGGCGAGAAGAAGCAGACGGACGCCGCGACGGGCAAGCGGGTGGCGCCCAAGAACGTCGTCATCATGCGAATGAAGTTCGGGCCGCTCAACGATGGCCATCCCGCCAAGCAACGCCTGGAAGCCGACGTGATCGGATCCGGGAAGGCCTGGATCGCGACGAACGGCAAGACCATCGAAGGCACCTGGAAGAAGACCGGGCTGGACGCACCGACCGAGTTCTTCGACGGCGCTGGCAACCCGGTCACGCTCACCATCGGTCAAACCTTCATCCAGGTGATGGAGCAGGATTCGCCCGTCTCGATCAAGGATGGCGCTGTCCCGGGTTCCGCGCCGTCGATCGGGCCCTCGTCGTCGGTCGCCGCGAACTGATCGCAGTCTCGGCACCCGCGGGCCCCGCGGGCCGACGGGCGGCGCGTCAGCTGCCGCGGTGTCCCGACCGCTTGATGCCAACCTCGGCATAGACGGCCCGTGTCTCGGCGGCCACATCGGCCCACGTCCGATGGTTGGCCGCGGCGCGTGCCGAGGCAGCATCGGCGAGCCGCCGGTGGAGCAGGTCGTCCGAGGCGATCGCGGTGAGCGCGACAGCCAGGTGCTCGGGGTCACGTGGTTCGACCAGGAGCCCGGCCGCGCCGATGATCTCGGGGAGTGCCCCGACAGCGGATGCGACGACTGGGGTCCCGGCAGCGATCGCTTCGATCGCCGGCAGACCGGCGGCTTCGGAAACCACCGGCAGCACGACGGCTCGCGCATCGCGGACCAGCGCCGCCAGCACTGCGGGGGCTACGGCGGGCGCGTAGGCGAGCTGCTCGCCCACGCCGTGGCCAGCGGCGACACGAGCGAGTGCTCCTCGGTCGTCAGGCGTCGCGCCAGTTACGAGGATCCGCGGTGGCCAGGGGACGGCGTCCGCCAACCCGACCGGTCGGCCAGTGGCGGCGACCATGGCGAGGGCACGGAACAGCGAAGCGAGATCCTGACGGGCGTCGAAGCGGCCGGGGTACACGAGGTATCTGCCTCGAACGCCGAGGTCCCGGCGGACGTCGCGGGCCTCGCCGTCGGCCCGCTGGGCCTTTCCCGCCGAGGGGAGGACGTCCAACCCACGCTCACCTGCCCCCGGGCTCGAACGGACACCTTCCGCCACCGTCGTCCCTCCAAAGACCGGTCTCGGGGCGAGCGGCACGACATGGATCCGGTCACGGCGAACGTGGAGCAACCGTCGTGCCGAGCGTGCCGTCGCGTCGGTGCCGACGATGACTGCGGCCGCCTCGCGGACGAGCTGGGCCCGCAGGCGCTGCCCGAACCGTCCCGCCGCGGTCCGCTGGAACACCGCCGGGAACTCCCAGGGCGCGATGTCGAGCAGGGTCACGACCACCGGGAGGCCCGAGGCGATCGGGAGCGGACCGCCGCCGACGGCGTGGTAGACCGCACCGGCCGCACCACCGCGCTCAGCCCGCCAGGCGGCACCGAGTACAGCGCCACGAAGCAGGAAGGGATCGATCGTCATCGCACCGGATCGGAGGAGGCGGGTCGGCGGCAGCATCCGTCGCCCGATCACCTCGAGCCGATCGAGGCCGACCGTCGGATCGTCAAGGTCGGACTGGAGGAGGAGTGCGAACGATTCGCCCTCGACCGGCTCGGCGTCGAACGCGCCGAGCAACCCCTCGAGATAGGCCGCGGTCACCGGCGCGCGGTCGGGCTCCTGGAGTGGCCGGGCATCCAGCACGACGCGAACGCCGCGGACCGGTGCCGCTGGACGGCCTTGCCCCAACCGTCCAGCCCGATGTTCGGTCACGAGCGTCAGTGCGACCTCGAGAGCCGTCTGCGGAGCTCCTCGGCCCGCAGCTGACAGACCACGACGAGCGCTTCGAAGATGATCCGGCGGCTCATCTTCGACTGCCCGACGCGCCGGTCACGGAAGGTGATCGGGATCTCGCGGATCCGTGCCCCCGCCCGGCTCGCCCGGAATGTCATCTCGATCTGGAACACGTAGCCGCCGGCATGGACGCCGTCGAACGGCACGGCGCTCAGCGTGGACGCTCGCCACGCCTTGAAGCCGCCGGTCAGGTCGTGGGGCGGCAGATGCAGGACCGTCCTCGCGAAGAGGCTGCCGCCACGCGACACGAACCGCCGGGCCAGGCCCCAATCGACCACGCCGCCGCCCGGCGTGTAGCGCGAACCGATGACGAGGTCCGCCTCGCCGCGAACGACAGGCCCGACGAGCGCCGGGAGCGTTGCCGGGTCATGGCTGAAATCTGCGTCCATCTGCACGACCGTCAGCGCGCCACCTCCGAGGGCGACCTGGAATCCATCGAGGTAGGCCCGACCGAGACCCTGTTTCGCGCGGCGGTGGCGCACCCGGATCCGTTGGTCGCCGCTCGCCAGCTGGTCGGCAAGCTCTCCGGTGCCATCGGGCGAGCCGTCATCGACCACGAGCAGCGTGGCCGCCGGCAGAGCGGCGAGGATCGCGGCCGCGACGGGCCCTACGTTCTCGGCCTCGTTGTACGTCGGGAGGACGATCCACACCCCGGCTCCCTCGGGCGCCGGAGCGGCCGAGGCCTGCGGTTCGGTCATCACCGCCAGTGTAGGGGCGGCGACCACCGTTACGGCGCCACCGTGACCGTGCGGCTCGCCGTCGATGGGCCGATCCAGCTGGTCGCGGTCACGACCGCTCGGTACGTGCCTGATGGCACGCGTGCGCCGCTGGCCGTTCGGCCGTTCCACGTCCAGCGGTAGGTCCCCGCGGCAAGCGGCTTGTTCGTCCACACGGTCCGCACGAGCGTCGAACCGCGATAGACGGCCACGGAGACCGTCGCCTTGCGGGCGAGGGTCAGCACGACCCGCGACGACCCGCCTGTTGACGGCCGGAACGACGACGCCGTCCACGCCAGCGACTTGATGCTCCGGTCGACCAGGACCCGCGCATCGCGGACCGTCACGGTTGCCCGCCGGGTCGAGGCCCTCGACCCGGAACGTGTAGCGCCCATCGGGGACGACGGCGCCGGCGGCGTTCTTGCCGTTCCACGCCCAGAAACCGGAGGTGCCGGGCGTCATCGGGAAGACGCGGACCGCGGCGCCGGTCGGTCCGAGCACGCGAGCGGTCCCGCTGACCCTCGAATCGGCCGACATCCGGAGCGCCGTCGAATCAGCCCGGCCGTCGCCATCGGGCGAGATCGATGTCGGCGTCACGCTCGAGCGGATCGCCGGCGCCTTCCGGTCGACCGTGACGACCCTTTGGACGGATGCGCGGTTGTTCGATGCATCCACCGTCCATAGCGTGATGCGGTAGGGGCCGTCGGGAACGACCGAGCCGCCAAACCTGGTCCCGTTCCAGGTGTAGATGACGTTCTTGCTGTCCACGTTGCCGGAGCGGACGGCGGTGCCCGCGATGTTGTCGAAATACGGCTCCACCGCGTACCCGAATCGAACGTGGCCCGTGACCGCCGACTTCATCGTCACCGTGTCCAGCCGGCCGTCGCCGTTGGGCGAGATGGCGGCCGAGCTGACGGATGTCCGACTCATGACCGGCGGGACCGTGTCATGGACGAACTTGTTCTTCAGCAGCTGGTACAGCTCGGGACGGGTGCCGTCGTAGCCGAGCGCCCAGATGCCCACGCCACGCAGCCTGTACCGCTCGACAAGGTCGTACTTGGTCCCGAGGGCCTGGACGTCGTCGTAGTAGATCTGCCGCCACGGCGAGACGCAGCCGTACGTCCCGGTGCAGTTCTGGCGCTTGTAGACGGTCCAGGCCACGCCTTCGACTGGGTCGTACTTCCGGCCGTGATCCCGGGCGTACTCGTACGCCATCCCGTAGACCACCGTCGTGGACGCACCGTTCTTCGTCCCGGAGATGTTCCTGGCGTTGACCGCGGCCGAGTCGGTCGACCAGGCGCGCCCGTAGTAGGGAACGGCGAGGATGATCCGCGAGGCCGGCACCCGCGAGACGTAGGCGGCGATCGTGTCGCGGATGTCGTAGGTCGGACCGCCGGCCGGCGCGACAGAGCCGACCCGCGCCGTGGCCGCCGGTCTTGTAGTCGTAGCCCATGACGACCACGGCGTCCGCGGCCGTCGAGCCCGTCGCGCTCTCGATCGGGTAGTTGCCGATCCAGCCGGTCGTGTCGAACGTCAGCTGGTATCCCCTCGCTCTGCGGTTCAGCTCGGCCCTGATGGACTTCGTGAGCAGCGTGAACTCGTCCGCATAGCCCGAGACGATGGGCTCGAAGTCGAGGTTGACCCCGTCGGCACCGCGGTCACGGACAGCTGCGGCGATCTGGCGGGCGAGATTCGCTCGCGCCGCCGGGCTTCCGAGGAGTGCCTTCTGGCGGACGACCTGGGTCGACGTCCAGGCAAAGCTCTGGACGGTCAGCACGACCCGCGTCCCGTGGGCGTGGGCAGCGTTGATGACGCTCGTCATCCGCGAGCTGGTCCAGCCACTCCAACCGACGCTCGTCGAGCCATCGCCGTTCGTGCGCTCGAGGTTGCCGTTCGCGGCGGCGCCGACGCCGAAGTAGGCGATCGTCGAAAGCGCCTCCCAATCGAATCTCGTCGAGGTGTCGGTCAGCTCCCAGTACGGCAGGAAGCCGAAGACCTCGCGACGGAGACCGCCGGGATCGACCGCGGCAGCGAGGTCCCCATGGATGCCGGTGGTGAGGTCGACGGTCGGCGTGTCCACGGCGCCGATGGGAGCGCCCGCGCCCGAGCGGCCCGCGCCCGAGCCGCCCGCGCCGGGCCGGCCGAGACGGCCGTGGTCCTGCGGCCCGACGGACTCGCGATCCGCGGTGCGCGCTTCGCGGATGGCCTTTCCGGTCATACGACCGGCCGGCAACGACCGCGGCGCTACGCCACCGACCTGCCAGCGGTCGGACCGACGCGGCGAGAAGGCGACCTTGACCCGGTCGCCGGGCGCGAACGTGATCCGGTCGCGGGCGTGGGCGAGCGCCTCTTCGTACTGGATCGTCGGCTGTAGCTCAGCGTCCGGCGCAACCGGATCCGGTCGCCTCTCGGCAGAGGTGCCGAAGGACTGCCCGTGCGCCTCGACGCCGGTCGCGGGCACGGTCGTTGCGACCATCACCATGCTCGCCGCGAGGGGCAGGAAGACGTGTCGGACCGCTCGACGGCCTGTGGTCAGGCGTTCGGGCGCGCGGTGGTTCGTCATGGCCTCGTCATCCCTCCCGGACTCGGAACGGGGAGCCTAGCGGCGTGCCCGGGCGGTGCCCATCCCGACGATGGTCCGGGTCCGGACTGGTACGGTTGGGTAGGGTTAGGTACGGTCTGGTGCGGTCTGGTGGAGTCCCGCCGAGCCGCGCGGAGTCGCGCTGACTCGACCGCGTCCAGGGCGGGTCCGTCGGCGGCGGGACGTTTCGTCAGTGGAGCCGGTACGCCCTGTACGTCCGATTGACGAGGCCCTTGCTGTCCTTGGCGATCACCTTGTAGGTCACCGTCCCCGACGGGCCGCCGGTCTTGATGGTGAAGCTCGCCTTGTACGTGTTCGTGGTCGTCTTCGTCATCAGGACGTTCCAGGCAGCCTTGCCCGGCTGAGAGATGTAGATCCGCGGCACCGTCGAGAGCGACTCCGCGGTGACCGCGGTGACGGTGATCCGCTGCCCGCGGCCCGGTGTCGCGTCGCTCGTCGTCACGACGAACGCCTCCATGTCGAAGGCGACCGCCTGGGTCGCGGTCAGCGTCCCGTCCGTGGCGGCGACGTACGAGGTGTAGTGGCCAGTCGGAAGCATCGACCCGTCGGCGGCGCGGCCATCGAAGACCCACGTCTGCGTTCCGGCCGGCAGCGCGACGGCGTCCAGATGGGTGAGGACGATCGCCCCGGCACTGTTGCGCAGGGTCCAGGTCGCCGTCATGGGGCGGGTGAGGCTGAACGACAGGTCCGTCGTCTTGGCCAGTGAGTCGAGATCCTGGGGATAGAACGCTGGCCGGGATGTGGTCACCGCCCGGAGGCCGCCGACCACCCGAACGGTCCGATCCCCGCCGGGACCGACGTTGCCCCACGGGTCCACTGGCGACACCCGGAGCGTGTACGTGCCGTCGGGAACGACCCGGCCGGCCGAATCACGTCCGTCCCAGGTGATCGGTGTGGGGCCGCCGACGTCGGGGACGCTCCACCTCTTGAGCAGCGTCCCGGCGGCGTTCCGGGCGCGGACGGTGAACGAGCCGGGCTCGGTGTTCGTGGCCGTCACCGCGACCGACTCGCGGTTGGAGTCACCGTTGGGCGAGAACCACTGGATCGTGCCGGCGGCCGGGGTGAGCGCCGCGAGCTGTGAAGGAGTCGTGTCGACGGTGACCGCCCGAGTCGCGGACGTGGCGCCGTTGTGCCAGGCGTCGTCGCCGGTGACCTTGACGTCGTACTTGCCGTCGGGGACGCGCTTGCCGGCGACGAGTCCGTTCCAGGGAACCGCGAACGTCGAGCCCGAACCCGACGCCGTGAAGAGGACCTTGGCCGCGGCGTCGCTGACGGTCAGCTTCCAGGCCACGGATTCGGTGAAGCGCCCACGCAGGGAAGCGGTGTCCCACAAGCCGTCGCCATTGGGCGAGAACGCGGTGCCGACGTTGAGGCTCCGGACCGCCGGCGGCGTGGCGTCCTTGGGCGCGAGGCCGGCAGCTGCCACGAAGCCGCCGATCTTCGGGTCGTCAACGCCTTCGACAGCGACGAGCGGGATCGTCGTGCCGTCGGCGGTCGTGGAGACAGCCTGCTCGACGACGCGGAGACGCGTGCCGGCCGGGAGCGTTGCCGCCGGGGCGCCAGCGGTTTCGACGCCCGTGAACAGCGCTGCGCCTGCGGTCCCGACGGCCGCGTTGCCCGGGACCTGGAGGGTCGCCGGATCGCCGTCGGTGGCCTTGAGGCCGCCCGAGATGACGCTGTCTGTCGTGATCCCCTCTTCGGCGATCGCGACCGAGCGCCAGAAACCGTACGTCGGCGTCACGGGATCCTGGTACATGGTGGCGCCCGGCGTTCGCGACGACGGATAGGTCACGAAGTTCCCGATCGCGTTTCGCTGGGTCCGCCACATGCGGAGCACCGACTGATGCGTGGTGAACAGGCTTCGGATGTAGGTGTCGGCGCTGCCGTGCCCGTCGGCGATGACGGCGGCCGCGCCGGCCTTCAGGAATCCGGCGGCGTAGTTGTCGGCCCGCTGACGGGCGACGGTGACGGTCGGCTCCGGCTTCCCGGGCTCGGAGTTCCCCGACGCGTAGCACAGCCGGTTGAGGATGACCACCGCTCCGGGCGCGAGATCCAGGCTCGCCATGGACGGCTCGCCGTAGTACTTGACGTTGTAGTCGCCCGCGCCCGCGATCGCGTTCAGGCCGAAGCCGTCCTTGGTCGTGTACAGCGGGTCGTACGCGTACGGGCTCGGCCAGCCGTTGCCGTGGCCGAGGTAGACGACGATCGACGCTCCCGCCACGGCCGCCTTCACTCTCGCCCACGTCGCGTTGGGGCTGTACACCTTGACCACGTTCGGCGTGTAGCGACGAGCCTCGGCATACGCGACGTCCGCGGACGTCCGGTACTCGCTCGTGGTGCCATGGGTGGCCCCGACGATGATCACGACCTTCGGGTCCGCGGGCGCGCGTCGCGGCCGACGCGGCGGGCACGGCGAGGCCGAGACTGGCAAGCAACAGCAGGGCGAGCACGACGGCAGATCGGCGCAAATGGGCACTCCGCTTGGGGGGCGGGGATCGGGCATTCCCAGCCTCACCCGGGCTGATGCCCGACCCAATAGCGGGATGGTCCCACCCGGTCATGGCCCTTTTGGGGCATCCGGTGGGGTACCGGATAGACCGCTGCAGTCCGGTGCGGTCAGTCCGCGGCGGCTCTCAGCCGGTCGACCAACTCGGCCAACGACGGGTTCGAGGTGTCCCGTACGGACAGGATCGGTCGTCGGTCCGGGGTCCCATCGACCGGTGGCCAGGGCACATTCACGGTGGGGTCGTCCCATGCGAAGCCGTGCTCGTCGGTGCCGTCGTAGAGATTGGTCACGAAGTACACGAGCTGGAGCGGCTTGACGGCCAGGAAGCCATGGGCGACACCGGTCGGGATCAGGACCGACTCATCCTCGCCGAGCTCCCGGGTCTCGACGGTGGCCGCGTGACCCGTCCGGTCGAGCAGGGGCCGGACGTCGACCAGCGCGACGAGCGCGCGCCCCTGCGCCACGATCCACAGATCGGTCTGACGCCGATGCAGATGGAGTCCGCGGAGAACGCCCTGGGCCGACGTCGACAGGTTCGCCTGGACGAAACGTTCGCCTCCGGCCGCCTCGTCACGCCAGAGCTCGCGGAACGAGCCTCGTTCGTCGGCGTGGCGCTCGATCCGGCCGTACTCGACGCCGGGAAGCCGCGACGGCAGGCCGTCGGGATCCGTCGTCATGCCCGGACCCTGCTCGCTCGCCGAGCGCGGAGAAGTGCCGGCGCGTAGTCGGCCATCGCGTCGGGCCAGACGCGCATGGGCTCACCCGACGGCAACGGCGTCTGGGCCAGCACGCCCCAGCGAGGCGGCTTGGACGGCCGTTCCCATGTCGACATGGGAACGTTCACGACCTCGACGTCGAGGCCCGCTCGGGCGACGACGTAGCGCGCCCAGTCGGCTCGTGTGGCGGTCAGGCCGTTGACGAGGTGGTGGATGCCTGCGACAGCGTCCGCTCCGAGCAGTTCCACGATCGCATCGGCCACATCGGCAGTGTAGGTCGGTGTCCCCCATTCATCGCCGACGGCCTTGAGCGGCTCACCCGCGTCCCTGGCACGCTCGGCGGCATCGAGGATCCGGCTCGGAAAGTCCTGGCCGGGGGCTCCGAACAACCATGCCGTCCGGGCTATGCCGAGCGCGGCGCCGGGCGCTTCCTTGAACGCGGCCGCCGCGAGCCGCTCGCCTTCCGCCTTCGACGCCCCGTACGGATTGCCAGGATCGACCGGGTCGGTGGGAAGGTGGCCGTACCCGGTCACGCTTTCCCCCGCGAAGACCTCGTTCGTCGAGACGACCAGGAGGTCGATGCCGCGTGAAGCGCACGCGCGAGCAAGCACGCCCGTCGCGGCCCCGTTCCGCCGGAGGGCACGGTCGGGGTCGAGCGCGCACCCGTCCACGTCGGTCCATGCGGCGGCGTGAACGACGACCTCCGGCCGGTCGCGCGCCAGAAGGTCGACGATGCCGTCCGGCTCGTCGAGGTCGAACGCCGAGCGATCCCACGCGATCGGCCCGGCAGGGCCGGTGAAGGGTGCATCCTCGAGGGCCGCGATCAGTGCCCGGCCGAGACGCCCGCCGGCGCCCGTGACGGCGACCCGCATCAGTCGGCGGTGGACGCGGCCGCGGCCTGGCTCGTAGCGAACCGCTGGGCGTACTGACGCTCGTACCAGCCGTCCCAATCTCCAGATCTCGTGGCCCGCCACCAGGCTTCGTTGGCCAGGAACCAGTCCACCGTCGCCGCCAGGCCGTCCTCGAACGACGTCTGCGCTTGCCAGCCGAGGGCCGCGAGCTTCGAGCCGTCCATGGCATAGCGCCGGTCGTGCCCGGGCCGGTCCTCGACCGTCCTCACGAGCGACCACGGCTTGTCGAGCCGTTCGAGCAGGAGCTCCACGACATCGCGGTTCGTGCGCTCGGCGTTGCCCGCGACGTTGTACGTCTCGCCGGTGGTGCCGTGCCGGAGCACGAAATCGATCGCGGCGGCGTGGTCGGCGACATACAGCCAGTCGCGCCGCTGGAGGCCGTCGCCGTAGAGCGGCAGCGGCGCGTCGTCGATCGCGTTCGTGATGAACAGCGGGATCAGCTTCTCGGGATGGTGATACGGCCCGTAGGTGTTCGAACCGCGGGTCACCACGGCGTCGAGGCCATGGGTGATGACGTAGCTCCTGACCAGCAGCTCGCCCGCGGCCTTCGCAGCGGCGTACGGCGAGCGCGGCGCGAGCGGGGCATCTTCGGCAGCGTGGCCGTCGTCGACCGAGCCGTACACCTCGTCGGTCGAGACCTGCAGGAACCGCGGCCGGCCCGGCGCGACCCGACATGCCTCGAGCAGCACATGGACACCGATGACGCCCGTCGCGAGAAACGCCTCCGGATCGAGGATCGACCGATCGACGTGGGATTCGGCCGCGAAGTTGACGACAGCGTCGGCCTCGGCCACGAGCGGCCCGACGACCGCCGGGTCGGCGATGTCCCCGCGAACGAAGCTGAGACGATGCGCCTGCTCACGATCGGCACGGACCGGCGCCAGGTTCGCCTCGTTGCCGGCGTAGGTCAGCTTGTCGAGGACGGTGATCTCGGTGCCGTCGCTGCGAGCGAGGACGTCACGGACGTAGCACGACCCGATGAACCCGGCGCCGCCGGTCACCAGCAGTCGGCGGAACGGCCGGTCGTCGGTCACGCTTGAGCCGCCGAGCGCGTGACCGGCGGCGGGAGACGGCCGGCGGCGTCGTCCTCGGCGGCGAGCTCCGCGGCGCGCAGCAGCGACGGCACGGTCCCCGCGTCGGTCCAGTGTCCCTCGTAGACGCGGCTGAACAGCGAGCCCAGCGGGATGTAGTGGTTGAGGACGTCGGTGATCTCCAGCTCGCCGCGACCCGAGGGAAGCAGGCCCTCGATCACGTGGAAGGCATCGGGCCGGAGGAAGTAGACGCCGATGGGGATGAGGTCGCTCTTCGGGCGGACGGGCTTCTCCTCGAAGCCGACCACGTTGCCGTCCGCGTCGAGCTCGGCGACGCCGAACCGCTCGGGGTCCGGGACGCGGTACAGCAGCGTGCCGGCCCCGAACGGGCCGTCCTCGAACTCCTTCGCGACGTCCCCCAGTGGCTGGCCCCGCAGGATGTTGTCCCCGAGCACGCAGCAGAAGGCGTCGCTGCCCACGAAGTCGCGGGCCAGCCCGATGGCGTGGGCGATGCCGAGTGCACCCGGTTGGTAGCGGTAGGTCAGGTCGAGACCGAAGGCCGAGCCGTCGGCGAGGAGCTCGACGACGTCACCGACGCTCTTGCCGCCGACGATGACCATGACCTCACGGATCCCCATCCCGGCCAGCGTCTCGATCGGGTAGTAGATCATCGGCCGGTCGTAGATCGGAAGCAGGTGCTTGTTGGTGACGATCGTGAGCGGGTACAGCCGGGTCGCGGTCCCACCGGCGAGCACGATTCCCTTCATCGCGGTGAAGGGTAGCAGCCACGACTCCGGGCGCTCGGTCGGCGGAAGCGGCGGGCGCGTCGCGGGTCGGCGCTTGCGCTCTCGACGGCGGGGCCGTCCGCCTGTCAGGGCGTCCCGCTCGACCTCGCTGTCGGCCTGGCACTGGTCTGCGGCGTCGCCTTCGAACCCGTGCTCGGTGATCGGCAGGGTTGCTCACCCTGGGGCAGCGTCCCGCCCGATCCGCAGTCGACCGGCTGCTCTTCGATCGGCGGGAGGCCGCCTTCGTAGTCGGTGATGACGAGGACGTACTCGAGGTCATCGATCGACGCGGCGGGCTCCAGGAACGCCGTCTGGACGACGTCGTTGGCGTCGCGCCGGGTATCGATGACCTGACCGATCAGCAGGCCCTTGGGGTACGCCGATCGAACACCGCCGCCAAGCTCGATACCGGCCGTCACCACCTCGTCGCCGGCGGTGACCGGCACGGAGGCGTCGATCTGTTTCATGATCAGGACGCCGCCGAGCTGTCCGACCACGTCGCCGGTCGCGGCGTTCGTCGAGAGCTGGCCGATGACCGTCGACCGGGCATCGGTGAGCAGGACGACCCTCGCGCTGTCTGCGCCGGCTTCCGTCACGCGCCCGACGAGAGCGCCGCCGGCCGCGACCGCCACGTCGCCGGCCGCGATGCCATCGTTCGTCCCGCGGTCGAGCACGATCATCCGCCGGAACTCCGAGGATTCGCGCGCGATCACGGTCGCCGCCGTGGTCTTGAAGTCCATCCCGGCCCGGAACCCGAGGAGCCCGGTCAACCGCTCGTTCTCGCGACGGATCTCTTCGAGCCGGGCGTTCTCGGCGGCGAGCCGATCGTTCTCGGCCTTGAGCGTCGCGTTGTCGACGCGGAGTCGGTCGATCTCGCCGATCGCACCTGCCACCGACGCGATGCCCGCGGCGACGCCATCGATGGCGCCCTGGATCGGCCGGAACGCGAAGCCGATCCCGCTCTGGACCTCGCGGACGGTCGGGTTGGAGGACAAGGCCATCAACATGACGCTGACGAGCAGCAACACGAGGAAGGCGACGCCTCGACGGCGGGCGCCGCGAGTCGCGAGCAGCGAGGTCATCGGCCGCGTCGCGCCACGACGAGTGCTCGCACGCGCATCGCAGCCCTCAGCGGAGCGGGCGCAAGTACGTCTCCGAGACGAGGAGGCGGTTCATGGCGTCCACGTCCTGGAGAACCTGACCGGTCCCGCGGGCGACGCAGGTCAGCGGGTCGTCGGCGATATGAACGGGCATATTCGTCGCTTCTCCGATCCGACGATCGAGACCGGCGAGCAGGGCACCGCCACCGGCGAGGACGATGCCCTGGTCCATGATGTCGGCGACCAGCTCGGGCGGCGTTTCTTCGATCGTGTCCTTGATCGTGTCGATGATCTGCTGCACGGACGGCTCGATCGCTTCGCGGATCTGGTCGGCCCCGACCTCGACGCTCCGCGGCAGGCCGGTCACGAGATCCCGGCCACGGAGCGCGACGCGGTGGCCATTCCACTCCCCCGGATAGGCCGAACCGGTGGCGATCTTGATCTCCTCGGCCGTGCGCTCGCCGAGGAACAGGTTGTACTCCCGCCGCGCGTACGCGACGATGTCCTGATCCATCTCGTCCCCGCCGATGCGCATCGAACGCGACACCACGATGCCTCCGAGCGAGATGACCGCCACTTCGGTGGTCCCGCCACCGATGTCGACGATCATGCTGCCCGACGGCTCGTTGATCGGCAGGCCGGCACCGATGGCGGCGGCCATGGGTTCCTCGATCAGCCCGGCCCATCGAGCACCGGCGTTCAGGGCGGCATCGCGGACGGCGCGCTTCTCGACCTCGGTCACGCCGGACGGGATGCCGAGCAGCATCCGCGGCCTCGCGATCATCCCGAGACGCGCGTGGATCTTGTCGACGAAGTACTTGATCATCTGCTCGGTGACGTCGAAGTCGCTGATGACGCCGTCGCGCAGCGGGCGGACCGCGATGATGTTGGCCGGCGTTCGGCCGACCATCCGCTTGGCCTCAGCGCCGACGGCCAGGACGCGCTTCGTCTTGGCATCGATGGCGACGACGGACGGCTCGCTGATGACGATGCCGCGGTCGCGGACGTGGACCAGTGTGTTGGCCGTCCCCAGGTCGATCCCGACATCGCGCGTGAAGAGGCCGAGGACTCGGTCGAGCATGTGGGGGTCGGGTCCTCGTTGATTCGGGGGAGTCTGGCGGTCGGGATCGACGCGAGCGCGGCGCCGCCGGAGTGGGGCGGGTCGCGCGTCAGCGTGATGTCCCGGGACCGGGCGGGCAGCCTCGGCAGTATACCGGGGACCTTCGGGGTCGACCCGGGAGGGGCCTCACAGCATTCGAAACCGGCCCGTCAAGCGGGTCCGAGGCGGATCAAACCTTCTTGATGTACCCGGCGATCTGCACCTTGATGAAGCCGAGGCTCTCGTATAGCGCCCGCGCCGGGACGTGAAACGAGTCATCGCCGGTGAAGACGCCGACGACCTCGACGCCGCGCGCTCGCATCTCCGTGATCGCGTGCTCGCAGAGCGCCCGTCCGACCTGCTGACGTCGTTGCCCTGGCGCTACCGCCAGCATGGCGATCTCGCCGTGGTTCGCCTGTTGCCCGATCTTCCATGCGACGTAGCCGGCGAGGAGGTCATCGACCTCGGCAACAGCGATCCTACGCCCCGCCTCGGGATCGTGAAGCGTCGGCACTTCCGTCTCGTAGTCGCGCTGCCACTGCCCGTGGTGGAGTTCGAACAGCTCGGCCCCGTACAGCGGCAGCACGTAGTCGATGAAGAACGGACGAAACGTCTCGATCGTCAGTTCGACGAGCGCCTCGAGATCGCCCGTCGTGGCCGGCCGGATAAGCATCGGGACCGATTGTGACAGCCGAGTTGTCACAGGCCAGTGGTCTGATCCATCCATGGACGCTCGCTCGTGGACCCAGCCGCTCGGATCGGCGCTCGTCGCGCCGGATCGCTTCATGCATCTTCGCCTGATGCGGGAGGACGCGTGGCGCGACGAGGCAGGAGCCTGGGAGTCGATCCCGGAGCTCGCGTCCGTCGAGCTGTGGTCGATCCTTGGGTACCTGCGTTGGCACGCTCCCGCGCTGGCCGCTGAGGATCCGATCTCGTCGACCTTCGCTGACGTCGATTCGTATCTCGCTTCGCGCCCGCTCGTCGCCGCGATCGACCGAGAGCTCGCCGCCCGATCGGAGATCGCGGCCGGCACGGCGCTCGTCGTCCTTCGAGCCCTCGGCGTGGCCCCGTGGGAGCTCCCACCACGAAGGACGTCCTCGCCGACGGGCCGCATCGACATAGTCGCGCGGCTGGCCGGACCGCGTGCGCCGCGCTCGCCAGGGCGCGAAAGCCGGGCAGCACCTCGATCAGTCGGCCGCTCGCGATGCCGGCCCGGGCCGGTCAAAGGCGACGCCACGGTCCCGGAGCGACACGTACGCGTCGTGGCCGATGACGAGGTGGTCGAGGAGCTGGATGTCGAGGAGGCGGCCGGCCGCCAGCGCCTCGGCCGTGAGATGGAGGTCGTCCGGTGAGGGCGTCGGATCGCCGCTCGGGTGGTTGTGGACCAGGATCACGCCCGCGGCATTGAGCCGGACGGCATCGCGAAACAGCTCGCCCACCCGAACAAGCGAGGACGAGACGTTGCCCTGATAGACCGTGGCGATGCGAAGGACGTGGTTCTTCGTGTCGAGCATCACGACGCGCAGCTCCTCGCGCTCGAGGCGGCCCATCTGGAGGATGAGCCGGTCGGCCACGTCATGCGGTCCGCGGATCGTCCAACGTGCGGCCGGCCAGTCGGCCAGCAGCCGCCGGCCCAGCTCGAACGCAGCGGCCAGCTGAGCGGCGCGTGCCGGTCCGACACCACCCACGGCGCCGAGCTCGATGTCGGTCGCCCGAGCAAGGCCGGTCAGGCCTTCATGACGGGCCAACGCGTCCGCGGCGATGTCGACGGCGGATCGTCCGCGGGAACCGGAGCCCCAGACGAGCCCGATGAGCTCGGCCGACGTGAGGCCCGGCGACACCACGCTGCGCCAGACGCTCGCGAGGACGTTCGGCCAGCGGGAGCTCCCGGATAGCTCGACCCTGCCTGGTCGGCGACTGACCGGCCTCCGGGATGTGATCCACCGCGATACCTCCTCGGGAACGACTCGCGGCGGTGGGGCGTCCTCAGGGGCCCGAACGACGGGAGCCCGCCGATTCCCCCCGCCATCCGGACCCCGAGAGGACAACGCGAAGCCTACCGATGACCCCTCATCGACGGCTCAACCGGCGGTTTACGCGTACTTCACCGGGTCCGATGGGCCCCGCAAACTGAGGCCGCCGACACAACATGGACCCTACGACGACCGCGCCGCGGCCTCTCCGAGGATCAGGAGGATCGCGTTGAACGTCGCGTGCAACCCGAACGAGGCCCAGATGGACTGGCGTCGCAGGAAGATCCAGCCGAGGGCGAGCGCGACCGGGACCCGAGCCCCGAACGCGACGACGGCCTGCTGGAACGCCTCGCCCGCCGCACTCCCCGAGATCGTCAGTACGTGGGCCAGCGCGAACATGATCCCTGCCTGGATGATGCCCCGACGTGCCCCGAACGCCTTGGCCCACGCGGTCGTCGCAAACCCGCGGAAGAACAGTTCCTCACCGAACGGCGCGACGATCACGCCGGCGAGCAGCGAGATCGCGAAGCCGGCGGCCGTCCCCGTCGGGGGCAACGGTGACGGCGGAGTCGCCGGGAAGAAGGCCTGGATGATCGCGACGACCGGGACCGTGAGTGCGATCACCGGGAGCGCCCACATCGCCCCGCCGGCGATCTCGCCGAGCCTGTCCAGGCCAAGTCGCCTGACACCCATGTCGGCCCAGCTCAGTGCGCCGGCATCGACGACGAGCAGCCGGATCAGCGCCACATAGACGAACACCTGGATCGTGATCGACACCAGGGCCGCGACCGGCCCCTCCAGCGGGAGCCCGACCAGGGCCAGGGGGATCGCCGCGACCGCCACGGCCAGGATCGAGATCGCGATGCTCGCCGCGAAGACGAGGAACGGCGAGGGCCCGACATACGGCAGGACCGCGCGAATGCGCCGTTCGATCGCTTGCGAGCCAGCCCCGGCGATAAGCCCGACCGACAGGACCACCAGCCCGAGAAGGATGAGGATCACTGACGCCGTCGAGCGCCCGCCCAGGAACCCGATGACGGTCATCCCGAGGCCGATGAGCGACGCGATCCAGCCGACGACGAAGAGCCCCGGCGCCGAGCGTCCTTCGATCGTGAACGTCGAGGTGCCAACGCGGCCAGGGACGGCCTCGGAGTCGAGACCGCCACCGCCATCGGAGTCGGGCCCCTCGGGCGTAGCCCCAGGAGCCGCCGAAGAACCGGCCGCAGGAGTCAGCGGGCGCCAAGGCAAGTCGCGATCGGCCGGTACGCCACCCTCGCCGGCGGCGGGTCGATCGAACGGGGATCGATCCGATGGGGAGGTTCCCTCGCTCGCGGGCTCGGTCGAAGCCCCGTCGAAGCCGTCTGTATCCGGCCCGGGTGACGGGTCGCGCGGCGTCAACGCTCGGTCAGCGGGTCTCCGCCAGAAGTCGGGAGCGTGCCGCTCGCGGGCACCACGCTCGGGCGCACGACGGTCGCGCTCGAGGCCGCAGTCGCGCCCCCGCCACCTGCCACATGGGCCGGCGTCGCGACATGCGCCTGCGAGGCGATCCGGCCGGTGGCCTCACGACCGCCAGGCAACGCCTCGACCGCCGCTGCCGGAACCTGGCGACGCTCGAAGTCCTTGCCGCACCAGGCACACAGCGACCAGTCCATGCCAACCAGCCGGCTGCAGTTCGGGCAGACGCGGTTCAGCCGCGTCCGGCAGAACGGGCAGATGATCCAGTCGTCGTCGATCCGCCGCTCGCAACCCGGGCAGTGGTGGATCGACTCGACTTCGTTGAGGAGGGCCTCCTCGGCCAGATTGCGCTCGTAGACCTCGCCGATCTTGTCGTGGGGCCGGATGATCTTGTAGATCCAGACCGCGAAGATGAAGAAGACCGGCGTGAACAGGATGATCCCGGCGGCCGCGAGGTACGGCAGCAGGACGTTGTCCGAGCGCTGCTGCATATCGCGGAATGCCCAGTACGCCGACGCCAGCCAAAGGATGACCAGGTAGACGAACGCCGCCTGCAGGGCGAGCTGGACGATCGGGCTTCCGAAGAAGTCGGCGACGGTCTCGCCGATCTGGTTGAAGATCTGATCCATGAGCCTGGGCCGTTGCCTCCGTAGGCGCTGCCGGGACCGACGCTATCGATCCGGACCGACGCTATCGACGGACCGCCCGATTCGTCGGGCAGTGTAGCAGGGGCTTCCTCGCAGCCGGCCCTGCGCCTCCCCGCCACGATGGCGGACGCGGACCGCAAAGGCTCCCGAGAGACTCCCGGCCTCAGACGCGCGGCACCGCACCCGGGTGACGGCGAGAGGACGCGTCGTCCGCTCCGACGTCTCCGGCCCGGCGACCGGCCGGCGCTGCCGTCGCGACCGCCACCGTCCACACGGCCCACCGCCAGGCAGAGACGACCGCGACCAGCAGAAGACCGATCAGCCACAGCGTCACGAACGCCAGGATCGCGATGAACAGCCCTGTCGCATCGGGACCGCCGATCGCGCCGCGGACCGCGTTCCAGGTGGCGCTCGCGGCAAGCAGCGACGGGACGAGGACGACCAGGAGCACAGCGAGCGGGACGCCCCACCGGGCGACGGTCGCTAGCGGATGGCGCACGACCTCGTTCACGGCGGCACCGAGTGCCGCGATCGTGCCGTCAGCGCCCAGCACCACCCGGCGGGCAGCCAGCGAGCCGACGATGTCCCCGATCGATCCACGCCAGCCCGACGACGACGATCACCTCCGGGACATCACGCACCACTCGGATGACGACGGGGGTCGCGACGTCGAGCGGGTTCGTCAGCTCGCGATAGGCCACCACGACGAGCCTGATCGAGCCCCACGCGAGCGCGATCCCGAGCGGGACGTACGCGATCAGCCGGGCGACGAGGATCCGTCCGGCCTCGAGACCGCGAACGAGGGCGAGGTCGAGCCGGCCGACATCGACGCCTCGTGGCTCTCGCGCGACGCACCAGCCGGGTCATGGCGGCGACATCCTCGTCACGGGCGACGATCCGGGCCGCCTCCGCTTCGAGGAGCGCGGCGAGCCAGCCCCCGACCGACAGCCAGGCCGACGACGCCGGCCCCGAGCGCCACCGCGCCGAGGACGGTGGCCATCGAGACCTGCCCGAACGCGATCGTGTTGAGGACCGGCGCGACGACGTTCCCGATGCCGACGGGCGTCGGCAGGACGACGACCGGAAGCGCGACGAGGATGATCCCGCCCCGGATCAGGAAGGCGGCCAGAGCAAGGGCCCACGTGGCCGGTTCGGCGAGAGTGGCCAGGAGCGCGCTCGACAGCGCCGCCCCGCGCGTCACGGCGCCGGGCTGGGCGAGATCGCCGGCGTGGGCACCGCGAGCCCGGGCGCCAGGACCTTCAGCTGCTGGAGTGCCGCTTCGACGAGCGTGATCTCCTGGCCGTAGCGAGCGAAGTCACCATCGCGAAGCGCTCCCTGCGCCGCCTCGAAGTGCGTGTTGGCGTAGTCGATGAGGCCGGCCACGTCGGTCGGCAGACCCGTCGGCGCCGACGGCGCCGCGCTCGCCGAAGGCCCTGGACCAGGTGTCGCCGACGCACCGGGACTTGCGGACGGCCCCGGCGACGGTCCGGGCGACGGCTCTCCGGGCGGACCCGGCGAGCCGCTGGCTTCCGCGGCCAGCAGCAGCCGCAACGCGTCCCCGAGCGAGGCGCTCCAGACCACCTGCCGAGGCGAGGCCACGACGATCCGCTTGAACTCCGGGAAAGCCGAGCCGGTCGACTGGAGATAGACCGGCTGGAGGTAGATCAGCGAGTCGTCGAGCGGCAGCACGATGAGGTTGCCCCGGATGACGTTGCTCCCCGACTGGTTCCAGAGCGAGATCTGCGCGCTGATGGCCGGGTCCTGGTCGATCCTCGCCTCGATCTGGGCGGGTCCGAAGATCGTCGTATCGGCCGGGAAGCGGTATACGACCGTCTGCCCGTAGTTCGGCGCATCCATCCGGGCGGCGACCCACGAGATCATGTTCGGGCGGCTCGTCGGCACCATCGGCTGGAGGAGCAGGAATTCCACACCGGTCTGGCCCGGCAGGTGCATCACGACGTAATAGGCCTCGGACGGCAGCGTCTGCTCGCTCGTCTGGCCCTGCGGCACCGTCCACAGGTCATCGGTCCGGAAGAACTGCTGGGTGTCGGTCACGTGATAGCGGCCGAAGACCCGGACCTGCACGTTGAAGAGCTCCTCGGGCACGCGCAGGTGGCTGGCGAGCGCCTCCGGCAGTGACGACATCGGCTCGAACAGCGTCGGGAAGATCCCCTGGTAGGCCCGGATGATCGGATCCTCGGGGTCGGCGACGTAGAAATGCATCGTCCCGTCGTAGGCGTCGATGGTGATCTTGACGCTGTTCCGGATGTAGTTGAAGGCGTCCTGGCCGAGGCCCGTCCCATCGAGTGCGCCCGGGTCGAAGTACTGCGCATCTGGGAACCGGTCGGACGTCGTGAAGGCGTCCTGGATGTAGACGAGGCGCCCCGTGCCGTCGACGACCAGGTAGGGGTCCTTGTCGAAGCGCAGGAACGGCGCGACCCGTGTCAGCCGGTCGCTGAGCGAGCGATGGAAGAGGAGCTGGCTGTCGCGGGTCACCTGGTCGCTGATGAGCAGGTCGAGGTCGCGGAAACGCGCCGCGAAGAGCAGCCGCATCAGCGTGTTGTCGAGCTTGATCCCGGTCGTCCCGGACCAGCGCGTCTGCGTCCCGATCGAGCCTCCGATGTCGCTCTCGCCGGTCGGATAGTCGAATTCGTCCTGCTGGGCGCCGGTCACGATGTAGGAGCTCGGGCCGCTCACCGAAGTAGATCCGCGGTTCCGTGATCGTGGGGGCGCCCTTCGTCGAGGTCGGCGGAAGGTTCCCGATCAGCAGGTTCGGCTGGCCTTCGCCGTTGACCTCGTTGACCGGCACCATCGCGACGCCGACCCCGTGGGTGTAGATGACGCGCTGGTTCACCCAGCCGGTCGCCTGCGGGTTCTGCTCGAGGGCGAGCTCGCGCCCCGACAGCATCACCTGGCGCTTGACGTCGTTGATGACGTAGCGGTCGGTGTCGACGTCGGTGAAGTCGTAGTACTTGCGCACGGTCTGGAGCTGATCCAGCGTCGTCCGCAGCGGCCGGTAATCCCACAGCCGCGCGCTCGCGAATGTGTCCGCCTCACGCGCGATCCGTTCCGGCGTCAGAGGTGCGTCGCCGGTGAAGGGATAGTCCTTCCAGTCGCCGATATCGAAGGCGAGACGCGTCATCGCGATGTTGTTGCCGATGTAGCGCTGTTCCTGGGCGTACTGGTTCGGCGTCACCGTGAACCGCTGGACCGCTTCCGGATAGAGCCGGCCCACGACGAGCGATGCGAGGAACCAGACCGCGATCGTCAGCCCGAGCGGCCAGATCATCCGGGTGAATGCGCCACCGACGAGCAGGGCCGCCGCAAGCCCCGAGACGATCGTGAGGATGTCGTAGGCCAGGAACTGAGCGTTCTGGTCGGTGAAGCTGACGCCCGTCGCGATCCCGCGAGAGCTGTACGACAGCTCGAGCTTGTCGAGCTGGTAGCCGAAGGCGACCGACAGGAGGAACAGTGCCCCGAGCACGGCGAGGTGGACGCGGACCGGAGTCGAGAACACGAGCCCGCCTCGCGACGCACCGACGAGATAGCGGCCGAGCGCGATGAGCAGGCTCGCGACGACGATGCCGTTGAAGACGCCCTGGACGAGCCGCAGGAACGGCAGCTCGAACATGAAGAAGCCGATGTCGCGACCGAAGATCGGATCGGCGACCGAGGCCGTCGCCGAATACGGCACGCGATTGATCCACAGCAGGATCGTCTCCCAGGCCGAGGAAACGGACCCGGCGATCGCCAGCGCGATGAAGAGGGACAGGACGATGAGCGCGCCACCCGCGAGTGGCGTCAGGTCCGGGAGATCGCCGGCATCGAAGGTGATCGCCGATCCCTGTGCCCCGTCGCGGCCGCGCATGCCGGACATGCCACCGGGCCTGTCGCGCCGGATGTCGGCGGCCTGCGCAGCGTCGTTGACCCTGTCGATGAACGATCTGAACGTCCCGGATCGTTCCGTGTCAGGCGGCGGCGTGAGCCGGCCGGCGATCCAGAGGTTCGCGAGGAGGATCGCGGTCGCGAGGAGGAAGGTCGCCCCGAACAGGCCGAGCGTGGCGCCGATCCGGGTCCAGAAGACGGCATCGAAGCCGACGCTCGTGAACCACAGGGCGTCGGTCCACAGGTCGAGACCGACGCTGAACAGGATGAACAGGGCGATCGCGACGAGGACGATCATGACAAGACCGAACCGGCGGCCCGCCCGGGCCGCACGACTGCCGCCTGTGTCGCCGTCGTTGGGGCCGCCCGGTGGTCGACGGCCGCCTCGAGCCGCCCGAACGCCGCCGGGCCGCATCGATCGGAAGGGGCTTCGGAAGCTCCTTCTCCTCCGCGTCGTCGTCGGCCGCGTCTACGCGGTCGGTTCCGTCGTCCCACGTCTGGCGCGCGCGGTCGTCGCGCTGGTCGTCCGTCGCGTCGTTGTCATCGTCGGGCTCGTCGTCGCGGTCCGGGTCCCGACGCGAGGCAGGCGGCCGCGGAGGTCCGGGGTCCTCGCCACGTGCAGCGGCCTCCCGACGGCGGAGCTCCTCGAGAAAATCGTCGAACAGGTCGCGCATCTGCAGTGGAGTCTACCCGCGCGCCGGGTTCACGGCCGGTGGAGGCCCTCGACTGCACGGCAGAACGCGGCGAGCACGGTCTCGGCGAGCTCGTTGGGTCGCATGGCGGCCGCGCGGGCGGGCTCGAACCGGAACGCGGCGCGTACGGCGAGGGGGGACCTCCACGGACGGGTCGGGTCATCGGGCGGGGCGACCTGTCCGAGACGCAGCTGGAGCCGGCCGTCGTCCTCGAGGATGAGCCCCGACAGCGCGCCACTCACCGCGGGTCCCAGTCGACCGAGCGGGGGATCCGGAGGTGGACCGGCATCGGGCGCGACCTCGCGGAAGCTGACGACGCCGGTCTCGTCGGTGACGAACAGGATCGTGAGCCACCAGCCGTCGGGGGCATCGGACGGCCTGGCCATCCCCGCCTGCAGCGTGCGCGACCCGATGCGGACCGGCTGCTCACGGAGGAACGAGGGGCCGGGCGCGGGGAGTCGTTCTGGCACGGTCCGAGGATACCCGCGCCGCGGGCTGGGACCGTGGGACGACGCCCGGGATCAGTCGGGGGTATCGGCCTTCGCTGGGTGCGCCGCTTCTGCCAGCTCGACGGACCCGGGTGGTACGGCCGCGAGCAGCTCCGGCGGTATGTCGATCGTGCGGCCCTCTTCGGCTGCCTCGGCGAGCAACGCGTCGGTTTCGCCCTGCAGCCTTGCGACCTGCGCCTGGAGCTCGAGTCGAAGCATCTCCTCGCGGACCGCGTCGTCGGGCGGCGCCACGGCCTTCGCCTCGGAGGCCGTCAGCGTGTCGCTCGAGTCGCCGCTGATCCACGCTCGCCATCGACTCCGGCTCGTGATAGCCGGTGGTCGGGCGACGCCAACGGCCGCCTTGTCGATCTCGGTGACGCCGGGGATGTCACTCCGCTCATCGCCGGTGAGGTTTGCCCCGCACGACGAACAGACCGTCTGGCCGCGGTCGACGGACGCGGAGCACCATGGGCACTCGGGGACGGATGCGTCGAGCATTGCGGAATGCTAGCGCGACGGGTGCAACCTGCGATGACCCATCGGTCACAGTTCCTTCCATCCGCCGGTCACTCCCATTCGATCGTCGCCGGGGGCTTCGAGCTGATGTCGTAGACGACCCGGTTGACGCCCGGGACCTCGTTGACGATGCGCGCCGAGATCCTGCCGAGGACGTCGTAGGGCAGCTTCGCCCAGTCTGCGGTCATGCCGTCCTCCGAGGTGACGGCCCGGATCGCGACCACGTTCGCGTATGTGCGGTTGTCGCCCATCACCCCGACCGAGCGGACCGGCGTCAGGATCGCGAACGACTGCCAGAGGCTGCGATACAGGTTCGCCGCCTTGATCTCGTCGATGACGATCCAGTCCGCGTCCCGGAGGGTCTCGAGCCGTTCCGCCGTCACCTCGCCGATGATCCGGATCGCGAGACCCGGGCCGGGGAAGGGCTGACGAAGGACCATCGCCTCCGGCAAGCCGAGCTCGAGACCCACCTTTCGGACCTCGTCCTTGAACAGGTAGCGGAGCGGTTCGATCAGCTGGAACCGGAGGTCCGCCGGCAGTCCGCCCACGTTGTGGTGGGTCTTGATCTTCTGGGCGGTCTTGGTCTCCGAGGTGGTCGAATTCGATGACGTCCGGGTAGAGCGTGCCCTGGGTCAGGAAGTCGATGCGGCCCAGGTGCGCCGCTTCCTCCTCGAAGACCCGGATGAACTCATCCCCGATGATCCGGCGCTTGTGCTCGGGATCCTCGACGCCGGCAAGACGGGCGAGGAATCGCTCGCGGGCGTCGACCATGACGAGCCGCATCCCGAGATCGCGCTCGAAGGTGACTCGAAGCAGCTCCAATTCCTTCTTGCGCATGAGCCCGTGATCGACGTAGATGCAGGTGAGCCGGTCACCGACGGCTAGATGCACGAGCGCCGCCGCCACAGCGGAATCGACGCCGCCCGAGAGAGCGCAGATGACCAGTCCGTCCGAGCCGGTGTCGGCGGCATGGCGGTCGACACGCTCGCGGATGCCTGCGACGGTCTCCTCGATGAAGTTGGCAGCCGTCCAGGTGGGCTCGATGCCGGCGATGCCCTCGACGAAGTTGCGCAGGACGTCCTTGCCGCGAGGGGTGTGAACGACCTCGGGATGGAACTGGATGCCGTAGAGGTTTCGGTCGGGCGCGGCCAGACCCGCATAGGGGGTCGAATCGGTCTGCGCGGTCGCGTGGAAGCCATCCGGCAGCCGGGTGATCGAATCGCCGTGGCTCATCCAGACCGGCTGCTCACGGTCGATGTCGGCGAAGAGGCCGTCATGCTCCGTGATCGTCACGCTCGCGGGGCCATATTCGCGACGCTCTGCCGGGAGGACGTCGCCACCGAGCTCGAGCGCCATCATCTGCGCGCCGTAGCAGATCCCGAGCACCGGGATGCGTCCGCTCCAGACGGCCGGATCGGGGCGAGGGGCTTCCGGGTCGTAGACCGACATCGGCCCGCCCGAGAGGATGATCGCCCTGGTCCCCCGGCGCTCGAGCTCGGCAACCGTCGTGTCGTGCGGCAGCAGCTCGGAGTACACGTCGAGCTCGCGGACGCGGCGGGCGATCAGCTGCGCGAACTGGCTGCCGAAGTCGAGGACGGCGACGGTCCCACCGGCCTCGCGCTCCGCGCCGGCGGGGCGATCGTCAGCGGATCGCTCCGGGGAAGGCGCCTTCAGCGCGGTCTCGAGGTAGGCCTCGACCTCGGCATCGTCCGGCGCGAGGACCCGGTGGCCGGCGTTCGCTGGTTCGCCGTGGACCGTCTTGCCTCGGCTGGGGCCGTCGGCTGCGGCGTCTCGTTCGGATTCGCCGGACTCGTCCTCGCCACCCTCCGCCTGGCTCATCGCGCGATCTCGTCCTCCTCGCTGTGGCGGCAGTGTACCCGTCAGGGTGGCGCCCGGAGCGTGGCCGGCGGCCCGGAGTTGCCGCCGGCGGCCCGTAGCTGGCGCCCGGCGGTCAGCGTTTCCGCTCGCGGCCAGGCTGATGCTTGATTTCGTCGGCGGGGACGCTCGCCCGGGTGATGCCAATCATTGGCATCACGGGACTGTCGACCGGTCCTGAGTCGAGGCCGCGAACGTCCGGCTATCCTCGGCTGGCCATGATCGATGCACCGACCCTGTACGAGCGCGCCGGCGGCACGCCGTTCTTCGAGGCGCTGGTCGACGGCTTCTACGCCGCAGTTGCCGACGACGAGTTGCTGCGGCCGATCTACCCAGAGCCGGATCTCGCCGGTGCCTCGCGCCGGCTGACGCTGTTCCTCATCCAGTACTGGGGCGGGCCGAGAACGTATGACGCCGAGCGGGGCCATCCTCGCCTGCGGATGCGGCACGCTCCGTTCGCCGTCGGGCCGGCAGAGCGCGACCGGTGGCTGGTCCACATGCGAGCGTCACTCGCGGCGGTCGCCCCGCCGGACGACATCGCGAAGCAGCTGGATGAGTACTTCACGATGGCCGCCGAAGCGATGCGCAACCGCGACTGACCGGGAACGTGATGAGTCGTCTGGAAGTGCGAGGCGCTCGCCCCGGTCGGAGAGATCGTGATGCCAACGGTTGGCATCACCCACCGGCTGGTCAGCGCGACTTGCGATCAAGCATCAAAGTCAGGGCAAAGAGATGGGCGGCGTCCCGAGGGAACACCGCCCATTCGATCAGATCGCTTGGCCGGTCACGCGGTGGCAGCCCGAGAAACCGAACCGAAACCGGAACGTCGGTCGACCGACCCCGTCGGCACGATGCCCTTGAAGGCGTACCGAGCGGCCACCAGCCACAGACCGATCATCCACAACAGGAGCCCAAATCCTTCGGCCGAGGCCCGGTCCGACGGGAGCTGGCTCGTCGCGCCGAATGGATCCAGCCCGGTGAGCGTGATCAGCAGGCCGTACGCAGCGGCGCCGATGCCGATCGCGGCGAGGTACCCGACCATCGATCGACTCCACGATCGCCGGCGCACCAGGCCATAGGCGGCGACCAGATGGGCGATGCCGAACGCGACTGCCAGCGGGATCAGCCACGAGAGCGCCAGTCCGTCGAGCGAGGACTGGGGCAGGACCACCGCGCCGACCCCGAGGACGACGAACCCGGCCAGACCGGTCACGAAGGCCGCGAAGCCGCGGGTGCCGCGCCGATGGGCATGGCGGGGGATGGTCACGGCGGGGGCGTTCATGCGGCACCTCGGACGATTCGACGGATGGGCTGGCGAGCCACGGCGACGAGGCCGATGACCACCAGATAGACGACGGTGAACGTGGCCAGGATCTCGACGCCGTCGGTGTACGCCCGAACGGAGCGAGCACTGGCGAACGGGATCGCGGCCGGCGATCATCAGGAAGAGCCCGAACGAACCGGCGACGATCCCGAGGCCCGAAACGGTGACCGCGAGGCGCTGCGCCCATTCGGTGCCGATGAACAGGCCACCGGCGGCGACGAGGTTCGCAACGGCGAATCCGACGACGAACGGCAGCACGGCGACGACGTCCTCGAGGGTCGCGAGGTCGGCCGGGTGGATGGGCATGCCGGCGCCGACCAGCAGCCGCGCCAGCAGGACGGCAAGTGCCGCGACGCCGACGACGAAACCAGCTGCGGCCAAGGCCAGGCCCGCAACGGCCCGTGCCGGATGGATGGTCATGAGAGTTCGACTCCTTCGGTGGAGGAGATGCGCCAGCCCGCCTCAGCGGCGATGACGCGGTCTGCGGTCTGTCCGGTCTGGCGGGCCCGCGAGGCGAAGAACGCGGCTCGCCTGAATGAGACGATCCGAGCGTCCTTGCACGCGCAGCCGGCGACGAGGCAAGCGCCTGCGCGACCGGATTCGATGGTGACGATCGGTTCCGTCCGGAACTGGTTCGGGTGGAACATGGCGCCTGACTCCTTCCTGCCGGTCCCCCGTAGTTGGGAGTCCGATAGCGGAAGGTTCGTCCAGGGGAGGCGCCAAGCGGCATCGGCATGCGGCGCCCGACCGGATGGACACATGTCCAGACCACGACGGCGGTCGGTCGATGCGCGGGCGACGATCCAGCTGCGGCGATCGGACCGCCGGCGGCACTCGGCCACGGCGGACGGTTCGGCCAGTACGGACGGTCAACCCGCGATAGAGCTCTCCAATCGGCGGCGGAACGCCTCGAGATCGACAGCGGCGGCCTGGCGCGCCTGGGGGGCCACCATCGACTCGAACAGACGGTAGCGCAGCGGCAGGCCGATCCGCAACGACCAGCGCAGCCTCGTCGCCATCTCATCGGGCGCAACGACCGTATCGATCTCGATGCTGACGCCTTCCGGATCCTTTCCCCGAAGCCCGAACGCCGCGCCTGGCGCCAGGACGGTGACGGTCCCGTCGAGGACCGTCGAGCGGCCGGCAACCGTCTGGGCGATCCGCAATCGGGAGCCGGCCCGCAGCGGCCCTGGTTCGAGTCGCTGAACGCCGGTGATCCCCGACGCGACGAGCCAGCTGGGGTAGTGCTCGATGTCCACGAGCGCGGCGTAGACGTCCGCGACCGGCCGAGCGATCCGCGTCTCGAGCTGGACGGCGATCGTCACTGGGCTGCGGTCGTCGGTCGAAGCCGGAAGGTAGGCCCGCGACCGAGTCCCTCGGCGGGCGTCCCGTAGCGCAGGATCATGGATCCGATGACTCGACGGTGGTCCGCAGGCCCGAGCGGCTCCGCGACCGCATCGAACGTCCGGTCGCCGATACGAACCCGGCAGGCCGGATCCTCGAGGAGGTTCAGCGCCCAGGCGGTGTCGGGTGCCCCGGCGGCGACGAGGACGGCGGCTTCGACGTCAGGGTCGTCAACGAACCCGACCGTCACCGACCGCGGCTGGCCAGACACGCGGCCGATCGTCTCGATCCGAACGAACCGGCCGGATGCGACGAGCTCCGCCTCCATCGCCGCCCGGTCGAGCGTCGTCAGCGGCCCCGCTGCCAGGACTTTCCCTCGCTCTGGGTCGACGGCGCGTAGACCATCTCGACGCGCTGGAGGTCGCGGATCGTTCGGGCGCCGAGCGCCGCCATCGACTGGCGGAGCGCGCCGACGAGATTCTCGGAGCCGTCGGTGACATGGGCAGGCCCGAGCAGGATCCGTTCCAGAGACCCGACCGTGCCGACCTTGATCCGTGTCCCGCGCGGGAGGGTCGGCGACGGCGCGGCCATCCCCCAGTTCGTGCCACGACCGGGCGCTTCCTCGGCCCGGGCCAGCGGCGACCCGATCATCAGCGCGTCGGCACCCGCGGCGATCGCCTTGGCGAGTTCCCCGCCGCGCCGCATCCCACCGTCGGCGACGACCGGGACGTACCGGCCGGTCTCGGCGTGGAACGCATCTCGCGCTGCCGCCACGTCGCTCACGGCAGTGACCTGCGGGACACCGATCCCCAGGACCTCGCGGGTGGTGCACGCGGCGCCCGGGCCGACGCCGACGAAGACCGCGGCCGCCCCCTGCGCCATGAGTGCGTATGCCGCCTCCGCGTTCGTGGTGTTGCCGACCGCGACCGGGATCGGCATGTATCGGGTGAACTTGTCGAGCGAGAGCGGGTCATATCCGCGTACGCGAGGTGGCGCGCCGACGACACCTGGCTCTGGACGAGGAAGAGGTCCGCTCCGTGCTCAGCGCAGAAGGCTCCGAACCGCCGCGCGGCGCCCGGTGTGGCCGCCACGGCCGCAGGCTGAACCGGCGGCGTGGATCTCCTCGATCCGGCGCGCGATCAGGTCCTCGCGGACCGGTTGCTGGTACGCCTCGGCGAGGACTGCCTGGACGTCGCTGTCGGCAGCGGTCGCGATCCGCTCGAGGACGGCATCCGGGTCGTCGAAGCGCGTCTGGACACCCTCGAGGTTGAGGACCGCGAGCCCGCCAAGCCGCGCCAAGGCCCCGGCGAATGCCGGATCGACGACCGCGTCCATCGCCGACGCGAGGATCGGGATGGCGAGGCCGAGGCCTGCGAATGTCTGGGCGAGGTCAACGTCGGCCGGCTCGATCGTGTCGGTCCCGGGCGCCAGCGACACGTCGTCAAAGCCGTAGGTCGGCCGGATGGTGTCGACCTTCGAGTGGAAGACACGACGCTGGGCGGCGGCCGGGATGTCGGGGTTCGTTGGGGCCGCGCTTCGTTCGATCACGTCGCCCTCCTGTCCCGCCTGTCGGTGGGCCGCTGTCCGCCCGAGTCTACCAGCGACACCGACCCGGGACGGCCGGCGACGAGCCGCCGCGGCTGGACCGGCCTCCGCGCCTACTCGATCGGCCGTCGCTCGCCGGTCATCGTCAACTCGAACCAGGGAAGCCGGGCGGGATCCGCGAGGTCGTCCCGGATCCGCTCGATCGCGGTCCGGTAGCCCGGCCAGACGACCTCCCGGTGGGCGTCGGCGAGCGCGAGCCAACGGGCGCCGTCGTGCTCATGGGACAGCCGCAGGTTCCGCATCGTCGGCCACCCGGACCGCAAAGACCGCCGACGTCACGATCGCGTCGAACGACGGCTCGTGGAACTGGTTCACGAGGTCGAGATCGTAGAAACCGAGGATCGAGTCTCCGTCGAACGCCGTCTCCTCGACCAACTCGCGGAGCGCGGCCTCGGCGACGCGCTCGCCGGGTTCGATCGTCCCCGACACGCACTGCCACAGCCCGGGGAGGATCCTTCCCGGCGCGCGACGGATGAGCAGGATCTCCGTCCCGGCTGGGGCCTGGCGGAAGATCCAGCAGTCGACCAGATCGGGCCGGAACGGGCTCATCCGCCTAGTCGCCAGCTGAAGACGCCGCCCGGGCGGCCACCACGGATCAGAGCCGTTCGAAGCGCTCGACGGGGAGGACGAAGACGGTGGCCCCGCCGACCTCGACCTCGAGCGGATACGGCATGAAGAATTCGCCCGGCTCCATGATCGGCGGCATCGGGTTGACCACCTGCGTCCGCGATGTGCAATTCGCCCGGACGACGCTGACCACCTCGTCGACGTCGGCATCCTCGACCCCCAGGATGATCGTGGCGTTCGACTGCTTCAGGAATCCGCCGGAGCTGTGGAGGCGCGTGGCGCGGAACTCCTTGTCGAGGAGGGCGTTGACGAGGGCGCCTGCGTCCTCGTTGTGGACGATGGCGACGACGAGTTTCACGCGCGGAGTATCGACGGCGGACAGACCCCGGTCAACGTCGGGATCCAGACGTCGCCGGCCGACTGGGCTGGTGTACGATGCGGGACCTCGCCTACGAGACATGCAGGAGCCCAGCGTGTCCTCCGACGCATCACCCGATCCGCGAACCTCGCTCCCCCGTGCGATCGCCACGGTCGCCGACGGCGGCGACCTCGAGGGCGTCCTGGAGCGGACGCTCGTCGTCGCTGCCGAGGCCCTCGACGCAGCGATGGGGGCGATCTTCGTGTCCGATCCGGATCGAGCCATCCTGCAGCTCGTCTCGACGTATGGCGTCGAGCGGCGATGCCGAGGCGGAGCTCGCGACCGAGGCGACCGATGCCGCCGACCCGTTCGCCGTCGCCGCGACCGAGCGGACTGCCACCTTCGATGCCGAGCTGACGCGGCCAGACGGTAGCCGGTTCACGGGCTCGTACCTTCCGCTGATCGTCTCGGCTGGTGGTGTCGCCACGTCCGTCGGATCCATCGGTCTCCGATGGCCGGGGTCGCGGGTGCTCGATGCTGCCGAGCGCGAGACGTTCTCGGCACTCGCTGCGCTCGTCGCGCTCGCGGTCGAGCGATCGCGACTCGCCTCGACGGCCGCCGAGCGGTCGGAATGGTTCGAGCGGATGGCCCATACGGATCCGCTGACCGGCCTGGCGAACGAGCGAACGGTGGCCCGGATCCTCGAGCTCGAGATCGCCCGGGCTGCGCGGCAGGGGAGCGAGCTCTCGCTTGCGATGTTCGACGTCGACGACTTCCGGGCGACGAACCGCGACAGCGGGCACGAGGCGGGCGACGACGTGTTGCGGCGTGTCGCGGCGGTCCTCGCGGAGTCCGTCCGCCTGGTCGACACGGTCGCCCGAGTCGGCGGCGACGAGTTCGTGCTCGTCGCACCGGGCTCGGCCGGGGTCACGGTCGCCCGGCGGGTCCTCGACGGTATAGCGGCGCTGCCGGCGGTCGATGGCCGGCCCATCTCGGTCTCGGCGGGTGTCGCCCGGTTCCCGGTCGACGGCACCGACGCCGATGCCCTCATCGCGGCCGCCACCGAGGGGCTGGCGCAGGCCCGAGCGGCGGGGCGTGGGTCTGTGGCCGGCGGGGGCGTGCCCGCGGGCTGAAATCCGCGCGGGCACCGCCCGAGCGACGCGATCGGCTGTCCCTAGGGTTAGCCGGCTGCCTCGGCGACGCCCTTCGAGATGATCGGTGGTGTGGGCGCGGTCGCGCCGGGACCCTTCTCGAGGGTCAGGGCCAGCACGATGCCCGGCTGCGCCGGGAGGTCGGTCGCGTTGAACGCCGCCGTACCGCTGCGGTCGACCGTGAAACTCCCGAGCGGCACCGGCACACCGTCGCTCGCGATGACCCAGGCCTCGTACACGGCACTCCCCGAAGTGGGCGCGAGGTTCTGCATCGCGAGGGTCACCTCGCCCGATGCGGTGACCGCGGCCAGCCCATCGCCCGTGCCGCCATCGGCCGTGAGGACGGCCGTCAATGATCCGGGCTGGCCGGCCACGTCGAGCACCGAGGCGACTGCCTGCTGGTACGCCTGGGCGCTGTCGAGCTGGTTTCGTAGCAGCAGGTTCCATCCACCGAGCGCGACGATCGCGACGACGGCGGCGATACGGAGGACCCACGAAGCGGTCGACGCCCTGCTGCGTCGGCTCGCTCGCTCCGCCGGCGTCGGGAACGGGATCGGCGGGGCAGGCGTGGTGCGCTCGCCGGACCGGCAGCTGGTCCTGCGCGCTCTCCGGCAGCGGCCACCGATGGCGGCCGGTAGGCAGCCGAGCGAGCCGCGAGATCGGCAGCGGCCGCCGCCATGATCCTCGCCTTCAACCCCTCCGACGGCGCGAGCGTCGGCACGCTTTCGGCGAGGACGGGCAGGACACCGCCGAGCTCCGCGAACTCGGGGTGCGGCTCGGGACACGACGCGAGGTGCTCGCGAACGGCGGCATCCTCGGCCGCGTCCAGCGCGCCGAGCACGAACGCCCCTGCCATCTCGCGGACGGCGTCGCACGTCATTCCGCCCGGGGCGCTCGTCGAACCGTGACCACTGGTACCGCCCGCGCCCGGGTCGCCCGACTCCCCAGGCCCGCCGCGACCCGGCACCATCTCGTCGCTCATGTGGTACCGCCTTCGATCGAGCGGCGCATCGCCATCAGCCCGAGTCGCATCCGGCTCTTGACCGTGCCAAGCGGCGTGTCGGTCCGAGCCGCGATCTCCTGCTGCGTGAGTCCGCCGAAATAGGCGAGCTCGATCGCCTCGCGCTGGACGTCGGACAGCGAACCGACGGCGGCGCGAACAGTCTCCGCGTCGAGCAGTGCCGCCACCTCGGCCCAGACATCGGGCAGCGTCAGCGCAGCCGGCACGGTGGTGTCGGCGGTATCGGGCAGCTCGGACGTGGGGCGGCGTCTCCGGACGGCGTCGATGGCCCGATGGTGGACGATCGCCAGAAGCCAGGTCTTCACGCTGCCGCGGCCCTCGACGTAGCGGTTCGCGTTGCGCCAGACGCCCAGGAATGCCTCCTGGACAACGTCCTCGGCGAGCGAAGCGTCATTCGTGATGCGATAGGCGATCGAGTAGGCGATCGTCTTGTACCGGTCATACAGGTCCTCGAGAGCATCGAGCTCCCCATCGGCGAGGCGCACGAGCACCGCCCGGTCCGCGTCGTCGGTGGTGGACGACTGGCGAAGCCGGAGCGACTCGTCCGCTGGTGTCATGGGAGAGTGCGTGCGTACGGCGGGATTCGGTTCACCGGACCCGACGAGTGCATCGACGGCGGCAGCCACGACTTGGCCTACTTCGACGGCCGGACGTCGCGCGTCGACGACCACGAATCGACCTGGTTCGGCTGCGGCAAGAGCAAGGAAACCGTCGCGGACACGTTCATGGAAGGCGAGGTCGAACTCTGCCTCGAAGCGGGTGACGTCGTCGGGCGCCTTGCGCGCAAGCCCCTCCTCGGGCGGGATGTCAAGCAGGATCGTGAGGTCGGGCGTGAGGCCGTCGGTGGCGACCCGGGCGATCTCCCGCAACCGGGCGACGTCGACCCCCGCACCAAAACCCTGGTACGCCAGGGTCGAATCGGCGAAGCGAGCGCAGACGACCGCGCGACCGTCCTCGAGCGCGGGCCGGATGATCTCGGTGACGAGCTGACGGCGAGCGGCATTGAAGAGGAGAGCATCCGCAAGCGGGTCGGTCGGCGGGGCCGCATCGGTCCGGGCAAGGAGGATCGACCGCACTCGCTCGCCGAGTGACGTACCGCCCGGCTCGCGTGTGAGGTGGACGTTGATCCCCCGGCTTTCCAGGTGACGGGCGAGCGCGGCCGCCTGCGTGGTCTTGCCCGACCCTTCGGCACCCTCGACCGTGATGAACCAGCCGCGCGCTGCCGACCCCTCTCGACGTGTCACGCCCGGGAGTTTAGCGAGGTCGTCGGGACCTCGACATCGATTCATCCGTCCGTGGGGTCGCCGCGTATCCCGATCAGACGCGGCGCAGACGCCGCCACCGAGGGAAGGAGGGTGCCCACCGACATGGCAGTTCGTCCGATGTCGATCGGACTGTTCGCCGGTGGTGTTCGCGACACGCCACCGGCGAGCATCGCTGCCCGTCGCATAGTCGGTCGCGAGGTCTCCCAAGGCGGGTCGGGCTACGATCGGCCGGTGACTCGCACCCGTCGCCGCGCTGCTGCACTCATCGGCGGCCTCATGGCTGTCCTCCTCCTGCCGACAGTCGCTCTTGCCCATCCGCTCGGCAACTTCACGATCAACCACTACGCCGGGATCCGCGTCGAGCCCGATCGTGTGCTCCTCGACGTCGTGATCGATCAGGCAGAGATCCCGACGTTCCAGGCTCGACTCACGTTCGACTCGGACGGCGACGGTGAGGTCTCCGACGACGAGACCGAAGCCGGCCGAGTCGCCGCCTGCGGCAACCTCGCGAAGTCGTTGATGCTCACCGCCGACGGCAAACCACTGGCGCTCGACGCGACCGACGCGGGGCTGTCGTTCCCGGCCGGGGTCGGTGGGCTGCCGACGATGCGGACGATCTGCGAGTTCGCCGCGGATCTGCCGGCGCCGATCGTCGCCACGTCATCGATCACGTTCGAGGACGAGTCGTTCCCGGACCGCATCGGCTGGCGCGAGATCGTCGTTTCGGGGTCGGCCGTGACACTTGCCGCTGCAGGGACGGGGTCGGTTCGAACCGAGGGGGTTTCCAGCCGGTTGACGCACTACCCGGCGAACCTCCTGACCCAGTCCCTCGCGGACACTCAGGTCAAGTTTGTCGCGACGCCAGGTGGCCGGACGCTCGCGCCGTTCGCGGCACCAGACGCTCAGCCGCTTCCGGGTGCGCACCTCGGAGCGTCGGCGACCGCAGAACCCGCGGCGGCGGGGCCTGCCCCGGCGGAAGCGGCGGCCGTCGTTCCGGCAGCAGCCGCGGCGACGGTCGCGCCACTAGCCCCGGTGGCGGGTGCGGCAGCGGCTGCCGGGGCGGGTGCCGGTCCGACCTCGGTCGAAACGGCGGGCAAGGTTCCAGGCGGCGTGTCGGCCGCCGACCTGCCGTCGATCTTCCGAACCGCGGACGTCACCCCCTTCGTGCTTCTCGCCTCGCTGCTGACGGCGGCCGTTCTCGGCGCCAGTCACGCGTTGACGCCCGGCCACGGCAAGACGCTCATGGCGGCGTACCTCGTCGGAGCGCGCGGGACGCCGCTGCACGCCGCAGGCCTGGGTCTGTCTGTGACGCTCTCCCACACGATCGGCATCCTCGTGCTGGCGGCAGTCATCGTCGGTGCCCAGGGATTCCTGCCGCCGGACCTCGTCGTGCGCTCCGCGCCGGTGGTCGCCGCCGTTTCGATCCTCGTGATCGGAGGCTGGATGCTGCTCAACGAAGCCCGGCGGCGAATACGACTGCGCCGAGTCAACGCCGCTCACGAGCCAACGGCGGCGAGCGGGCACGACCACGGGCACGTCCACGCGACGGCCACGAGGACGCCGAGGCACACGAGCACGACCACGACCATGACCACGCACGCGAGCACGACCATGACCACGACGCCGGCGCGGACAGCCCCGCCACGCACAGCCACGGCGGCGTCGCGCACACCCACCTGCCGCCGGCCGGGACGACCCTCACCTGGCGCAGCCTGTTCGTGCTCGGTCTCGCCGGTGGCCTCATCCCCTCGACAAGCGCCCTGCTGATCCTTCTCGGCTCGATCGCAGCCGGCCGGCCGGCGTTCGGCTTCGTGCTGGTCCTTGCCTTCGGGATCGGGATGGCGCTCGTCATGAGCGGGATCGGGCTCGCGCTCGTCCTTGCCCGTGGGCGGCTCGATCGCGTCGACGCCGGCTCGCCGCTCGGCCGGTTCAGCAGCGTCGTTCCGCTTCTCGCGTCCTGCCTCGTCGTCGGACTCGGGCTGTACCTCACGTTCCAGGCGCTGAGCGGCACGACGACGTTCTGAGCGCCTCGCCGTCGAGGATGTGCCGCTCGCTGGGTGTTCATCGGCGGCTCTTCAGGCGGTTTGTCGTTGGACCTGGGCTGGTTCCTGAACTGACCGGCGTCCCTACTCGGTCCTGATGCACATGGGGCGTTCGCGATCCGCGGGACCAGTCGCCGTTGGCCGTCTTTGCCCTCGATCCAGACATCGAAGGCCGCGAAATGAACACCGCGCATGCACGGCGCTGAGGACGGGACCTCCAACGGCCGACGCTTCGGCGCTAACAGCGACCGTTTTCCCCGGCGCCACACCAGAACCCGCGCCACCCCATGAACGGCGCTTTGATAGGCTCCGCGGGGACATGCAAGACCTGACACAACGAGCCCTCGACACCGCTTCGGCGCGCGGCGCGGAGTACGCCGATACCCGCGTCGTTCGGCGCGTCGAGGAGAGCATCTCGATCAAGACCGGTCGAGTCGAAGGCGTCGCCTCGGGCGAGAGCGAAGGCTTCGGCGTCCGGGTCCTCGTCGATGGCGCGTGGGGGTTCGCCGCATCGCACGTTCTGACGACCGCAGAGGCGGACCGCGTGGCCGGCGAGGCCGTCCGCATCGCCCGCGCGAGCGCCACGGCCCTCCGCGACCGAGCCGTCCTCGACCAGCGGCCGCCCGCGCACGGCACGTTCGAGACGCCTGTCGAGGAAGACCCGTTCGAGGTCCCGCTCGAGACCAAGATCAGCGACCTCCTCGCCGCCGACACCGCCGCCGCCCGGGTCAAGGGCATCGCCTTCACGGAGTCGATGTACGCCGCGCAGCGCGAGTGGAAGACCTTCGCTGCGACCGACGGGAGCCTCACCGAGCAGGTCATCACCCACGTCGGCTCGTCCGTCGAGGCCAATGCCGTCGAGGGCGACGAGCACCAGCGGCGGAGCTTCCCCGATGCCGGCGGCGGCTGGCAGGCAGCAGGCTACGAATTCATCCGCGGTCTCGGCCTGGCCGACCAAGCCGAGCCACTGGCCGATGAGGCCGTGGCGCTGCTCACCGCGCCGCAATGCCCGTCCGGTCGGTTTTCGATCGTCCTCGACCCCTCGCAGCTGTATCTCCAGCTGCACGAGTCGTGCGGACATCCAACGGAGCTGGACCGCGTCTTCGGGACCGAAGCCTCTTACGCAGGGACGAGCTTCCTGACGACCGACAAGCTCGACGACGGCTTCCGCTACGGCTCCGACCTGATCGACATCGTCGCCGACGCGACCGCGACCGGCGGCATGGGCAGCTTCGGCTGGGACGACGAGGGCGTCGAGGCGCAGGCGGTGCCGCTCGTCCGGGAGGGGATGTTCGTCGGCTACCTGACCAGTCGCGAGACCGCGCCACGCATCGGGCGACAGAGCGGCGGGGCCATGCGAGCCGATGGCTGGAACCGGATCCCGCTCATCAGGATGACGAACATCAACCTGTTGCCCAAACCGGGGATGAGTCTCGCCCAGATCGTCGAGGACACCGACGACGGGCTGTATCTCGCATCCAATCGGTCCTGGTCGATCGACGACCGGCGCCTGAACTTCCAGTTCGCGACCGAGGTCGCCTACGAGATCAAAGGTGGCAAGAAAGGCCGGCTGTTCAAGAACCCGACCTATACCGGCATCACCTACGAGTTCTGGCGGTCATGCGACGCGGTCGGTGACGCGAGTTCGTACGTGATGCTCGGGACGCCGAACTGCGGCAAGGGCGAGCCGGGGCAGACCGCACACGTCGGGCACGCCGTCCCGGGGGCCCGATTCCGGAACGTCCAGGTCGGGGTCGGCAAGTGGTAGGAGCGATCGCGCGGATGCACCGCCCGGCGCCGACGCGAGCCCGGACGACGATGAACGACGATCGAGCCCGCGATGCGCTGGCACTGGCCGAAGACGTCCTGGCTGCCGTCATGCGGGACGGCGTGACCGAAGCCGAAGCCCTGGTCATGGCCGACGACTCAGCCCTGACCCGCTTCGCCAATAGCCAGATCCACCAGAACGTCGCGGAGACGAACGCCTCGATCAACCTCCGAGTGGTCGTCGGCAAGCGAGTCGGTGTCGCGTCGTCGGGACGGACGGATCCCGAGGGCATCCGCCGGCTGGCCGAGAACGCGACCGCGATCGCCCGGGTCGTGGAGGAGCTCGAGGACTGGGGAGGCCTGCCGGGCGCCACCGAGATCCACGACGTCCCCGAGGGCTATTCGGCGACGACCGCCGACGCCAGCCCGGAGTTCCGGGCCGAAGCCGCTCGTGCCGTCATCGCTGCGGCCGATGATGCCGGCGTCGTGGCATACGGCTCGTTCGCGACGAGCCTCGAGTCGATCGCCGTCGCGAACTCGAACGGCGCTCGCGCAGCCGGCACGCGGACGACGTCACAGCTCATCACCGTGTCGATGGGTCCCGGCGGCGGTTCGGGATACGCCGAGGCGGCGGCCGTCGACGCCTCGACGATCGATGCCGCCGCGATCGGACGTGAGGCTGCCGGGAAGGCACGCGCAACCGCCGACGCCGTTTCGATCGAGCCCGGCGACTACCCCGTCGTCCTCGAGGAATACGCCGTCGTCGATCTGCTCGACATGCTCGGCTACCTCGGGTTCTCGGCCCTGGCGGTCCAGGAAGGCCGCAGCTTCGCCGAGTCCGGCCGGCGGATCGGCAGCGACCTCGTCACGATCGACGACGATGGCTACGATCCAGCGGGGTTGCCTCTCTGGTTCGATTACGAAGGCGTCGCGAAGCAGCGCGTCTCGCTCGTGGAGGCCGGCATCTGCCGGGACGTGGTCTACGACGCGCAGACGGCCGCCCGCGCCGGGGTGACCTCCACGGGGCACGGCCTGCCGGCACCCAACGCGTACGGACCGTTCCCGCTGAACATGGTGATGGCGGCCGGCGAGACGCCGCGCGAGGACCTGATCGCCGGCCTCGACCGCGGCCTGCTCGTGACTCGCTTCCACTACACGAACCCCGTCCACCCGAAGCTCGCGATCGTCACCGGCATGACGCGCGACGGCACCTTCCTGGTTGAGAACGGCCGCATCGTCGGACCGGTCCGGAACCTGCGCTACACCCAGAGCTACCTCGACGCGCTGGCGGGGACGGTCGCCGTGGCCAACGAGCGCCGGACGGTCAAGGGTTTCCTCGGGGGAGTCGTCGTTCCGGCCGTTCGCATCGAAGCCTGGACGTTCACGGGAGGCACCGAGCACTAGGCCTCCGAGCACGGGCGACGAGCCGGCACGAAGTCGTCGCCACCAAGCCGTCCCACCACTTCGGCGGCAGGTTTCGAATCGTTATCCGGCGTCGCGCCGCTTCTCAGACAACCCTCAGAAATCTCCGCGACCTTCGGTTTCAAGGACTCGATCTCTCGTCGAGTCGACCACCTGAACCCGATTGCCGGAGACGCCTCGCATGTCCGACTCGAATCCCACCACGCCCCGCGCCGCGGATCTTCGCGCGCTCCCGGACCCGGCCGATTCGCGGGCCACCGCGGAGGCCATCCTGTTCGAGATCCGGCGAGTCATCGTCGGTCAGGACGCGATGCTGGAACGGGTCCTCGTCGGCCTGCTGTCGGGCGGCCACCTCCTGCTCGAAGGCGTCCCCGGACTCGCCAAGACCCTGACGATCAAGACGCTCGCCGACGTCCTCGGTGGCAGCTTCAAGCGGATCCAGTTCACTCCCGACCTCATGCCGTCGGACCTCGTCGGCACTCGGATCTTCCGGCCCGACCGGGGCGGCTTCGAAGTCGAGCAGGGACCCGTCTTCGCCAACTTCCTCCTCGCCGACGAGATCAACCGCGCCCCGGCCAAGGTCCAGTCCGCGCTCCTCGAGGTCATGCAGGAGCGCCAGGTGACGATCGGTCACGAGACCTTCAAGGTCCCGACGCCGTTCCTCGTCCTGGCCACCGAGAACCCGATCGAAGCCGAAGGCACGTATCCCCTCCCCGAGGCCCAGGTCGACCGCTTCATGCTCAAGATCCTGCTCGACTATCCGGACGCCGCCGACGAGGCGCAGATCGTCGCCCGCTCGCTGGTCCCGGCCGCGATGCCGCGTGAGATCCTCGATGCGGCGGGTCTTCTTCGCCTGCAGCAGGCAGTGACCGAGGTCTACGTCGACCCGCGTCTCATCAGCTACGCCGTCGCACTCGTCGAGGCCACCCGGCGACTGACCTACTGGGGCGCCCCCGAGCTCGAGAACTACGTCTCCTACGGTGCGAGCCCGCGCGGCTCGATCAACCTCATCCACGGCGCCCGGGCGCTGGCGCTCCTCCACGGCCGCCGCTACGTCCTCCCCAACGACATCATCGCTCTCGCCCCCGACGTGCTTCGCCATCGCCTCGTGATGAGCTACTCGGCGCTGGCCGACGGGATCACCGCCGACAACGTCGTTTCGAAGGTCATCACGCTCGTTCCGGCGCCGCGCCTCGAGATGGCGGTGGAGCCGACCGCATGACTGCCGCCGCCGACCTCGCGCGGGTCGGTGGGCGGTCACGGACCCCGGCACGACCGGGGCCTGGCCCCATCGCCGACCGGCTCGTGCACCAGCTCGAGCTTTCGCTCGACCGCCGCGTCGGCGGGCGAATGAGCGGCGACCACCGCGGTCACGGCCGCGGCACGGGCCTCGAGCTCGACCGCATCCGACCCTACGAGCCGGGCGACGACGTCCGCAAGATCGACTGGAACGCCACCGCCCGGACAAGTACGCCGCACGTTCGCGAGGACGTGCCCGAGCGACAGCTGACCGCGTGGCTGCTCCTGGACCACTCCCCGTCGATGCACTTCGGCACCGCCGACCGGCGCAAGGCCGATGTGGCCGAGGGCGCGGCGCTCGTCGTGGGCCGGTTCGCCGCGCGGCGCGGCAACCGGCTCGGGATCGTCACGTTCGGGTCCGGACCGGACAACGTCATGCCGCCGGCCGGTGGCCGGCGCGGGATGCTGAGCCTGCTCCGCGCGCTCGCCACCGAGCCCGCCGAGGAGGGCGGCGGCGTCACCTCGCCGGCTCGTGCCCTCACGCTCGTGGGCGCGACGCGAACGCCCCCGGGCGTCGTCGTCATCGCATCCGACTTCCGCGGACCGCGCGACTGGGTGGGTCCTCTCACCGAAGTGGCCGCCCGGCACGCCGTCATCGCCCTCGAGATCACCGACCCCCGCGAGGAATCGCTTCCCGACATCGGCGAGCTCACCCTCATCGACCCTGAGACGGGACGGATGCTGCGCGTCGACACGGGCGATCGCCGTCTCCGAACCGCCTTCGATGCTGCGGCGACCGAGGACCGCAGCTCGCTTGCGGCCACGTTCGCCAAGCTCGGCGTCCGCCACCTCCGACTCTCCACCGACGGGCCGTGGCTTCCGGCGCTCGCCCGAGGCTTCACCCGAAACCCCGACCGCACAGGACGACCCGCATGAACTTCCTTGCCCCCGAGATGCTCCTCGGCCTCCTCCTGATCCCGCTCGGGATCGCGTTCTACCTCTGGGCCCAGCGGCGGCGGACGCGCTACGCCGTCCGGTTCACGAACCTCGACCTGCTGGCCAACATCGCCCCGCGCCGCCCATCGTGGCGCCGCCACCTGCCGCCGGTCCTCTACCTCGGCGCGATCGCCGCGCTCCTCCTCGGACTGGCGCGCCCGACCATGGTCCTGGCCGTCCCCCGCGAGGACGCGACCGTCGTCCTCGCCATCGATGTCTCGGGTTCCATGCGCGCCGACGACGTCTCGCCGACCCGGCTCGATGCCGCGCGTGCCTCGGCCGAGTCCTTCATCGATCAGCTTCCGCCGAAGGTTCGCGTCGGGCTCGTGGCCTTCGCATCCCAGCCGGTGACGCTCGTCTCTCCGACTACTGACCGTGAGCAGCTGACCGCGGCCCTGAACGGGTTGCGACCGAAGGACGGGACCGCGATGGGCGATGCGCTCATGCAGGTCCTCGACATCGCGGAGGCGATCCAAAAGGACGCGACCTCGCCGGACGCCTCCGCCACGCCGGCCGCGCCGGATCCCTCTGCTGCTCCATCGACGGCCCCGGGCGCTTCGGTCTCACCGTCCTCTCCGGTCGACGAGCCGAGCGGTCAGCCGCTGGTCGCCGCGATCCTGCTGTCGGACGGGGCGAACTCGGTCGGTGAGGCCGAGCCCATGGAAGCTGCCGATCGAGCCGCGACGCTCGGTGTGCCGATCTACACCATCGCACTCGGCACGCAGGACGGCCGCATCGATGTCCGCAATGACCTCGGTCAGATGGTCACCGTCGACGTTCCGCCCGACACGGAGACGCTCGACCGGATCGCCGAGACCACAGGCGCCAAGGCGTTCGATGCCCCGACGGCCGAGGACCTGAAGTCCGTATACGACAACCTGCAGTCGCGCATCGGGTACACCGAAGAGACACAGGAAGTGACCGTCGCGCTGGTCGCCGCCGGTCTCCTCCTCGTGATCCTGGGCGCGGGTCTGTCCGCCGTCTGGTTCGGCCGCCTGCCGTAACGGCCGCGGCGGGTCGGTTCGCCGGCCGCCTTCCCGCCAGTGATCTTGTGGACGTCTACCATGAGATGGTAGACTTCCACCATGAGCCTGAACATCAAGAACCCGGACACTTATCGGCTCGTCAAGGAACTCTCGGAGCTCACCGGCGAGTCGATGACCGCCGCGGTCACCGAGGCGGTTCGTGAACGGCTTGCGCGGCTGCGACAGGCAGGAGCCGATGTCGGGATGGCCGAGCGGATCCACGCCATCGCGGTCGACATGCGGGCAAGACTCCCCGACGATTTCTTCGACACCGAGCACGGCGACCTGCTTTACGACGACGACGGGCTCCCGAAGTGATCGTCGATACGTCGGCGCTCGTCGCGATCATCAACCTGGAACTCGACGGACCCTTCTACGAGGCCGCGATCGAGACCTCACGGATCAATCGGATGTCGGCAGCGTCGTACCTCGAGGTCTCCATCGTTATCGATCGGTCCCGCGATCCGATGGTCAGCCGGCGGGTCGATGAGATCCTGTCCATCGGCAAGTTCGTCATCGAACCGGTTACCGAAGCACAGGCGCGGATCGCCCGGGAGGCGTATCGGGACTTCGGCAAGGGGAGCGGACATCAGGCGGCCCTCAACTACGGTGATTGCTTCGTCTATGCCCTCGCTCGGGAGTTGAATGAGCCGCTGTTGTTCAAGGGTGACGACTTCCGCCACACCGATATCCCATTCGTAGGCGAACCGTCCGAGCGTCGCAGGCTGCACGAACTATGGGCTTCGTACGGCTTCTGACCCAGGGTCTGCTGGGCAGTTTCGTATACGCTCGGAGTCCCCAAGCCTGACCCCAGGAGACCCGATGCGCGCCTTCGATGCCGACGCCCTGAGAGCCGAGTTCCCGGCCCTCGCCCGCGAACAGGACGGCCGTCCGGTCGTGTTCCTCGACGGACCCGGTGGCACCCAGGTGCCGCAGCGAGTCATCGATGCCGTCGTCGACTACTACCGCGACTCGAACGCGAACGCCGGCGGCGCGTTCAGGACGAGCCAGCTGTCAGACGAGGTGGTTGACGAGGGCCGCGCGGCTGTTGCCGACTTCCTGGGCGCGGCGAGCCCGGACGAGATCAAGTTCGGCCAGAACATGACGAGCCTGACGTTCCATGTCGGGCGGAGCATCGGCGCCACGCTCGGGCCGGGCGACGAGATCGTCGTCACCACCCTCGACCACGAGGCGAACGTGAGCACGTGGCGGGCGATGGCGGCGGATCGTGGCATCACGGTACAGACGGTCGACATCCGGCCCGACGACGTCACGCTCGACCTCGAGGACCTCGAATTGAAGCTGTCGTCGAAGACCAAGCTCGTGGCGGTCGGTTATGCGAGCAACGCGGTCGGGACGGTCAACCCCGTCGCCGAGATCGTGGCCCGAGCACACGAGGTCGGCGCGATGACGTTCATCGATGCGGTCGCGTACGCGCCCCATGGCGCGATCGACGTCCGGGCGCTCGACACAGACTTCCTCGCCTGTTCCGCGTACAAGTGGTTCGGTCCGCATCTCGGAGTGCTGTACGGCAAGACCGAGGTCTTCGACAGGCTGCCCGCGTTCAAGGTCCGGCCCGCCCACGATCGATGGGAGACCGGGACCCAGTCGTTCGAGTCGATCGCCGGCGCGCTGGCGGCCACCGACTACCTGCGCGACGTCGGTCGGAGTTACGGCGATGTTTCCGGCGCGCCGGGCGCGGCCGAGGGCAGCGAGCGCCGGCGCGAGCTCGTGGCCGGCATGACTGCGATCGCCGCCTACGAGCGGGACCTTGCGCGCCGGCTGATCGGCGGCCTCACGACCATCGGCGGCGTGACTGTCCACGGGATCACGGACCCAGAGCGGTTCGCATCGCGGGTACCGACCGTCTCGGTCTCGCTCTCGGGCATACGGCCGCGCGCGGCCGCCGAGGCGCTGGCGCGCGAAGGGATCTACGCCTGGGACGGCGATTTCTACGCGACGGGCCTCATGGAGCGGCTGGGAAAGTCGGAAGGTGGCGTTCTTCGCCTCGGACTGGTCCACTACAACACCGCCGCCGAGGTCGACCGTACACTCGAGGCGATCGAGTCGGATCGCCGCAGGTGGCTGAACAGACGCCAGGAACCGCCCGGCCGTCGATCAGGAGCCGGCTCGCCCGGCCGTTCGACCCTGCCGAACTCCGCCGCATCAAGCGCACCTGGGTTCGCCATTCGATCGCCGAGGACGCCCGCGACATCGATGGGCTGCTGGCGACCCTCTCGGACGATTGCATGTACGAGATCGTCCCGACGGGCCAGCGATGGGACGGCCAGGCGGGAGCCCGAGCGTTCTACACCGAGCTGTTCGCGGCCTTTCCGGACAATGCGTTCGCCCTGACCGAGATCGTCATCGGCCCCCAGGGCGCGTTCGAGGTGGCGACACTGACCGGTACGAATCAAGGGCCGTGGGCCGGTGTGCCGCCGTCCGGGCTGGCGGTCTCGCTCGAGGTCTTGATCCTCTTTCCCTGGGATCCCGTCACGCAAAGGTTCACCGGGGAGAGGATCTGGTTCGATCGCGGCACCCTCGGAGATGGTGGCCGCTGCTGACCCGCGCCGGGGTTCGGGTGCATCGCCACGCGCCCGCAAGCCCTCCTCGGCTTCGATGTGGTGCCGCCGACGGCGAGAGCGGGCCATCATCGGCGGGAGGCGGCCGAAGCGCGGCCACGATCCCAGGGGGACTCTGAATGTCACGCCCAATTCGAGTCGGGGGCGCTCTTGCGCTCCTGTCGATCGGCACGTTGATCGCGGCATGCAGCGGCACGGCGTCCAGCGCCTCTCCGGCGGCCTCCGCCGCCGCGCCTTCCACCGCAGCTTCGGCCGCGGCCCCGTCGGTGGAAGCATCGACTTCCGCGTCGGCGTCGGGATCGGCGACTTCGAGCGCCGCAGCGTCGCCGAGCTCCGCCGGAGAAGCCTCGTCGGGGCCGTCGGGCGGTGCCTTCCCGTCGTTCGATGTCTCCTCGGGCCTCGCTGGGCTAGCGAACGTCGACTCGTATCGACAGACCATCAGCGTGGGGGGCAAGCAGGTCTACGACGCGACCGTGCGTGACCAAGCCGGCGCAGGCGAGGGCGATATCGCTCGCCAGCGGCCCGAAGATCGTCATCGTCGGGAGCAAGGCGTGGCTGTCCCAGGACGGCACGACGTTCACGAGCGTCCCTCAGGGGGTTGCGACCGGAATGCTTGCGGCGTTCGACCCGAACCTCATGCTCGGCGCCTTCGGTGGCGATGCCCTGACTCGGACTGCGACGGACATGGGCACCGAGCAGAAGAACGGTGTCGATGCTCATCACTTCCGCGTTGACGCCAACACGCCCGGCGCGAACCTCGCGTCCTTCCCGCCAGACGCCGCGGTCGACATCTGGATGGCGAACGATGGCTACCTCGTCGCGCTCGAGACCAAGGGTTTTGCCGGCGACAAGGACGTGCAGATCGAGGTCACCAACGTGAACGACCCGGCCAACAAAGTCGAAGAGCCAAGCTGACGGGGCCGACCTACAGGAAGACCGGCCGCAGCCCCAGCTCGTCGATCGTGTGGACTCCGGGCGGGAGCGCCATCAGCGGCCGCACGGCGGCCATCGCTCGGGCGCCGGTCGGTCGATACGTGTCGATGAAGACCTCACCGCGAAGGATCGTCTCGAACGACGGATCGCCTCTCACGGTCACTCGGGCGGAAGCCTCCATGCCATCGCGGTCGGGCTGGAGGTCGAACCGGCCGCGCCAGACGGACACCAGCCGGCCGCCGGCACGGACGTTGGCCGAGACCTGACGGTCGTGGCCGCACACCGTCCCGGGCTCGACGATGTAGCCGTTGCGCTCCCGGCGCGCTTCCGCGAGCACGGCGACGCTCTCGAATATCGGCTCATCGATGTCGAGACCGGATGACTCGGCGAGCAACGCGAGCGCCTCGACCATGAAATTCCGCATCATGAAACCTCGCGCCCGACTGCTCCAGCGGCCCACCGATGCCTTCGTCCCGAAGGATCCCGTGGCCCCACAGGGTCATGTCGACGATCCGCTCCAACGCGATCTCGTCAAATGTCACGGCGTTCGAGATGGACGCGAGCGGAAGGGTGATCGTCAGGTAGTCGAAGAAGCCCGTGCCCAGGATGCGGTGCCCTGCAGCACGGGCCGCCAGGTCGAGTTCCGCGGCCGCGCCGTCCCCGAGGATCGTCTTCGGGTGGACGAGGCCCGAGATGGTGATGGCGTCCTTGCCCGCCCGGTTGGCCCGCAGGCACGCCGCGGCGACTTCGGTCGGTGTCCCGAGGCCCGCGTAGAACACGACGTCGATATCGGGCCGGCCGAGGATCGCGTCCACGTCCGTCGACACCGGCGCGTCCAATCCAACGTCGAGGCCGCACGCCTCCCCGAGGTCCAGGCCGTCCTTGGCCGGGTCGTACGTGATCCCGCCGCGAAACACGAGCCACGGCCGAGTCAGCCCAGCCTCGACGATGACGCGCCCGCCATGTCCGGTCGACCAGATGGCCGCCCCGATCTTCTCCATCGCGAGTTCCTCCGTCGTCCTGCGGCGAGTATGAGGAACGCGGGAGGGCCGACTCACGAGATCGCCCGCCCGAGCGCTACCAGGCGGCCAGCGCCCAGATCCCCGGGTCGGATTCGGGAGCGCCTTCGCCGATCTCCGCAAAGAGCGCCACCGCGCGCTTCAGATGGGCCATCGACTCTTCGGTACGGCCGGCCTCGTGGCAGATGTCCGCCACGTGGTTCTCGACGGCCGCCTCGAGATGCCGGTCTCCGATTCGGCGACATGCCTCGACGGCGGCTACGGCAGTCCCGATCGCCTCGTCCACCGACCCAGCGGCGGCGAGCGTCAGGGCGAGCGCGGTCGACGCGGCTATGAACGCGGTGGGGTCAGGATCGTCGACCGCGAGCGAGAGGCTGCGCTCCAGTGCTGACCGGGCGGCCGCGACATCTCCCCTGGCCTGCGCGACGAGGCCGACAAGCCGTTCCCCCACCCCCGCCAGGTGTCGGTCCGACGCTCGCGCGGCGGCATCCAGCGCATCGCGGGCGGCTGCATCGGCGGCGTCGAGATCGCCGGTCCGCAGCGCGACGAGACTCCGCTCGATCTGCGCCTGTGCACGCAGTGCGTCGGTGGGCGAAGCCGCCGCCGCGACCCCGGGCCCCAGCGATGCAAGCGCCCACTCGAGATGGCTCGCAGCGGCAGCGAGGTCACCGCGCCGACGGTGGACGCGGCCGAGCGCGACCTCGATCGCCGGCAGATCCTCGGGTGGGGCGAGGGCCGCCGCCGTCTCGAGTGCCCTGATCGCGGCTGGGTAATCGCCGAGGCGCGCCCGAAGCTGGCCGATCCGCTCGTGGATGTGCGCGGCAGCCGACGGGTCGAGCGCAAGTGCCGCCTCCAGGTTGTCGATCGCCTCGGCGTTGGCGAAGACGCTCTCCGCCCGGTCGGCTGCCTCGAGGTAGGCCGCGACCGCGGCCTGCGGCCGGCCCCCTTCCCGCTCGTGGGTGGCGATGAGCGCGAATCGACCGACCTCGTCGCGGGCCGCGCCAGAGGCGTCGACTCGGAGAGCGTCGGCGACCCGCCGGTGGAGCAGCCGGCGCCGGGCGAGGCTCGTCATCTCGTATGCCGTATCGCGCAACCGGCCATGGCCGAAGTCGTATCGGATCGCCGCCCCGGCCGCTCCGGAAAGCTCCCGGACGATCCCACGGCGCGCCAGCTCCTCGAGCGCGAGGACCGTCTCCTCCTCCGACCGGCCGCTCGCCGCGCGAACGGTTCCGAAGTCGAACGAGCGCCCGATCACCGCCGCCGCCGACAGGATCTGGGCCGTCGTCTCGGTGACCGACGCGATCCGGTCGCGAATGATCGCGTGGACGCCTCGGCGCCCTTCGGCATCGGCCACCTCGCCCGTCGCCAGCGCCTCGACGACGTGGAGCGGCAGGCCCTCGGACTCGTCGAGAAGGGTCGCAACCACGTCGTCGATAGTCGGGTCTCGGACCGCGCTCGGGCCGTGCCGCGTGGACGAGCTCGGTGACCGCAGCTCGATCGAGCCGCCCGAGTGATATCACTCTCGCGTCGCGGGTCCGCGCGAGATCGTCGGCGGTCGCGAGTGCGTCCGGCGCGAGGTCCTCGCGGCGCCACGCGAGCAGGAACAGGATCGGCCGGCTGGCGAGCCTGCGAGCCAGGTAGGCGGCGACCTCACGGGTCGGTGCATCGACCAGGTGGAAGTCGTCGATCGAGATCAGTCCCGGTATCGAGCCGCCCGCCAGCGCCGAGAGCGCGACGGCGATCGCTTCGACCAGCCGAACGCGACCGCTCGCCGGATCAGGAAGGGAGGAACTCGCGACGCGCAGCGAAGGCGGCAGGTCGACGAGCCGGCCGATCTCGAGCCGGACACCGTCGCCGAGCTCGGCTAGGCGTTCGATGCCGCCAGGTAATGCCATACCGGCACGAAGCAGTTCGGCGATCGGGCCATAGGCGATGGTCGCCTCGCCTTCGTATCCCCGACTTCCGAGCACCGTCCCACCGCCATCCCGGATCGACGCAGCCACCGCCTCGAGGAATCGGGTCTTTCCGATCCCGGCCTCGCCCTCGACGATCGCCAGGCGCCCGTCCGGGCCGATGTCTCGCCATGCACTAACGACTGCGTGGAGCTCGAGGTCGCGCCCCACGAGAGGCAGGCGGCGACGCTCTCCCGGTGACGCCTCCGCAAGCACCACCGATCGAAGCTTTCGGCGGGACCCTCGACGTCGACCGGCACGTCTGGCGACGCGATCGGCAGAATGTCCCGCCTTCGGCTCGAACGTCCCCTCCCTGACCGCGTCGTACAGGGCCGTCGTCTCGCGGAGGGGCGGGACGCCCAGCTCGCGGTCCAACAGGGCGACAAGCGCGCGGTACTGGCCGATCGCACCAGCTCGATCGCCGGTCCGCCCGAGGATCTCGATCAACCGGCGCTGACCGCCCTCGTCGAGCGGATCGAGCTCTACCCTTCGGCGCGAGGCCTCGACGGCGCCACTGGTGTCGCCCGCGCCGAGGCGAACACCCGCCAGTCGCTCGAGAAGCTCGCCGACCGTCCGCTCGACCCGGCTCGCCCGCGCCGCGTGCCAGTCGTCGAAGGCTGGACTGTCGCGAAGGCTGAACCCGGCGAGGAACGGACCGCGGGCGAGACCAGCCGCGGCTTCGAGATCGGCGGGCTCGCTGGATGCCAGCAAGGCGCTCGACGTCCGCGAGGTCGACCCACGCGGCGTCCGGGTCCACCCCGACCCGCGTCCGGTCGATCCGGAGCCCGCGCTCCCCGACCGCTGTGCGCAGCGCGGAGAGCGTCCGTCGGAGCGCGCCCCGGGCGGCCTCGTCGTCGGCGTCGGGCCAGAACATGGCGGCCAGCTCGTCCCGGGCGAACGGTCGCCCCTCCGCCGCAACCAGGGCGACGATGGCGAGGGCCTTTCTGCGTGTCGACGACGACGCGACGCTCGCCAGCGAGGATCTCGAGCGGACCGAGCAGACGGATTCGGAGCGCGAGATCGGACGATGGCATCTCGTAACGGTACCGCCGCGCCCGCGAAGCCCGTAACGTTATCCGGACGATGACCGCGCACGCTCCCGCGATGGATGACCGAGCCATCCCGTCCACGCGCCGTCAGCGCCTGCTCCTCGCAGTCGTCGTCGGCGCGATCGCGATCCCCGGGCTGTACTCGCTGGTCAGCGCCCCCGACCTCGCCGGCCTCTTCGCGGTGCTCGCGTTCACGACCGTCGGGGCGCTGATCGTCTATCGACGTCCTGCCGAGCCCGTCGGGCGGCTGTGTCTCGGGATCGGCGTTGTGCAGCGCTGTCGGCCTGTGCCTCCGTTCGATCGCGATCGTCATCGATCGCCAGCCCGGCCCGCTGCCCGCCGTCCGCGGCCTTGGTCGCCGTCATCGCGGATCTACTGACATCGTTCGTGATCCTGCTCAGTGGCCCGCTGGTCGTGAGCCGCTTTCCGCACCGCGCGGCCGCAACGTGGCAGCGACGCCTGGAGGATGGCCTCGTCGCGGTCGTCGCCCTGGTCCTCATCGCCCAGGCGACTCGACCCGGTCCGCTCGACTTCGACTTGGTCGAGGCCGTCGAGAACCCGATCCACCTCGACTGGATCCCTTCGTCTGGTTACGACGTGTTGCCGTTTGCGTTCACCGCGTATGGCGCCGCGTATCTCGTCACGATCGTCGGGCTCGTCATTCGATACCGCAGCGGCGGAGCCGTCGTGCGGGCACAGATCCGATGGTTCGCCGCCGCAGCGGGTGTCACCCTCGGCCTGCTGATCCTGCTGTTCCTCACGACCGGCGACGAGGCCATCAGCAACGTTCTGTGGGTGGCGTGGATCGGATCGCTCCTCCTGCCGCCGATCGCGATCGCCATCGCGATCCTCCGCTACCGCCTCTACGACATCGATCGAATCATCAGCAACACCATCGCGTACGGACTCGTGACCGTCGTCCTGTTCGCGATGTTCGTCGTCCTCAACCTGGCGCTCGTTTCGCAGGTGAGCCCGCTCGTGAACAACGAGGGCGTGGCGGTCGCCGCCTCGACTCTGCTCGTGGCGGCGATGTTCAACCCGCTGCGGACCCGAGTCCAGCGCGCCGTAGACCGGCGGTTCCATCGTGCCCGATACGACGCACAGCGGATGGTCGACGATTTCGCCGGTCGCTTGCGGGACGAGCTCGACCTCCCCACACTCACAGGCGAGCTGGCTACGGCGACGAGTCACGCCGTGCAACCGTCGATGGCGACCGTCTGGCTCCGAGCACGGGCGTCCGACCGATGATCGCGTACGCTCGGATTCGCGACGGACAGACACCAGGCCGGAGCGGCGCCCGATGATTCGCCGGCTCGCCCGTCCGTTTGCGATCCTCGGCTGGGTGGCTGCGGTCGCAGGTGCCGTCGGCGCCGTCACGCTGCGCATCGTCGACCCCGTCCCGCAGCTTCCAAGCACGTTCGGATTCGGGCAGGCTGCGGTCGTTGGGTTCGGTGTCCTCGGGATCGCGTTCGCTTCGGTGGGCGCGGTCCTCGGGGTCCGCCGGCCGGGCAACATCATCGGCTGGCTGATGGTGGTCATCGGCGACGGGTACGCGGTCGGCGTGTTCTGGGCGGCTGTGACCTTCTCGCTTGCTTCCCATCCGTCGATGTCGCCGGTCAGCTGGCTCGACGTGCCGGATCGCGGGGTGGTTGACCGTCCTGTTCACAAGTCTTGGCGGCGCCGTCTTCGCTCTCGGGTTCGTATTCCCGACCGGGCGCGGCCAGACGCCGGCGTGGGATCGAGCGCTGAAGGTCGCCGTGGCCCTGACCCCATTGATGTTCCTCACGGTCTTCCTGATCCGACCGGGGCCTCTCCACGTCTTTCCCACGGTCGACAACCCGTTCGGGGTGGGGTTTGATCTGCGACCGTGGCTGGGCGACAAGGTCTCCGAACGAGTCTCGGCGATGGCCGTGATCCTGCTGCCACTCCTCATCTGGTCCGTCGTTTCCCGGTACCGGTCGGCCGGAAAGGTCGAGCGCCAGCAGCTCAAGTGGTTCGGGCTGGCTATCGGGGTCACGATCGGATGCCTCGCGCTCGCGGGGGCCAGCGCGTCACTCATGGACGATCCGCCGGAGATCGGGCTCGCCCTGTTCGGTTTCGTCGGCGCGCTGCGTGCCGGTGGCCATCGGCATCGCGATCCTTCGGTATCACCTCTACGACCTCGATCGGGTCGTCAGCCGCACGGTTGCCTACAGCCTGGTGATCGCGCTCCTCGGCGTCGTGTTCGTCGCGGTCGTGTTCGGCCTGCAAGCGCTGCTCGCCCCAGTCACCTCGGGCCAGACCATCCCTGTCGCGGCGTCCACCCTCCTGGTCCTGACGTTGTTCCAGCCGATCTACCGGCGTGTCAGGCGCGCCGTCGACCGACGCTTCGACCGAGCTCGCTACGACGCGGACCGGACGGCCGAGGCGTTCGCCGGGCGCCTTCGCGACGAGACGAACCTCGCCGCGGTGACCTCAGACCTCACCCGGACGACCACGGCTTCGCTCTCGCCTGCCACCCTCGGGATCTGGCTGCGGGGGACCGGCCGATGATGCGGAGGCTCGCCGGGCCGTTTGCGACCATCGGTTTGCTGGTCGCGATCCTCGCCGTCATCGGAACCATGGTGGTCCGGATCGTCGCCCCGGCGCCGTTCATCACGATCTCCTTCGGATTCGGGCCCGCCGTCATGGTCGCGTTCCTCGTCATGGGCGTGACATGGGCGACGATCGGGGCATTTCTCGTCGTTCGGCGCCCGGACAACGCCATCGGCTGGTACGTCGTCGCAGTCGGCGTCGGCTACGCCCTGTCGATGCTGTTCCTGGCAGCTGACATTCGCGTTCGTCGACGAGGGGACCGCGGACGGGCTCAGGAGGGCCGAGCTCGCAGGATGGGCCACCGTGCTGTGTACCCAGGTCGGGGCATTCGCGTTCGTCATCGGGTTCGTGTTTCCAACGGGTCGCACGCAGGGTCCCGGCTGGGCACGATTCTTCAGGGTCTTTTGCGTGATGCTCCTGATCTTCAGCGCAATCGTCCTGTTCCAACCGGGCGCCCTGCACCTCGCCCCGTCGCTCCGCAACCCATTCGGCATCGGGCCGGATCTGCGCGGCGGGCAACAGATGTCGCCCGTCCTGTCGCTGTTCGCGTTGATCGCCCTCCCGGCCGTTGTCATCTCCCTCACGACCCGGTACCGGAACGCGAAGCTGATCGAACGGCAGCAGCTGAAATGGTTGATGCTCAGCCTCCTCCTTTCCTGTGTCGGCCTTACCGCCCTCTTCTTCACGGCAGTGCTGACCAATGGACCCCAGGAGCAGCTCGGTCTGGCGCTCTACGCCGTCGCGCTGACCGGCGTCCCGATCGCGATCGGCATCGCCATCCTCCGCCATGGCCTGTATGACATCGATCGGCTCATCAGCCGGACATTCGCGTACGGCGTCGTCACGGCCGTGCTGGCGTTGGTCTTCACCTCGCTGGTCCTGCTGCTCGGCGGTGCGCTCACCTCCGTCACGCGGGGGCTCATCCCGGTGGCACAGGGCGAGACGATCGCGGTGGCCGCCTCGACCGTCGTGGTCTTCCTCCTGTTCCAGCCAGTCCGAAAGCGTGTCCAGGGATCTGTCGACCGGCGGTTCGACCGGGCGCGCTTTGACGCCGAGGTGGTCGTGAGGGCCTTCGCCTCTCGCCTCCGCGACGACGTCGACCTTGCCGCAGTGAGCCGGGAGGTCGCGCATACAGCCACGAACGCCGTGCACCCGAGGAGCGTCACGATCTGGCTGCGCGGAACCCGGCGATGACGCGACGACTGGCGCGCGCGTTCGCGGCGGCCGGCTGGCTCGTTGCGGTCGTGGCCGCCGTGGGCGCCGTCGCGCTCCGCGTCGCGGATCCCGTCCCAGTCGTCCCGAATAACCTCGGCTTCACGGACGCCGCGTTCGTCAGCTTCGAATTCCTGGGCCTGGCCTTTGCCTCGGTCGGTTCGCTGCTCGTCCTGCGCCGGCCGGCGAACGCCGTGGGGTGGGTCATGGTCCTGATCGGCGTCTCACACGCGCTCACCGGGGTGACCGGAGCCGTGCTGGCCTCGGCCGTGGCGGACGGCCCGGCGGGTGCCGCCACTGCGGGCGTCGCGGCGTGGCTTACCACGCTGTTCGCGTCGACCGCCATCCTCATCTTCGGACTGCCGCTCATCTTCCCGACCGGACGCGGCCAGACCCCGGCCTGGGATCGGTTCATCGTCGTCCTGGCGATCGGCGTGACGGTCGTCTACGGGTGGCTCCTCCTCGTCCAGCCGGGACCGCTCATCATGTTCCCGTCGATCACCAACCCGGCCGGGTTCGGTCCGAACATCAGGGCCGCGCTCGGAGCACAGGAACCTGCGCTCATCGCCTCGGCATCGATCGTCGTCCCTGTGCTCGCATGGTCGATGGTGTCGCGGTACCGGATGTCCGACGCTGTCGGGCGCCAGCAGATCAAGTGGTTCATGCTCGCAGCCTCGGCGGCGGTCGGAGCATTCAGCGTGACCGCGATCGCTACCGCGCTTACCGGCGAGGCACCGGAAGCCGGGCTGGTCGTGTTCGGATTCGCCGGCGCCCTAGTCCCCGTCGCCATCGGCATCGCCATCCTTCGCTACCGCCTCTACGACATCGACCGGATCATCAGCCGGACGCTGGCCTACGCGACCATCACCGGTGTCCTTGCCGCGGTCTTCACTGGCGTCATCCTCGTCGTCGGAGGCCTGCTGACGGCGCTGGCTCAGGGCGTCGTCCCGTCCGAGCGGGACCGGACGATCGCCGTCGCGGTCTCGACGCTCGTCGTGTTCGCGCTTTTCCAGCCGGTCCGCCGCGGCGTCCAGCGAGCCGTGGACCGCCGCTTCGACCGCGCGCGCTATGACGCCGATCGAACGGTCGACGCGTTCACCGCCCGCCTCCGCTACGACGCCGACCTCGCCGCCGTCAGCCGGGAGATCGTCGTCACGCGACCGTCGCGGTCCGGCCCGCCAGCGCGGTCATCTGGCTGCGGCGGGCGCGGACGATGACCGTCGCACCGACGACGATGGCACCGACGCCGCCACGCCCCGGCGCGCTGTCGATCGCCATGATCGTGGCGTCCATCTCGGCTCTCGGTCGCGATCTCGCTGGCCATGGACCTCGTGCTGATCCGCTCGGCGATCGCGGTGCCGCGCGAGATCCTCGTGAGCGCGGTCCTCTTCAACGTGACCTGCGTCGTGCAGTCGGTGGTCGGCGGCATCATCGAGTGGCAGCGACCGGGCCACACGATCGGTCGACTGCTGATGCTGAGCGGCCCGCTCTATGCGTTCCTTGGGGCAAGCTGGCTGACCTTCGGGACACTCGAGCCTCTCGTCGAGCCTGGGGTCTATCACTTCTTCTTCTGGGCCAGTTCGCTCCTCGCGTGGCCCGGCGTCGCGGTGATCGCCGGCTGGATCCCGTTGCTGTTCCCCACCGGGAGGCTCCCCGGGCCGCGGTGGCGGATCCCCGTGGCCATCCTCGTGGTCCTCTCCGGGATCACCCTGGTGGCGCTCGGCGGGCAGACCAGCATGTCCACCGACGGTCGTCGAGACGGCCGGCCAAGCGGCGCTGATCAACGCGATCGGGCTCGAACTGCTCGCGTTGCTGGTCATGGCGATCGCAGCGCTCGTCGTCCGCTACCGACGCGGCGACCGTGTCGAACGCCTCCAGATCCGCTGGTTCGCCGCGGCGGTCACGCTGTGCGGTGTCGGCTTCGTCGCCACGGTCATCCAGTTCGCGCTGCGCACCTCGACTGGACCGCTCCTCGGAGCGCTCGTGGCGTATGCCGGGATCCTCGCGATGCCGATCACGATCGGGATCGCCATCACCCGCTACCGCCTGTACGAGATCGACCGGCTCATCAGCCGCACCATCGGGTGGGCGCTCGTCACGGGCGTCCTGGTCGCTGTCTTCTCCGCCACCGTGCTGGGGCTCCAGGCCATCCTCGCCGGCTTCGCGCAGGGTGGGACCTTCGCGGTCGCGGCATCCACCCTCGTCGCGTATGCCGTGTTCCAGCCGCTCCGTCGACGGGTCCAGCGGGCCGTCGACCGCCGCTTCGACCGCGCCCGCTACGACGGCGACCGAACGGCCTCCGCGTTCGCCGAGCGCCTGCAGGAGGAGGTCGACCTCGACGGCGTCGAAGCCGATATCGCCGGCACGGTGGACATGGCGCTCCACCCGAGTTCGTTCCGCGTCTGGCTGCGACCGTCACGACACACGACTGATCCGTCCATCCCGTAACGATTCCCCGACGACCGCGCGGCAGGATGAGGTCGATCAGAACAAACAGGGAGGGACGAAGATGAACAGGCGGACATTCATGAGTGTGGCGGTCGGCGTCTCGGTCGTCACCGGTCTCTTGAATCTGCTTGCGCCAGTGCAGATCTCCGATCTCTTCGGCGTCACCCTCGACGACACGGGTGCATCGCTGGCTCGGCTGCTCGGCGCCGCCTATCTCGGCTACGCGGCGACCGTTTGGTTCGCCAGGGACGTGCGTGACGCCGCCGCCCAGCGTGCGATCGGGTTGGGGAACTTCATGAGCTGGGGCCTCAGCCTGGTCGTGACCGTGATGGGCGTCGCCTCAGGCCTCGCCGGGACACTCGCGTGGTCGCTCGCTGCGACGGCCGTCGTCTTCTCGGCAGGATGGGGCTATTTCACGTTCATCGATCGTGCCGATGCCGCCGTCACGAACCCCGCGTCGACATGATCCCCGTAACGATTCCCGGACGCTCCGCTGCGATGGTGATCGCGACATGAGTGAACTGACCCGTCCGATCCGCCGCCTCTTCGGTCGTGGGAACGCGCCTGCGGACGTCGTCGTCCCGACCGAAGCCGAGCCCCGACCGCGGCCGCTCCGGCGCCCGGACGCGCCGGCCGCCTCGATCGCGGTGGACATCGCCGAATCGGACCCGCTTCTCGCCTACCTCCAGACTGCGCCCGGGCCGGTCGACCTCACCCGCCTCGAGCTCGACTCGCCGGCGGTCCGCGACCTGCGCGCGGCCGGTGTCGCGCTCGTCGTCCCGCTCGTCTCGCAGGGCGAGCTGATCGGCACGCTCAACCTCGGCCCACGCCTCTCCGAGCAGGACTACTCGACCGACGACCGCCGCCTCCTGACGACCCTCGCCGCGCAGGCCGCGCCGGCCATCCGCGTCGCCCAGCTCGTCCGCGAGCAGGCCCACGAGGCGGCCGAGCGCGAGCGGCTCGACCAGGAGATGCGGGTCGCGACGCTCATCCAGCAGCAGTTCCTGCCGCGCGAGCTGCCGAAGCTGCCGCAGTGGCAGATCGCCGCGTACTACGGCCCGGCGCGGGCGGTCGGTGGCGACTTCTACGACTTCATCGAGATGCACGACGGGCGGATCGGCATCGCCGTCGGCGACGTCACCGACAAGGGCGTCCCGGCGGCGCTGGTCATGGCCCGGACCCACTCGATCCTGCGCGCCGAGGCCAGGCCGGAGCGATTCGCCGGGCGAGATCCTCGCCCGCGCCAACGCGCTGCTCGAGCCCGGAGATGCCGGCCCGCATGTTCGTGACCTGCCTGTTCGCGATCCTCGATCCGGCGACCGGGCGGATCGTCATGGCCAACGCCGGCCACAACCTGCCCGTACATCCGGACCGACGACGGGGTCGTCGAGCTGCGCGCGACCGGGATGCCGCTCGGGCTGATGCCGGGCATCCGCTACGAGGAGACCGAGGGGGTCATCGCCCCGGGCAGCAACGTCCTGCTCTACTCGGACGGGCTGGTCGAGGCCCACGACCCGAGCCAGCAGATGTACGGCTTCCCGCGGCTTGCGCGAGGAGATGGCCGTCGACGACGCCGGGAGCGAGCTGCTCGACCGGCTGCTCGACACGCTCCACCGGTTCACCGGGCCCGACTGGGAGCAGGAGGACGACATCACGCTCGTCACCCTCCGCCGGGCGTCCGGCGTCGCCGAAGGCGGCGCGAGCCGCTGGCCGGACCCTCACGCTCGTCACCGCCTTCTCGGTCCCCGGCGAAGAGGGCAACGAGCGAATGGCGATGGACCGCGTGGCGGCCGCCGTCGCCGATCTCGGCCTCCCGCCGGCACGCCTCGAACGGCTCAAGACGGCGGTCAGCGAGGCGACCATGAACGCCATCGAGTACGGCAGCCAGGGCCGCCCCGACGTCCCGGTCGACCTCGACGTCGAGACGACCGCCGACGCGATCGTCGTCCGCATCACCGACCGCGCGCTGTCCGGCGCGGTGCCCGACGACGCCGAGGCGCCCGACATCGAGCTCAAGCTCGCCGGCGAGCAGAAGCCGCGCGGCTGGGGGCTCTTCCTGATCAAGAACATGGTGGATTCGATGGACGTGACCAGCGACGGGTCGACCCAGACGGTGACCCTGACGATGGCACGCGAGGAGCGCAGCGATGGATGACCGACAGTTCGGCGCAGACATCACCGAGGTCCCGGACGAGGTCCGCGTCCGACTCAGCGGCGACCTCAACGCCCGCGCCGACGAGACCCTCGCGGACGCCTACGCGCAGGTCGCGGCCCTCGGCCCGCACCGGGTCAGCCTCGACTTCGGGCGGGTCGGCTACATCAACAGCACGGGCATCGCGCTCGTCGTCCGGCTGCTGGCCGACGCGCGACGCGACGGCCGGACGGTCCGGGCGATCGGCCTGACCGAGCACTACCGGGAGATCTTCCGGATCACCCGGCTGTCGGACTTCATGGAGATCGTGGAAGGAGACGCCGCATGACCGCGACCGTCATCGAGCTCGACCAGGAGGGGCCGGCGTCGATCCTGCGCATCGAGGGCGACATCACCTCCGCGAGCGAGGCCGACCTGATGGCCGCCTACGGGCTCGCGATCGCGAACGGCGCGACGGCGGTGATCCTCGACTTCTCGAAGCTCGAGTACATGAACAGCGGTGGCATCGGGCTGCTCGTGACGCTCCTCGTCCGTGCCCAGCGCGGCCGGCGGACGCCTGGTGGCGACCGGCCTGTCCGAGCACTACCGCCAGATCTTCTCGCTGACCCGCCTCGACGAGGCGATCGAGATCCACGACGACGAAGCGGCGGCCGTCGCCGCCGCCACCGCCTGACCAGCGATCCGGAGGACGAGGAGGCCGAGATGACGAGACCACGATCGACCCGCCGACCGAGAGGCACCGGCCAACCGCGACGCCGCGAACTGGGCCCAGCCGGTCGATCGGCTGTCGGGCGCGGGCGCTGTCAGGCGCCAAGGACGACGCCGTGACCGGCAAGCGCGTGTCGGGTCCGCTCCAGGGCTTCGGCCAGCTGTGGCAGAAGTCGTTCACGGTCCGGCTCGAGGGCGTCGACACGACACCCGAGGCGGTCATCGCGACCTGGAAGGCGCACTTCGCCGAGTTCTGGCCGAAGGGCCAGCGGTTCTACGCGCCGTTGTCGGGGATCAAGCCCGGCGAGGTCGGCCTGCTCGAGATCCAGCCGGTGCCCGGTGCGCCGGTCAGGCTGTCGACCGGCGTCCTCGTCCTGTACGCCGATGACGAGTCGTTCACGTTCATGACCCCCGAGGGCCATACCCTCTCGGCGTGGATCACCTTCTCGGCCCGTCGCGATGGCGACGTGGTCGTGGCGTCGGCGGAGGCGCTCGAGCGGCCGGCCGACCCGTTCGACGAGATCGCCTACAAGCTCGGCGGCAACCGCCAGAACAACAAGTTCTGGGAGGCGACGCTGCGCAACCTCGCGCATCATGGTCGGCGTTCCCGACGCCGGTCGTCGAGGTCCAGGTCGCCTGCATCGACGGCAACCGGCAGTGGCGCTACTGGCGGAACGTCCGCAACAGCGCGACGATCCGATCCGCCCGCCGGACCTTGACGGCACCCGTCCGCAAGCTCGACCCGTCGGGGCTGAGGCTACGGTCCCCGTGAGCGGCCGTGACTCTCACCCCGACCCGACGCGCTCGGCATTCGGAACGTATGCGCCGATCGTCCTCGGTTCGCTCGTCGTCGTCGGCGTGGTCCTGAACCTGTCCAATCTGCCGGGGCTGCTCGCGTTCCTCCCGTACTCGATCGTCGGCGCCGTGCTGGTGGCTCGACGCCCTCACCACGTCGATCGGCTGGCTGCTCCTGCTGATGGCCGTCGCGTTCAGCCTGCTCGGCCGTGGGCCCGAGCTGGCACGCTTGCTCATCGGGACGGAACTGGCGCCGTGGCTGCCCGCGCTGGCCTGGATCGGGATGATGGCGGCTATCGCGATGTTCGGTCTCATGGCTCTGATCGCGGCCGTCTTCCCGACGGGCAGGCTCCCGCAGGGACGAGCGGGTGGCATGACCAAGGCGGCCCTCGTGGCCATCGCGGCGATCGGCCTGCTGCAGGCCGTGGACCCGGTCTTCGTGACGCGGCTTCCGGACGGGACGACCATCGAGCTCCTCAATCCGATCGGGATCGCCCCTGGCTGGTCCGGGTGGTCGTTGTTGGATGGACCGGCCTACCTGGTCGTGGTCGCTGGAATCCTGGTGTGCCTCGTCGGCCTCGTGCATCGCTTCCGTCGTGCCGAGATGATCGAGCGGGAGCAGGACAAGTGGCTGCTTGCGTCGTTGGCGCTCATCGTCGTGACCGTCGTGTTCGGCTACGTGGGAGGCGCACTCTTTGATCCGACCGGAAGTTGGATCTGGATCCCGGCGACCGTCGCCCTTCCGTTGCCACCGGTCGCGATCGGCATCGCGATCATGCGCTACCACCTGTATGACATCGACCGGATCATCAGCAGGACGATCGCGTACGCCGGTCTGACACTGGTGCTGTTCGCGGTCTTCACGGCCGTGAATCTCGTTCTGCAGTCGATCTTCGAGTCGTCTCGTCGGCGGAGGTTCGGTGGCGGTCGCTGCCTCGACCCTCGCGGTCGCGGCATCGTTCAACCCGCTTCGCGTCCGCGGCCAGCGAGTCGTCGACCGGCGCTTCAATCGCGCCCGACAGGACGCCGACGAGACGACGGGTCGCTTCGCGCGGCGCCTCGGCGATCAGCTCGATCTGGACACGATCGGCACCGAGTTGACGAGCGCAGCCGTCGGTGCCGTCGAGCCGATGACCGCGACCTTCTGGCTGCGCGGGCGAGTCGTCCGCCCGTGACGTTGCCCGAGGGGCGATGAGGACCGAAGCGACGGCCGAGCTCGACGCGATCGTGGTCGGGGCGGGACCCAACGGCCTCGCCGCGGCGATCACCCTCGCCCGTGCCGGCCGCTCGGTCCGTGTCTACGAGGCTGCGGACACGGCCGGTGGCGGGACGCGGACCGCCGAGCTGACGCTTCCCGGCTTTCGTCACGACGTCTGCTCGACGATCCTGCCGCTGACCGTCGCCTCGCCGTTCTTCCAGACGATCGACCTCGCCGCACGCGGCGTCGAGCTCGTCCATCCCGGACGCGCCGATCGCCCATCCGCTCGACGGCGGCCGGGCGGTCGTGCTCGAGCGATCTGTCGCGGCGACGGCGGCCGGTCTCGGTGGCGCTGACGGGCGAGCGTGGCGACGGCTCTTCGGGCCACTCGTGCGGGACGGGGAGAAGCTGGCCTCGGAGCTCCTCCGGCCTGTCGTCCATGTGCCGAGGCATCCCTTGGCACTGGCTCGTTTCGGGCTGCCGGCGCTTTGGTCTGCGGAGGGCCTGGCCCGCCACCGATTCGACGGGACGAGGCTCGTGCGTTGTTCGCCGGGATCTCCGCTCACGCGATGCTCGCGCTGGATCGGCCGTTGACCGCGGCGTTCGGGCTCGTGCTGGGAACGTACGCCCACGCGGTCGGCTGGCCGATGGTCCGTGGCGGTGCCGGCGTCCTCGCCGATGCGCTCGTGGCGGAGCTGAGGGCCGCCGGCGGCGAGCTCGTGACGGGCCATCGGGTGGCGACGCTCAGCGACCTGCCGCCGGCCCGGGCCGTGCTGTTCGATGTCACGCCGCGCCAGCTACTCGACATCGCCGGCGATGCTCTCTCCCCGCGGGTCCGTCGCCGAGCGGAGCAGTTTCGTTACGGGCCGGGTGTCTTCAAGGTCGATTGGGCGCTCGACGGCGCCGTGCCGTGGGCAGCGGACGGTCCTCGGCGAGCCGCGACTGTCCACCTCGGCGGCACGCTCGAGGAGATCGCCGCCGCGGAGTCCGATGTGGCCGCCGACCGCATCCCGGAGCGGCCGTACGTCCTTTTCGTCCAGTACCAGCCCTGGGATCCCTCGCGCGCGCCCGACGGTAAGGCTGTTGCCTGGGCGTACTGCCACGTGCCGGCCGGCTCTCCCATCGACATGACCGACCGTATCGAGGCCCAGGTCGAACGCTTCGCACCTGGCTTCCGTGACCGCATCCTCGCCCGCGCCACGCATGGGCCGGCGAGCGATGGAGGCGTACGACGCGAACTATGTCGGCGGCGACATCAACGGCGGGATCCAGGACATCCGTCAGCTGGTGTTCCGGCCGTGGCCGTCCCGGGATCCATACCGCGTTGGCGTCGGTCTGTACCTGTGCTCGTCGTCCACCCCGCCCGGTGGCGGCGTCCACGGGATGAGCGGGATGCTGGCGGCGCGATCCGCTCTTCGCCACGATCTGTCGTAGAGGCGCGTCCCGAATCACCCGTGGTTCGGCGACGACGGGCTAGGCCCCTTGGCGATCGCGCCGCGTGTCGCACCTTGGCAACTCGCCATCAGGGGCTTTCGATAGACGTTTTGCTGCGTCCGCGCAGTGTTGTCCCGGTATTTGCAAGGAACAGATAAGTGGGGCGTTTGCCGTCGCCTGCTAGTATCCCCGGACTGTGATCGGGTCTTGTCCCCGATCTCTTTCGTCTTCAACCCGCCCCGACACTCCCCCAAAGTCTCGGGGTGCGGCCGAGGACTTGCCCAACCGCATGCAGGGTTCGTGCGATCGAAGCGGCTGGAGGCAAGCCAGCCATCACCTCTCGCATCGACATCGCCGAGTGGTACCAAAGAGTCTCGGGCGCGAGACCACAGGCGTGCTGCGTCGCATCGAACAGCAGCGATGATGACGACTCTGGTCACACCCTCCGTGCCATGGATAGGTGGCCCACCATTCCAAGGGAACTTGCCATGCCCCAGTTGCCCACGCCTCGCGGTTCAAGAAGGACGCGCCTCGCCGCCGTCGTCCTGACATCACTATTGGGTTTCGCGCTGCTACCGGTGTCCGTCTCCGCCGGGGCGATCAACACGGCAGAGCTGGACAACGGCCAGTGTGTCAGCAACCTACAGATCGGCTCGGACAAGACATCGAGTGCGAGCAACACGCCGTGGTTCCTGGTAACCGCGAACGGTGCCGGAACGCTGTACCAGCTGTTCGTGGACGGTGTCGGGATCGGCTCCTTCGAAGCGAACCAGTTTGCCCGCGTTTGCGGACAGCAGACCAAGCCGCTGACCGATGGCCGGCACACCCTGACGGGGAGTGAGATCCGCTACAACCTCGGATCGATCACCCCGTTCACGTTCTCCGTCGACACAGTGGCGCCGGCGGTGCCATCGAGCCCCAGCCTCGCCGCATTCAGCGACACCGGCGTCCAGGGTGACAACACGACCTCGACCACGACGCCGTTCTTCTCTGGCACCGCAGAGCCGGGCGTTCAGATCTTCGTCTACGGGAATGGCAACTTCCTGGGCGGCGCGGTCGCCGACGCAGGCGCCTGGTCGGCCAGGTCGAGCACGCTGGCAAACGGACCGTACACGATCATGGCACGGTCGAAGGACCAGGCCGGCAACATGAGCGCGCCCTCGGGGGCGATCAACGTGGTCATCGACACCGTAGCGCCAGCGACTCCTCCGGCACCGACCCTTGACCCGGCCTCGGACTCCGCCCCCGTCGGCGACAACACGACAACAGTCACGACACCGACGGTCACAGGGGTCGGAGCAGAAGCCTCTTCGACCATCGCGGTATACGTCGATGGCGCGAAGGTCGGCACCACGACATCGAACGCCACCGGCTCTTGGCAGAAGGCTCTGCCCTTCCAGGCGATCGGTACGCACAGTGTCACGGCTACGGCCGCTGATCTCGCCGCAAACGCGAGCGGGAATTCCGCCGCCTTGTCTCTGACGATCGGAACCGCGGCCGCGACCGTGCCCGGCGCCCCGACCCTCATTTCGGCCACGGCCGGCAACGGCCAGGTGTCACTCGCGTGGTCCGCGCCGTCCAACGGCGGTGCCGCGATCACGAGCTACCGGGCGACCTCGTCGAGCGGGCTCGCCTGCACCACCGCCGGCCTCGGCTGCACCATCACCGGCCTGACCAACGGCACGAGCTATTCGTTCACGGTCACCGCCACCAACAGCGTCGGGACCGGCCCTGCCAGCAACGGGATGTCGGCGACTCCGGTCGCTCCCGCGACCGTGCCCGGCGCACCGACCCTCAACTCGGCCACCGCCGGCAACGGCGCAGGTGAGCCTGGCCTGGTCGGCGCCCGCCAGCAACGGCGGCGCCGCGATCACGAGCTATCGGGCGACCGCGTCCAACGGGCTCTCCTGCACGACCGCCGGCCTCGGCTGCACGATCAACGGCCTGACCAACGGCACGACCTACTCGTTCACCGTCACCGCCACCAACAGCGTCGGCACGGGCCTGCCGTCGAACGCCATGTCGGCCACCCCGGTGGCCGCCGCGACCGTCCCCGGCTCCCCGACCCTCAACTCGGCCACTGCCGGCAACGGCCAGGTCAGCCTGACCTGGTCGGCGCCCGCCAGCAACGGCGGCGCCGCGATCACCAGCTATCGGGCGACGGCCTCCAACGGGCTCTCCTGCACCACCGCCGGCCTCGGCTGCACGATCACCGGCCTGACCAACGGGATCGCCTACTCGTTCACCGTCACCGCCACCAACAGCGTCGGGACCGGCCTGCCAGCAATGCGCTGTCGGCCACCCCGGTCACTCCCGCGACGGTGCCAGGCGCCCCGGCCCTCAACTCGGCCAGCGCCGGCAGCGGCGCCGTGACCCTTGCCTGGTCGGCCCCCGCCAGCAACGGCGGCGCCGCGATCACGGGCTACACGGTCACCGCGAACAATGGCGCGTCATGCTTGACCGCCGGCCTCAGCTGCACCATCAACGGCCTGACCAACGGCACGACCTACTCGTTCACCGTCACCGCCACCAACAGCGTCGGCACGGGCCTGCCGTCGAACGCCATGTCGGCCACCCCGGTGGCCGCCGCGACCGTCCCCGGCTCCCCGACCCTCAACTCGGCCACTGCCGGCAACGGCCAGGTCAGCCTGACCTGGTCGGCGCCCGCCAGCAACGGCGGCGCCGCGATCACCAGCTACCGGGCGACGGCATCCAACGGGCTCTCCTGCACCACCGCCGGGCTCGGCTGCACGATCACCGGCCTGACCAACGGGATCGCCTACTCGTTCACGCGTCACCGCCACCAACAGCGTCGGGACCGGCTCTGCCAGCAATGCGCTGTCGGCCACCCCGGTCGCTCCCGCGACGGTGCCAGGCGCCCCGACCCTCAACTCGGCCAGCGCCGGCAGCGGCGCCGTGACCCTTGCCTGGTCGGCCCCCGCCAGCAACGGCGGCGCCGCGATCACGGCTACACGGTCACCGCGAACAATGGCGCGTCATGCTTGACCGCCGGCCTCAGCTGCACCATCAACGGCCTGACCAACGGGACGACCTACTCGTTCACCGTCACCGCCACCAACAGCGTCGGCACGGGCCTGCCGTCGAACGCCATGTCGGCCACCCCGGTGGCCGCCGCGACCGTCCCCGGCTCCCCGACCCTCAACTCGGCCACTGCCGGCAACGGCCAGGTCAGCCTGACCTGGTCGGCGCCCGCCAGCAACGGCGGCGCCGCGATCACCAGCTATACCGTGACGGTCAGCAACGGAGCCACGTGCCTCACCGGCGGGCTCGCATGCACGATCACCGGCCTGACGAACGGGACGACCTACTCCTTCACCGTGAGGGCGAGCAACAGCGTCGGAACAGGCTCTGCCAGCAATGCGCTGTCAGCCACCCCGGTCGCTCCCGCCACCCCGCCGAGCGCACCGACCCTCAACTCGGCGACCGCCGGGAACGGGCAGGTGAGCCTCGCATGGTCCGCACCCGCCAGCAACGGCGGCGCGGCGATCACGAGCTATCGGGCAACGGCGTCCAATGGGTTCTCCTGCACGACGGCCGGGCTCAGCTGCACCATCACCGGCCTGACCAACGGGACGACTTACTCGTTCACCGTCACCGCCACGAACAGCGTCGGGACCGGCCCTTCGTCGAACGCCCTGTCGGCCACGCCCGTCGCCCCGACGATCCTCCCGAATTCCGCCGGGTGCCCCGACTCTGATGTCCGCAGTTCCAGGCAACAGCGTGACGATCAGTTGGGCCGAACCGGCGAATGACGGCGGCGCCGCCATCACCGGTTACCGGATCTACCGCGGCACGACCAGCGGCGGCGAGACACTCCTCCTCACGGTTCCCCGCATGACGACCTACACGGACGAGACCACCGTTGATGGGACGACCTACTACTTCCAGGTCGCCGCGGTAAACAGCGCTGGAGAAGGCCCCCGCTCCGGCGAGCTCTCGGCGATGCCGGCGACTGTCCCGGGCGCCCCGACGATCACGTCGGCAACAGCCGGCAACGGCACCGTGGCCCTCGCCTGGTCAGCGCCGACTAGCGGAGGCGCGCCGATCACGAACTACAGCGTCTTCCGCGGCACGGCCAGTGGCGGAGAAACGCTGCTGACCACCCTGGGCAACGTCGGAGGTTGGACCGACACCGGCCTCGTCAACGGGACGACGTACTTCTACAAGGTCAGTGCCTCGAACTTCAAGGGCGAAGGCTCGCGCTCCGGCGAGACGTCGGCGACACCGAAAGCAACCGGGCATCGTCCCGGGCAGCCCGTCGAACGTCGCGGTCAAGCCGAACGATGCAACGGGGATCCTCCTGTCCTGGAGGGCACCGAACAGCGGCTCAATGCCCATCGTCGGCTACAAGATCTACCGCGGCACAGTCAGCAAGGGCGAGACATTCCTGGCCACGGTCGGGCAACGTCGTCACCTTCACCGACACGAACGTCAGGAACGGAACGACGTACTACTACCAGATCACCGCCGTCAACGGGGTCGGCGAGAGCTCGCCATCGACCGAGAAATCGGCTGCCCGAGGGAACGCGCCAACGGCTCCGCGAAGCCTGGCCGCGACGGCCGGCACGACTAAGGTGACCCTCAAGTGGTCGACCCCGGCATCCAACGGCGGCGCCAGCGTAACGAACTACCGGATCTACCGCTCGACCGCATCAGGCGCCGAGACGCTCTTGACGACGGTCGGCAGCACCACCAGCTTCGTCGACGGGAACGTGGCCAGAGGCACGCGCTACTACTACCGGGTCGCCGCAGTAAACCCGCTGGGCGAAGGTGCCATGTCCGTCGAGGCGAGCGCCATTCCGCTCTAGGGTCATCGAGTCCGATCAACGTCGGAGGACGGCACGCATTCGGGGTGCGTGCCGTCTTCGATTCCGGCCATGCTCACGCGGGTACGACCGATCGAAAAACGAAGAGCCGGCTCACAAGGAGCCGGCTCTTCGACGGGTCGCCGTGCGACCTCGTACTCGTCGAACGAACGGATCGTTCGTCAGTTCTTGTGGAACTGGTGGTTGCCCTTCAGCAACTGAGCGGGGCCAGCATCGAGCGTGCAGCCGGAGCTGACGATGTGGTATTCGGCGGTGTCGGCCGTGCCCGGCTCGCCCGCGTCGATCAGGATGAAGTAGATGGTGGCCGGCTGCTTGTTGCACGTTCCCGTGCCGACCGCGTAGCCGAAGCCGTGATATCCGGTGCTGCCGTTGAAGAGGGTGTTGCCCGCGTAGGTGTCGATGGCCGTGCCGGGCGGCGGCGGCGGCTGCGTCGTCGGGTCGTCAAAGCAGACGACGCTGTTGATGATCTTGTCGAGATGGAAGTTGTTGCCGCCATCCCAGTTGATCTCGAGACTCTGGCGCTTGTCGTTCGGGTCACACCGCAGCTCGAAGCCGTGGGTGACGCGAACGTTCGGGACGCCATTGATGGTCGCGAAGATGCTGCCGCCGCCGGTCACACGGCCGGAGCTCAGCGACTCCCAGGTCTTCTGGGCGTTCCCGCTGCCGCCGGCCGCGGTGTTGACCGCGGTGTTGGTGGTCCGCGTGATCGACTCGCCGCCGACCGAGATGTTCGAGGTCGCGGAGACGACCGTCGTGCCCGCCGCGAACGAGGTGATCGTCACGGTGCAGCTGGCAGTGGCGCCGCCCCCGGCGTAGTTGCAGGTCGGCGACCCGACGAAGCTGCCAGGCCCGCTCACGATCGATGCCGTGGCCGTGCCGGCGGCCAGCGTGCCGTTGATGGCGTTGACGGTGATCGTCAGGACATGGGTGGTACCGACGGGGTTTGTCGCCGTCGGCGGGTTGATCTGGATGTTCGCGTTGACGAACGTCTTGACCGCGTCACCGCTGTTGCCGGCGGAGCCGTCGGTCGCGACGGTGAATGGTGCCGAGCCGTTGACGGAGAGGGTGCTCGTGGCGTGAGCGGTTACCTGGCCCGCGGACGGCGAGCTGAAGGTGATCGTGCACTGTCCGGCCGCGTTGGTGTTGGCGCCCGCGTTCGTGCAGCGTCCCTGTCGGGGCGGTGTGGGCCGCGCCGTTGCTGTCGGTCAGCGTCACGTCGACGTGCTGACCGGCGGCCGGCCCGAACGTCCCGGTCCCCGGGTCCACCTCGAGGGTCACCGTAAAGGTGTGTGGCTCACCCACGGCGTTGGTCGCGTTGGGTGCGATCGAGATGCGGGCGTTGACCCAGGTCTTGACGGCCGGGCCAGAGTTGCCGCCGTTGCCAGTGGTGGCCCGGGTGAGGGACACGCCGCCGACCGACACCGTCGTCTGGGCAGACACGGTCGTCACCCCGGTGACCAACGAGGTGAGGTTGATGGTGCAGGAGCCTGTCCCGCCGGACGTGGTGCACGGGTTGGCGCCGCTGAAGCTACCCGGCCCAGAATTCGATGGCGAACGTGATCTGCGTCCCGTCGGGGGCGGGGACCGAGCCGGTCCCGTCGTTTACGTTGACGTGGGCCGTGAAGGTGTGGGTCGCGCCGACGCGGTTGGTGGCGGTAGGCGTGATTTGGATGTTGGCGTCGACCACACGGAGCGGCTCGCAGGCGCCGTTCGACGGTGCGGTAGGTCGGCGTCACCCTCGTAGTGGGCCTGGAAGGCGCGCATGCCCGCGGTGTCGACCGTGAACGCGAAGCCGGTCGCGTCGACTGTGCCATTGGCGGTCAGCGCGATCGGTCCCGAGTTGGCAGCCGGGCTGCCGGTGCAGGTGCCGTTGAGGAACCAGTCGATGTTGACGTTACCGCTCGGGAATGGCTTGTTGGCCTCGCCGGTGACCGTCACGAAGTCGTGGACCGTCGTGCCGGCGGCGACCGTGGTCACCACCGGTGGGCCGCGTTGTGGATGTCGGTGACGGTCGTCGAGGTCAGCGGGACGACGAGGGTCGACGAGCCGGCGCCGCCGATCTGGTCGCCCTCGGGGCAGTTGTTGGTCCCGCTCGAGCAGGTGTCCTGCCAGATGAGCGAGACGGTGTCGGTCAGCCGGTGATTGGCGTTGACGTCGAAGTCGGCGGCCTGGATGGTGTAGAAGCTGACGCCCGGGACGCCACCGACGCCGCCGATCCGGATGCGGGTGTCGGCCGGCAGGGTGCAGATGGCGGCCGCCGTGCCCAAGCCCCGTGCACGACGCGTTGGTCGTCGTGTTGCCGGGCAACTGGTCGAAGCTGATGACCGAGCCGATGCCCGGGATCTGAAGGATGTTGCCCGGATGATGGCGAGCCCGGCCGGTTGACCACGTCGACCAGCGACGTGATGGTCAGGGTGTCGTCGGCCTCGTCCTGGTTGTTGGTGACGCCGTAGCTGCACCTGTACGGGTCGCCGACCTTGGTCGCCCCGATGCAGCCCTTGTTCAGGCCGATGCCGTGGTTCTCATCCGCAGCCAGGGCGATGCCCGGGCTGATGGTGAGCGCGACGAGCATCGCCGCGGCAAAGGTCACTCCGAGTCTTCTCGTTAGGTGCATCCAGTTCCTCCTGTGGAGAGCCGATCCCCGGAAAGGCGCCCCTCACAACCCCTAACCCACGAATACGTGCGGGCTTCCACGCTCGGGAGGTTCAGTGTCCTGCCGATGCACCTTCCTTTCGAGGTCCTGGCGATCAGGACGCGTCTGTCGCCGACGTGCGGGATGGTCGGCCACGGCGCCGGTCGGGACCGCGAACAGGCCCTCGTCGTGGAGCCGGCCACGAGTCGGCATTCGACCTTCGTCGGCGGTCGACGGATGTTGACCCCCCAGTGGCACATCCCCGTCTGTCGGCGAACACGACGTGCGAGCCGCGGAACGTACCAATGCTCGAGGGTGACGTTAGGAGCGGTCCGGTACACCGTCAAGGGGTTACGTACCGTGGGGCGTGCTCGCTCCACGCGCGCGGTGCATCTGTGCACCACTTTCCGACAAACGACCGGCCCGTCGCCGCCTACGGCACCACCCGCCGCAGCCAGGCACCGACCACCAATGCGCCCACAGCAGGGATGGCGGCCCACATGGCGAGGACGAGCATCGTGACCGTGATGATCGCGCGTACGTCGGCGAGGCTGTCCTCGACAGTCCCCGACCGCAGCTCATCCGACAAGGCGCCGATCTTCGAGCCGAGGACGGCCAGTGAGCTGCCGTTGGCCGCGAGCCGATCGTGGCCGTTGCGAAGGCTGTCCGCGACTGCGTCAAGCTGACCGTCGACGCCGTCGAGGCTGGCATGGATCGAGCCGACGACATCGGCCGCCCTCGAGAGCGGCTGCGCGCCGAGGATGTTGATCGCCCGGAACTGGGCTTCGAGGTCGGCGAGGGTGGGCTGGAGCTCGCCGATGCGGCTTCCGACGGCATCGACGGCTGCCACCGTCGTCGTGAGTGTCGTCGCGAACGTCCTCGCGGTCTCCGACGCATCGGTCAGCGCCTGCGACGTCGCGTCGAGGGTGTCGGCCACCTGCTCGATCCGCGCCGAGGCCCGGTCGGTCAGATCGCCGATCCGCCCACCGACCCAGCCGAGCGCGACGAGTCCGAGCAGCGTCACGATGAGGCCGATGACGCCGTAGGCGACCAGTCCGTTGGCGAGCCGATGCAGCCCCGGTCGCAGGACGCCGAGCTCGGCGTACCCGGGGACCAGGACTCGCCCGGCAGGATCGACGATGGCGGCACCGGGAATGGGCTCCGGAGGTGGCGTCAACACTCGGGCCGTGTCCGAATCCTGCGGCGGGTTCATCGCGTCGCGCCCGATCCAACCGAGGCGCCCAGCTCCACCGAACCGCCGACCTCGGTGGGCACGACCCGCACGTCGGGCGCCAGCTCGGCGGCATGCTCGGCGAACGCGGCCGGCGGTTCCACGAGCCGCTCGGGAAAGACGCGACCGAGCGCGTGCGGCCAGTACGTCCCCCAATGGATCGGCACGGCGACCTTCGGCCGGATGAGCTGCAGTGCCTCGGCGGCCTTCCACGGATCGAGGTGCAGCCCGCGCCCGAGCGTCGGTCCCCAGCCCCAGACCGGGATCAGCGCCACATCGATCGCTTCACCGAAGTCGCCCATCCCCTGGAACAGGTCCGTGTCACCGGCGAAGTAGATGGTTCGGCTGCCCGCGGATCACGAAGCCTAACGGCGGTGCGGTCGGTCCGAATGGCGGACGGTAGCCGGAATGAACGGCCGGCACGGCACGGACGACGACACCCCCGACGTCGACCGAGTCCCCGACCCCAAGCTCCCGGACGTCGCGGAACCCCGCGGCCCGCATCCACGGGCCCGAGCCAGCCGGAACGAACAGCGGTACGCCGCGTCCGAGGTCGCGCAAGGAGGGCACGTCCAGATGGTCCCAATGCAGGTGCGAGATGAGCACGGCGTCGACGTCCACGAGCCGGTCGCGGCCGGGCACCGGCTCCACGCGCCGGAGAGGGCCGACGCGGGCGCGGGTGACCGGGTCGGTGACGATGCGGACGCCGTCGATGTCGATGGTGACCGTGGAATGGCCGAGGAACGCGAGGTCCAGCCCCGCCGTCACCGCCAGGTGCTGCGAGCGGCGTCAGGATAGAGCCGCACCCGCCGGTACGGCTCGCGCCCGCGCGACCGCGAGACGAGGTTGGCGCGCTCCGCCATCTGGTGCTGGAGCCGCCGGATGTAGGCGTTCTGTGGCGAGAGCTCGACCGCCTCGGACGATGACAGCACCGATTCGATCGCGTCTTCGGTCTCGCGCAGCGCGGCCTCGCGAGGGTCGATCTCGAGCGAGAAGATCGAGGTCAGGCTCGACTGCATCTGGGGGATCGTGTTGCTCTTGAGGACGTAGATCGGCACCGCACGCTCCTCGGCCTCGCGGAGCATCGGCGTCTTCTGCTTGTACTCGTTGCGGAGCGTCATGACGACATCCGCCTCGTCGACATCGCGGGCGATGACGACCGGCAGCTGGAGGTCCCGAACGGCCTGCTCGAGGCGCTTGCGGCTGATGCCCTGCGGCAGCACATGGAGCGTCGGCAGCGGCGAGCCGCCCGGCACGAGGACCGTGCCGCCGTCGGCGCCTTCTTCGGCCCCCAGCGGCAGCGTGTCGAGATCGTCGTCTTCGAGCTCCTCGGCGTTGACGGGACCCGTCCCGTCCTCCGCCTTGAACGCATCGAGGGCACGGCTCGCCTGCTCCCGCCACGCCTTCTGACGCTCGAGCTCGCGCGCCTCACGGGCCCGGGTCTCGGCGGCGGTCAGCGTCGCGCCACGCTCCAGCGGCCCGCGGTCGGCGATGTCCCCGACGACGAACGGCGCCTCGGGGGCGACTGACGGAGCAGCGCCCCCACGACCGGACGGCGGGGAGGCAAATCGTTCACCCGGCAGGGTGCCGGGGTAGCCACCCTCCGATGCGGGTCCGCGTGTTGCCGGCTCGCGTCCCGAGCCGCCACGGGACTGCCGCCAGCCGCCGGCCGCGCCCGGCCGGTAGCCGGGCCGGAAGCCACCGCCACGCTCGGCCTCGCGATAGCCGCCGCCGCGATAGCTGCCCCCATCGCCGCGCCAGCCGGGTTCCATCCGCCACGGCGTCCCGGCGCCGACCAGGCCTGCAAACCGTTCGGCGCCAAGCTGCTCGCGGGGCGACGGCCGCGGCCGTCCCTGGCTCCGATGCACACCCTCCTCGTCGCGCCAGCGGAGCTCGGGTGAGATCTGGTCGCCGCGGAGCATCGCGTCCACTGTGTCCGCCACGTCGGCGTGGACGGTGACGCGTTCTCGATCGACGATCTCCACGATGACATCGAAGGTCGGTGGCGCCTTCCGCTCGAGGACGCTCTTCTGCGTCCGCCGCCGGCGCGCCTCCTCGTCGCCAAGGGTCACGCTCTGGATGCCGCCGATCAGGTCCGACAGCGTCGGGTTGAGCATCAGGTTGTCGAGGTTGTTGCCGTGGGCGGTGCCGATCAGCTGGACGCCGCGCTCGGCGATCGTCCGTGCCGCCTGCGCCTCCAGCTCGGTCCCGATCTCGTCGATGACGATGACCTGCGGCATGTGGTTCTCGACCGCCTCGATCATCACCTCGTGCTGGAGCGACGGCGTGCGGACCTGCATCCGCCGGGCCTTGCCGATGGCCGGGTGCGGGATGTCGCCGTCGCCTGCGATCTCGTTCGAGGTGTCGACCACGACCACGCGCTTGCCCATGTCATCGGCGAGCACGCGCGCGGCCTCGCGGAGCATCGTGGTCTTGCCGATCCCCGGCCGGCCCATGATCAGGATCGACTTCCCTGTTTCGACGAAGTCGTTGATGATCTCGATCGTGCCGTACACGGCCCGGCCGATCCGGCATGTGAGCCCGACGACCTTGCCGTTCCGATTGCGGATCGCCGAGATGCGGTGGAGCGTCCGCTCGATCCCCGCCCGATTGTCGTCACCGAACGAGCCGATGCGCTCCACGACGAACGCGAGGTCCGCATCGACGATCTCCCGTTCGAGGAGCGTCACCTCGGAGTCGGGGAACCTCGCCTCGGGGCACCGTCCGAGGTCCATGACCACCTCGATGAGGGCGGCCTTGTCCGGCAGCGCGTGGACGGCCTCGACGATCTCGGGCGGGAGCGCGCCGAGCAGTGCGTCGAGATCATCGATCGATTCACGCCGGGGGTCGTCGGATGGCACCTTGTCCTCCGTCCTTGGGCTCATCGGACGCCGGCCGGCACGAGTGCAGGTTCGGCAACGCGGACGAGCGTTTCCTTCATAAGCAAGTTCACGCTGGCGATCGAATCAAAGCCTGCCTCCTCAAGGCGACGATCGACTGGCGATTCATAGGTTCGCACGGGGGCTATCACGCCGTGCTCATGTCGGTGGTCCCCGCCTTTCGTCGTTCTCGCCGCAATGACGCCGAGGCCGAAATCCACGAGGTCCGACATGTCTGCGCCGGGCCGGGCCACGATCTTCAGGTAATGCGGCTGATCCTCCTTCGCGACGCCGACCTGGAGGAAGCCATCGAGCTCGGTCCCGTCCTTGCCGCCGTCGGGCGACGTCTCGACGAAGGCTTCGACGTCTGCGAACCGAAGGATCGGGGTCAGGCTCGATCTCGGCACCCGCCAATGCGTTCCCTGGCGCTCCCAGTCGGCGAGCCGGATGGCCTCGAGGCGGCTCACCGGGGTCGGCGTCGCCGTGGCGTACAGCCGGCTGAGGGCGACGGCATCAAGGTTCGTCGTGGGCCGGATCCTGCAGCTCGCGGCACGCTCCTCGGGCCATGGGGCCGGCAACGAAAGGCCCGGCCGGCGGGACATGATCCGCTCTTCCCCGTATCGGATGAAGCCGGCCTGCATGAACAGCTCGACGTTGCCGTCCGTATCGGCGCAGGCCACGTGGAAGCGTGCGGCCGCCCGCTTGGCACCCTCGCGAAGGAGCTGCTGGACGAGCCGGTAGCGGATGTCGCCGGCATCGGCCATCCCGACGGCATCGAGCTCGAGGATCGTCCATTCGTCGCGGACGCTCTCGCGCTCCACGCGGACGAGGCCCGCGATGTGGCCCTCGTCCTCGTAGACGTACATCAGGTCGTTGGGCCGGAACGCCCCGAGCGGGAGCCGGAACAGGCTGAACACGCCGATCGGCGGTCCGCTGAGGGGGAGTCCGAGCGAGCGGGTGTTGGCGCTGTCCGACTGGCACAGGCGCGACAGCTCACCGAGCGCTGCGAGATCGGTCAGGCGGGCGGCGCGAACCTTGCCGACGGGTCGCTTCGTGCGGGATTCCGTCATTGGGACCGGTCCTCGTGGCGCGCCTGGAGCGCGCGACGTGTCGGATGCGGCCGGCGCCCGGAGCCCTCGCCGGGATCGTCATGCTCGGCGGCCATGGTGGCCACGAGGCGGTGGAACCGCGTCTCCCCGGCGAGCTCCGGGTGGAAGGCCGTCGCGATGACGTTGCGCTGCCGTACGGCGACGATCCGTCCGTCATCGAGCCGGGCGAGGACGTCGACGTCGGGACCCGTCCGGTCGATGATCGGGGCGCGGATGAACACAGCATGGACAGGGTTGTCACCGAGGACCGGCACCTGGAGCTCGGCCTCGAATGAGTCGAGCTGGCGCCCGAAGGCATTGCGTTCCACGGTCACGTCGAGGAGTGGAAGGATCGGCGTCTCCCCGCCCGCGATCTCGTTCGCGAGCACGATCATGCCGGCGCACGTTCCGAACACGGGTGCGCCCGTGGCCGCGAGGTCGAGGATCGGCCCGTGGAGGCCCCAGCGATCGATCAGCTGGCGCATCGTCGTGCTCTCGCCACCGGGCAGGATGAGGCCGCTGACGCCGTCGAGGTCGGCAGGCTCGCGGACGCGGACGCCCTCGACACCGATCGCACGCAGCGTGTCGAGGTGCTCCCGAAACGCGCCTTGGAGCGCGAGAACACCGATCTTCATGGTCTAGAGATGCTACGAGGTGTGGCCACACGCTCTCCGAGTCGCCGAGGCGACGCTGCTGCGAGCCATCGGCGCGAGGACTCGACGCCCCGCGAGCCATCGGCGCGAGGACTCGACGCGACTGCGAGCCATCGGCGGGAGGACTACCAGCCGCGGACGGCGAGCCGCTCCGTGTCCGGGATCTGGTCGATGGCGATGCCGCGCATCGGGGCCCCAAGACCTCGACTGACCTCGGCGATCTTCTTCGGGTCATCGAAGAAGGTCGTGGCCTGGACGATCGCGTTGGCCATCCGAGCCGGGTCCTCGCTCTTGAAGATCCCGGACCCGACGAAGACGCCTTCGGCACCGAGCTGCATCACGAGGGCCGCGTCAGCCGGCGTGCTGATCCCGCCCGCAACGAAATTGACCACCGGCAGCTTGCCGTTCGCCGCGACGTCCTTGACGACCTCGAACGGGGCCTGCGAGCTCCTTGGCCGCGACGAACAGCTCGTCCTCGCGCATCCCCTGCAGGCGGCGGATCTCGGAGAGGACATCGCGCAGCTGGTGGACGGCCTCGACGACGTTGCCGGTGCCCGCCTCGCCCTTCGTCCGCATCATCGCGGCGCCTTCGTTGATCCGGCGCAGCGCCTCACCGAGATTCCGGCAGCCGCACACGAACGGGACCTTGAACGCGTGCTTGTCGATGTGGTTCCGCTCGTCGGCCGGGGTGAGCACCTCGGACTCGTCGATGTAGTCGACGCCGAGGGCTTCGAGGACCTGGGCTTCGACGAAGTGACCGATCCGGGCCTTGGCCATCACCGGGATGCTGACGGCATCCATGATCCCGACGATCATCTCGGGATCCGACATGCGAGCGACGCCGCCCGCTGCGCGGATGTCCGAGGGGACGCGCTCGAGCGCCATCACCGCGACGGCGCCGGCATCCTCGGCGATCTTGGCGTGATCGGGGGTGACGACGTCCATGATGACGCCGCCCTTGAGCATCTGGGCGAGACCCTTCTTGGTGGCCCAGGTAGACGTTTCGACGGTCATGTGGGGCGAGTTCCTTTGATGGTCGCGCTCGGTTCGCCGGCCGGGTCTGGCCCCGGGGTCCTCGCCCGTTCGAGTCGACCGAGCCCCGCGCGCGTTCGGATTATCGCACGAGCGCGCGCGAGAGCCAGTCCCTCGATCTTGGAGTGCGTCGTCGCTTCCGAGGCGATTCCTGCGTACGGCCCTTCGATATCGCGCGATCACGCCCTCCGAAAGCGTTTGTCGCTCCGAGTCGACGATTCCTGTCTGCGTCGAATCCGAACGGGCACTTCAAACAGCGTTCGTCGCTTCCCACGCGACGATCCGCGTCCAACGCGTCGATCGGCCCGGAGTCACGGCATCGGGATTCGTCGCTTCCACGCGACGGTCCGCTTCGTCGCCCTCCCGCGCGGGATGTGAACGAGTTGTCGCCGCCGAGGCCAGGGAGAGCGTCGTCCGGCTCCGGCGCAACGGTGCACCCGGAGCACGGCGCGGCCTCGGGAGGCCGAGCCCTAGTTTTGCGCCCCGAGAAACAGTGGTGTTGACGTCGACGGGGGCTCGGTCCGCGGGTGCAAACCTGCGCCGAAATGGCCGATCTGGGCCCAAACGGGCGCTGTGTGCGGGCGGCAAAAGTTGCGTGGGCGGCAACGGACGCGTCGAAGCGCTCTCGAAGCGGAACCGCGTCATGTCGTCGGGGAACACCGACCAGGCGAATGCGCGGACCGGTCGCAGCTCCCAGAGTCCACCCTCGGCCCAATGGGAGACGTCAGCGACGTAGCCCGGCTGGTACTTCGCGTAACCGGCGAGGATCTGACCGGCCAGCGGCTCGGCCGGAGCCACCAGCTCGGTGGCCGTCCCCTCGACGATGACGACTTCGTCGCCGGCTCCGACGTGTATCGCCATCTGGGGATTCGCCCGGAGGTTGCGCTGCCACCGCGTCGGCCCGCCTTCGACGTACCAGCGCTCCCCTACCCACGCTCCCCAGATCGGGATGAGATGCGGCGCCGCGTCGGCCGCCGCGGTCGCGAGCCAGTAGATCGTCGCGGTTTGGAGCCGCTCCCGGGCCCAGGCCCAGTCGAGGAGGCCCTCCGACGATGTCGGGATGCCGTAGCCGGGGACGTGTGGACGGTCGGCGGTCGGTTCAGTCATGACTTCGATGCTAGCGTTCCAGGGCGGTCGTGGCTTCGCTCCTTACCGTCCTACCGTCCGGACCACGCCCGACATCAGCTTCGTCGCACGTCGCGCCGCCGAGGGCGACAGGCGCGACAGCGCCTCGACGAGACCGAGCACGTCGTCGTCGGGGAGCCCGCTCAGGAGATCGAACAGCCGCAGGATCGTCGTGTCCGGAACGCGACCGAGGAGCTGGAGCGAACGTTCGAGCTCGCGCGGCTCGACCTTTGGCACGAGTCCGACGGCGCGATCGAACAGCCGAACGAACACGAGGAACGTCCCGAGCCAGTCACGAAGGGCCGCGAGCTCCGAGGTCGTCGGGTTGCGCGGCGAGCGCCTCCGCGGCCTCGCGTTCCTTCTCCTCGAGCACCGCGACGATCGGGTCGCCTTCACGGACCTTGCGCTCGGCGATGACCCGCCCGAACCACTGCCAGTGATCCCCGACGGCGAGATACGCCGTCCCGGCCGGTCCCCGCCGGCCGACGCGCCGAGGCTCGGGTACGCGCTCGACGATCCCCCACGACTCCGCTTCCGCGAGAGCCAGGCTGGCGGCACGGTGGCTCAGACCCAGGGCCTCGCGGACCTCGCGCTCGGTGAGCGGCTCCTGACGAGCCATCAGATAGGCCTGGACGCGGGCGATGGCCGGGGTCACTCCCCATGCTGCGCCCATCTCGCCCCACGCGGCCGCAAGGTCGATCCTGATGGCCTCGGCGGTCTGCGACGAGTCGGGTGCCGGCCGCGGATCGGGCCTTTCCGCCGTCCGTCGCGGTCGAGTCGGCGATGACGTGCGGTTCGCTCATAACTTGCTATGCGAGGGTAGCACGTCGAACTGGCCGAACGGGTCCGCGGCGGTTCAGCCGCGCCGATCGAGCTCTTCACGAAGGGCGCCGAGGTGCTCGATCGCGAGGAGATCCTTCGGACGCCCGGCCGCGCGCTTCATCGCGATGAGATCGGCAAGGTCGGCGATCCAGACGGTTGACCCCTCGAGCTCGGCACGGATCGCACGCGACCGCAGCGTTGGGAAATCGAGATCGGGGTCCGGCCGCGCGAGCAGGTCGAGGTCACCGAACCGGGTACGGAACGTAAAGACGTCGCCTGCCCGGAGTGCTCGGGCGTCGAGTGGTGCGACGACGCCCTCCGGCATCCCACGACGTATCGCAGCGAGACCGATCAAGGACCGTCGCCAGCCGGGTCGAGGTTCGCGCCGTCGAGGGCGAAGCAGATGTCCAGGTCCTCGGTGATCACCGGAGACCCGTGAACCTGTGCCGCGAGTCCACCGATCACCACGAATTCGACGCCACCTTCGAGCAACGCCTGGAGCAGGGACCGTGCCGAAAACGCGGAGTGTTCGCTCATTCCGCGACCATCCGGAGCGCTCGTCGGAATTCGACGTGCTCCTGGTCGACGCAAGGGCTCGCTTCAAGCGCTCGGATGGTGTGAGCTCGAGAAGCTCGCGAATCTGCGTTCGATCGATGCCGATCCCGAGGCGTGGCATCGACTCGAGGCCGTAGCCGCACGCTTCGAGCAGCCGGTCGAGGGTGCCCACGCGGGGGTCTGTGTGGCCACGCTCGATGCGGGCGATCGTTTCCTGCGGGATCCCGGCCTTCTCGGCGAGAGCCGCGCTGCGTCAATCCCGCGCGGCCGCGCGCTTCGCGGACCATCCGACCGGCCATCGACATGTCGTCCTCCTCGTGATGACGTAAACATCATCAAGGTGTTGCGCCGGGAGGTCAAGCAGGAACGCGAGCCGTGCCGTCAGGTCGTCGGGAGCGGGACGAACGGTCCTAGCGCGGTAGAGGCCGCTACGAATAACGGCAGACCCCAGTCGATCTCGACCTCGCATGACGCGAGCCGTTCGGTCCCGCGCGGCGCGCCGAACTCGAAGACGACCTCCTGGCCATCGAAGGCCGTCGGGCACTCGCCGGTGAATGGTCTGGCCTTGAGCGCAGCGAAATCGGTCGACGCGATCGCCGACTCGAGCGCGCCGAGCGCGGCGGGAGGCACCGTCCCGAGTTCGTTCGGTGGCTTGTTGACGCCATGGACGCGACCGTCCCGCTCGAGGACGACCGTCATGCCACATGGAGCGGCGAAACACTCGCCGCCGCGAAGCTCGACGGTCGCCAACGGCCCTGGCGTGATCGGCAGCGGGATCGCGATCCCGGACGAGCAACCGGCAACGGTCGCCATGACCGCTGAAAACGCGACTGAACGCGCGATCCTCGCCGCCTCGAGACTCTCAGCATGGCCGACGGACGGCCACGGACCGTGCGCGGTTCCCGGCTCGACTATCCTCCCGGCCATGCCCGTCCTGCGCAGCCGGCTGGATCCCGCGAACCCGGATGTGCGCGCCAACCACGAAGCGATGACGACCCTCGTGGACGACCTTCGAGCCCGACAGGCCGCCGTCGCCGGGCGCGGCGCCGGCGGCGACGACCGCTCCATCGACCGCCACCGCGAACGCGGCAAGCTTCCCGTCCGAGAACGGATCGACCGTCTCCTCGATCCCGGCTCGGCGTTCCTCGAGCTGAGCCCGCTGGCCGCGACAGGTCTCTACGACGACGACGCGCCCGGTGCCGGGATGGTCACGGGCATCGGCCGGATCGAGGGCACCACGTGCGTGGTGATCGCCAACGACGCGACCGTCAAGGGCGGCACCTACTACCCGATGACCGTCAAGAAGCACCTCCGTGCCCAGGAGATCGCCCTCGAGAACCGGCTGCCGTGCGTCTACCTGGTCGACAGCGGCGGTGCCTTCCTCCCGCTCCAGGCCGAGGTCTTTCCCGACCGCGACCACTTCGGTCGGATCTTCTACAACCAGGCTCGGATGTCGGCTGCCGGGATCCCGCAGGTCGCGCTCGTCATGGGATCGTGCACGGCCGGCGGCGCGTACGTGCCGGCGATGAGCGACGAGACCGTCATCGTGCGCGGCACGGGAACGATCTTTCTCGGCGGTCCGCCGCTCGTGAAGGCCGCCACCGGCGAGGACGTGACTCCCGAGGAGCTCGGCGGCGCAGAAGTCCACACCCGGCGCTCGGGCGTCGCCGATCATGAAGCGCTCGACGACGAGCACGCGCTCGCGCTCGGACGCTCGATCGTCGCGAACCTGAACCGTCGGACGCCCGAGGCGCCATGGGACCGGCGCACGCCCGAACCGCCGGCCATCGAGCCAGCCGGCGACGACACGACCGCCTCGCTGTACGCCGCCGTGTCCGCGGACGCGCGCCGACCAGTCCCGGTCCGCGAGCTGATCGCCCGTCTCGTGGACGGCAGCCGCTTCCATGAGTTCAAGCCGCTGTACGGCGAGACGCTCGTCACCGGCTTCGCCCACATCGCGGGCTATCCGGTGGCGATCCTCGCCAACGACGGCATCCTGTTCAGCCAGTCGGCGCTCAAGGGCGCCCATTTCATCGAGCTGGCTTGCCAGCGGCGCATCCCGCTCGTCTTCCTCCAGAACATCACCGGGTTCATGGTCGGGCGCGAGTACGAGGAGGCCGGCATCGCCAAGGACGGCGCGAAGCTGGTCACCGCAGTCGCGTCAGCCGAGGTGCCGAAGTTCACGGTCCTCATCGGTGGGTCATTCGGCGCCGGCAACTACGCGATGGCCGGCCGGGCGTACCAGCCTCGGTTCCTCTGGTCGTGGCCGAACTCGCGCATCTCGGTGATGGGCGGGTCACAGGCCGCTCGGGTGCTGTCCACGGTCCGCGGTGGGTTCGCGTCGGACGCCGAACGCGACGCCTTCGAAGCCCCGATCCTCGAGACGTACGACCGCGAAGGTTCGCCGTATTTCGCGACGGCGCGACTCTGGGACGACGGCGTCATCGACCCGCTCGACACCCGCCGGGTCCTCGCGATGGGCATCGAGGCCGCGCTCCACGCGCCGATCCCCGAGACGAAGTTCGGCGTCTTCCGGATGTAGGGCGGGCGGCGGTGCCGCCGCAGCGCGGTTCTCGGCTAGCATCGCGTCATGCCACGCGTCGCCCGGTTCTCGATCGCCCCGGTGCGCAGCCTCGCGCTCGAGCACCCCGACGAGATCGACCTGACCGAGCGCGGTGTCGTCGAGGACCGCCGGTTCTTCCTGGCCGACGACACGAACCGGCTCGTCGACCGGATCGTCATGGGCGAGCTGGTCCAGATCGCGGCCCACACGGACGCGACGGCCTCGGTGCTGCGACTCTCGTTCCCCGACGGAACCGTGGTCGAGGATGAGGTCAGCCTCGGCGAGCACATCGAGACGCCGATCCACGGCCGAACGGGCGTCGGTCATGTCGTCGTCGGTCCCTGGGCGGAACCGCTCTCGGACTTCTGCGGCCGCCCGATCACCCTCGTCCGCTGCGAGCGCCCGGGAGGTACCAGGTCGGGCAATCCGGCCAGCATCGTCTCCGACGGCTCGCTCGGCGAGCTCGCGCGCCAGAGCGGCCTCGAGGACGTCGACGCGCGCCGCTTTCGGATGCTGATCGAGCTCGAAGGCGCCGAGCCGCACGAGGAGGACACCTGGATCGGCCACCGCGTCGCGATCGGTGGTGCCATCGTCGCGGTGACCAAGCCGGACGCGCGATGCGCGATCACGACGCAGGACCCCGACACGGGCATCCGCGACCTCGACACGCTTCGGATGGTCATCGCCTACCGTGGCCTGCGCGAAGGCAAGCACGCCGACTTCGGGGTGCTCGCCGACGTCGCCCAACCGGGCACGATCCGGCTTGGAGACGAGGCGCGCGTCCTCGACTGAGGTCAGTCCGGGGCAGGCGGCTCGGGCGCGAGGCGCCAGCGGATCCCGTACTTGTCGATGTCGGCCGCCGCCGTTACGCCGCGAACGTGGAGGTGGATGGTGTGCGGTGCCGCGCCGGCGGCTCGTCGCGGGCGCAGGCGAACGATCTGCCGGCCGACGTCCGCGTCACGCGATCCTCCGCCGGCCAGTGACGGACGGAAGCGAAGTCCCGTGGATCGGAGGAACGCCTGAACCGTGGGCGGAACCTGGTCCACGGCAAGCTCCAGGACGGTGAGCCGCGCCGGTCCTGTCGCCCGTCCGGCCCGCTCGGCCGGCGTCCACTCCGCAGCAGTCGCGTCGTGCTCGATCAGGAACGGCGGCAGGTCGGGGCCGAGGCGAGGCGGCGCAGCCAGACGCCAGCGCACGACGGCGCCATCCGGACGGAGCCGCTCGCCGGTGAGGGGGCCGCCGATGTCCGAGCCTTGAGCGCGGAGCCGGGCGACGTCGTCATCGATGGCGTCGCTCGCGAGCGCCCACGTCGCGAGGCCGCCGCCGCCCTCGAGCGCTCGAAGCGTTGGCGCGCCGACCCATGACGCCGCCGCGAGCTGCTGGTCGAAGACGCCGATGAGCTCGAGGTAGGTGTCACCGAGCCATACCAACCGGTTGTAGGTCCCGAGCGCGTCGTGGCGTCCCCCGCCGCCGGGCTCGATGCCGAGCGTCGCCGCAAGATCTTCGGCGGCCGCGTCGGGATCGGCCACGGCGATCACGAGATGGTCGATGCCGGTCAGCATCGAGACAGCGTAACGGCGGCGCCGACCGTCCTTTCGACGCTCGCTAGCATGGCGCGGTGGACGCAAGCGAACGCTATCGGGGCGGCTCGCACGACGCGTCCTTGATAGCGAGATTCAGCCGCGCGCAGCGAGCCGCGGTCCGGGCCGAGTGGGCCGCCGCCCAAGCGGCGGGCCTCGAGATGCGGATCGAGGACGACGGGCAGATCCTCCTCGGCGCGGCCCCCTCGATCGGCTCGACGATGTTCAACCGCGGGCTGGGCTTCGCCGAGGCGCCGGGCCGAGCACGTGAAGCCGTGGACTTCTTCGATCAGCATCGCGTCGCCGGGGAGGTCGTTCTCGACGAAGCCGACACGCCGCACGGCGTCGAGCCGCGGCTTCGACTCGATGTCCACGTCGCCAGCTCCACGCGACGTTCAACCGGCGCCGGTCGACGGCCTGACGATTCGGGTGGTCGGTCCCGATGAAGCCGCGGCGTGGATGTCGGTGGTGATCGCCGCCAACGGCCCGTCGCGAGACGTCGCAGATCTGTGGCGGTCGATGGCGCCGCATATCGCCCGGACGCCAGGCTGGATCCTCAGCGTCGCGGAGTTCGACGGCCGCATCGCGGCGGCGGCCTCGCTCTTCGTCGCCGAGCGGCGTCGGCTGGCAGAGCTGGGCCTCGGTCCTGCCGGAGGAACGCGGCCGAGGCATCCAGCGCTCGATGATCGCCGCTCGCTCCCAAGTTGCCGAGGAACATGGCTGCGACCTGGTCGCTGCGTGGGCGCTCGCCGGGGCACATTCATCAGCCAACCTGGAAAACGCGGGGTTTCGGCGCATCGGTCGGCGAGCGGTGATCAGGGCCGCCGATCTCGCCTGACTACGGCGGGTCCCTGCGGCTGTCGTAGCATGCGGGCGTGCCTCCCACGTCGAACGCTTCTGTCCGGCTCGAGCGGTCGGGTCCCGGGGATGTCGTGGCACGGGTCACCCTGGCGCGGCCGGACGTCCACAACGCGTTCGATGCCTCGCTCATCGCAAGCTTGCGGACGACGTTTGCGGCGCTGGCGCGGGAGACGCCTGCCCGGCTGCGTGCGGTCGTGCTCGCCGGCGACGGACCGTCGTTCTGTGCCGGCGCGGACCTCGGCTGGATGCGGGCGGCGATGGCGCTCGGCGTCGAGGGCAACGAGCAGGACGCGATGGCGATGGCCGACATGTTCGAGACCATCGACACGTGCCCGGTTCCGGTCATCGCCCGGGTGCACGGTGCTGCGCTCGGCGGCGGGATGGGTCTCTGCGCGGTGGCCGACATCGTCATCGCCGAGAGTGGCACGCGATTCGGGTTCACCGAGTCGCGCCTCGGGCATCCTGCCGTCCGTCATCAGCCCGTTCGTCATCCCCAAGATCGGCGAAAGCAACGCGCGGGCCCTCTTTCCGGGCGGCCGTCGGTTCGATGCCACGCGAGCGGCGCGGATCGGACTCGTACACGAGATCGTGGAGGGCGTCGCCGCCCTCGACGCGGCCGTGGACACGGCTGTCGCGGATGTGCTCGCAGTCAGGTCCGACAGCGGCTCGCGCCGCCAAAGCGATCGTCCGTGAGGTTCGCGGGCTCGGTCACGGGTCGGCGAAATGGCACACCGCCCGAGTCATCGCCCGGCAGCGGGCCACCGAGGAAGCGCAGGAAGGATTTCGAGCCTTCAGCGAGACGGCGACGACCAGCCTGGGCGCCCGATACCGAGGCCGATTGAGGCGGGCGCCCGGCGGGCCGCGCCTTCCGGGGCGGTGAGTTGCGGCTGCTCGTGCAGAATGCGACGATCGCGACATCGATGACGTCCGACGAGCTGAGTCCGAGTGAGGCTGCCGCACGAATCGGCGCGACGACCCGGTCGGTGCAGCGTTGGATCGCCTCCGGTCGTCTTCCCGCCCGACGCGTAGGCGGGACGATGGCGTGTCGCGAGTGACGCGATCGACACGTTCGTCGCCAGGGAACCAGTTGCGCCCTCGCCATCGTCCGATCGCGCCGTTCGCTGCCACACATCCGAACGCTCTTCATCGCGAACCGAGGCGAGATCGCCGCTCGGATCACGCGGACGTGCCAGCGACTCGGGATCCACGCGGTGGCGCCGGTCACGGTCGGGCCCGAGGCGCTTGATCTCCTGGACGGCTCGGCCGTCGTCGGGGCCGCACTCGCCGCCGGCGCAGATGCCGTCCACCCTGGCTTCGGGTTCCTGGCCGAGAACGCCGACTTCGCCGAGGCGGTCACCGCCGCCGGCATGCGGTGGGTCGGGCCCCCGCCGGCCGCGATTCGCGCGATGGGCGACAAGGCCGAGGCCCGTCGCCTCGCCGCTTCGCTCGGCGTCCCGATCCTGGCCGGCTACGACGACACCGACCAGTCCGACGAGGCCTTGGCCGCCGCCGCCCGACGAATCGGCTTCCCACTCCTCGTAAAGCCGTCTGCCGGCGGCGGCGGCAAGGGCATGCGGATCGTCCGCGAGCCCGAACGGCTGCCCGAAGCGCTCGCCGCTGCGAGGCGCGAGGCGACCGGCGCCTTCGGCGACGACCGGCTCATCCTCGAGCGCCTCGTCGAGGGAGGCCGGCACATCGAGATCCAGGTCTTGTTCGACGCGTTTGGCCATGGCATTCACCTCGGCGAGCGGGACTGCTCCATCCAGCGCCGGCACCAGAAAGTCCTCGAGGAGGCACCATCGCCGGCGGTCGATCCGGCATTGCGAGCACGCCTGGGCGACGCCGCGCTGACCCTCGCCCGGGCGGTGGGCTACGTCAGCGCCGGCACCTGCGAGTTCCTCGTGGACGATCGAGGCCGGCCGGCATTCCTCGAGATGAATACGCGCCTCCAGGTGGAGCACCCGGTTACGGAGCTCGTGACCGGCCGTGACCTGGTCGCCGACCAGCTCGCGATCGCCACCGGCGAGCCGTTGGGCATCACCCAGGCCGACGTGACCACTACCGGCCACGCCGTCGAGGTCCGTCTCTATGCCGAAGATGCCGAGGCGGGCTTCCTGCCGGCGACAGGACGGGTCGAGGCGCTTCGGTGGCCGGTCGGCGACGGCGTCCGAGTCGATGCCGGGATCGCAGTCGGTGATGAGATCGGCGATCGATTCGACCCGATGCTTGCCAAGATCATCGCGTCGGGCGTCGACCGGCGGGCCGCCTTCGACCGCCTCGCCAAGGCGCTCGACGACACCGTGGTCCTCGGCGTCGTCACGAACCTCCGATTTCTGCGCTGGCTCGTCCGTCAGGACGTCGTTCTCGACGGGCAGTCGCGGACCGACACACTCGATCGCATCTGGCCGCCCGATGACTGGCCCGATCGGGTCGTGATCCCTGACGGAGCCTGGTCGACGGCCGGCCGCGGCGCTCATGGCTGTCGCCCACGTCTCCGACCTCGCCAACCCCTGGGCCGGCGGCTGGCGGCTGAACGCGCCCTCCGTCGGCCCGTATCGAATCGGACGGCATCGCGCGCTCGATCAACGTCGAGGCGTCGTCGGTGGGTGTGCCGGCGTCGGAACTGGTCGAGGCCGGCGACGTCGTCCACCTGGATGTCGGCGGACGGAGTGTCGCGTTCCGGCTCGCGCCACCGCCCGACGTCGACGCCGCGGCCCGTGCGGCCGCGCACCGACACGTGGCCGGGGCGGCCGGTGGCCCGGTCGACGTGACCTCTCCGATGCCCGGCGCGATCCTCACGGTCCACGTCGTGTCAGGGCAGCAGGTCGAGGCCGGCGATCCGATCGTCACGCTCGAGGCCATGAAGATGGAGCATTCCGTGCCGGCGCCGGTCGCTGGCCGCGTCGCTGATGTGACCGTCCGTCGTGCGGATCAGGTCAGTCGCGGCCAGCTTCTGGCGGTGATCGAACCATAAGGTGCGGCGAGCTTCGGGTACGCTCCGCGACGAATCCGATCGGAGGTTTCTGATGGCCCATTCCAAGGCGGTGCCTGTCGAGCTGCCGCAGACCCGCGAAGCGCTGCTCGAGCTCCATCGCGAGACGCGCCGACGGCGCAATGCGGCGCCGCACGGAAGCGAGGCGCACGTCGAAGCCATCGATCTCCTGGGCAGGATCGAAGTCGAGATCGCCCGGATCGAGCGCGCGATGGATCCGCCGCTCGGCTGACCTCCACGACACCAGGCCTGCAGGCGACCTCCAGGGATCATCGTGGCCGACCGGGTCCGCATCTACGAGGTCGGGCCGCGCGATGGGCTGCAGAACGAATCGAGACCGATCCCAACCCCGACGAAGGCTCGATTCATCGAGCTTCTTGCCGAGGCCGGGCTGACGGAGATCGAGGCCACGTCGTTCGTCGCTCCGCGCGCCATCCCGCAGCTGGCGGACGCGGACCAGCTGCTCCGCGGCCTGTCGCGCACCCCCGGCGTCCGGTACCCGGTCCTCGTCCCGAATCTGCGCGGTCTCGACCGCGCCGAGGCCGCGGGCGCCGATGCGCTCGCGGTCTTCACCGCTGCCACCGATGCATTCACGCAGGCAAACATCGGGATGACCGTCGACGAATCGCTGGAGGCGTTCAGACCGGTTCTGACTCGGGCCGGCGAGCTCGGCTGGTGGCGTCGGGCCTACGTCTCGACGGCGTTCGGGTGCCCGTTCACCGGCAGCGTCGACCCGGCCCGCGCGGTCGAGGTCGCCATGCGGCTGCTCGAGATGGGTGCGGATGAGATCTGCTTCGGTGACACCATCGGCGTCGGCGTGCCGGGTCAGGTCGCGGCGCTCACCGGTGTGGCCCTCGCCGCAGGGATCCCGCTCGACCGACTGGCATTCCACTTCCACGACACGCGAGGGACGGCGTTGGCGAACGTCGCGGCCGGTCTCGATGCCGGCGTGCGGTGCTTCGATTCGTCGGCAGGTGGGACCGGTGGTTGTCCGTACGCGCCCGGCGCGGCGGGGAATCTCGCGACCGAGGACCTCGTCTACTTCCTCGACGCGTCGGGCTGGGACCACGGAGTCTCGCTCGAAGGCGTGTTGATTGCTGCCCGGTTCATCGCCGACGCGCTCGGGCGCCCGCTTGCCACGAAGGTCGGCCAGGCGGGCGGCTGGGACCCAACGACGGGCGCCGCGGTCGGGCGGGTGTAGCGGTCGACTGCCCGCGCCGCTGCGCACCTCCGTCGCGGTCCAGGAAGGCGGGGAGGTAGGGGCGATCCCGAAACACGCGGTCTGCTCACCACGTATTCATGCGGGCGGGTAGGGCTCGGCTGGTTTGGCCGCGGCCGCGATCATCCACCGAAATTCCGGGATGAACATGAAGCGACGTCCCAGGGCCAACGATTCGCCATGTCGGAGGCCCACGCGCCCGGCGTCCTGCACCTTCCGACGCATCTGCTATCTTCCGGCCGATGGACGGTGTCGTGCTCGTTCTGAACCAGAATTACGAACCGCTCAACGTCTGCAACCTGCCTCGCGCCTTCCGCCTCGTGTTCGGGGAAAAGGCCGAAGTGATCGAATACGACCACCAGGTGATCCGGACGGTGCGGACGGAATATCGCGCGCCCTCAGTCATCCGGCTCCAGTACCTGATCAGGCGGCCGCGACCCCGCGTCAAGCTCTCCCGGCGCGAGGTCTTCGCCCGCGACCGCCATACGTGTCAGTACTGCGGCCGTCAGTCCCACGACCTCACGCTCGACCACGTGATGCCTCGCCATCGAGGTGGCGGACACACCTGGGAGAACCTCGTCGCCGCGTGCAAGCCGTGCAACCACCGGAAGGGCGGGAAGTCGCTCGACGAGGTCCGGATGCGGCTGAACCGGCCGCCGTTCGAGCCGCGAAGCGACATCTATTCGCTGTTCACGCCATACCTCGGCGACGAGCGCAACGAGGCCTGGCGGACATACCTCTTCCTGGGACGGAACTGACCGAACCCTCGGCGCCGAGCCCAGGCCCGAACGCGCCTTCGGGCTCCATCGAGCCGACCCTCGCCGACGCGATCCCGGCCGCCGTCCACGACGTCCTCGCGTCGCTCTGGAACGCCGGGCACCGAGCGTATGTCGTCGGTGGCTCGCTTCGGGACGTCGTCCTCGGGCGCGTTCCCCAGGATTGGGATCTCGCATCGGATGCCCTTCCGGAGCGCGTCGTCGAGCTGTTTCCGAATGCGGTTTACGAGAACCGGTTCGGAACGGTGGCGGTCCGCCGCGACCACGAGGAATTCGAGATCACGACCTTCCGGACGGACCACGACTACGCCGACTTCCGCCGGCCGCACAGGGTCGAGTTCGGCGATTCCATCGAACTCGACCTCGCCCGGCGCGACTTCACGGTCAATGCGATGGCATGGGGCGCCAGCCCCCGCGAACCGCCGACATTCATCGATCTGTACGGAGGTTTGGCCGACGCCCGCGCCGGCGTGCTGCGGGCAGTCGGTGACCCGCGCGCCCGCTTCGAGGAGGACGCGCTTCGGATGATTCGGGCCGTCCGTCTTGCGGCGACCCTGGGGTTCGGCATCGAGGCGGCTACGCTTGCCGGAATCCAGGCACGAGCCGAGCTGGTGACCCACTTGTCCGGGCGAGCGCATCGCGGCCGAGCTCCACAAGCTGCTCGCGGCGCCGGTCCCATCCGTCGGCCTTCGGCTGATGAGCGACACAGACCTGCTCGCTCCCATCTCGCCCGATCTCGCCGCGCAGCGAGGCATACCCCAGAACAAGATCCCCGGCGAGGACCTGTGGGATCACACGTTGCGATCGGTGGACGCGGCACCCGAGTCGCGGCCGGTCGTGCGGCTCGCGGCGCTGCTCCACGACATCGGCAAGCCGACCACGTATGCCGATGGCCACTTCATCGGCCACGATGTCGTTGGCGCGCGCCTCGCCGACGCGTTGCTCGATCGACTTCGCGAACCGCGCGCGATCGCGAACGGGTAGTGGAGCTCGTCCGGCTCCACATGTTCAGCTACGAACCGGGTTGGTCGGATGCGGCCGTCCGACGGTTCATCGGCCGTCTTCGCAAGGTCGGCCCGGGTGCGCTCGACGACCTGCTCGCCTTGCGTGAGGCGGACAACGTCGGAAGCGGCTTGCCGGCCGATGCGGGCATCTCGGAGCTGCGATCCCGGATCGAGGAGCAGCTGACGGCCGAGCTCGTGCTCGATCGGGCCGGCCTCGCAGTCGATGGCAATGACCTGATGCGAGAGCTCGGGCTTTCCGAGGGACCGATGCTCGGCAAGATCCTCGACGAGCTCCTCGAGCAGGTCATCGCGGACCAGGCCCGAAACGAGCGCCCGACACTGCTCGCGCTGGCCGGCGCGATGCTGACGGAGGACCGATGATCGAGCTCCTGCTCCAGGCCGAGCGGGCCTTGTCTGTCGGGTTGCTCGACCGCGCCGAAACGCTCTACCGGCAGGTCGCCGAGGCCGACCCGAGGAATTCGATCGCCGTCGTCGGCCTCGCTCGCGTGGCGCTCGAGAGGGGCGATGAGGAGGGCGCGCTCGCACTTGCCCGGCGCGCACTCAAGATCGACCCGGAGAACGCCGCTGCGCAGCGGCTGGTCGCGCGACTCGACGAGATCCTGGCGTATCGCGTTGCCGCCACGCCGATGGCGGCTGCCGGGTCGGGACCCGAGCCTACACCGGAGGCGCGCGCTGGAGGAGCACGCGCGGCGGCGGTCGAAGCGGAACCGGCAGACGTGCCTGACCCCGCGTCCGAGCCCGACCCAGAGCGCGACGCTGTCCCTGTCCCAGGGGTTCCAGCGGAGGACAGGCGACCCCGCTGGCGAAGGTGGCTGGATCGACTCTTCCGCCGTCGCTGAGCGTGCTGCTGGCCGTATTGTCGCGGCGGCGCCGGTCACCCGGAGCGAGGTCTCAGGCGCCGGTGCGGAAGAGCGGGCAAAGAGAAAGGGCCGGCGGTGCCGGCCCTTTCCTCGTTCACTCTGCCGAATGGCAGAGGCTATTGCTTCTTGAGGATCACCGTGCCGGCGGTGTTGCCGCCGAGCGAGGTGGCGAAGGTGTAGGTGATGTTGGCCGGGACCGGAGCGGTCGTACCGGCGATCGACTTGGTCTGGTACTTGATGCCGATGATGTAGTTGCCCGGGGTCGCGATCGTGAACGACGCCCCCGACCCGCCGGCGATCTCCGTGCCGGTGATGTAGGACGAGCAGTTGCCCGTGTACACCCGGACGTAGCCCTGGTGGATGGTGAACAGCGCCGCGTTGTTGGTGCTGTTGTTCGTCTGGGTGACGGTCACGACCTGGTTCGGGACCGTGGTCGTGATCTTGGTCCAGAAGAAGAAGACGCCAGGATTGATGTTCTGGCCGATCTTGCCGCCCTGGACGGAGTAGTTGATGCCGTCAAGGTTCGGCGCCGTGCCATTCAGGACGTCGGGGCAGTCGACCTGGGTCGGCGTGATCTGACCGGTCGGCGGGGCCTCGACGCTGAACGGCTCGCACGCGGCATCCCTGGCGGGGTAGTTCGCGTCGCCGTTGTAGTGAGCGCGGTAGCTGAAGTTGCCGGCCGCGTTCGGGGTGGTGAATGTCGCCGACTCGGCGACGCCACCGCTGAGGGCCACGTTGGCGCTCGTCGCGAGGACGGTGCCGTTGCAGGTGCCGTTGTTATAGAGGGTGAACGTCACGCTACCGGACGGGTCCGGCACAGCTGCCGGGGTGCCGGCCAGCCGGGCGACGGTCGCCTTGTCGTGGACGACGGTGCCGCCCGTGACGGCCGTGTTCGTGATGTCCTGATGGGCTGGATTGTGGACCTGGGTCGTGACGGTGTCATCGGCCCACCGCTTGCTGGCGTTGTCGCTGCCCCCGGCAGCGGTGTTCACGGCGGTTCCGGTGGTCCGGGTGATCGTCAGGCCCGAGACCGGGATGCCTGACGTCGCGGAGACGACGGTCGTGCCCGGCGTGGCGGAGGTGATGGTCACCGTGCAGCTCGCGGTGGCAGCGCCACCGGTGTAGGTGCAGCTCGGTGAGCCGACGAAGCTCCCCGGGCCGCTGACGATCGAGGCGGTCGCGGTGTGCGGACCGGCATCGATGGTGCCGCCCAGGCGTTGACCGTGATGGTCAGGACGTGGTTGGTATTGACGGGGTTGTTCGCCGTCGCCGGAGTGATCTGGATGTTGGCGTCACCCCAGTGCTTGGTCGCGTCGTCGCAGTTGACGGTGCAGCCATGGCGTGACGTTGCCGGCCGTCGACGTTGCTCGCGTCACGGTGCCGAGGGCGTTGTCGAAGCCGATGGTCGAGGTCGCGTGGACCGAGGTCAGCCCGGTCGCAGCCGAGGTGATGGTCACGGTGCAGCTGGCGGTCGCTGCGCCACCCGTGTAGTTGCACGAGGGCGAGCCGACGAACGAGCCGGTCGTGGAGGGCGGCGAGACGATGCTCGCTGTCGCCGTCCCGCTGGCCAGAACGCCGCCGTTGGTCGCGGTCACCGTGATCGTGAGGACGTGGGTGGTGCCCACCGGGTTGATCGCGTCCTGCGGGGTGATCTGGATGAACGCGTCACGCCAGATCTTGGTCGCCGGGCCGCTGCTGCCGTGGGTGCCGTCGGTGTGCCGGGTGATCTCGATGTTGCCCGGAGCCGGAGTCGTGAAGGTGACGTGCGCGGACACGACGGTGGTGCCCGACGTCGGCGAGGTGATCGCCGTCGTGCAGGAGCCGCCCGTCGTCACGCAGCCGACCGGCGGAGCCGGGCTCGACGTCGCGCCGTTGCTGTCGACGCTGGTGAAGGTCACCGGCGTGCCGTCGGGGGCGAGGACGAAGCCGCCACCCTGGCCGAGGTCGACCATCACGGTCGCGGTGAAGGTGTGGTCGCTGCCGACCGCGTTGGAGCCGTTGGGCGTGATCGAGATCTTGGCGTCCTGGAAGACCTTGGTCGCGTCGGGGCTGTTGCCGCCGAGGCTGTCGGTCTGGATGGTGAACGGCGCCGAGGCGCCGACCGCCAGGGTCGAGCTGGCATGGGCGGTGATGGTCCCGGCGCAGGCCGAGGTGAAGGTGACCGAGAACTCACCGCTGGCGTTGGTCGTCCCGGTGAAGGGTCCGGTCGGCGACGGGCAGGCGGTCGAGTCGGGGGTCAGGGTGACCGTGACGGCCTCGTTGGCTGCCGGCACGAAGGTGCCGTTGCCGAGGTCCTTCTGGATCGTGGCGACGAAGGTGTGGGGGTCGTTGACCTCGTTGAACGCGTTCGGGCTGATGCTGATGATCGCGTTCACCCAGGTCTTGACCGCCGGAGCCGAGCTGCCATGGGTCGAATCGGTCGCCCGGGTCAGGTCGATGCCGGCCACGTTGACCGTGGTGTGGGCGGTGACGGTCGAGGTGCCGGTGGTCGACGAGGTGATCGTCGTGGTGCACGAGCCGGCGGTGGTGTCGCAGGCGGTCGGCGGGTTCGGCGTGGACGTCGCGCCGTTGTCGACGGTCGTGAAGGTCACATGGGTGTTGTTAGGAGCCGGCGACCTCGCCGGTGCCGTCATTGACGAACACCGTGGCGGTAAAGGTGTGGGGCTGGTTGATCCGGTTGGTCGCGCTGGGGGCGATCGCGATCCGGGCGTCGACGACGCGGAGCGGCTCGCAGGCGCCGTTGGAGGTGCCGTAGCCGGAGTCACCCTCGTAGTGGGCCAGGAAGGATCGCATGCCCGCGGTGTTGACCGTGAACGCGAAGGCGGTCGCGTCGACTGTGCCATTGGCGGTCAGCGCGATCGGTCCCGAGTTGCGCTGCCGGGCTGCCGGTGCAAGTGCCGTTGAGGAACCAGTCGATGTTGACGTTACCGCTCGGGAATGGCTTGCCGGCCTCGCCGGTGACGGTCACGAAGTCGTGGACCGTCGTACCGACCGGGACCGTGAGAACCACCGCGTGGGCCGCGTTGTGGATGTCGGTGGTGGTCGTCGAGGTCAGCGGGACGACGAGGGTCGACGAGCCGGTGCTGGCGAACTGGTCACCTTCGGGGCAGTTGTTGGTCCCGCTCGAGCAGGTGTCCTGCCAGAGGAGCGAGACGGTGTCGGTCAGCCGGTGGTTGGCGTTGACGTTGAAGTCGGCGCCCTGGATGGTGTAGAAGCTGACGCCCGGGACGCCACCGACGCCGCCGATCCGGATGCGGGTATCGGCCGGCAGGGTGCAGATCGCGGCCGCGGTGCCAAGCCCCGTGCACGAGGCGTTGGTCGTCGTGTTGCCGTGGCAGCTGGTCGAAGCTGATGACCGAGCCGATGCCCGGGATCTGAAGGATGTTGCCGGATGATGGCGAGCCCGGCCGGTTGACCACGTCGACCAGCGAAGTGATGGTCAGGGTGTCGTTGGCCTCGTCCTGGTTGTTGGTGACGCCGTAGCTGCACCTGTACGGGTCGCCGACCTTGGTCGCCCCGATGCAGCCCTTGTTGAGGCCGATGCCGTGGTTCTCATCCGCAGCCAGGGCGATCCCCGGACTGACGGTGAGTGCGACGAGCATCGCCGCCGCAAACATGACTCCTAGTCGTTTCAACGATCGCACGTGTACCCCTCTGTGTTTCGCAGATCTGGACAGGACTCGACGCGCGGGCAGGATCTGTGGCTACCCCGCGGAGGCGCTAGGAAATAACGGCGCGACGCGACGCGCGGAACCGTCAGTCACTCGGATGTGTTCCCCTTCTCAGCCATACTCGGCCGCTCTTCACCACTGGACCCGCAGGCGACGTCGCCTCGGACCCTTCCCCCGTGCGGACCCGGCGGGTCCGTTCATGCGCCTCGATCGACGCATCCGGCGCCTCGGAGGGCGCGCCCCGTAACTAGTGGGGAGTGACGGACAACGTCCCGGGCTCCCCGATGGTGAATGCGATGCCGGCCAAGGGTCGCGAGAACGTGGTGATCCGTGATGGTACTTCAGTTCGCCGCGGGCCGCTATTGCTGGGTCGCAACCGGACCATAGGGGGCGGACTAATGGCCGTCAAGGAGGGATTTCCGCAATACGGTGCGTCCACGTCACCATCCGGGGTCTGGCCCGAAATGCTGGTGCATGAGCGCACCTAAAACTAAGGTCCTGGCCTCGGCTCATGCCTTGATGCTTGATCTGTCGGGACACGTCCTCCATCCGGTGACGCCAGTCGGCGGCATCAACGCCGTGCGACGGAGGGTGAGAACGTCGCCGGCCATCTCTGGAGGCCACGACGATGCTAATGATTGGCATCAGGCCGACGCGTGGGCTGCCCTGCGAGATTTGTCATGAAGATTCCTGCGACGAGGCGCGCATGACACGCCGCGGGGCTTCGCGACGCGCGTGGCGCCGAGCGGCAACACGTGAACCTTCGCCTTGGGTATGTGGCCCGCTCCGTTAGCCGGACGGTGCGCCGCGACATCCCTGATTGACGGGATGGTTCGAGGGGACTTGTAGAGCCGCCGCAATGAACGGACGTGATGGTGACCCGGTCGCGGCGACCCCACTCCACGTATCGTTCCTGGATGACAAGGATCCTGATCACCGGCGCAGCCGGGTACGTTGGCTCGGTCTCCGCAGAAGCGTTCATCGCGGCCGGCCACGACGTCATCGTCCTCGACGACCTCACGACCGGACATCGGGCAGCGGTCCCGGCGGGCGCGACGTTTCACGAAGGGTCGTACGGCGACCAGGGCGTCGTGGCGCCGCTGCTCGAATCGGAGCGTATCGAGGCGATCCTGCACTGCGCCGCGCGGTCCCTCGTCGGCGAGTCGATCGTCGAGCCTTCGAAGTACTTCCGAGAGAACGTCGCAGGCGGCATCGCGCTACTCGACGCAGCACGAACGGCAGGCGTCGGTCGCATCGTCTTCTCGTCCACGGCCGCGGTGTACGGCGTCCCCGACCGGACGCCGATCCAGGAGGACGACGTCCTCCGGCCGATCAACCCGTACGGTGAGTCGAAGCGCTCGTTCGAAGGCGCGCTCGGCTGGTATGCCCGGGCGTACGGGCTTCGAACCGTCGCGCTTCGCTACTTCAATGTGGCGGGCGCGACCGAGGCCCTCGGCGAAGACCACGCCCCCGAGACGCACCTCATCCCGAACGTCCTGCTGGCGGCCGAGGGACGCCGCGACCTGACGGTCTTCGGCGATGACTACCCGACCCCCGACGGGACCTGCGTCCGCGACTACATCCATGTCGCCGACCTTGCGGACGCCCACCTCCGAGCCATCGAGGCGACCGCGCCCGGGCGACGCGCGCACCGACGCAGCCGCTGATCTGCAACCTCGGCAATGGTGGCGGGTTCTCGAACCGCGAGGTCATCGCGGCCGCCGAGGCCGTCGTCGGTCACTCCATCCCGTACACGATGGGCCCTCGACGCGAGGGTGACCCGCCGACGCTGGTGGCGAGCTCCGGCCGCGCGGCAGCCGTACTCGGATGGCACCCATCGCGGCCCTCGCTGGAGGAGATGGTCGGGTCGGCGTGGGCGTGGCGCGTGGCGCACCCGGGCGGGTACGGAGACTGACGGCCGGCCCTTTCGACCCTATCGCGGTTCGATCGGCGCGCTGCCCGGGGCGAGCCGTTCCGGCGGGGGCATCGGTCGCGCGCTCGCGTCGGCCGTCTCCTCGCTCCCGGCCCAGTCGTCGCGGACCGGCCAGATCAGCCACAGCCCGATGAGCATCGTGACGAGCAGGCTGACGACAGCGACCTGGTATGCGCCGTTCCCCAGGCGGTCGACCAGAAGGAAGATCGTCGCGCCGTAGAGCACTTGCCCGATCGCCTGCGAGCCCTTGCCGACCAGGCCGTAGATCCCGAAGAACTCGCCGATCTTGTCTGGCGGCGACAGGCGGACCATCAGCACGCGGTCCGCGACCTGGACGCCGCCCAGGCCGGAGCCGAGGATCGCTCCGGCGACGAGGAACGGCACGAGCCCGGATGACCCGAAGCCGATGGCCACGCCGCCCAGCACGAGCCCGACCGCCCATGTCATCAGCACCCAGGACAAGGGTCTTCTTCGGCCCCTGTCGGTCGGCGAGCCAGCCCCAGACGAAGCTCATCACGATCGCGACGAACGTGAGCATCAGCAGGATGAGGTTCGACTCCCTCGCCGTCAGACCCATCGTCTGCACGACGACGACGCTCATCACGACGATCACGGTGCTGACCGCATCCGAGTAAAAGAACCGGCCCGCGAGGAATCGCCACAAGCCCGGGAACCTCGCCGGCGTCGGCGATCGATCGTCGGAGCTGCCCGAGCGCATCGGTCATGTCCCGGCGTGTCAGCGGTTGTTCGTCGGGTCTGCGCGGCTCACGCACGAACCAGAAGATCGGGATCGCGAACAGCAGGAACAGGACCGCCGTCACCCGAAACCGGTCGACGACGGCGATGTCGAGGACAAAGATGAGCAACCCAACGAATACCGTGCCCATGTACCCGATCCCGGTGCCGATCCCCGACAGCTTGCCCCGCGTCGCTGGATACGAGACGGTCTTGAGCGTCGCGTCGTAGTAGATCAGCGAGGCCTGGTACGCGAAGTTCGCGACGATGAACAGCCCGAGCCCGATGATCGGCGGGACGTCGACGATGAAGAACGTCGTCCCGATGCAAAGGAGCGTGAAGAACAGCAGGAACGGCATCCGACGGCCGCCGCGATCCGAAAGCGCCCCGAGGATCGGCGAAACAAGCGCGTTCAGCCCGACGCTGACGATGATCGCGATCGACAGCAGCGCGTTGCCGTCGCGCTCGCCGAACTGGCGGTCGTCGATGAGGTAGAGCCCGATCGCGCCCGAGACCACCGCGAACGAGAACATGGTGTTGGCGAAGTCGTACAGGGCCCAGGCGGCGGGAACGGTAGCCCGGCCGCTCGGCGTCAGACCCGCAAGCCCTCTGGGCGCGACCTCGGACGCGTCCACCCCGGAACCCCGCGCGCCCGAGGGCGCGGGACCCTCGGACGAACCGGTGCTGGACACCGCGCGATGATATCGGCGACCGAACGCGTACGATGCATCGGTGACGACGACGGACGACGCCCGGAGCCTGCTCGCGACCCTCCGACCACAACCATTCGGTAAGAGCTCGTCGCAGGCCGCCGTCGACCCCATCATCGAGCCGCTGTGGCTCGGCGTGCGGGTGCTCGCCGCAGTCGATCAGGCCGGCGCGGTCCTGATCGACGAAGAGGGCGAGCCTGTCCTGGATCAGGATCGGGTCGCCATCGCACTCGCCGTCGCGGCAAAGGCCGACAGCGTCATCCTTGACGGATATCTCACGAAGCAGGTCTCACACAGCGATGAGGCGACGTACTTCCGGCCACCGCCCGACCTGACCCCGACGGCGGGCCAGACCGTGAACCGGATGATGTTCGGGATCCGCCGCAACCGCGCCGACGAGCGGATGGCGGAGATGGAAGCGGCCCGCGAGGCGCGGACGTTCGGCCCCGACGACCCCATCACGTTCATGGCCATCGATCTCCTCTGGCTCGATGGCGAGTCGCTGCTCGACATCCCGCTCCTCGAGCGAAAGCGGATCCTCGAGTCCGTGCTCATCGAGTCCGAGGTCGTCCGCTGCGGGCTGTACGTCCGCCCGCCGATCGAGCCATGGATCGGCTCGTGGCGAACGCAGGGGTTCACCGGGCTGACGTTCAAGGCCGCCAACAGTCGCTATTCGCCTGGCGTCGCCTCGAAGGACTGGGCCGCCGGCCCGATGCCCCGCCGATAGCCGGTCGTCGGAGGACGCCCTCCTGCAAGGCGTCCGCAAGCCGGCGTTGATGGCACATCGTGGCCCGCGATGCTACGGTGACGCCGTGCCCCAGACTGCCCTGCCTCCGGCGATCCGCGACCAGATCCAGCGGCTCGACCGGGCCGACATCATGGTCGGCATCCCAAGCTTCAAGAACGCCGCCACGATCGGCTATGTCGTCCGCGCCGCGCAGGCAGGCCTCGTCCAGTATTTCCCCGACCTCCACCCGGTCGTCGTCAACGCCGACGCCGACTCGCCCGATGGGACCGGCCGCGTCGTCATCGAGACCGAGCCGCCGGACTACATCGAGAAGATCCTCCTGGTCCGCCCGACGAACCGGCTCGACCGGGTCAGCCTGACCTATCCGCATATCGAGGGGATCGGCGGAAAGGGTGCGGCACTCAGGACGATCTTCGAGATCGCCGCCGCGCTCGAGGTCCAGGCGCTCGTCGTCGTCGATAGCGACCTACGCAGCATCGTCCCCGAATGGATCGAGCTTCTAGCGGGACCGATCCTCAAGGGCGGCTACGACTTCGTCGCCCCCTTGTACGCCCGCTACAAGTACGACGGGACGATCACCAACACCGTCACCTACCCGCTGACGCGCGCGCTGTACGGCCACCGGATCCGGCAGCCGATCGGCGGCGACTTCGGCGTCTCGGGCGATCTCGTGCGGCACTATCTCCAGCTCGACGACTGGACTCCGGATATCAGCCGGTTCGGGATCGACATCTGGATGACCACGTCGGCCCTTGCCGGCGGGTTCGCGGTCTGTCAGACCCGGCTTGGGGCGAAGATCCACGATCCCAAGGATCCGGGTGCCGATCTCGGGCCGATGTTCCGCCAGGTCGTCGGGACGATCCTGCGCCTCGCCAACCGGTATCCCGAGCACTGGCTGTCGATCCGTGGCAGCCATGACGTCCCGGCCTACGGCTTCGAGCGGATCATCGATCCGCCACCGCTCGAGGTGAACACGCTCCGACTGCTGTCCGAGTTCCACGCCGGCTCGCTGACCCTCGCCGACACGTGGACCCGAATGCTGGCGCCGGCAACCGCGGCGACCGTGCTGGAGCTCGCTGCCGACGCCGGCCGCCTCGGGGACACGGCAAGGACGCGCGCTCGGGCTGGGCGGTGACGTCGCGTCCACGAGCGCCACGACGCTCGAGATGGCCGAGGCCGTGAGCGAGTTCGTTTTCCCGGACGACCTGTGGGCCCGCGTGATCTACGACCTCGTGGTCACCGCCCGCGATCCGCAGCCCGTCGCTCGAGACCCTCGTCGCGGCGCTCGTCCCGATCTACTTCGGCCGCGTCGGAAGCTTCGTCATCGAGAACCGGAATGTGACGACCGCGCAGGCCGAGGAACGGGTGGAACGACAGGCTCGGGCGTTCGAGCTGCTGAAGCCGTATCTCATCGATCGCTGGAACGAGGCTGCGACCAACGCCGCGACCAAGGCCGCCACCGGCGCCACTGCGAGCGAGGCCGCCACGTGAACCCCAAGGCCGGGCCGCTCCCCGCGCGGATCCTGATCCCGGTCGCCAATCCGCTGACCGCCGAGGAGCTGATCCGGCTCGGCGCGGCGATGCTCGATCGGCGGGCCGGCGAGATCTCGGCCCTCAGCATCGTCGAGGTCCCTGACGGCATGCCGCTGTCCGAGGGCGCGACGCGAGCCCGCCACGCCCGCCGGCTTCTGCAGAAGGTCCTCGACTACGCGCCCGACGGGACGACGATCCACCCGATCGTCCGGATCGGCCGCCATGCCGCCGAAGGCATCATCGAAGCGGCGTCCGAGCAGGAGGCGGATCTCATCATCTTCGGTTGGGGCGGGCGCGCCGCCGGCGGGCAGGCTGGCGGCATGCCGACCGCCTTCTCCCCGACGATCGACGAGGTCGTCCGCGAATCGCCCTGCGACATCGCCGTGGTCAAGCAGCGCGGGTCGAAGCAGATCCAACGGGTCCTGGTCCCGGTCCGTGGTGGCCCCCACGCCGAGCTCGCCCTCCGCTACGCCGACGCCATCGCCCGCTACCACGACGCGACGGTCGTCGTCCTCCACCTGGTTCCGCCGGGGATCACCCAGGCCGTCCGGACGCAGGCCGAGCGCGCGCTCAATGCGTTCATGAAGCAGCACATCTCCGGTCGCGGCGAGGCGCTCTTGCGCGAGGCACCCAACGTGCGCACCGCGATCCTGCGCGAGGCCGAGAAGGCGGACCTTGTCGTCATGGGCGGCTCGGCCCAGCCCGGCGGCGCCGGCGGCGAGACCTATCTCTTCGGTTCGCTCCCCGAGGCGATCGCCGCACGCGCTCGGGCATCGGTGGTGGTCGTCAAGACCCGCGAGCGGATCGAACGCTCGACATTCGAGCAGCTCGCCGCGCGTGCCGAGACCCTCGCAGCCGCCGACCGAGCCGCCGAGGAAGCCCGCGAGATCCCGGCCCGAGTCGAGCGCTGGTTCGGCGAGGCGAACTTCCATCACGCCGAATTCTCGGACCTTCGCCGCCTGGTGACCCTCAAGGACAAGCAGAAGCTGACGATCAGCCTGGTCCTCCCCACGCTCAACGAGGAGGAGACGATCGGTCCGATCGTCCGCCGGGCCATCCGCGAGATGGTCGGGCGCGTGCCGCTCCTCGACGAGATCCTTGTCATCGACTCGGCGTCGACTGACCGGACGCGTGAGATCGCCGAGGCGGAAGGCGCCCGGGTCGTCCAGCATCCCGACGTCCTTTCGCGATACGGCTCGTTCCCCGGGAAGGGTGAGGCCCTCTGGAAGTCGCTGTACGAGACGACCGGGGACATCGTCATCTGGGCCGACACGGACGTGAAGCACTGGCACCCGCGGATGGTCTACGGAACGCTCGGCCCGCTCCTCGTCGAGCCCCGCCTGCAGTACGTCAAGGGGTACTACCAGCGGCCGATCGTCGAGGGCGGACTGCTCAAGGAGGGCGGCGGCGGACGCGTCACGGAGCTGGTCGCGCGCCCGCTCATCAACCTGTTTTACCCGGAGCTCTCCGGGATGATCCAGCCGTTGGCTGGCGAATACGCGGGGCGACGTTCGCACCTCGAGATCGATCCCGTTCTTCACCGGGTACGCCGTCGAGATCGGCCACCTCATCGACACCGCAGATCGCCTTGGGCATCGGCGCACTCGGACAGGTCGACCTCGAGCGGCGCGTCCACCGCAACCAGGAGCTCGAGGGCCTGTCGCGGATGTCGTTCGTGATCCTCCAGGCCGTCATGAAGCGGTTGGAAGAGCGCCGAAAGGCCCGACTGTTCGCAGAGCTGGGCTCGACGATGAAGCTGCCGCGGTCGGGGCACGGGCGGTTGTCGCTCGAGGTGATCGAGCTCGCCGACCAGGAGCGGCCTCCGATGATCCGGATCCCGGAGTACCTGGAACGCCGGCACGCGGCTGGAGCAGGCGGGCCGGCCGGCTCGAACGGCTCGACACCGGAGCCGCGCGGAGCACCTGCCCGGGCTGCTCGGCGCTGACGAACGCCGTCGATGAGCCGCGCCCTCACCGTCCTCGTCGCTCCTGACTCGTTCAAGGGCTCGCTGACATCGGTGCAGGTGGCCCGGGCGATCGCGGACGGCTGGGCTCGTGCGCGCTCGGACGACGCGATCGTGCTTTGCCCGCTGGCGGACGGCGGCGAGGGGACGCTCGAGGCGATCGCGGCGTCGGGTGGCTGGACGCGGCAGGAAGCGGAGGTGACCGGTCCGCTTGGGGACAAGGTGACCGCCCGATGGCTCCGCTCCGTCGATGGCTCCCGAGCCGTCATCGAGATGGCCCAGGCGTCGGGTCTGTCACTCGTCGAACCCGGTGAACGCGATGCGATCGCGGCGAGCTCGGTGGGGACCGGAGAACTGATCCGGCACGCGCTCGATGCCGGTGTCGCGTCGATCGTGCTCGGGATCGGCGGCAGCGCCACGACGGACGGCGGAGCGGGCCTGCTTCGCGGGCTCGGCGCGAAGGCGGATCGCGATGCGCCCGAGGCCGATCTCGACGGCCTCGATCCGCGACTCGCCGATGTGTCGCTCGCGGTCGCCTGCGATGTCTCCAATCCGCTGCTCGGGCCGAACGGCGCGGCCGCCATCTACGGCCCGCAGAAGGGCGCGACCCAGACCGATGTCTCGGACCTCGACCGGCGGCTGTTCGGGTTCGCGGCGGCGCTCGAGCGTTCCGTCGATGCCGTCATTCGCGACAAGCCCGGGCGCGGGCGCTGCCGGCGGAGTCGGCTTCGCGTTGCTCGCCATCGGTCCGCGGTTTCGGTCGTTCGCCCTGCGACCCGGGGTGGAGCTGCTCATGGAGGCCACCGACTTCGATGCCCGCCTCGCGCGCGCCGACATCGTGATCACCGGCGAAGGCCGCATCGATGCCCAGACGGCGTTCGGCAAGACGGCCCTCGGGGTCGCCCAGCGAGCGCAGGCGGCCGGGGTGCCGTGCATCGCGATCGGGGGCGGCGTCGAACCCGGAGGGGATCGTCGCTCTCGCGTCGGTCGGTGCCGTCTCGGTACCCGTCGTCGAGCGTCCGATGGCGGTCGAACACGCGATGGCCGCCGGAACAGCGCCGGTCGAGCGGTGCGCGAGAACGGATCGCGTCGGCTCCTCTCGCTCGAATTGACTTAGTCCACCGCTTAGTCCACCATCGCGGCATGGTCACGACGTACAACGTCCACGACGCAAAGACCCACTTCTCGCAGCTGCTGGAGCGAGTCCAGAACGGCGAGGAGATCGTCATCGCGAAGGCAGGCAGGCCAGTCGCGCGTCTGACCGCGATCACCGAGCGCCCCGCGAGAGCGGGTGCCGGGCAACGACAAGATCGTGATCCATCCCGACTTCGACGATCCGCTGCCCGAGTGGGATCCCGACTACATGCACCCGGAGGATCCGATGCGCGAATCGATCCGTTGAGGCTCTTGCTCGATACTCACACGTTCCTTTGGTGGTCGTCGCAGCGAGGAGCGCAACTGTCCGAACATGCGCGGGAGCTGCTGGCGGACGGGACTACGGACGCGTCCTTCTCCGTCGTCTCGGCCTGGGAGATCGCCATCAAGGTGGGCGCGGGACGGATGGACCTGCCCGACAGCGTCGAGCGATACGTCCCCGACCGGATCCGACACGCACGGCTTCGATCTATTGCCGATCGAGCTGTCCCACGTCTTCAGAGCGGGAGCGCTGCCGACGATCCACAGGGACCCGTTCGACCGGATGCTGGTCGCACAGGCACAGGTGGAAGGCATCCCGATCCTCACGGCTGACCCCGCGATCTCGCGCTACGACGTCGAGACGATCTGGTGAGCACTCTGACGCCGCGCCCCGCAGACGTGGACGAACCCGGGACCGGCGCCGAGCCCACGAAAGCCTCCAAGCCTCGAGCGAAGGCCCGTCCACGGAGGCGACGGTTCTCGAACCCGGGCCGAACCTGGGCCAAACGGCTGGAGCGCTACCGACCCGGCCTCGTGCCGTACGTGCTCGATGGCCTGGCCGAGCGCTATGGCAGGCCCGTCTGGCAGCGTCGCCTGGACCCGACGTCGGAGCTCATCCTCACGATCCTGACCCAGAACAGCGCCGACACGAACGCCGAGGTCGCGTTCGAGGCGCTTCGCCACAAGTACCCAGGCACCGGTGAGCCACGTCCGCACAATCCCGGTCCCGGTTGGGGTGGTGAGGGATTGCCGGACGGCATCGCGCCCGACTGGCCCGCGGTCGAGTACGCGCCACTCCCCGAACTGGTCGACACGATCCGCCCGGGCGGGCTGGCCAACCAGAAGGCGCCGCGGATCCAGGCGGCACTGCGCACGATCCGCGAGGAACGCGGCGACCACTCCCTCGAGTTCCTCGGCGACATGTCCGCACTCGAGGCGCGCGAGTGGCTGACCAAGATCGACGGCATCGGCAAGAAGACCGCGTCGGTCCTGCTCCTGTTCTCGTTCGGCCTGCCGCTGATGCCCGTCGATCGGCACGTCGAGCGGGTGGCCGCGAGGATCGGCCTCATCGGGCCGAGGACGACCGCCGACGAAGCGCACGACCTCTTCCTCGGCATGCTCGAGCCCGACCAGATGTACGAGGCCCACGTCAACCTCATCCAGCACGGCCGCGTCATCTGCCACGCCCGGCGCCCGAACTGTCCCGAATGCCCGGTCCGTCTCCGCTGCCGCTACTTCGACCCCAAGGCTCCCTGAGCGGGTCGCCTCGGCGATCTCGGCCGGTCGGCGGATGGTCGCCCGTATACTCCGGGCCATGTTCAGTGGACCGGGCGGCGCCGAGGGACGCGGCGCCCCACGCATCCTCCTGGTCGACGACGACCGGGGGGTGCTGGTGCCACTGGCGGAGCAGCTCAGCCAGGACGGGTTTGACGTCACCACCGCGCGTGACGGGGAGGAGGCCCTGCGTCGGCTCGATGCGGCTTGGCCGGACCTCCTCATCATCGACCTCCTGATGCCGAGGATGGACGGGCTGACGCTGGCACGCGAGATCAAGGCTCGGGCGGATCTTCCGATCATCGTGCTGTCGGCCATCGATGCGGGCGACAACAAGGCGGACCTCCTCGACGAGTTCGCGGAGGACTACGTCACGAAGCCCTACCACTACTCGGAGCTGCGGGCGCGGATCCAGCGCGTCCTCCGACGGGTCGGCGAGCGGGTGCCGCGCAAGAGCCTGGAATTGGGCCCCGATCTGTCCCTCGAGCTTCATCGCCGTCAGGCGATCGTCCGCGGAGAGGCAGTGGCACTCACGCCCATCGAGTCGAGGCTGCTCTACGCGCTGGCGGCGAACCTCGGCAGGACCGTGACGACCGACACGCTCCTGGCCCGGGGCTGGGTCGACACCGACGAGGCCGAGCCGTCCTACGTCTGGGTCACGATGCGCCGCCTGCGACAGAAGCTCGAGACAGACCCGAACCGGCCACGCCACCTCCTGACGGTGCGCGGAGTGGGGTATCAGCTCGTCGCGACGCCAGCCGCCGCCGCCGACGATCACGACCGATGCGACGACGCGACCGACGCGACCGAGGCGACCGGCGCGACCGACGCCGCGACTGCACGCGAGCGACGCCGCGGCTAGCGCACCCGACCGCGTCGTCCCGATCGACGGATGAGCCCGGCGGAGCCGACCGATCCCGCGACCCGCTCGGCCGGACCCGAGACATCAACCAGGGCACCCGCGGCGACATCGGCGCTCGCCCGCCGGCTATCCCGCCCGCCCGCCGTGCTGCCGGTGACCCCGGTCGAGGCCGTCGATCCTGAGCCCGAGGGTCCGAGCCCGCTCCTTCACGCTGTCGTTCCAGGCGCGCGTCACCCTGATCCTGCTGATCACCGCCGTCCTTCCGCTCGTCGGCTTCGGCGTGTTGCTTCTCGTCGGGGGCGCGGCGGAACCGGAGCTCGCGATCCGGCTCCTTCTCTTCACCCTCGCCATCGTCGTCATCGGGGTGATCGTCGCGGGCTCCGCGATCGCGCTCGACCTCATCGCCCCGGTCCGCGAGCTGTCGGAGTCGGTGTCGCGGGTCTCCGCCGGCGACCTCAGCCAGCCGATCCCCGTCCAGGGCAACGACGCCATCGCCCAGCTCGCCGAGAGCCACAACCGGCTCGCCGCCGACGCCGAGCGGCGCACCCGCCAGCTCAGCCGCATCCTCGCCGCCGTCGAGGCAGCCCGACCGGGCCTCGGCGTCGATGCCCTCGCCGCACAGGCCGGGCGCGACGCCGAAGCGGCGTTCGAGCTGATCTCGGCCGTAGTCCTGTTCGTGGATCCCGACGAGATCCCGTCCGAGGAACGGATCCCCGGGGTGTCGGTGCCGATCCGGGCCGAGCTTCGCGCGGGCGACGAGCGCATGGGGGTGCTCCTCGGTCGCCTGCCAGCGACACGGACATGGACTCGCGCCGATCAGTCGCTCCTCGACCTTTTCGCCAACGAGATCGCCGTCGCGATCCGCAATGCGCAGCTGTTCGCGCAGGTCGAATCGCAGAATGCCCAGCTGAGGACGCTGTCAGAGGCGAAGGACGACTTCCTGCGAGGCGTCAGCCACAACCTCCAGACCCCGTTGACGCGGATCCGATCGAACGCGGAGTCTCTCCTGACCGTGTCCGCGTCATCGGCGGCGGCAGGTCCTGCGCCGGGGACGGACGCCCGTCTGACCACGATCATCGAACAGTCGGATCGCCTGTCCCGGATGGTCCAGCAGCTGCTCCTCGTCAGCCGCCTCGAATCCCAGCCCCTGCGACCGAACTCGGATGTGCTCGCGATCGCGCCCCGGATCCAGCGCGCCTGGGACGCGTTGGCCGTCGCCGACCGCGAGTTGCGTCTCGAGGACGGTGCCCAGGGCTGGCTCGCCGTCGCCGATGCGGACCACCTCGACCAGGTCCTGTGGGCGCTCCTCGACAACGCGGTGAAGTACGGCGAAGGGACGATCACGGTCGTCATCGGCTGTGACCCCGATACGGCAACGCTGTGGACGACGGTGTCCGATGCCGGCCGCGGCCTCGACGAATCCGACCGGGCGTGGTTGTTCGGTCGATTCGCGCGCGGCGCTTCGGGGCGGGCGAGCGGGAACGGAAGCGGCCTCGGTCTCTATGTGTCGCGAGCGTTGATGCAGTCGATGGGCGGCGACCTTGTCCTGGATCCAGCGATCCCGGGGAGCGGCGCGACGTTCCGGCTGACGCTGCCGGGGGAGCCCGCCTCGGAACCGTAGGACGGCGAGCCGCTAGCTGGCGATCCGGACCACTCCAGGGACGGAGCCGATATCGGCATCGAGAGATGCGACGACTGCCGGCCCGAGCTCGAGTGCAAGGGCAACGAGATACGCATCCGCGAAGTCGAGCCGACGCCGCTCGGCGAATAGACCGAGGGCACGCGTGATAACGGCGGCCTCCGAGACGATCAAGCCATCCGCCGCTAGCAACTCCGTCAATCGGAGAGCGGTGACCTCGCGAGTCCAGCGGAGTAGCGAGCCCGCGACATACACGAGCTCCGCGACGATGATCGAGGGCAGCACTAGTGACAGCTCGCCCGAGGCCACGCGTCGAAAGATGTCGAGCGCGGGCTCATGGAGCACATGGTCCGGGCCGACGAGCAGTGCGACAAACAGGTTCGTGTCCGCGTACGCAACGACAGGTCGACGTCGTGCGCTCATCCGGACCGCCGCGATCCTCGTTGCGCGTGCCCCATGCGCTCGACCGACGCACGCGTCATCCCCTCGCGCACGAGCGCGTCTAGTTCATCGGCCGACGCCGGGACCCGGGTGACCGCATCGGCGGCGACTCCGGCGAAGTCGAGCACGTTTCGCCGCTGGCGAAGTTCGATGAGAAGGCCCGCCTCCGTGGGCACGAACTCGATGTCGTCTCCCGGTCGGGCGCCGAGGCGATCGCGAACCGCCTTTGGGACGGTGATTTGTCCTTGGCCGGTTAATCTGGCGCGGTGCCGAGTAGTGCCACGTGCGTCAGTATTCATAGGGCCACAGTACCGATACGCGTCGCATTAGGCAAGCGGTGTCCAGCGCGGCGTCGCATGGCCGCGCGATCGACCGCGTCGGGGATGTCTGCAGGCGCTTACCGGCCCACCGACGCGGGCCGAATGCCCAACGCCGGGCTTACGAGTCGCGACGACGACCGGGATCTCGTCGCCGACGCCGGACTATTGCTCGGCCGTTAGCAGCGGGCTCCGTCTTTGAGACCGCCGTTTGTGCGCGCTACTTGCAGACGGTCGACTCCACCACTCGCAACGCAGCAGCTGCCTTCTTCGCGGCGTCCTGCCGCTTTGCCGGATCCTTGATCGAGGTCTGGAGCTGAAGGACGGCAGTGCCTGCGGCGTCTCGCAGTGCCGTGGCCGCGCCGCTGACGGGGAGCTGCTGGAGCCCGACGAGCAATGCGCCGAGCTTCGCCTCGACAGGGCCCGTGTCCGTGCTGGCGCCGACTTTGTCGAGCTCGCCGGCGATCGTCGACAGGCCCGCGGGGCCGTCCTTGCTGCACAGCTGGCCGATCGCCGCGCTCGCGAGGGCAGACGGATTCGCGCCGCTCGGGATCGCGACACTCGGATGCGCATTCGCGCCGCTGCCGGCGCCTGGGACAGATGGTGCTGCGGTACCGCACGCCGCAAGGACGAGCAGTAAACCAGCGATGGCGACCGTGAGTCGCTTCAAGACAGTCCTCCTCTTTCACCCGAACGTAGTGCGTCTCTTGCCCGGACCACGCTGCCGGTCGGTCCACGAGTCGTTGCACGCGAGTGTCAGGTGTCGCTTCCAACGTAAAAAGGGACGGCCACCCCGTGGGTAGCCGTCCCTTGGTGTCTTCGATCGATCGGAGCTGTCGACGACCGAACGCTATGGCGGAGGGTTCATGGACGAACCTGGATGTTCCCTCCGTTGATCACGATCTGAGCTGCCGGTGTTCCGAGCTGGTAATAGGTGCCCGTCGTCGTGTCCCAGACTCGGATCGCGTACATGTCCGGGCCGGCACCAGGGCTAGAGCCCGGTTCGGCAGCGTCGGTAACGTCGACCTGGAAGTTGTAGTTACCGCCGAGGCTGTAGGCGACGCCGGTCGCTCGGTTGACGGCGGAGATGTTGTTCTTGCCGGTGAAGGTTGCGGTGCAGACCTTCGGGGTCGTCGTCGTGCACGACTGGGTGAGGCCACCCATCGCGTTGCTCTTGATGATCCAGTTGTAGTTTCCGGCGGGCAGAAGGGTCGTGCCGACCATCGTCGCGGTGGCGAAGGTCCTCCGGTAGATGTAGAGGCTGTTGCCCTGGATGCCGCCGTTCTTCAGGTACTTCACCGTGAAGCCGAAGTTGCTGCGAGAGCCGAGGTTCGGCTCGTTGATCCAGCCGCCACCGGTCGTGAAGCCGGTGCCACCGAGGACGACGGTCACGACCTGGTTCTCAAACGGCGCCGTGTAGTAGGGGTTGGCCAAGAGCTCCATTTTGACGATGTAGTTGTCGGCGCCGAGAGCGCCGGTCAGGCATGTCGCCGAGCCGATACCGGCGGTCGTCGAGGTCACAGTCCCGGTGCATGTCCCGACAGACGTCGTCATCAAGGTATCGGTGTACTTGTAGAGCGTGAAAGTAATCTTCTGGCCGTTCAGCTGTCCGCCGAGGTTGCCGTCACCGGCTTCGCGGATGACCGCTGCCATCTGCAGAGTCGTCGTGCTGCTGGTCGAGGTGCTGCCCGTGCTCTTGAGCGTGTCACCGCTGTACTCGAGCGTCGTGTCTTCCTTGGTCACGTTGATCGTGACGTCCTTGTAGCTCGTGGCGACGCCATCCGAGAACGTGACTCGGACGATGTAGGTGCCCTCACCGACCATCGCACGGCCCTCGAGCGTCCACGAGCGTGGGTAGGTCGCGGTGTCACCGGTCGCTGTGAGCGTCAGGCCGCCGAGCGGAGCGGTGGTTGCAAAGGTCGCGTCGGTCGATTTCTTCCACGACGTCGTCGCGCTGAGCGCGCTCGCAGGCGAGTCGACGTCGGTCGCCGTGAGGGTCACGGTCGCGATGGGGTCGCTGTACTGAACAGTCTGCGCATCGGGGGTTGCAGTCAGGTTGCGAGGCGCGTCGTTGATGGGGCTGACCGTGATGGTGACGGTGTCGGTGTCCGACAGCGCGCCACCGGAGCCGGTGTTGGCCTGGTCGTTGGTGGCGATGGTGAGGGTCGAGCTGCCGTTGTAGTCGGCGGTCGGGCTGTACGACAGGCCGTTGAGGGCGGTGTTGATCGCGCTCGGCGTGCCGCTGAAGGTCATCGTCGGGTCGGCCGTGCCGTCGCCGACGGTGAACGTCAGACCGGTCGTGCCGGCCAGGCTGAGCGTCCCGTTGGTGACCGAGAGGGTCACCTTGAGGGTCCCGCCGGAGGTCTCGAGGACGTCGAGGTCGGCGACCGAGATCGCGTTCGTGGTGGCGCTCGAGAAGACCTTGGCGGTGTCCTCGTTCGTCGTCTGGGCGCCCGGGACGGTGTTGACCGGCGCGTCGTTGACGGCGGTGACCGTGATCGAGATCGTCTTGATGTAGCTGGTCAGGGCGGCCGTGCAGCTCGCGCCGACGACGCCGCAGTTGTCGGGGTCACCGCGGTCGGTGACGCTGTAGGTGAAGCTGTCGGGGCCGTTGTAGTTGGCGGCCGGGGTGTAGGTCCGGCTGGTGCCGGTCCCGCTCAGGCTGCCGTGGCTCGGGCCGACGACGATCGTGTAGGTCAGGTTGGCGTCGGCCGTCTCGACGTCGGACACGAGGCCGCCGAGATCGATCGCGCCGCTCGTGGTGTCCTCGGTCGTCGTGGCCGAGCCGTCGGTCGCGACCGGGCGGTCGTTGACCGGGTTGACCGTGATCGAGATCGTCTTGATGTAGCTGGTCAGGGCGGCCGTGCAGCTCGGCGCCGACGACGCCGCAGTTGTCCGGGTCACCGCGGTCGGTGACGTTGTAGGTGAAGCTGTCGGGGCCGTTGTAGTTGGCGTCCGGGGTGTAGGTCTGCGATCGCGCGGATGCCGGTGAGCGTGCCGTGGCTGGGCCGGCGACGATCGTGTAGGTCAGGTTCGCGTCGGCGGTCTCGGCGTCGCTGACGTGGCCGGTCAGGTCGACGCGATCGGCGGTGTCCTCGTCGGTCGTGCCGAGCACGTCGGCCGCCGTCGGGCGGTCGTTGACCGGGTTGACCGTGATCGGACACGGTCGTCGGTGGCCGACTTCGGCGCGCCATCACCGGGTGCCGGCAGTTGTCGGGATCGCCGCGGTCGGTGACCGTGTAGGTGAAGCTGTCGAGGCCGTTGATAGTTGGCGTCCGGCGTGTAGCGTGGCGTCGGCCGCGGTCCGCTGGCAGACCGGTCGGCGCCGTGGCGTGCCGATCGACCGTGAGGTCAGCGTTGGCGTCGGCGGTCTCGACGTCGGTCGCGTGGCCGGCCAGGTCGCGCCGATGCGGCGGTGTCCTCGTTGGTCGTGCTGGGCGTCGGCGGCCGTCGGGCGCGTCGTTGACCGCGGTGACCGTGATCGAGATCGTCTTGATGTCGCTGGTCAGGGCCGCCGTGCAGCTCGCGCCGGCGCGCCGCAGTTGTCGGGGTCGCCGCGGTCGGTGACCGTGTAGGTGAAGCTGTCGGGGCCGTTGTAGTTGGCGGCCGGGGTGTAGGTCGCGGCCGGCGCCGGTGCCGCGTCAGCGCGCCGTGGCTCGGGCCGGACGACGATGGTGAAGGTCAGGTCTGGCGTCGCCGGTCTCGACGTCGGACGACGAGGCCGCCGAGGTCGATCGCGCCGCGGCGTGTCCTCGGCGGTGGTGGCCGAGCCGTCGGCCGCGCCGGGCGTGTCGTTGACCGGGTTGACGGTGATCGAGACCGTCTTGGTCGTGCGAGGTCAGGGCGGCGTGCACTGCGCCACGAGCGCCCGCAGTTGTCGGGGTCGCCGCGGTCGGTGACGCTTGTAGGTGAAGCTGTCGGGGCCGTTGTAGTTGGCGTCGGGGGTGTAGGTGAAGCGATGCCGAGGCGACCGGCGTGAGCGAGCCGTGGCTCGGGCCGGCGACGATCGGTAGGAGGTTGGCGTCGGCGGTCTCGGTATGCGACCTGGCCGGTCAGGTCGACCGTGGTCGAGGTGTCCTCGGCCGTCGTGGCCGAGCCGTCGGTCGCGACCGGGCGGCGTGATGGGCTGACCGTGACGTGTGTCAGCGCGCCACCGGAGTGTTGGCCTGGCGGTGGACGGTGACGTTGTGACGGTCGGCTGTACGACAGGCCGTCGAGGGCGGTGTTGATCGCGCTCGGCGTGCCGCTGAAGGTCATCGTCGGGTCGGCCGTGCCGTCGCCGACGGTGAACGTCAGACCGGTCGTGCCGGCCAAGGCTGAGCGTCCCGTTGGTGACCGAGAGGGTCACCTTGAGGGTCCCGCCGGAGGTCTCGAGGACGTCGAGGTCGGCGACCGAGATCGCGTTCGTGGTGGCGCTCGAGAACACCTTGGCGGTGTCCTCGTTGGTCGTCTGGGCGCCCGGGACGGTGTTGACCGGCGCGTCGTTGACGGCGGTGACCGTGATCGAGATCGTCTTGATGTAGCTGGTCAGGTCGGCCGTGCAGGCGTCGCGCCGACGACGCCGCAGTTGTCGGGGTCGCCGCGGTCGGTGACGCTGTAGGTGAAGCTGTCGGGGCCGTTGTAGTTGGCGGCCGGGGTGTAGGTCCGGCCGGTGCCGGTCCCGCTCAGGCTGCCGTGGCTCGGGCCGACGACGATGGTGTAGGTCAGGTTGGCGTCGGCCGTCTCGACATCGGACACGAGGCCGCCGAGGTCGATCGCGCCGCTCGCGGTGTCCTCGGCCGTCGTGGCCGAGCCGTCGGCCGCGACCGGGCGTCGTTGACCGGGTTGACCGTGATCGAGATCGTCTTGACTGTAGCTGGTCAGGGCGGCCGTGCAGCTCGCGCCGACGACGCCGCAGTTGTCGGGGTCACCGCGGTCGGTGACGCTGTAGGTGAAGCTGTCGGGGCCGTTGTAGTTGGCGTCCGGGGCGTAGGTGAAGCTGCCGTTGCGTGAGGGCGACCGGCGTGAGCGAGCCGTGGCTCGGGCCGGCGACGATCGTGTAGAGTGAGGTTGTCGTTGGCCGTCTCGGTGTCGTTGCCTGGCCGGTCAGGTTGACCGTGGTCGAGGTGTCCTCGGCCGTCGTGGCCGAGCCGTCGGTCGCGACCGGGCGCGTCGTTGACCGCGGTGACCGTGATGGTGACGGTGTCGGTGTCCGACTTGAAGTCATTGACGCCGTTGGTCGTGCCGTTGTCGGTGATGGTGTAGGTGAAGCTGTCGGGGCCGTTGTAGTCGGCGGCCGGGGTGTAGGTCAGATCGGCGCCGCCATTGGTGATCGCGACCGTGCCGTGGGCCGGCTGGGTCACCGTCGTGATGGTCAGCGTCTGGCTGCTCTCATTGGCCGCGCCCGCGGTGTCGTTGGCGCGGACGTCGATCGTCGTTGCCGCGGCGTCCTCGGCCACGGTCGTGCTGTCGGCGACTGCGACCGGGGTGTCGTTGACCTCGGTCACGGTGATCGTGACGGTGGCCGTGTCGACGTGGCCGGCGCCGCCGGTGGTGCCGTTGTCGCTGATCGTGTAGGTGAAGCGTGTCGGTGCCGTAGAAGTCGGCGGCCGGGGTGTAGCTGACGCTCAGGCCGTCGGCCGCGATGGCGACCGTGCCGTTGCTGCCGTTGGTCTTGGCGATGACCGTCAGGCCGGCGTTGAAGGGGGCGCTCAGGTTGTCGGCGTCGGTGTCGTTGGCCAGGACGTAGACGGTGTTGGCCGAGCTGTCCTCGACCACGGTCTTGGCGTCGTTGACCGCGACCGGGGCGTCGTTGACGTCGGTGACGGTGATCGTGACGGTGGCCGTGTCGACGTGGCCGGCGCCGCCGGTCGTGCCGTTGTCGCTGATCGTGTAGGTGAACGTGTCGGTGCCGTAGTAGTCGGCGGCCGGGGTGTAGCTGACGCTCAGGCCGTCGGCGTCGATGGTCGACCGTGCCGTGGCTGCCGTTGGTCGTTGCGCGATGACCGTCAGGCCGGCGTTGACCGGGCCGCTCAGGTTGTCGGCGTCGGTGTCGTTGGCCAGGACGTCGACGGTGTTGGCCGAGCTGTCCTCGACCACGGTCGTGGCGTCGTTGACCGCGACCGGGGCGTCGTTGACGTTGGTGATGGTGACGCTGACGGTGGCCGTGTCGACGTGGCCGGCGCCGCCGGTGTGCCGTTGTCGCTGATCGTGTAGGTGAAGCGTGTCGGGGCCGTAGTAGTCGGCGGCCGGGGTGTAGCTGACGCTCAGGCCGTCGGCCGCGATGGTCGACCGTGCCGTGGCTGCCGTTGGTCTGGCGATGACCGTCAGGCCGGCGTTGACGGGCCGCTCAGGTTGTCGACGTCGGTGTCGTTGGCCAGGACGTCGACGGTGTGGGCCGAGCTGTCCTCGACCACGGTGTAGGCGTCGTTGACCGCGACCGGGGCGTCGTTGACGTTGGTGACGGTGATGCTGACGGTGGCCACGTTCGAGTCGAGCGACCCGTCGTTGGCCTTGTAGGTGAAGCTGTCGAGGCCGTAGTAGTTGGCGGCCGGGGTGTAGCTGAAGGAGCCATTGGCGTTGAACGTGAGCGAGCCGTGGCTCGGCCCGGTCACCACGATCGAGCTGAGGCTGTCGCCATCGACATCGCTGTCGTTGGCCAGGACGCCCGGGGCGCCGACGGTGAGGGTCGTGTCCTCGTTGGTGCCGTAGCTGTCGTTGGCCGCGACCGGGGCGTCGTTGACGGCGGTGATGGTCAGGCTGACGGTGGCCACGTTCGAGTCGAGCGACGCCGTCGTTGGCCTTGTAGGTGAACCAGTCGGGGCCGTTGTAGTTGGCGGCCGGGGTGTAGCTGAAGCGAGCCATTGGCGTTGAGGGTCAGCGTGCCGTGGCTCGGGCCGGTCACGAGGACCGCGGTCAGGGTCGGCTGTCGATGTCGCTGTCGTTGCCGAGGACGCCCGGGGCGGCCACGGTGAGGGTCGTGTCCTCGGCCGTGGTGTAGCTGTCGTTGGCCGCGACCGGGGCGTCGTTGACGGCGGTGATCGTCAGGGCGACGGTCACGGTGTTGCTGTCGAGATCGCCGTCGTTGGCCTTGTAGGTGAACGAGTCAGGGCCGTTGTAGTTGGCGGCCGGGGTGTAGCTGAACGAGCCATTGGCGTTGAGGGTCAGCGAGCCGTGGCTCGGGCCGGTCACGAGGACCGCGGTCAGCGTCGGCTGTCGATGTCGCTGTCGTTGCCCAGGACGCCCGGGGCGGCCACGGTGAGGGTCGTGTCCTCGGCCGTGGTGTAGGCGTCGGCGACCGCGACCGGGGCGTCGTTGACGGCGGTGACGGTGATGCTGACGGTGGCCACGTTCGAGTCGAGCGACCCGTCGTTGGCCTTGTAGGTGAAGCTGTCGAGGCCGTAGTAGTTGGCGGCCGGGGTGTAGCTGAAGGAGCCGTTGGCGTTGAACGTGAGCGAGCCGTGGCTCGGCCCGGTCACCACGATCGAGCTGAGGCTGTCGCCATCGACATCGCTGTCGTTGGCCAGGACGCCCGGGGCACCGACGGTGAGGGTCGTGTCCTCGTTGGTGCCGTAGCTGTCGTTGACCGCGACCGGGGCGTCGTTGACGGCGGTGATGGTCAGGCTGACGGTGGCCACGTTCGAGTCGAGCGACGCCGTCGTTGGCCTTGTAGGTGAACGAGTCAGGGCCGTTGTAGTTGGCGGCCGGGGTGTAGCTGAAGCGAGCCATTGGCGTTGAGGGTCAGCGCTGCCGTGGCTCGGGCCGGTCACGAGGACCGCGGTCAGGGTCGGGCTGTCGATGTCGCTGTCGTTGCCGAGGACGCCCGGGGCGGCCACGGTGAGGGTCGTGTCCTCGGCCGTGGTGTAGCTGTCGTTGACCGCGACCGGGGCGTCGTTGACCGCGGTGACGGTGATGTTGACGGTCGCCGTGTTGCTGTCGAGGGTGCCGTCGTTCGCCCGGAGCGTGAAGCTGTCGGGGCCGTTGTAGTTGGCGGCCGGGGTGTAGCTGAACGAGCCGTCGGCGTTGAGGGTGAGCGTGCCGTGCGTCGGCGGCGTCACGACGCTGTAGCTCAGCGTGTTGGCTTGGGCATCGGTGCACACGACGCTGCTATTGAGCGTCGTGTCCTCATTGGTCGATCCGCTTTGCGGAGTCGCGCAGGTCGGCGCGGTATTGCCCGACGCCACGGTGATCGTGACCGTTGCCGTGTTGCTGTTCAGGCTGCCGTCGTTCGCCCTGTACGTGAAGGAGTCCGTGCCGACGTAGCCGGACGTCGCCGTGTAGTTGAACGAACCGTTGGCATTGAGAGTGAAGGACGTCGCGTGCGCCGGTCCGGTCACCTGGACCGCCGTCAGGGTCGTCCCGGCGTCGACGTCGCTGTCATTGCCAAGGACTCCTGGCGCCGGGACCGTCAAAGTCGATGCCCTCGGTCGCCGAGTAGGAGTCGTTGATCGCGACAGGAGCCTCATTGACGTTCGTCACGGTGACGCTGATCGACTGGGTGTCGGACAAAGCGCCGTCCGAAACGCTGACAGTCACCTCGTAGACGCCGTCGCTGTTCGCGTCCGTCTTCGATTCGAAGTTGGGCGCCGACACGAACGTCAGCACGCCAGTTGCGGAGTTGATCGTGAACTTGGTTGCATCGGCGCCGCCGCTGATGCTGTACGTGAGCGTCGTGCCGGCGTCGGGATCCGTCGCCGTGACGGTCGTCACGGCCGTGGTGTTCTCTGGAACGCTGACCGACGCCGTCGTGCCACCGCCGTTGCTGGTGATCACGGGCGCTTCGTTGACGTTGGTGACGGTGATCGTGAACGCCTTCTCGAAGGACAACGCCGCCCTGGTCCGTCGTCCGGACGCGGATGGAGTAGCTGCTCTTCGTCTCGAAGTCGAAGCTGGCTGCCGTCAGAACCTGGTTGCCCGAGATCGTGAAGGAACCGTTGTCGGTGCTGCCAGTGCCGCTGACCAGCGAGTAGGTGAAGGTGTTGCCGGCGTTCGGGTCGGTCGTCGACGAGCGTGCCGACGGTCGTGCCCGACGGCTGGTTCTCCGCGACCGAGCTCGGCGAAAGCGCGATGTCAGTCGGAGCCGAGTTGATGGCCAGCGAGTCGGTACCGGAGCTGCTCGCGAACTGGATCGGAGCCGTGTCGCCCGCGTAGGTCGCCTTGAGCGTGTGGCCGGCGGGTTCCCGGGCGGTCGGCGTGTAGGTGACCGTGCACGTGCTGTCGGCCGGGGCCGCAGGCGACTAAGGGTGCAGGCGACCGGGGTGAAGGTTCCGGTTCCGTTGCTGACCGAGAAGTTGACGGTGCCCGTCGGGTGCGCCGACGTCACGGCACAACGACGGTGTTCGTATCAACGCCCGGTGTCGTGGACCGTCACGGTGCAGGTGCCGGTCGCCTGGTTCAGGTTGCGAACCGTATCGGGGCAGTTGAGATCGTCGTGGTCGTCACGTGGCCCGCCGTGACCGTCGTCGTTCCCGTGTCGGTGTCGAGGTTGAAGAACCCGTTGCAGAGCCAGCGCCGCCGGGCACGCAGTCCTTGGTTGCGAATTGGTGCTGCCGCTCGCGCGCGTCTCGGTCTGGAGGCCGATGATCGCCGCCCCGTCGCGCCGAAGGTCGTCAGCGGGAACGATGCCTCGATCGAGACGCGCTGCCACCGTTGCTGCACGGCGCGAAGTTGCAGCTCTGCTGGGCCGCAGCCAACCGTGATGAACGTGTGCCGAACGGGCGCTCCACCTGAACCGTCGGCAACGCCCGACGAGTTGAACGTGACCCAGCCGCGGGCGTCCGGTGTGCCGTCCCGGTTCGCGTCGACGGTGATCGAGAAGCCGTCGCTCGCGATCACGTTCTTGTTGCGAGATGAGCGTCTCGTCCCAGCGGACGTAGAGGTTGCCGTTGCCGGCGGTGACGCGGATCGCGGTGATGTCGCCCGAGCCGCCGCCCGCGTCGGTCGTGATGTCGGGGTACGACGGAGTACGTCGTGAGCGCGTTCCAGTCGGCCAGGTTGCCGTCGATGCAGATGATGTTGCCGCCGCAGCTGTCGGGCCAACGACGACGCCGTTGGTCAGCGTCAGCGTGGTCGTTCGCGTTCTGCCGTGCAGGCGTCATCCGATATAGCCGACGGAAGTACGCGTTGTAGATGCCGTTCGCGCCGGGGCGGTGATGTTGAACGTCCGCGCCAGCGTCTGGCGCTCGGAACATCCGCGATGTCGACGCACGTGACCGTCCCCGGCGGCTGTCGTCGCGATGCGCCAGCCGATCGAGCTGACCAGGTTGTTCGCGTTGTTCGCGTTGCTCGCTCGTCGCCCAGACGGCCGCGCTGATCGTCGCGCCGCAGAGACATCGGTCGAAACGCCGCCGTCGAGGGTCGTCGGGTTCGTTGAGCTGTTGGGGCTCAGCGACCCAGCTGCGATCACGTACGGCCCGACGAACGGCCCGCCGGCGCCGACCGGCGCAGCGCCCGCAGGCTGGACCGAGTCGCGTCGAGGTGTCGGCGATGGCGCGCGACGAGATTCAGCCGGCCATTCCCGGTCTGATCGGCCGTGCCGGCGGCGTCCGCGTTGCGCGCCAGCCGCGCCGACGATGACGCCGTTCGAGGCAGCCGGATCCGAGGCGCGCAGCACCGCGGCCGCGGCGGCCACCTCGGCCGAGGAGGCCGAGGTGCCGGTGATCGACGTGGTGCCGCCCCCGGCGGCGAGGGTCACGATGTCGGTGCCCGGCGCGGCGAGGAACGTGTCGGCGCCGTAGTTGCTCGACGCGTTGAGGGCGTCGTTCTGGTCGGTGTTCGAGACGCCGATGACGCCGCGGTCGCCGGCCGGGAAGGTCGCGGTGGTCGAGCCGTCATTGCCGGTCGCGGCGACGACGACGACGTTGTGCGCCCACGCGTAGTCGATCGCGACCTGGAGGGCGCTCGAGAAGCCCGGGTTCGAGAAGGACATGTTGATGACGTCGGCGCCATGGTCGACGGCGTAGACGACGCCTTCGATGATGTCGCTGTCGGAGCCCGTGCCGTCAGAGCCGAGGACGGTGACGGGCATGACCTTGACGCCGGCATAGCCGACGCCCGCGATCCCCTGCCCGTTGTCGGTCAGGGCCGCGATGATGCCGGCCATGGCGGTGCCGTGGCCGTTCGGGTCGGTCGTCCCGGCGGAACCATCGAGGATGCTGGTCCCGGAAACGAGCTGACCGTCGAGGTCGGCGTGACCGGCATCGACGCCGGTATCGAGAAGTGCGACAACGGCGCTGCCCGAGGGCGCGGTCCCGTTGACCTGATCCCAGCCGATCTTCGGCAGCGACCACTGGTTCGCGTACTCGGTGTCGCTGGGCGCGGCTTCGGCGGTCCGGACGCGATCGAGCTCGACGCTGCTGACGTTGCCGTCGGCGCGGAGATCGAAGACGACGTTCGACCCGGCGGGAACGCTGATGAACGCGAGGCGGAGGGCAGGGATCGAATCGGAAACGTCGGCCCCGGCAGCAGCGAGGATGCTGGCCTGGTTCGACGCTGAGGTTCCGGGCGCGAAGGTGACGATGTAGCCGCTGGTCTCGACGGGTGCGGGCGTCGGGTCCGGCGTGGCGGTCGGTGCGGGTGTCGGCTCGGCGGTCGGCGCTGCAGTCGGCGCGGCGTCGGCGCGGCCGTCGGTTCAGCGGTCGGAGCCGCCGTCGGTTCAGCGGACGGCGCTACCGACGGCTCGGCCGTTGGATCCGTCGACGGTTCGCCCGAAGGCTCTGCCGACGGCGATGGGTCGGGACTCTGCGACGGGTCCGCCGCTCTGACCGGGATCGGCGCAAAGAGCGCCATGACCAGCAGGAAGACCTGCAGGACGACGAGGAATCGCATCCCGCGTTCCCGGATATTCGATTGACTGCGCACCAGAGTCCTCGCTCTCTGTGCCAGCCACGGACATCCGGGCCATCGCATGCGGACACACGAGATGCCGGCCCACGCACACACGCAGACACGACCATCCCGGGGTCCGCGGGCAAAAACGATCGAACGAGAAGGAGAGATAGATAAGTGCTGATCTGAGAACGATCGCTTGCCCTGGGTCGCATGGACCAGCGGCGGGCACATATATATGGGGTGGGGCCTTACGGCCCGGTCCCTTGATGGAACGCGAACGTTACTACCGAATCATGGATATGCAATCCCACCCGGAACCTTTGTAACGTGTCCAGCCCGATGTCGGTGCGCGCTGGCACCGGTCCCCGCCGACCGACGGGCCGAGCGAGCTGATTCCCCCAACGACCCTGGTGCCTTGTCGGGGCAATTTGCTAACGCGCACGTGTGCGCGCGCACGAGGCGGACCGCCGATCCGTCGTCCGGAACCCAACCGTTGACGGCCCTCGCTTCCGGCAGTGGCCAAAAAGTACTAGCGCCCGGGTACTAGACTGCGGCCAATCGGCACGAGCACACTGGGCGTTCCCCTCGGGGAGTGGGAACGGTTCATCCCGTGGCGGCTCTGCCACGCCCTATGCAAGCCCAAGGCAAAAGGACGAAGGGAAGGTCCAGCGCACATGTCTCACGTATCTCGGAAAAGGGGAGGGGCCAGCATGCACTCGATCCGACGGCTGATGGTCGCGCTCGCGGCGACGATGCTCGTCGCCCTGGCTATCGGACCGGGGACCGCGCTGGCGGCCGATGAGAACCACGGCATCGGCCTCAACAAGGGCTGCATCGGGGCCACCAGGATCGGCGACCCGTACCGGTGCAGCTACGCCGTCACCAACAACATCGACGAGGCCAACGACACCCTGACGATCACGTCGCTGGTCGACGTGATCAACCGGCCGGGCTCGCCGTCATCGGGCAACATCCTCCAGATCCCGGGCATCGGCTCCGTCATCAGCTTCGACCAGATCAACGGCAACACTACGACCAATGCCTCCTGTTCGAACCTCGGCACGCCGACGGCCGTCTGCACCCTGCCGGCCGATACCCGCATCCGGATCGGCGGCCTCGGTGGCGTCCCGGGCGTCAGCTTCTACACCATCCAGGCGGCCGACTACAACGTCAACCCGGCCACCCACCGGCTGACCGACACGGCCACCCTCCTCTGGCAGGACACCTGCTCGAGCGGCACCAACAACTGCCCCGAGGGTGACCAGACGGCCAGCACCGGCTCGTCGACGCTCGTCGTCAGGCTCGACTCGGCGACGGCCACCGCCATCCACAACCAGTCGCACGAGACCGTGACGACGACCCACGCGGGCAACACCGTCCATGACTTCGTGACGGTGACGGGCCAGCCGAATCAGCCAGTTCCGACAGGCAACGTCAACATCGACTGGTTCCTCAACGGGACCTGCACGGGCACGCCGGCGCAGAACTCCGGTTCCGTTGGACCGCTGGCCGCCAATGGGACGTTCGATGCGACGGGCTTCGCGTTCCAGGTCACCTCGCCGGGGATGCGAGCGTTCCAGGCGCATTACGAAGGTGACGCCACGTACACCGGTTCGACGGGGCCCTGCGAGCCGCTCCAGGTCGTCTTTGCGCGCATCTCGATCACGCCGAACGCGGCCAACGAGGTGGGCGTGCCTCACACCTTCACCGTGACGCTCGAGCAGAACCTGGGTGACGGGGCAGGCTACGTGCCGTTCGCCGGACAACACGTCGACGTGACCCTGACCGACACAAACGGCGCGACGCACTCCGCGCCGACCGGGACGTGCACGGCTGCCGGCCCGAATACCGATGCCGCCGGCCACTGCACCATCACGTTCACGTCGCTGACGACGGGCACGGTGACCGGTCACGCCACTGCTACGGTGACCGTTGCCGGCTCGACGCCCTTCACGATTCAGACCAGCGGCTTCGCGCCCAACAGCGGCGACGCGACCAAGGTCTTCCAGGACGCCAACATCCAGATCACTCCGAACGGGACGAACCGGGTCGGCGCCAACCACACGTTCACGGCTCACGTGAACGTCGACATGGGCGGCGGTGCCGGCTTCCAGAACGCGCCAGACGGGACGGTCATCACGTTCACCACGGTCGAGGCCAACGGCGCCACCTCGACCCCGAACCCGCCGACCCAGTGCAGCACTTCGGGTGGCACAGGGTCGTGCACCACGACCATCACCTCGCCGACGACCGGCACATCGACCGTGACGGCCCACACCACGTTCACCACCCCGGGCGGGGTCACCCTGACCCGTAGCACCAACGGACAGGGCGCCAACTCCGGCCCGGCGGTCAAGACCTGGGTCAACGCCAGGATCGCCATCGCCCAGGACGCGACCAACGAGGTCGGCGACCCCCACACCTTCACCGTGACCCTGTCCAAGGACCTCGGTGACGGGGCCGGCTTCGTGGCCTTCGCCGGGGCCCACGTCAACGTGACCCTGGCCGACACCAACGGCGCCGTCCACACCGCCCCGACCGGGACCTGCACGGCGGCCGGGCCGAACACCGACGCCGCCGGCCAGTGCACCATCACCTTCACCTCCAACAGCGCCGGCAAGGTCACCGGGACGGCCAGCTGGACGGGCTCCCTCGGCACCCCGACCGCCGTTCACCGTGACCACCAACGGGACCGCCCCCAACAGCGCCCCGGCGGTCAAGACCTTCGTCGACGCCAACATCGCGATCAGCCCCCTGACCGACGTCAACCCGGTCGGTGCCAACCACACCCTGACGGGGCACGTCAACGTCAACACCGGCAGCGGCAGCTTCGCCAACGCCCCGGCCGGCACGACCATCAGCTTCAGCCTGACCAACGCCGGTGGGGCGACCGCCGCCTTCGTCGGCCCGACCAGCTGCACGACGGTCGGCACGACCGGCTCGTGCACCGTGGTCATCAACTCGCCGACGACCGGGACGACCACCATCCACGCGACGACCACGGTCGTCGTCGGCGGCGTGTCGCTGACCCGGGCCACCGCTGACGGCCTGCCCGGCGACAGCGCCGACGCCACCAAGCTGTGGGCCAACGACACCGTCCGGACCGACGTCCACAACGCCAGCCACGCCGTCATCACCAAGGTCGCCACCGGCACCGCCGTCCACGACAAGGCCTTCGTGGTCCGGACCGCCGACACCCCGGCCGCGGTCCCCGAACCCGACCGGCAGCGTCACCTTCCACCGCTACGCCACCCTCGACTGCACCGGCGAGGCGGTCGACCAGACCGTCAGCCTGGCCGCCGACGGCACCGCCGAGTCGGCGACCGTCACCGCCACCGCCGACCTGTCCTACTGGGCCCAGTACTCCGGTGACGCCAACTACCCGGCCCGGGACGGGGCCTGCGAGCCGCTCGACGTCATCCACCCGGCGACCTCGCTGACCATCGTCGGCACCCCGGTCACGACCGTGAAGGTCGGCCAGGTGGTGACCCTCACCATCAACGAGAAGAACACCGGCGACGACCCGATCACCGCCGTCCACGTGACCGGTGGCTCGACCGGTGCCTCGCCCAACTGCACCTGGGTCCCGGTCGGCACCTTCGACGGCAGCCTCGACCCCGGTGAATCGCAGGACTACACCTGCACCTTCACGGTCGGCAACGACCCCATCAGCTGGGACGCCCACGGCCAGGGTCTCGACAGCCTCGGCAACCCGGTCCCCCGCTTCGGCGAGGACCTCGCGGCGATGCCCGAGACGGCCAGCCTGACCCCGCTCCCGGCCATCGCCCGACGGCCGGTGGCATCAGCCCCGAGCTCGTCCTGGTCGCCCTCGCCATCCTGATGATCGGCATCGCCTTCGTCACCCCGGCCCCCGGCCGGATCCGCCGCCGGACCCGCTGACGGGCCAGCCGCCCGGGGCACCGGGCGGCGACTCGACCACCTACGCCGCGACCCCGCGCGGCGTCCCCGACCGGGGCGCTCCACCGACCAGGTGGGGTGCCTCGGTCGTGTCATGTTCGCGCTGTTGGACGACGGTATCGATGGTGCAGCTGCGCAACGGATGGGCGCCGATGGCCCAAAAGTACTAGCCCGCGGGTACTAGACTGCGACCAATCGGCACGAGCACACTGGGCGTTCCCCTCGGGGAGTGGGAACGGTTCATCCCGTGGCGGCTCTGCCACGCCTTTATGCAAGCCCACGCAAAAGGACGAACCCGGAAGGTTCGTCGCACATGTCTCACGTATCTCGGAAAAGGGGAGGGGCCAGTATGCACTCGATCCGACGGCTGATGGTCGCGCTCGCGGCGACGATGCTCGTCGCCCTGAGCATCAGCCCGGGGATCGCCCTGGCTGCCGATGAGAACCACGGCATCGGCCTCAACAAGGGCTGCATCGGGGCGACGAGGATCGGCAACCCGTACCGGTGCAGCTACGCGGTCACGAACAATATCGATGAGGCCAACGACACCCTGACGATCACCTCGCTGGTCGACGTGATCAACCGGCCGGGCTCGCCATCATCGGGCAACATCCTCCAGATCCCGGGCATCGACTCGGTCATCAGCTTCGACCAGATGCGACGGCAACACCACGACCGTCGCTTCGTGCACCGGTCTCGGGACTGCGGCCGCGATCTGCACCCTGCCGGCCGATACCCGCATCCGGATCGGCGGCGTCGGCGGCGTCCCGGGCGTCAGCTTCTACACGGTCCAGGCGGCCGACTTCAACGTCAACGCCAACCACCGGCTGACCGACACGGTCGACGCTGACGTGGCAGGACACCTGCTCGAGCGGGACCAACAACTGCCCCGAGGGCAACCAGACCGGCAGCACCGGCTCGTCGACCCTCGTCATCCCGCTGACCTCGACGACGGCCACCGCCATCCACAACGCCGCCCACGCTGTGGTCACCGTCGTGCCGGTCGGCACGACGGTCCACGACTTCGTCACCGTCACCGGCCAACCCAACCAGCCGATCCCGACCGGCAACGTCAACATCGACTGGTTCCTGAACGGCGACTGCTCGGGGACACCGGAGGCCAACTCGACCTCGATCGGCCCGCTAGCGGCCGACGGCACGTTCGACGCGACGGCGTTCGCGTTCACGGTCACCGCGGCTGGGATGCGGTCGTTCATGGCCCACTACGAGGGCGATGACACCTACCTCCCCTCGGACGGCGCCTGCGAGCCGCTGCAGGTCGTCGACGCCAACATCCAGATCACGCCCAACGGCACGAACCGCGTCGGCGCGCCGCACACGTTCACCGCCCACGTCAATGTCAACGACGGTTCCGGTGGCTTCGTCAGCGCTCCCGACGGCACGGTCATCACGTTCACCACCGTCGATACCAACGGCGCGACTTCGACCCCGAACCCCCCGACGCAATGCACCACCTCGGGCGGTACGGGCTCGTGCTCGACGACGATCACCTCGCCGACCACCGGCGTATCGACCGTCTCGGCGCATACGACCGTGACCGTCGGCGGCGTGTCACTGACGCGCAACACCGACGGCACAGGCGGCAACTCAGGTCCGGCCGTCAAGACCTGGGTCAATGCGACGATCGCGATCGCGCCCAACGCCTTCAACGAGGTCGGCGTCCCGCACACCTTCACCGCCACCCTCCTGAAGGACATCGGGCACGGCGCGGGCCTCGTGCCCGCGGCCGGCGAGACCGGTGACGGTCACCCTGACGTCCTCGAACGGCGCCTGCCCGGCGCCCCCCGGTACCGTTCACCGGGCACCACGGACGCCGCCGGACACTTCTCCGTCACGTTCACCTCGACCTGCCCGGGCACTGTGACCGGTCACGCGTCGAGCACCGTTTCGGTCGCGGGCTCAGCGCCGTTCACGATCGATACCGACAACACCGGCGGCAACAGCGGCGACGCGACCAAGGTCTTCCAGGACGCCAACATCCAGATCACGCCCGAACGGGACCAACCGGGTCGGTGACCCGCACACCTTCACGGCCCACGTCAACGCCAACCTCGGCGACGGTGGCGGGTTCGTGAACGCCCCCGACGGGACGGTCATCACGTTCACCACGGTCGATGCCAACGGCGCCACCTCGACGCCCAACCCGCCGACCAGCTGCACCACCTCGGGTGGCACCGGGTCGTGCACGACGACCATCACCTCGCCGACGACCGGCACGTCGACGGTCACCGCCCACACGACGTTCACGACGCCGCAGGGCGTCGAGATCACCCGGAGCACGGACGGGGTCGGCGCCAACAGTGGCCCGGCCGTCAAGACCTGGGTCAACGCTCGCATCTCGATCACCCCGAACGCGACCAACGAGATCAACGACCCGCACACCTTCACGGTCCTCCTCGAGAAGGACCTCGGTGACGGCGCTCGGCTTCGTGCCGTTCTCGGGCGACTACGTGACCGTGTCACCCTGATCCAACACCAACGGCGCAACGTCGCCCACGCCAGGTCCGTTCACCGTGGTAGCCGCCACCGACGCAGCCGGCCAGTGCACCGTCACGTTCACCTCGCCGACGCCGGGCCAGGTCACCGGCAACGCCAGCTGGACCGGAACCCTCGGCACCCCGACGCCGTTCACCGTCACCACCAACGGGATCGCTCGCAACAGCGGCCCGGCGGTCAAGACCTTCGTCGACGCCAACATCCAGATCACGCCCAATGGGACGAACCGGGTCGGCGCCGCCGCACACGTTCACGGCCCACGTCAACGTCAACGCCGGCCAGGGCGCCGGCTACGTGAGCGCCCCCGACGGGACCGTCATCACGTTCACCACCATCGACAACTTCGGCGCCACCTCGACGCCGAACCCGCCGACCCAGTGCACCACCTCGGGTGGCACCGGGTCGTGCACGACGACCATCACCTCGCCGACGACCGGCACCTCGACCGTCTTCGCCCATACGAGCGTTACGCGTCGGAGGCCTCACGCTGACGCGCGACACCGACGCCACCGACGGCAACTCAGGGCCAGCCGTCAAGACCTGGGTGAACGCCACGATCGCGATCGCGCCGAACGCCTTCAACGAGGTCGGCGTCCCGCACACCTTCACCGCGACCGTCATGAAGGACCCCGGGACGGGCACGCTCGTACCCGCGGCCGGCGAGACCGTGACCATCACGTTGACGTCATCGAACGGCGCCTGTCCGGCGCCCCCCGGTCCGTTCACCGGGACGACCGATGCGGACGGCCACTTCTCGGTCACCTTCACCTCGACCTGCCCGGGCACCGTGACCGGTCACGCCTCGACCACCCTGGCGGTCAATGGCTCTGCACCATTCGACATCGCCACCAGCCCCGACGCGACCAAGGTCTTCCAGGACGCCAACATCCAGATCACGCCCAACGGCACGAACCGGGTCGGTGCGCCGCATACCTTCACCGCCCACGTCAACGCCAACCTCGGCGACGGCGCGGGGTTCGTGAACGCGCCCGACGGGACGGTCATCACGTTCACCACGGTCGACAGCAACGGCGCCACCTCGACGCCCAACCCGCCGACCCAGTGCACCACGTCGGGTGGCACAGGGTCGTGCACGACGACCATCACCTCGCCGACGACCGGCACCTCGACGGTGACCGCCCACACCACGTTCACGACGCCGGGCGGGGTCATCCTGACCCGGAGCACCGACGGCGTCGGCGCCAACTCGGGACCGGCCGTCAAGACCTTCGTCAACGCCCGGATCTCGATCACGCCGAACGCGACCAACGAGATCAACGACCCGCACACCTTCACCGTGACGCTCGAGAAGGACCTCGGTGACGGCGCCGGTTTCGTGCCGGCCGCCGGCGAGACGGTGTTGGTGACGCTGACCTCGATCAACGGATCGAGCATCGCCAACGTGACGAGTAACTGTTCTGGCGGCACGGACGCAGCGGGCCAGTGCACGGTCACGTTCACCTCGCCGACGCCGGGGCAGATCACCGGCAACGCCAGCTGGACCGGGACGCTCGGCACGCCGACGCCGTTCACCGATCGCGACCGACGGGACCGGAGGCAACAGCGGCGCCAGCGGTCAAGACCTTCGTCGACGCCAACATCCAGATCACTCCGAATGGGACGAACCGTGTCGGCGCCAACCACACGTTCACGGCCCACGTCAACGTCAACGCCGGCCAGGGTGCCGGTTACGTGAGCGCCCCGGACGGTACCGTCGTCACGTTCACCACGATCGACAACAACGGCGCCACCTCGACCCCGAACCCGCCGACCCAGTGCACCACCTCGGGTGGCACCGGGTCGTGCACGACGACGATCACCTCGCCGACGACCGGCACTTCGACCGTCTTCGCCCATACGACGGTTGCGGTCGGCGGTATCGCGCTGACGCGCGACACCGACGCCATCGGCGCAAACTCCGGACCCGCGGTCAAGACCTGGGTCAACGCCAGGATCGCCATCGCCCAGGACGCGACCAACGAGGTCGGCGACCCGCACACCTTCACCGTGACCCTGTCCGAAGGACCTCGGTGACGGGGCCGGCTTCGTGGCCTTCGCCGGGGCCCACGTCAATGTGACCCTGACCGACACCAACGGCGCCGTCCACACCGCCCCGACCGGGACCTGCACGGCGGCCGGGCCGAACACCGACGCCGCCGGCCAGTGCACCATCACCTTCACCTCGCAACACCGCCGGCAAGGTCACCGGCACGGCCAGCTGGACGGGCTCGCTCGGCACCCCGACCCCGTTCACCGTGACCACCAACGGGACCGCCCCCAACAGCGGCCCGGCGGTCAAGACCTTCGTCGACGCCAACATCGCAGATCAGCCCCCTGACCGACGTCAACCCGGTCGGCGCCAACCACACCCTGACCGGCCACGTCAACGTCAACACCGGCAGCGGCAGGCTTCGCCAACGCCCCGGCCGGGACGACCATCGGCTTCAGCCTGACCAACGCCGGTGGGGCGACCGCCGCCTTCGTCGGCCCGACCAGCTGCACGACGGTCGGCACGACCGGCTCGTGCACCGTGGTCATCAACTCGCCGACGACCGGGACGACCACCATCCACGCGACGACCACGGTCGTCGTCGGCGGCGTGTCGCTGACCCGGGCCACCGCTGACGGCCTGCCCGGCGACAGCGCCGACGCCACCAAGCTGTGGGCCAACGACACCGTCCGGACCGACGTCCACGACGCCAGCCACGCCGTCATCACCAAGGTCGCGACCGGCACCGCCGTCCACGACAAGGCGTTCGTGGTCCGGACCGCCGACACCCCGGCCGCGGTCCCCGACCCGACCGGCAACGTGGTCTTCCACCGCTACGCCACCCTCGACTGCACCGGCGAGGCGGTCGACCAGACCGTCAGCCTCGCCGCCGACGGCACCGCCGAGATCGGCGACCGTCACCGCCACCGCCGACCTGTCCTACTGGGCCCAGTACTCCGGCGACGCCAACTACCCGGCCCGCAACGGGGCCTGCGAGCCGCTCGACGTCATCCATCCGGCGACCTCGCTGACCATCGTCGGCACCCCGGTCACGACCGTGAAGGTCGGCCAGGTGGTGACCCTCACCATCAACGAGAAGAACACCGGCGACGACCCGATCACCGCCGTCCACGTGACCGGTGGCTCGACCGGCGCCTCGCCCAACTGCACCTGGGTCCCGGTCGGCACCTTCGACGGCAGCCTCGACCCCGGTGAATCGCAGGACTTCACCTGCACCTTCACGGTCGGCACCGACCCCATCAGCTGGGACGCCCACGGCCAGGGTCTCGACAGCCTCGGCAACCCGGTCCCCCGCTTCGGCGAGGACCTCGAGGCGATGCCCGAGACCGACGGCGTCGCCCGCTCTGACCACGATCGCCCGGCGCCGGTGGCATCAGCCCCGAGCTCGTCCTGGTCGCCCTCGCCATCCTGATGATCGGCATCGCCTTCGTCACCCCGGCCCCCGGCCGGATCCGCCGCCGGACCCGCTGACGGGCCAGCCGCCCGGGCTCCGGGCGGCGACTCGACCACCTACGCCGCGACCCCGAGCGGCGTCCCCGACCGGGGCGCTCCACCGACCAGGTGGGGTGCCTCGGTCGTGTCATGTCGGGCGACCCTAGTCGATGGTCGCCTCGAACCCGGGGTCGACGAGTTCGACCGGTCCGTTGTAGTGGGCCTTGACGCTCGCCAGCGTGTCGCTTCGCGGTCGTACCCCATCTGGAGGTGCGTCAGGAGCACGCGCCCGGCTCGGGTCCGGCATGCCAGCGCTCCCACGGCCGGGCCGTCGAGGTGCTCCGCGCCCGGCACGATCGGGCCGGGACCGAACGACACCTCACAGATCACGGTGTCGCCTGGCCGGATGAGCGGATCGAGGTCCTCGCCGCGGCCGCAATCGCCCGAGTACACGAGTCCGGCGATGTCTCTCGTCGCTCGGCACGGACACGCGGAAGCCGAAGCTCGAGTCGGTGTGGGTCACCGGCTTCGCCTCGATGGCAAAGTCGCCGACGCTCATCGGCGCCCCGTTGAGCGCCTCGACATCGAGCGCCTGCGTCGTGAAGCCGGGCTCGTCGTGCAACGCGTCCAGCCGATCGGCAAGGCCCTCGGGCGCGATGACGCGGACGCGGCGGCGGGCTTCCCAGCGGAGATAGTGGCGAAGTGGGACGAGGTCGATGAAATGGTCCGGGTGGAGGTGACTGATCAGCGACGGCATCGAGATCGGCCGGATCGAGGAGACCGGCCAGCCTCGGAAACGAGCCCTGCCCGAGATCGAGGAGGATGGCCGAGCGGTCCGTTCGGACGAGGTAGGCGGCGCCGGTCGATCCAGCTCGATCGGAGTAGGCGGGGCCAGCCCCGACGACCGTCAGATCCATGCTCGAAGCGTAGCGTGCCGGCGTTAGCCGCGACCCATCGCGGGCACCAAGGGTCATTCGATCGGTTGAGTGCCGCCCATATCCTCGAGGATCCTGTCGGTCTGCATCAGCGCGCTCTGTGCGGCGTCTCGGGCCGTCTGCGAAGGCGCGGTGTCGGCGATCGCCACGAGGACGACGACGTTGCCTTCGACGCTCTGTCCGATCGCGGCGGTCGCGGCTGGGTTCCCCGCCGTGTTCCTGACCGCCTCGGCGGCGATGCGGCTGTAGGCGGCAAGGGCGGCCTCCGTCCCCGGTCCGTCGCCGGCGACGGACGCCTGCTGGGCCTCGTCGATCCGTGCCTCGAGACGGCGGACCTCGGCGTTCGCTCGGGCGATCAGGTCGCCCGGCAGGTTGGCCATCTCTGTCCACAGCCGGGCCGCGTACAACGGGCCCACCTGGCCGGGCCGACCACGCCGTTCCCGCGAGGATCCCGAGCGTCAGGCATCCGGCGAGGACCGCTGCCATCGGGCGGCGCCAGTTCTCCCAGAAGGATCGCTGCGGGACCGACCACCTCGGGAACGGGCTTACGCGTAGCCCACGTGGCCTGCTCCTCGAGCGTCCGATCGGCCTGGAGCAGGGCGGCGCGCCGATGGGCCGCATTCATGACCGCCATTCGCATCGCGGTGGTGCCGGCGACGCTCGGCGACAGCTCGATCTCGGCGAACACATCGAGGCGTCGCGCGAGGTCGGCGTCGTTCGGGTCGTGTTTCGTGAAGTCGTCCATCAGGTGATTCTCGGCTGCACTGACGGGATCCGGCTGGCTTCCTCCGATTCATCGATCCCGAGCTGACGTCGCAATGCGGCGATCGCCCGGAACTGAAGCCCTCGAACGGTTCCCTCTTGCTTGCCCATCACCTCGGCTGCCTCGCGCGCTGACAGGCCGGCGAAGAAGCGAAGGGCGATCGCGTCTCGTTGATCGTCGGTCAACGCCTCGAGGGCCGTCCATACGGCTTCGAGCTCCTGGCGAAAGACCGCGATCTGGTCCGGCCCGTCCTCCAGACTGGGCCGCTCTACCGACTCGGCGAGGTCGGCGTGCTCGTGGCTGGTCCTGACGAAGTCGATGACGGCGTTCCGCGCCAGACGGAACAGCCAGCCCCCGAATGGGATGCCCCTTGATTCGTATCTCGGCAGGGCTTCCAGGGCCTTGACGAAGACAAGCTGCGTCAGGTCCTCCGCATCCGTCGGGCGGCGAACGCGGCTGGCGATGAAGCGATACACCGGCAGGTGATAGTGGTCGAAAAGCCGACCGAACGCCCATGCATCGCCTGCCTGGGCCTCGCTCACCAGCCGCTGGATCGCCGCGTCGTCAACGGTCACAACGAACGTCCGGCCGCGTCGTTAGGCATGGCGATGCAGCGGCGCGTCGGACGGAGTCCCCCGATCGTGCGCCGCTGGCCGAGCGAGGGGTCGCCGAACCGCACATGTGTCGCGCATCGTGACACGCGGGATGCGGTCCCGTGACCAGCCCGATGGTCATGGGTCCTGGGGGGACGCGCCCGCTTCAGGCGGACGCCCGGCCGGTCCGGTTGGCTGCGGTCGCCATCGCAACGCCGCGGATCGGGATGTCGATGCGTGCCTCTCCCGGGTGGCGTCGGAACGTCAGCGACTCGATCCCGGCAGCGGCGATCGCGTCGTATCCGTCCGGCAGGCCAAAGCCGAAATGCCCCGCCCGGTGGGCATCGGACCCGATGGTGACGGCCCGGCCGCCGAGGTCGTGGAACCGGGCGACGATGGCCGGAGGCGGGTACGACTCGCCCACCGGATGGCGCAGGCCACTGGTGTTGACCTCGAGCGCCGTTCCACTCTCGACGAGGGCCCGCAGGATCGGGTCGTACAGCTCGGGCTGGCGCGCGAGCGCGTCGGGTAGCACGTGCGGATGCAGGTACCGTTTCACGACGTCGATGTGCCCGATGGTGTCGAAGAGCCCCGAGCGGGCCGCGGCCTCGACCTCGGTGAAGTACGGCGCCACGATCTCGGCGAGCGGCCGGTCCGTCACCCACTCGCGGACGCGGCGCGGGTTGTACGGCGACTCGCTCCTGTCGTGGACCGACCCGATGGTGAAGTCGTACGCGTGCCGACCGAGGTGCGCCCGGATGTCGTCTTCCCAGGATCGGTCGTAGGTCAATTCGACCCCGAACCGGATCTGGACACCCAGCGGTCCCCAGCGCTCGGCTGCCGTTCGGACCATGCGTTCCCGGTCATCGAAGGTGGCGTAGGCATACGCCGGCGCATTCGGTTCGAAATCAACGTGGTCGGTGATCGCCATCTCCGCGAGCCCGGCGGCGAGGGCCGCTTCCGCGTAGACATCGATCGGCACGTCGCTGTCGGGCGACAGGTCCGTATGGAGATGGGCGTCCAGCGGCAAGCCGGTCATCGGACGGCGGCGATCGACGCGCCTCTCGACCCGGCTCGGATCACCCGGCGATGAGGCCGAGCTCCCGGCCCACCCGGTCGAAGGCCGCGAGCGCCGTATCGAGCTGGTCGTCGGCGTGGGCGGCGGTCACGATCGTCCGCAACCGCGACTTGTCGATCGCAACGGTCGGGAAGACGACGGGCTGGGCGAAGACGCCCTCGCCGATGAGTCGGTCGCTGAACCGGCCGGCAGTATCCGGGTCGCCCATCATGACCGGCGTGATCGGGGTCTCGGAATGACCGGTGTCGAAGCCGAGGCGGGTCAGTTCGGCCTTGAACCGGTTCGTGTTCTGCCACAGGCGTTCGCCCAGCTCGGGCTCGTCGCACATGACCCGGATCGCCTCGCGACAGGCGGCCACGACGGCCGGCGGATGCGAGGTCGAGAACAGGAACGGCCTCGATCGCTGGGTAAGGATCTCGCGCAGTGCCTGGGACCCGGCCACGTACCCGCCGAGGGCGCCGACGGCCTTCGACAGCGTGCCGACCTGGATCGCGACGCGGCCGTGCAGGCCGAAATGGTCGACCGACCCTCGCCCGTTCCGGCCGAGGACGCCCGAGGCATGGGCGTCGTCGACCATGACGGCGGCACCGAATTCCTCGGCCGCCTCGACCACTCCGGGGAGTGGCGCGATGTCGCCATCCATGGAGAAGACGCCATCGGTGACCACCAGGATCAGCCGGTAGTCGCCGCCGCCGGGCCGGCCGTCGGCGCGCGCCTTGCGCAGGACCTCGCGCAGCGCGGCCACGTCGGCATGCGGGTAGATCTCGCGCGGCGCCTTGGAGAGCCGCATGCCATCGATGATCGAGGCGTGGTTGAGGGCGTCCGAGACGATGAGGTCGGTCTCGCCGGTGATCGTCGGGATGACACCGGTGTTCGCTGTGAAGCCCGACTGGAAGGTCAGCACCGCCGGCGTGCCCTTGAACTCGGCCAGCTCGGCCTCGAGAGCCTCGTGCATCGACATCGTCCCGGCGATGGTTCGGACCGCCCCGCTGCCGGCCCCGAACTCGCGGACGGCCTCGAGAGCAGCCGCTCGGACTCGGGGATGGTGGGTCAGCCCGAGGTAATCGTTCGACGACAGCGAGATGAGGCGGCGGTCATCGATCGAGACGATCGGTCCCTGCGCCGACGACATGACGCGGAGGGGCCGGTAGAGGTGGCGCTCCTTCAGGGCCGCGACCTCGTCGTCGAGGAACGCGAGGGGATCGGTTCGGGGTGTCGTGCTCATGCCTGCCAATCCATGATGACTTTGCCCGAGTCGCCGGATCGGGCCGCGGCGAACGCGGCCTCGAAGTCGCGGAACCCGAACCGATGGGTGATCGCCGGGGTGATGTCGAGACCCGACTGGAGCATGACGGTCATCTTGTACCAGGTCTCATACATCTCGCGACCGTAGATGCCACGGATAGTGAGCATCTTGAAGACGATCGCGTTGACGTCGAGGGCGATGTCCTCGGTCGGGATGCCGAGGATCGCGATCCCGCCGCCGTGAGCCATCGACTCGATGGCGCTCCGGAGCGCCGTGGGGTTGCCCGACATCTCTAGCGCGACATCGAAGCCTTCGACCATCTCCAGCTCGTCGAAGACTGACGCCAGCGGCCGCTCGCGCGGGTCGATGGCGAGGGTCGCGCCCATCTTGGTCGCCAGGTCGCGCCTGAACGCGTTGGGCTCGCTGACGACCACATGACGTGCGCCGGCGTGGCGCGCGATGGCGGTCGCCATGAGGCCGATGGGACCGGCGCCCGAGACGAGGACGTCCTCGCCGAGCACGGCGAAGGCTAGCGCCGTGTGAACAGCATTCCCGAACGGATCGAAGATCGCGGCGACCTCCTCGTTCACACCTGGCCAGTGGTGCCAGACGTTGGTCATCGGCAGGACGACGTATTCGGCGAACGCTCCATCGCGTCCGACGCCGAGGCCGATGGCCCTCGCGCAGAGGTGGCGGCGACCGGCCAGGCAGTGGCGGCACCGGCCGCAGACGACGTGGCCCTCGCCGGATACAAGGTCGCCCGGCCGGAAATCGTCGACGTTCGAACCGACCTCGACGATCTCCCCGACGAACTCGTGGCCGATGGTCAGCGGCGGCTTGATCGTCCGTGCCGCCCAGGGATCCCACGATTCGATGTGGAGGTCGGTCCCGCAGATGCCCGTCTTGTGGACGCGGATGAGCACGTCGTTGATGCCGACGGTCGGCATCGGAACGTCGCGCAGGTCGAGGCCGGGTCCCTCGCCGGTCTTCACCAGGGCGAGCATCGGTCTCGGTGCCTCCTTTGTCGCCTCAGTCGGTCGCGTCGTCGTCTTGGTCGTCATCGTCGAGGTCGTCGTCGAAATCGTCGGCCTCATCCGACCAGTCGATGACGGGATTCTCCACGGTTCCGATGCCCTCCACCTCGCAGCGGACGCGGTCGCCCGGCTCGAGGAAGATCGGCGGGTCGCGGAAGACGCCCACCCCGGCCGGCGTGCCCGTCGCGATGATGTCGCCGGGCTCGAGCGTGATGACCTTGCTGATGTGCTCGATGATCGCGGCGACGTCGAAGATCATGTCGGCCGTCGTGCCGTCCTGCATCAGCGTCTCCTGGCCGGCATCCGGCCCGGTGCCCTTGGTCAGCCACGACCGGATGCGGAGGGTCTGGGGATCCGGGATCTCGTCCGCCGTGACGAGCACCGAACCGACCGGCAGGAACGTGTCCGACCCCTTGGCCCGCAGCCACTGGCCGTCACCGGTCTCGCCCTCGCGGAGCGCCTGCGGCTGACCCTGCCAGTCACGGGCGCTGATGTCGTTGACGACGACGTAGCCGGCGACGTGGTCGAGGGCATCCTCGCGGGCAACGCGGTGGGCGACCGATCCGATGACGACGCCGAGCTCGACCTCGAGGTCGAGGGCGTGCGTGCCCTCGGGGCGGACGATCGGGTCGCCGTCGCTGATGACGGCATTCGCGAACTTCGAGAAGAGCAACGGGCGCTCGGGTGCCGCTCGACCACCTTCCTTGGCGTGCTCGCGGTAATTGAGGCCCACGCAGACGACCTTGCCCGGACTCGCGATCGGCGCGACGAGGTCGAGGTCGTCGACTGGCGACGCCCGCGGCACCCTCGAGCGCCATCGCGCGCTCGCGGAGGTCGTCGAGCCGGTCGGGCTCGAGGTCGAAGCTGTTGAGCGGTCCTTCGAGCAGCGGCACCACCCGGTCCCCGATGAGGATCCCGGTGGCAAGGTCGTCCGTGCCGATGTATGTCACGAGGCGCATGTGCTGGGTGTCCTCTCGGTATTCGGTTGAGGCTTGGGCGGTGCTCGGGCTCACTTGGGGCTGGGCGAGGGCGGTGGTTCTCGGTGGCGGGGTGTGCTTCGACGCGCGACGGGGGTCGACCCAGCCCGGCGTCAGCTCGGGCTCGGGGCGGTGCTTGGTGCCGTGCTCGGGGCGGTGCTTGGTGCGGTGCTCGTGCTCGGGGCCGCGGACGGCGCGATGCTCGGCGCTGCGCTCGCGGCACCGCTGGCCGAGGGTGCCGCGCTGGCCGACGCCGCGGCACTTGCTGATGGGGCTGCGCTCGGCGATGGGACGGCGCACTGCGGTTCCGGATTCGTCCTGTCGCCCCACTGCGAATAGAACGCAAGGACTTGCGCCTGGTCGAACGTCTCGAGCGGCAGGACACGGCCCCACACGAGCGCCTGGAACGGCGTCGACATCTGGTCGAACCGGGCGACGACGGGCCCGACGTTGCCCTTGGGGATGTCGCACACGGGGCTGTTGGGAAAGGAATCGTAGAAGCTGCGCAGTTCGGTTTGGCCTTCGGGCGTCGCGCCAGCGCTGTCGCCCCGATAGAGCACGACAAGGCCGCCGTGCTCGAGGTTGTGGATCCAGCCCTCGGGGATGACGCTGTCGCCTGGCCCGTACACGCGCGCCGCGATCGGGCCCCTGGCCCGACCTGTTGACGTGCGACCCCGAAGCCGGGGCGCAGTACGTGTACGTGATGAAGTCGCCCGGGTTGATGTGGGTCCGGCCCTGGTCAGGTTGGACGTATCCGAGGGCGGGGGTTGCGTTCGCCGTCGGTGAGGCGGTCGGCGCCGGACTCCACACGTTCGTGCACGCATATGCCGGGCGCGCGGCCGAGAGGAAGACGAATCCCGCGATCAGTGCGACGCCCGCGAGTGCCGCAACGGCCACGAGTGCCGTCCGATGGCGCTCGAGGAACGACGGCTGGTGGATGACCCGCGGACGGTCGCGGCGACCGGCCCGGACCGACGACCCTGCGGCGGTCGAGGGACGCGTCGTGCGGGCGGTCGACGAGGGTCGGGTCGATGCGGCCGTACCGGGCCTGGGGGTCGGCGCCGGTTTCCCGGCCGCGGCGGGTGCGCCCTTGGCAGCGGTCGTGTTGACCGTCACGGGGTTGACGCCTTCGACGATCGTGGTGCCCGATGGTGTCGGTCGCGGCGGCGTCCGGAGCACCGGATTCGCTGCCCGCGGCGGCCGCGGCGGTGGTCGGGCTCGGCGCCTTGCTGCTGGGGGTCGATGCCGTTCCCGTCGGTCGGGCGGTCGAAGGCTGAGTGCCGGGACGTTGCCGCCGGCGGTTCGATTTGGTCACGTGGTTGCCTCGATGCAGGGGTGTCGGGTCAGGTGCCGGCGCTCGTGACGATCGGACGCCGCCGCGGCGCTCGCGGCATGCACACCGAGAGGGTACCGTCCCACGGCCCGGTCGTGCCGGTGAGGGGCCTCGTGGTGGGGCGTGCGGTCACCACCGGCGGCGATCGATGGTGCTCTCGCGGCCGCCGGCGCGGCGCGCCTGGTCCCCGTAACGCAGGCCGACGGAAGCCACCGGGATCACGGCTCGTTCAGGTAGGCCCGAACCTCGCCCCGTAGCAGTCCCCGGAACATCGCCAGGCTGAGCGCGGCCACGAACACGGCCTCGACGATCAACTGGCTCACGAGGAGCAGCGGCACCAGCGGAACCGTGAGGCTCGCCAGACCGAGCGCCAGACCGCGGGCCGCCTGCTTTCGCTGGAGCACGAGCGTCATCGTGAAGATCGTGTAGGCGAGCAGGACCATCACGACGACGCCCTCCGGACTCACCGGCGCCGAGATGGCCTGATCGACGACATACCGGAGGCTGAGGCCGACGCCAACGAGGATCAGAAGGGCATAGAGAAGGAAGATGCGAATGCCACCAGGCATCTCGCGGATCCGACCGATCATGAGGCCAGCATCCTACCGGAGCCGCCGCGACCGGCCGTCGCCGCCTCGGCCCGTTCCTCACGAGGCCTTGTGACCAAGCTCAGGCGCTTGTGGGGCACGCTGAACAGCATCGGGCGGCCATCGTTCCTTGTGAGAACGGATCCCTCACGAGTCCCTCGTGGTGCGACTCCCAGACGACATCGACCTGCATTCTGGGGACCGCGTCAAGAGCGGCTCGTTCGAAATCCGTTCCTGTGGGAACGGCCCGCCTACCGACACGAACCCTCCGACCGCGAACGCCAACGATTGGCCGAGCAGTCAAATCTCCGCTCGCGAACACGTCTGCCTTCGCGCGATGATCGCCAGATAAGCGGCCGAAGGTTCAATACGACCGTGACGACTCTCGCGACGCCGCCTCGGCTCTCGCTTCGGACGACGTTCTCGCGTCTTTGCCTCGAAGGCCGGCTTCGAGCAGGTATGAGCCAGGAGGCTCTTTCGAGCATCGCCAAGGTGTCGCGCAGCCACATTGCCAAGATCGAGCTCGGCCAGGCCGATCCGTCCCTGGATGTCGCGGAACGGCTCGCCCAAGCGCTCGGACTCGAGGTCGAATTGATCGCGAGACAACCCGTGCTCCTCGAGCCTCGGCAGCGAGACGCCGTACACGCCCCATGCTCGGGTTACGCGAATCGTCGATTCCGAGCCGGCGGATGGGAGACAGGCCGTGAGGTCGAGATCGTCCACGGGCGCTCCCATGGCTGGATCGATCTCCTTGCGTTCGATCCTAGGACCGGCCTGCTACTCATAGTCGAGATCAAGACGCGCCTCGATGATCTCGGCCTGGTGGAGCGGCAGCTGGCTTGGTACGAACGGTCGGCGTTCGACGTGGCACGCAAGGTCGGCTGGCCGGTCAGACGCGTTGGGGTGTGGTTGCTCGCCCTTGCGAGCGCCGAGGTAGATGCTGCTGTTTGGTCAAATCGCCAGACGCTTTCGCTCGCCTTTCCGGTCCGGGCGGACGAGATGTTTGCGGTCACCACGGGTGGCGTCTGGCCGACGGGCTCCGGCCGCGGGCTTGCGCTCATCGATCCGGTGAGTCGACGACACAATTGGCTGATTCGTTGTCGCGCGGACGGCCGACGGTCTCAGCCTCCTTACCGGGACTACGCGGAGGCGGCTCGCCGGCTGACCGCCTAACCGGACCCCTGTCGCGGGACCATCTCCGGACAGCGGGGCGATCCGAGTATTGGCGCCGCGATCGACGACCAGAAGGATCCCTGGGCTGTAACGGTCGCGCGGTCCTCACGATCTCTTCGTCCTCGCGGCCGCGGCCACGCGCCTGCGAAAATCGTGGCGCGACATCCCAGATCACCCACGGACCGGCCCGACGCCCGACGCTGTTCCCGGAGGAACGGATTCCTGATGAACGCCTCGTGGTCCGAGTCCCAGACGACGTCCGGATGCAGTCTGAGTAGTGGTCCACGAGGGACTCGTTAGAAACCGGTTCTGTCAGGAACGACCGGCCGACGCGACCGCGAGTCGGCGGGCACTACTACGGATCTGGGGCGCGCCGGGTGGCGGTTCCAGGAGGGACGAGAACGCCGGTCCAGTCCCAGACGACGGCAGGAACGACGGGCGGATGCGTCGCGACGCGACGAACGCGGGGCGTGCCGCACGGCTCTTGACACGCCGCGATCACGTTGTAGCGTTGCTAAACCGGTTTGCTAAACCGGTTTTCGAAGGCCAGCTCGGGTCCGTCCCGACCCTCCCCACGGCGCCCGGCGCGCCACCATCGTTCGCTCGATCGACCCCAGAGGAGCCCGGACCGAGTGCAGCAGCGTCACACTCGCCCCCGTATCGCCGACGTTGCCCGCGAAGCCGGGGTATCGAAGACGGCCGTCTCGTTCGCGTTCAACAGCCCGGACCGGCTGGCGCCTGAAACGGCGAGCCGGATCCGCGAGGTCGCCGAGAACCTCGGCTACACCCCCCACCCCGTCGCAAGGATGCTGACCCAACGACAGACGTTGACGATCGGGCTCCTCACTCCTCAGGCCCTCAGCGTCATCTTCTCGAACCCGTTCTTCGGTGCCTTCAGCGAAGGGGTCGCGCTGGCGGCCGAGGAGCACGGGTACGCGCTCCACTTCATCTCCCCTGTCCACGGCTCCCTGGCACGAGCGCTCGGCCGCGCGACGGTCGACGGCGTCGTGGCGATCGGCCTCAGCGACGACCATCCCGAGGTCGAACAGATCAGGCGGGCAGGCGTGCCGATCGTCCTCGTGGATTCGACCGCACTCCCCGAGCATGGCTCCATCGAGATCGACGATGTCGGAGGCGCGAGAGCGGCAGCCGAGCACCTCATCTCCCTCGGCCATCGCGATGTCCTCGTCATCTGCGTCGAACCGCCGGCACCCTCGACCACCCTCGACCCCGACGGCGTGACCGGCCGACGCCTGCGCGGGCTATCGCGACGCGTTTGCCGGCGTAGATGTCGTCATCGGGGACGAACGAGTCGTCGTCGGTCCCGCGAGCATCGAAGGTGGCGTCGCCGCCCTCCAACGTGCCTGGGACGGCGGCCTACGTGCGACGGCGGTGCTCGCGATGAGCGACGCGATGGCCATCGGCGCGATGCGCGCGCTCCGCGACCTTCGACTCGACGTTCCAGGCGACGTCAGCGTGGTCGGCTTCGACGACATCGACCTCGCGCCGTACGTGGACCCGCCACTCACGACCGTCCACCAACCGATCCGTCGCAAGGGCGAAGAGGCGGTCCGCCTCCTCCTGTCCGTCGTCGAAAAGCACCCAGCCAAGGCCGAACATCGCCGGCTGGACACCCGGCTCATCATTCGCGGCTCGACCGGACCTGCACCGGACACGGCACACCCGGCGCCGGCCACCACTCATCGAACGGAGGCCTGAATCGCCTAGCGTGAACCACTATCCCGAAGGCGTCGCCATCCGACGCGGCCGCGATAAACGAACGGTCGGTGACCGACGACCTGCGTCGCAATCATTGACCAGCCATTCCCGACGGGCCTACATTCGCAGCCGCACGCAAGGGGAGGATCTTGCGGCGTCGTCCCAGCGGTTCCTCGGGACCAGACAAAGGGACCGTCGTTCGAAGCGCGATCGTCGGGCGTCCTGCCCGGCGGCCAGGAGGATCCGGACAGGCCGCCGGGCCAGGGAGGCCCCGGATCGGCGAGTGGATCGGGTGCGGTGCCCGATCCATCGGGGAGTCGATGCACCAGGCATCGAAGCCATGTAGCGATCCAATCACAGGAGGAGACGAAAGGTGACCAAGCGAATCGGAGCGTTGCTGGTGGCGATGGTCGTCATCATCAGCGCGTGCAGCAGCAGCACCGGTGGCGGTGCTTCGGCGGCAGCGACCACGGCCGCGAGCACCGCGGCAAGCGCCGCCGCAAGCGCGGCAGCGCCGAGCACGGCCGCGAGCGCAGAGGCGAGCAGCGCGGCGAGCGCCGGAGCCAGCGCCGATGCCAGCGCAGGTGCGAGCGCCGGAGCCAGTGGTGCCGCGAACAGCGGCGCGACGCTTCTCATCTGGGCCGACCAGAAGCGCGCGGCGGCGATCAAGCCGCTCGCGGAGCAATGGGCGACCGAGAACGGCGTGACCGTCAAGGTCGAGAGCATCGCCGACAAGATCATTGACAACTTCAAGACCGCGAGCCAGGCCGGGAACCCGCCGGACGTCGTCGTCTGGGCGCATGACGTCATCGGCGACCTCGTCCAGAACGGCGCGATCGACCCGATCCAGGGGCTGACCGACACCTCCGCCTTCGATCCGCTGGCCATCAAGGGGATGACGTTCGGCGGCAAGCTCTACGGCGTCCCGTACTCGGTCGAGAACATCGCGCTGATCCGGAACACCGACCTCGCGCCCGACGGCGCCGGACACCATGGAAGACCTGATCAAGGCGGGCAAGCAGCTCGTCACCGACAAGAAGGCCACGGAGATCATGGCCCTCCAGGTCGGCCAGAAGGGCGACGCGTACCACATCTATCCGGTCTTCACGTCGGGCGGCGGGTCGTTCTTCGGGCTCACCGACACCGGCGACCCGGACCCGAAGGTCGTGACCGTCGACTCGCCGGAGTCGATCGCGGCCGGCCAGAAGCTCTACGACATGGGCGAGAAGGGCGTCGGCGCCCTCAAGCGCTCGATCGACGACAAGACCGCGATCCCGCTGTTCACCGGCGGCAAGACCGCCTTCCTCGTCTCAGGCCCGTGGGCCATCGCCGACATCACGAAGGCCGGCATCAAGTACGACATCTCGCCGATCCCGCCGTTCGCGGGCGGCAAGGCGGCCGGCCCGTTCATCGGCGTCAACGGCTTCTACGTCGCGAGCAAGGGCGCCAACAAGACGCTCGCCCAGGAATTCGTCACCTCGCTGGTGCCGACGGTCGACTTCCAGGTCGGCCTGTACCAGGCTGAGCCTCGCCGGCCGGCAGTGACCGCCGCCGTGGACCAGGTCAAGGCGACCGACCCGAACATCCCGAAGTTCGCGGCCGCTGCCGCGGGCGGCGTCATCCTCCCGGCCATCCCGGCGATGGGCCAGGTCTGGGCGCCGTTCGGCGTCGCCGAGGCCGCGATCGTCGGTGGTGCCGATCCGGAGACCGCGCTCAAGGCGGCTGCCGTCGCCATCCGGGCCGGTATCGCCGGCCTCCACTGAGCCACCACGTCACGAAACTCGCGCACGGTCGGGGGCGGGATTCGTCCCGCTCCCGACCGCCGCCTGACCTCGTACCGAAGCAGCGACCGACGGGGCGCAACGGCGCCGACGGTTCGGATGTCCACGCTGATGTGAGGAGGAGCCAGCGGTGACGACCAGTGAGACGACGGTAGCGAGGCCCCGATGGGGGTTACGAGCCGACACCACCCGCGGGCTCATCGGCAAGATCCTGTTCCTCGCGCGTCGTCGCGGCGATCGCGGTCGCGATGGCGATCCCGCTCGTCGCGAAGCAGGAGTGGGTCTGGCTCGGGCTGCTGGCCGCGGTGACGCTCGTCATCTTCGCGGTCTATCTCCAGCCCTGGCACATCCCGATCAAGTACCTCCTGCCCGGGGACGATCTTCCTGATCGCCTTCCAGGTGCTCCCGGTGGTTGCGACACTCGCCACTTCGTTCACGAACTTCGGTGATGCGCACCTCGGCGGCGAAGCAGGACGCGATCACGGCGATCCAGACGAATTCGGTCGGCCAGGTCGCGGGCTCCGCTGAATATGTCCTCACGATCGCGACACCCGGCGACGCCGCAACCGGCGACCTCGTCTTCCTGCTCTACGACCCGAAGACGAAGACCGTCCAGAAGGGTGACGCGACCGGGCTGACTCCGGTCACCGACGCGACCGTGACCGCGACGGGGAAGGTGACCGCGGCACCGGGCCTGACCGTCCTGAACCTCGGTCAGGCGGCGAACCGGTCGGGCGAGGTCCAGGACCTCAGCGTCCCGACCGCCGACGGCGCGATCAAGGCTGCCGGGGTGAGCAAGGCGTTCGAAGGGAAGGCGACCCTCACCTACGACGCAGCATGCGACTGCATCACGGATTCCGAGACCGGGAAAGGTCTACAGCGCGGACGAGTCACGGGGATTCTTCGTCGACAGCACGACCGGCGAGGCACTGCCCCAAGGCTGGATGGTGAGCGTCGGGCTGGCGAACTTCACGCGAACGTTCACGGATCCTGCTCTGACCGGACCGCTGCTCGGGATCGCCGCCTGGAACTTCGGCTTTGCGATCCTGACAGTCCTTCTGACCTTCGGCGCCGGATTGCTCGTGGCGATGACCCTCAACTCGCCGCGTGTCCGTGGTCTCCGTTTCTACCGGCTGCTGATCGTGCTGCCATATGCGATGCCGTCGTTCGCGATGCTGCTCGTCTGGCGTGACATGTTCAACGCGGACTTCGGGGTGATCAACAGCCTGACCGGACTGCATATCAACTGGTTCGGAGGCGAGTGGACGGCAAAATTCGCGATCCTGCTGACTCAGTTCTGGCTCGGATACCCGTACATGTTCCTCGTCTGCCTGGGCGCTATCCAGTCCATCCCGCACGACATGACCGAGGCCGCGGCCGTCGATGGCGCCAGTCCGCGCCAGGCGTTCAGAGCGGTCGTGTTCCCGCTGCTGCTGGTCGCCGTCGCACCGCTGCTCATCTCGTCGTTCGCGTACAACTTCAACAACTTCAACGTGATCCAGCTCACGACGGCCGGCGCACCGTTCCCGCCTGACAATCCGAAGGCCGGCGCGACCGACATCCTCGTCAGCTATGTCTACCGGCTCGCCTTCGCCGAAGGCGGCCATCAATACGGCTTCGCCGCAGCAGTGTCGGTGCTGATCTTCATCATCGTCGCCACGGTCTCGATCATCGGCTTCCGCCGGACCGCAGCCCTCGAGGAGATCAACCGATGACAGGCCAGAGCTGGTTCGGCGCCGTCGGCTGGCGGCACATCGTCGCGATCATCGCGCTGCATCTTCGCGATCATCCCCGTCCTGTTCGTCACCTCGGCGGCCATCAATCCGCTCGGGACGCTGAGCTCGACGTCGCTGATCCCGAAGGAGTTCGGCATCTCGAACTTCGAGGCTCTCTTCAACAGGACGGCATTCGCGAACTGGTTCGTCAACTCGGTGCTCATCTCGGGCGTGGCCACCTTCATCGGGCTCACGATGGCGACGTTCGCGGCGTACGCCTTCTCGCGCTACCGGTTCAGCGGGCGCCGGCCCGGGATGCTGTTCCTGCTGATCGTCCAGATGTTCCCGGCGTTCCTGGCGATCGTGGTCATCTACCTGATCTTCAACCGGATCACCGAGCTGTACCCGCTCGTGGGATTCAACACGCCGTGGAGCCTCGTCCTTATCTACCTGGGCGGCGCCCTGGGCGTGAACACGTGGCTGATCAAGGGCTTCTTCGACACCGTGCCGAAGGAGTTGGATGAGTCGGCCAAGGTGGACGGCGCGTCCCACGCCACCGTGTTCCGGCGGATCATCCTTCCGCTGGTCATCCCGATCCTCGTGGTCGTCGGGCTGCTCGGGTTCATCTCCGCCATCAACGAGTTCCTGATCGCCAGCGTCTTCCTGACCCAGAGCACGAGCCAGACGCTCGCGGTCGGCCTGTATTCCCTGGTCGCCGGTGAGCGGAACGCGAACTTCGGCATGTTCGCGGCAGGAACGCTCCTGACCGCGATCCCGACCGTGGTCCTGTTCTACTCGCTGCAGAAGTACATCGTCGGCGGCCTGACGTCGGGTGCCGTGAAGGGTTGACCGACAGGGTTCCGCTCGCCTCCCTCCACCACGACGGCTCGGTCCGGTACGTCGTCCCGACCGGGGACGGTGCGCCGGACCGGCTCCGGATCGGCGACGAGGTCCGACTCCGGGTCAGGGCAGGGTTCGACGAGCCGATCGATCGGATCTTCCTGCGCACGACGCCGGACGGCGAGCAGTCGTTCACGGAGCTGCGCGAGGTCGCTCCCGGGCCGGCCTGCCGCTGGTGGGAGGTCACCGTCCGGCTCGCCATGCCGACGACCGGGTACCGATTCCTCGTAGGCACGCGGGACGGGCCGTTCTGGCTCAACGGATCGGGCCTCCATCGTGCCGCTCCGACGGACCGCGAGGACTTCCGGCTCGTTGCCGGGTTCGACCCGCCGTCGTGGCTGACCGACCGCGTCTTCTACCAGGTCTTCCCCGACCGCTTCGCGAATGGCGACCCATCGAACGACGTCCAGGACGGCGCCTGGACCTACCGCGGCCACCCGACCCGCCGGCGCGCCTGGGACGAGCCGCCGGGCACGGGTGCACCGGCCATGGTCGAGTTCTTCGGCGGCGACCTTGCGGGCATCGAAGGAAAGCTCGACCACCTGGCCGACCTCGGCGTGAACGCCATCTACCTCAATCCGATCTTCGAAACGCGGTCCAATCACGGCTACGACACGATCGACTACGACCGGATCGCCGCGCATTTCGGCGGTGATGCCGGGCTTGCGTCGCTGAGACGTGCCACGTCGTCGTGCGACATCCGCCTCATGCTCGACATCGCGCCGAACCACACCGGTTCCGAGCACCCGTGGTTCCTGGAGGCACAGGCGGATCCGGCAGGCGCCGACCGGCCGGTACTTCGTCTTCCACCAGCGGCCCGACGACTACGCGTCGTGGCTCGGCGTCCGATCGCTGCCAAAGCTCGACTACCGCGACACGGCGCTCCGCGACGCGATGTACGCGGGCGATGCGGCGGTCCTCCGACGGTGGCTGCGGCCGCCCTATTCCGCCGACGGCTGGCGGATCGACGTCGCGAACATGCTCGGGCGCCTCGGGCCGGACCAGCTCGGGGCAGACGTCGCGCGCGGGATCCGCCAGGCGGTCAAGGAGGAGAACCCCGACACGTACCTGCTCGGGGAGCATTCCTACGACGCGACCGAGCAGCTGGCGGGCGACCAGTGGGACGGCGTCATGAACTACGCCGGCTTCCACGCCCCGGTCCTGGGCTGGCTCAACGGGGTGGAGCATTGGGGCCACGGGGTCGGCACGATCATGCGCGCCGGGCGGACGCCGACCGTCGACCTCGTCGAGACGCTCGGGGCGTATCGGGCCGGGGTGCCGTGGGCGGTCGCACGATGCCAGTACAACCTGCTCGACAGCCACGACACGGCGCGCATCCGGACCGCGGTCGGCGGCGATCCCGGACGTGAGCGGGCGGCGTTCGGGCTGCTGCTCACGTACGTCGGGGTGCCGTCGATCCTGTACGGCGACGAGGTCGGGCTCGAGGGCCACGACGGCCTTTCCACCCGACGGACGATGCCCTGGGACCCGGCTGCCTGGGATCTCGACCTTCTTGATTTCGTGCGTACGCTCATCCGCCATCGTGTCGGTTCGCGCGCCCTGCAGGTTGGCGGGTTCCAGGTCCTCGACGTGGCCGACGACTCCCTCGCGTTCCTCCGCGATACCGACGAGGAGCAGGTCATCGTCGTCGTCGCGAGAGGGCCCGGCGAGAGACCCGCTGGGGCGGTGGATGTGGCCGCCGGCGCCATCGCCGAAGGGACCGAGTTCAGGGAAGCGCTCAGTGGCGCCCGGGCGGTCGTCGGCGAGGGTCACCTCGCGCTTCCCGCGATGGCCCCGGGGGTCGCGATCTGGTCGGCGGGGAGTGCATCCCGATGAGCACCGACACGGATCCCCGACCGGCGGCCCCGGCCCACGTGTCCGCCGACTTCGTGTTTGGCACGCTCGCGACCGACGATCTCCGCCTCGCCCAGGTCCGGGCGGCATCGAGCGAGGTGCGCCACAGGCACGATCTGGAGCCGCCGGACCCAAGTCCCGGAGAGGCGGTGCGTCTCACGGTCACCGTCGGCGGCCGCGTCCACGCGGACCACGTGGCGTGCTACTACACGACGGATGGCTCGGATCCGGCGGGTGACCGGGGCCGCGCCGCTCACGGGACGGCGATCGCGTTTGAGCGAACCGGTGTCGCCTGGGACACCCTCACGTGGACCTACACCGAAACGTGGTCCGGCCACGTCCCTGGCCAGGCATCGGGCACGCTCGTCCGGTATCGGATCGAGGCGTGGGCCGATCACGACGGCCGAAAGCACGTGGGCGACCGAGACCGCCGGGCTGGTTGCCGGCGAGCGGCCACCCGGCGTTGCCGAGTCGAGCGGTCTTGTCCTCGCGCCAGGGGCGCCGACCCTCTGGCCGCTCCCTCGACGCGGCAGCTTCGCCTACCACGTCGACGACGAGCAGGTCCCGGACTGGCTTCGCGACGCGGTCATCTACCAGGTCTTCGTCGATCGCTTCGCTACTGACGGAGGACGGCCGTTCGCCGAACCGGCGACACCGGGCGGCTTCTACGGCGGAACGCTCCGTGGCGTCGTAGAGCACCTCGATCACATCATCGGACTCGGGGCCACCTGCATCTGGCTCTCCCCGGTGTTCCCGAGCCCGTCGCACCACGGCTACGACGCGACGGACCTTCGAACGGTCGAGCCACGCCTCGGCTCCGAGGACGACCTTCGGACGCTCGTCGCGGCGGCCCACGCGGCCGGCGTTCGGGTGATCCTCGACTTCGCGGTCAACCACGTGTCGTCCGACCACGCCGCCTTCCAGCGGGCGATCCGGGATCTCGACAGCCCCGAGGCCAGCTGGTTCACGTTCACGGAGTGGCCCGACCAGTACCTGTCGTTCTTCGGCGTGCGCGACCATCCGCAGGTCGACTGCGACGACCCGGGCGCCCGCGAATACATGATCGACAGCGCCCGCCGCTGGCTCGACCTCGGCGTGGACGGTTTCCGGTGTGACTACGCGCAGGGGCCGTCGCATGCCTTCTGGAGCGAGTTCCGCGCCGAGACCCGCCGCTCGAAGGCCGACAGCATCACGATCGGCGAGGTCGTCGAGACGCCGGCGCTCCAGCGGACGTATCGCGGACGGCTGGACGGCTGCCTCGACTTCGTCCTGCTCCAGGCGCTGCGCGGGTTCTTCGCGTTCGCCGACACCCGGGCCAGCGATCTCGATTCCTTCCTCCGACGCCACTTCGAATTCTTCGATGACGGCCTCGTGATGCCGTCATTCCTCGACAACCACGACATGAACCGGTTCCTGTGGGTCGTCCAGGGTGACGTTCGCCGCCTGCGGCTCGCGGCGCTGTGCCAGTTCACGCTGCCGGGGCCGCCGATCGTCTACTACGGCACGGAGGTAGGCGTCTCGCAGCGGCGCGACGTGCGCTACGAGGACGGCAGCGGCCACCCTGAGGAGTCGCGCCTGCCGATGCTCTGGAGTGGCGATCAGGACACCGCCCTGCTCGAGCTCTACCGACGCCTCATCGGGGTTCGGCAGGCGGACCCCACGCTGTGGCGAGGAGACCGAGCGACCGTAGCGCTCGACGACGCGGCTGGCCTCTACCTGTACCGCTGCTCGAACGGCGAGGCCGAGGCGCTCGTGGCGCTGAACAACGGGGAGGCCACCGTCCACGTTGAGATCGACCGGTCGGCGACGTGGCGACTCATGGTCGCGACGGATGACGCCGTTTCGGTCGACGGCACCGGTTTGACGCTACCGGCGGTCTCCGGCGCCATCCTCCAGAGGGCAGAACCTGGCCGATCGGACCTCGAATAGTAGAATTCTCGTTGCGAGCGGGCGGTGGCGGACCGCCCGAACCGAGGCGCAGCGATGCGCCGGCAGGATGAACGGCAGCGGAGGCACCGGGTGGTGATCTCAGGATTGATCTATATGGGAGCCGCCCTGGCCGGCTTGTTGATCGCGGTCCGAGGTCTTGAGCTGCTGCTGTCGCCTTCGAAGATGAACCTGACGATCTTCCGGCCATACCGGGGCGAAGGTTGGCCGAGGGGGGTCCAGGAAGAGGACAGCGTCCACTTCGACTTCAACGGACCGAAGCCTCCCGCAGCGCCGATCGTCCCGACGTGGGACGACATCGTCGCAACCAGCGTCGTCACCGATGCGCAGGCGATCGAGACGGCGGCGGCGGAAAGCGAGGCGATCGAGGAGACGACGAAGGAGTCCGTCGCGGTCGAGCGGACGCATCCCGACGTGCATCGCGCTCTTCACTGATCGCCCCGAACTCGAACTCGGACACCCTTCCAGCCCGCCGACCCGCCGCGCGTCCCGCGGAGCGGCCCGCGACAGGGCATCGGCGACGCTCCGCTCGCGAGGTCCCTCACGATGTCGATCGACACCCCGGCGTGGGTCCGGGATGCCGTCTTCTACCAGATCTTCCCGGACCGATTCGCATCGAGCGAGCGTGTCGTGAAGCCCGGCCGCCTCGAGCCTTGGGATACGCCGCCCACGGTCCATGGCTTCAAGGGGGGCGACCTGCTTGGCATCGTCGAGCACCTCGCGTATCTCCAGGACCTCGGGATCAACGCGCTGTACCTGACCCCGATCTTCCAGTCCGCTTCGAATCACCGATATCACACGTACGACTACTTCACGGTCGACCCGCTCCTCGGCGGCAACGGCGCGCTCCGCGAGTTGATCGACACGGCCCACGACCGCGGGATGCGGGTGGTGCTCGATGGCGTGTTCAATCACACCGGGCGCGGCTTCTGGCCGTTCCACCACATCCTCGAGAACGGGGCAGCGTCGCCGTATCGCCGCTGGTTCCACCTCGACGAGTCGGCCATCGAAGCCGGGCGGTCGATCCGGGCCTACCCCGACGCCGGAACGGCTGCCGCGGACCTCGGCTACGTGGCATGGTGGGGGCTGCCGGCCCTTCCCAAGCTGAACACCGACGAACCCGAAGTCCGGGCGTACCTGTTCCGGGTGGCCGAGACGTGGCTCCGCTTCGGGATCGATGGCTGGCGGCTTGACGTCCCGGCCGAGATCGATGACGAGGCGTTCTGGCAGGAGTTCCGGACACGCTGCCGGGCGATCCGGCCCGACGCGTACCTGGTGGGCGAGATCTGGCGCGAGGCGCCCGAATGGCTTCGCGGCGACCGATTCGACGCACTCATGAACTATCCGCTTGGGGAAGCCATCCTCGGCTACGCCGGCGGTGCATCGCTGGACCTGGACGTCGTTCGGTCGCACCACGAATACGACGCGGGTCTCCGATCCCTCGACGGTCCCGGCTTCGCCGCGCGAGTGATGGCCTTGATGGGCGCGTACGACCGGAACATCGTCGACGTCCAGCTCAACCTGCTCGGATCGCACGACGCGCCGCGGATGCGGACCGTCCTCGGTGGCGACCTCGCCGCGGTTCGGCTGGCCACGCTCTTCCAGGCGACCCTGCCGGGCGCCCCATGTGTCTACTACGGCGATGAAGTCGGGCTCGTCGGCGGCAACGACCCCGCCTCGCGAGGCGCGTTCCCGTGGGATCGGACGCGATGGGCGCCCGGACTGCGCGAAACCGTGCGGGCGCTCTTCCAGCTGCGATCGAGTGAGCGTGCGTTGCGAGCCGGGCCGCTTCGGGTCGTGGGTGCCGCGGACGGCGCCGTCGCGTTCGAGCGCGGCACTGGATCGTCACGGTTCGTCGTGGTTGCGAATGCCGGGGAGAACCCGGTCGACTTGACGGTTCGGTTCGAGGGCGATGGATCTCGAGGGCACCGAGCGACTCGTCGGGATCGCCCTTCCCGGCTTCGACACGATCCCCGAGTCGGCGGTCCTCGACGGCGCGGCGACGATCCGTCTGGCCGGCCGGACCGGGGGCGTCCTTCGCGTCAGTTGATCGCGGCCGCGTGTCGGACGCCCTTCGCGGCGGCCGTGCGGACCGAGCGCCGGAGCCCGGGAACGCGAGTCCAATTGATGCCAAGTTCGGGCGGGGAGTATTGGCCTCGGGATGATGCCAGTCGTTGGCATCACGGGCTCAGCACGCTTGATCGGCTCGGTCGGGTGAGGGCGCCCGATCGTCGTCATGCGGAGCTGAGGCCGTCGAGCCGCATCAAGTTCGTGGCTGGTCCGCCCGGCGATATGCCGCATACTCGCGGTCCTGTGGCTGATCTCCCGATCGCGCTTGGAGGCACGCTCAACGAGCGCCTCGCCCGCTGCCTGGACACCGAAGAGAAGATTCCCCGCGCCCTCGATGCGCTCGGGCCGATCGGTGGTCGGGACGTGGTCCTCATCGGCCGCGTGGATGGGATCAGGGCCCGGCAGTTGACCGGCCTCGGCGCCCGGCTCGTTGTCGCTCCTGAACCAGATCCCGCTCGCGGAAGTGTCGGGCAAGGCGTGGAGTCGGAGACAGCAGGTCACGCCTTGGCGGGTCAGGCTGCCGACTCCGCCGACGTCGTGGTGGGGCTATGGAGCAGCTTTCGAGGCGCCGCGCCGGAGGAGGTAGCCGAAGCCGAGCGTGTCGCGCGGCAGGGTGGCCGGCTGCTCGTCGTTCACGACTACGGCCGGGACGACGTGTCCCGACTGCGCGGCGCCCTGCCTGAATACGGGTCCTGGACCGAGCGAACCGGGCCGTTCCTCGGCAACGGCTTCAAGGTGCGTGTCATCCACTGCTTCTGGACGTTCGAATCGATGGATGACGCGGCGGACTTTCTCCGAGCTGCGTTCGGCCGCGTGGGGGACGAGGTCGCAGCCTCGATGACCCGTCCTCGGCTGTCGTACAACGTGGCCGTCTACCACCGAGCTCTAGGAACGGCCGCGGCGGGCACGCCGGGCGCGACGGATGACCCGCCGCCGAAACGTCCTCGGAAGGGGTTCGACGCATGAGGCGGATCTCGCCGGGGCTGGTGATCCTCGCGATCGCCCTGATCGGGTCCCTGGCGTTCGCGGCGTATGCCGTTACCGTCCGTGACACGTCGCAGATCCCGCTCTTCGCCTCGGGCGGGGTCGCGCTCGGCATCGTGTTCACCGCGCTCGCTCTGTACCTCCTGCGAGCGACGTGGCGGGCCGGGCTCGAGGACCGCGGCGCACGTGCGCTGGGTCTCGCGGTCGGTGGCGGGATCGCGGCGATCATCGGATTCAGCTGCATCGCCGGGTCGGTGATCCTCTTCCTGGTGTCACAGCCGTCAGCTGATCGAGCCCGCGGCAGACCCTCTGCTAGACTCCGGCCGTCCCGTGCCCCCATCGTCTAGAGGCCTAGGACGCCACCCTTTCAAGGTGGAGATCAGGGGTTCGAATCCCCTTGGGGGCACCACTGCTCACGGCTGCGGCCCACAGCCCGTCCAGGCATCGAGCGGGCGACCGCCCACCGTCGAGGCCGCGACTCCCCTGCTACCATCGGCCGCGATGGAGATCATGGGCGTCCACATCCGGACGATCGTCAAGGACAACATCGCAGTGCGATGCGAGGGATGCCTGCAGGTCATCGAGGGGACCCCGTGGCGGGTGAACCTGCTCGATATCGTTGCAGCAGAGACGGCCGTCGCGTGGACCGATCGAGCGGCTGTCAATCCTGGTCCGTTCGAGTTCCACCCCGATGCCGCGTGCGTCCGCCGCTGGATGGCCGCCAAGGGATACCTGTTCTGTCGCCGCGGCCAGGTCCGCGAGATCATGCGACCGATCTCGATCCCGCTGGACCCACCCACCCTGGGCCTGTGCGACGGCATCCATCGTGACGATCACGAGTTCATTCCCGCCTGATTCGCTCCCCTGAGGAGACGCGGGGCGCCCGTGGTCGAGCGCTTCACGACCCCGCCGATCGACCCGGCGCCGGCGATCCGGCGCCCCGTTCGCCTGAGGATTGACAGGGCGTTCGCGGACTTCTATCCTCCGGCCGGCTGAGCAAATCGTCGCTTCCCAGATTTGCCCAGATTCCGGCGTCTCAACCATCATGCCGACGGGTCGGCCCCCGGGCGTCTCCCCCCACGCCCGGCCGACCCGTCGGCGCCCAAACCCAAGGACCGTGCCTGATCAACGTGCAGCATCCCGGTGGCTCTCGCTCGGCCCGGCGAGCCGATTGGTCGGAGTCGACCCCGACACACTCCGGCGGTGGGCCGACGACGGCCGGGTGGACGTCTACGTCACGCCGGGCGGCCATCGTCGGTTCGACCGCGGCGTGCTCGAACGGCTGGCCGCGAGCCGCCGCCTGACCGTCCGTCCATTGTCGAGTCTCGGTGCGAGTCCGGAGCGGGTGGCCCTCGCGTACAGGCGCAGCTACACGTCTGACGCCTCCGCGTCGCGTATCCCCGCCGGCGACCTCGACGTTCGCGAGCGCTACCGGCAGGACGGTCGCCGCCTGGTCGAGGTCCTGATCGCGAACCTTGATGCGTCGGACGACGCCGCGGCGCGGGCCCGATCGGAGACCGAGGCAACAGCCCTGGTCGATGAGTTCGCTCGACGGCTCGGGGAGTCCGGCGCGAGCCTGACCGAGGCGGTCGGTCTCTTCGTCGCCGCTCGCCGGCCGTTCCTCGACGAGTTGACCCGGCTCGGCCGTCGCCGCGCGCTCGACGCCTCACACCTTGCCGCGCTCTACGACAAGGCCTCGGGTCTGCTGGATCGACTGCTGATCCGGTTCATCGACACCTACCACCAGGAGGATGGCTGACCGTGAACACGCTCGTCGTCCTGCCCGCCGTGACGTCGATCCTTGCCCTGCTGTTCTCTCTGGCGCTCTTCGATCAATGGCGCGAGCGACGACATGGCTTCCAGCTGATCTGGGCGGCCGGGATGCTGTTCTACGGGATCGCGTCCGGGTGTGAGGCGCTCGGCGCGGCATCGGGCTGGAACGACACGCTGTACAAGACCTGGTACTTGACCGGCGCCCTCCTCACCGCCGGCTGGCTCGGGCTCGGCACCGCCTTTCTGCTCGGACGGACCAGATTCGGCTACACGTTTGCCCTGGGGCTGTTCCTGGCCGGCCTGTTCACGTTTCTGACGCAGCGGCGATTCGACTACCCCGACGCGGGTAGCGCCCCGATCCTCTACTTCGTCACCGCCGGGATCCTCGCGGTGGCCGTTGCCGTCGAGACCTACTTCGCCAACGACCGCTGGCCGGTACTCGCGGCGATCGCGGTCGTCGGAGCCAGCATCGTGTCGGTCGTGCTCATGCTGACGACCTCGGTCCCGGCGCCCGGCTACGTCCTGAGTCCCACGACGAATGCGCCCGACGGCCGAGCTGTTCCCGGGGACGATCCGGCTGCTGACGCCGTTCATGAATATCACCGGTGCCTTCGCCCTGGCATTTGGCGCCCTCTTCTCGGCGTACGTGTTCATGCCGAAGCGAAGGCTGCTTGCCTATTCGCTCGATCCGAACCAGCCGGGTGACGAATTCCTCTTCAACCTCGTCATCTCGATCGTCGCGATCCCCGTCAACTTCGTCGTGTCACTCCCCGGCGCGGTCCGGGCGTTGGTCGCCGGCCGCCTGCATACGCGCGTCCCGGCCACGATCCTCATCGCGATCGGTGCGTTCGCGGCGGGTGGCGGCGACATCCTGACCCGCTTCGGGATCACCGACTGGTTCCAGGTCGGCAAGTTCATCGCTGTCCTCTTCCTGTTCGCCGGGTTCCTCGTCTCGACCGAGGTGTTCCGTCAGGTCCGCGTGCCGTTCACGTCGATGAGGCTCGGAAGGATCCGGATCGAACGCCCCGACCAACAGCGACTCGCCGAAGAGGCCGATTCACCAGGCGAAGAGACGGGGCCATCGAAAGCCCACGCGTGAGGTAACGCCAGGGAGGCCCGACGGCTGGCCCTGCGCCAGCGAGCCGCCCTACCATGGGCGACGTGTCCGCGCCCCGTACACCGCTGCACTCCCCGATGTTCGGATTCGCGATCGTCCTCGCGGCGGCATCGCTGTTCGGGACACTCGGGCCGCTCTCGCGCTTCGCGTTCGACGCCGGCATGGAGCCGATCGGGTTCGTGGCCTGGCGCTCGGGGATCGGCCTGATCGCGATCGCTGCGTTCGTGTGGTGGCGGATCGCTCGACGCGGCGGCCGCCTGGTCCGCTTCGGCGAGCTCGACCGTCGTGCGGGCCGCAGCCTCGCAATCGCGGCCTTCACCGGGTTCGCGCTCAATGTCGCGATGTTCATCGCGTTCGATCGGATCACCGTTGCCCTGGCGCTGCTCGGTTTCTACACCTACCCGGTCATGGTCGCCGCCGCGAACGTCGCGCTCGGTCGCGAAGGCCTCGACCGGCCGCGGGTCGTCGCACTTGGCCTGGCCGTCGCCGGGATGGTCGCGGTCGTGGCGTCGCAGCTCGACCCGGCGAACGGGCTCCGGCTCGATGCCATCGGGTTCGGGTTCGCCCTTGGCGCTGCCGTCTTCCAGGCGGTGTTCGTGATCATCAGCCGATCGGGTTTCCCGACGGTCCCGGCCGAGCAGGCGATGGGTTCGGTTCTCGGGGTCACTTTCGTCTGTTCGCTCGCCGCGGCCGCGCTCACCGGTGGCGGCTCGCAGCTGACCTTGCCGATCGATCAGCCGTCGATCCTGCCGATCCTCGTCTTCACCGGACTGTTCGCCGCAGCGATCCCCTCGATCCTGTTCCTGACAGGGATCCGCGTCGTCGGCGGGACCCGTGCCGGGATCCTGATGCTGTTCGAGCCGGTGGTCGGCGTCGCGCTGGCCGCCTGGCTGCTCGATGAGCGACTGACGGTGCTCCAGGTCGCCGGTGGCGTCGCGATCCTGGCCGCCGCGGTGATCCTCCAGCGATCGGCAGGGACGGAGGCAGTGGCGACGGCCGGGGCACGGACCGTCGCGGCGCCGGCCGTCGAGGGCGACCACGACGATGCCCCGACGCTCCCCCGCTCGTCGAGGGAGCCCGCGGTTGAGCACGCCGATCCGCGTCCTGATCGTCGACGACCACGCGATGGTTCGGCGCGGGATGCGTGACTTCCTGGGATTGCACGACGATCTCGAGGTCGTCGGCGAAGCCGCCGACGGGATGGCGGCACTGGATTCGGCGGCGGCGTTGCTCCCCGACGTGGTCGTCATGGATCTGCTGATGCCCGGCATGGACGGCATCGCGGCGACGGCCGAGCTCAAGCAGCGACACCCGGGGATCGAGGTGGTCGTGATCACGAGCTTCATCGAGGAGGACCGGATCACCGCCGCGATGGAGGCCGGAGCGAGCGGGTTCCTCCTCAAGGATGCCGAGGCGGACGACCTCGCGGCCGCGATCCGCGCCGCCCACGCCGGCGAGGTGGTGCTCGATCCCGCGGTGGCCGGGATCGTCGCCCGCCGGATGCGTACACGGGCCAGGTTCCACGTCGGCGAGTGACGCTGCCCGGGCCGGCTTCGGCCGGTTGACGACGCGCGAGCGTGAGGTGCTCGACGGCGTCGCCCGCGGGCTCACGAACCGGGCCATCGCCGATGAGCTCGGGATGGCCGAAAGAACGGCACGGACGCACGTGTCGAACATCCTCGCCAAGCTCGCCCTGACGAGTCGGACGCAGGCTGCGCTGTTCGCAGTCGAGCATCGCCCGGACCGTGGTCGATAGCGCGCCGCCGGTCGACGTCGCCCCGGCTTTCGGGCGTCCGCCCGCCCACATCCTCGCCGCGGGCCCGGCGGATGCACCAGCGATCGTGTTCATCCACGGGGTTCGCCTGTGCAGGACGTTCTGGGCGCCGCAGGTGGAGGCACTCGGCGGCGAGTTCCGGGCGGTCGCCATGGATCTCCCTGCCCACGGCCATCGGGCCGGAGAGACGTTCTCGCTCCGGGCCGCCGCCGAAGCCGTCGCGGAGACGATCCGGACCGAGGCCCGAGACGAGCAGGCGATCGTGGTCGGGCTGTCGCTCGGCGGCTACGTCGCGATGGAGCTCGCGTCCCGCCGGCCAGACCTCGTCCGGGGCCTCGTGCTGAGCGGCGCGACCGCCGAACCGACACGGCTCCGTGCCCTCCCCTACCTCGCACTCGGGCGCCTGATGGGCTCCGTCGACGAGGCCCGGCTCGATCGCCTCAACGCACGGCTCTTCCGGACGCGCTATCCGTCGGCCATCGCCGAGGAGATCGTGGGCGGCGGCTTCTGGTGGAAGGGCGGGACTGCGGCGTTGAGCGCGCTCGCCGGCGAACGGTTCATCCCTCGCCTGGCGGCCTATCCCGGCCCGACGCTCATCATCAACGGCGAATACGACCTGCCGTTCCGCCTCTTCGCGGGCGGGTTCGCGAGGGCGGCGCACGACGCCACACGGGTGCGCATCGCTGGTGCGGGGCACCTCGCGAACCTCGACCGGCCGGCAGCGTTCAACGCGGCGATCCGGTCGTTCGCAAGGTCGCTCCAGCCGAGCCTGCCGGGGACGCCGTCGCCGCATCGTTGACACGCCGAAGCCGTCTCTGTGAACGGGAGCGCGGTGGACGCGGGCTATACTGCTGGGACCCACCCAGGCCACGCACGAAGGGGCTCGATGCGCGTACGAAAGGCCGTCTTCCCTGCTGCCGGCTGGGGGACCCGCTTCCTTCCAGCTACCAAGGCGCAGCCGAAGGAGATGCTGCCCCTGGTCGACAAGCCGATCATCCAGTACGCGGTCGAGGAGGCTGTCGCCGCCGGGATCGAGCAGGTGATCATCGTCACGTCGAGCCAGAAGGGGTCGATCGAGGACCACTTCGACCTGTCGCGGGAACTCGAGGCGCTGCTCGAGGAGAAGGGCGAGATCGAGAAGCTCCGCCAGATCCGCCGGATCAGCGACCTCGCCCAGGTCGCGTACATCCGCCAGAAGGAGCAGCTCGGACTGGGACACGCGGTGCTGATGGCCAAGGACCTGATCGGCCACGAGCCATTCGCGGTGATGCTTCCCGACGACGTCGTCGTCGCCGACCGGCCGTGCATCGGTCAGCTCGATTCAGGTCTATCACCAGACCCACAACTCGGTCGTGGCCGTCATGGAGGTCCCGGCCGAAGAGACGAGCAGATACGGCGTCATCGCCTCGGAGCCGAGCGAGGACCCGCTCGACCACGGGCGACTCCATCGGGTGATGGGCCTCGTCGAGAAGCCCGAACCCGGATCGGCCCCGTCGAACCTCGCGGTCATCGGACGCTACGTGCTGACGCCGAAGATCTTCGACAAGCTCGAGCAGACGCCACGCGGCGCCGGCGGCGAGATCCAGCTCACCGACGCGATCCAGGCGCTGATGGAGGAGCAGCTCGTCTACGGCTACGAGTTCGAGGGGACGCGCTACGACGCCGGCACGACGATGGGCTGGCTGAAGGCTTCGGTCGAACTCGCCCTCGGACGCCAGGACTTCGGCGCCGAATTCCGCGAATACCTGCGGGCGCTACCGCTCTGACGCCGGCCTCGACCCGGGCCTGACGCGGGCCGACGCCCCGCTGGCTGAGTGCGCGCGGGTCTCGGAGCCGCGCCGCCGATCTTCGGACGGACCTTCGATGACGTGCGGTACGATGCGACCCGCGTCGGTCCGGACGGCGGTGGAACAGCGGAGGGGACCTCTTGGCGGAGATCGGGCAGATCCTGGGTGGTCGGTATCGCCTCGTCGAGCTCATCGGCCAGGGCGGGATGGCGACCATCTACCGGGCCACCGATACCGGTCTCGGACGCGACGTCGCACTGAAGCTCCTCCGGCCCGAATACCTCCGCGACCCCGACTTCTCGTCCCGGTTCCGCCAGGAAGCCCAGGCGGCCGCTTCACTCAGCCACCCGAACGTCGTCACGGTCTACGACTACGGGGCCGACCCGAGCGGTCCGTTCATCGTCATGGAGCTCGTCGACGGCGAGGACCTCGCGACGATCCTCCGGCGATCCGGCGCCCTCCCGCCGCGCCAGGCCGCGCGGATCGCCTCGGCCGTTGCCCGCGCGCTGGCCGCGGCCCACGTCAGCGGTCTCGTCCATCGGGACGTCAAGCCCGGCAATGTCCTCATCGGCCGCGACGGCCGGGTCAAGGTCGCCGACTTCGGCATCGCCCGGGCCGTCGCCGAGGCCGAGATGACGCTCCCGGGCGTGACGCTGGGGTCCGTCCACTACTTCAGCCCCGAGCAGGCCCGAGGCGAGTCGGCGACGGCGTCGTCCGACATCTTCAGTCTCGGCATCGTCCTGTTCGAGATGCTGACCGGCGTCCGGCCGTGGGAGGGAGACAGCGCCGCGGGCGTCGCCCTGGCCCGCCTCACCGGGCCGACGCCGGACCCCGCCAGCCTGCGGCCGTCCGTGCCGCCGGAGCTGTCGTCGGTGACCCGGCGGGCACTGGCGCCCGACCCGATCGACCGATACGCCTCCGCCGGGATGATGGCCGATGCCCTGGACGGCTGGCTCGCGGCGAGCGCCGCGGCCGGTGGGGCGGGCGCGGCAGCCGCCGGCGGCGCAGCGGCCGGTGCCCTCGCGGGCGCGACGGTCGTCGCTGCTGCAGGGCCCAACCCTGCTGTGGTCTCGGCCACGGCACGCCCGAACCCCACCGCGGTCCCGTACGACACGGCCGCATACGCCACGCCGAATGACGCCGTCGTCGTGACCAAGACGTCGACCTCCGGAACGAGCGCCGCCCTCGTAGACGAGGACAAGGGTACGAGCCCGCTCGTGTGGATCGCCGGGATCCTGGCCATCGCCCTCCTCGCCGCGATCGCCTTTCTCGTCTTTCAGCTGCTGTCCGGGAACCGGACGCCGGCCGTCACCCAGGTCACGGTCCCGAATTTCGTAGGGACCCTGGTGAGCGCCGCTGCTCCTCAGGCCGAGGCCCTTGACCTCACGCTCGATCCGACCGGTCAGGAGTCCGAACAACCGGCCGGCACGATCCTGTCGCAGGATCCGCGGGGCGGCACGAAGATCGACAAGGGCAGTTCCATCAAGGTCACGGTCGCCGCGGCGGCCGGGACCGTGCCCGTCCCCGATCTCAAGAACAAGATCGAGAGCGAGGCACTCCAGTCGATCGTCGATGCGGGGCTGAAGCTCGGCACCCGGAGCGAGTCGTTCGACCCCACGGTGCCGATCGGGTTCATCTCGGGTCAGAGCCCGCCGGCCGGGATCGTCGTCGTCAAGGGCACGCCGATCGACTGGGTCGTCTCGAAGGGTCCGGAACCGACCCCGACGCCGAGCCCGACGCCGACTCCGACGCCCGAGCCCGACACCGACGCCCACTCCGACACCGACACCCACGCCGACTCCTACACCGACGCCCACGCCAACACCGACGCCGACGCCGACTCCGACGCCGACTCCCACGCCGACGCCGACTCCCACGCCGACGCCGTCCGCGCCACCGAGCCCGTCCTAGGGTCGCGGCCGGGTCGAGAACCCAGCCAGAGGTGCAGCCGGCCGGAACGCTCAGGCTTCGGGGTCGCCCCAGAGGCTCCAGCGTCCTTCCATCGGCGGCCCTGGCGGCACGGCCGGTGGCAGCATCGCTTCGGCACGGACCGGTTCGTCGCGGCGAGCGGCCGCCCGGTCCCGGGGAGTCACGCCGTCGGGAGACCGCGTGGCGGGGTCGGCCGTCGGCACCTCGATGAACTCGAGCTTGCGAACAGGCGTTCCACGATCGTCGCGGCACCGGACCGGGCATGCCACCCGCAGCAGGACTCGCCGACTCCCAGCAGGCGCGGATCTCGTTCCCGCCAAGGGGTCGGCGCTTCCGGTCGAGGCCGCAGTAGCCGAGCTGTGCGGCCACCGAGCGACGGAAATGCTTGCATGTCCCGCATGCGGTGGTGGACCGATGGCAGACCCAACACCTGGCTGTCTCAGCCTGCGGTGTCGAGCAGTGCGGACACCGCCACATCGCCATGGTCGGATGGTAGCTGCGAGCGGCCTCGATGTCGAATGTGCCGGCGCCCACCGGCGCTCGACGCCAGCTCCCACTCCGCCTAGGACGCGTCCCCGCTCACGACCCCCTCGCGCGTGACGCCGTCGACGCTCCGGAGACCCGCATACGCCACCGCTCGCAGGCTCGTTTCGATCGACGCGGAGCCGGCCAGCGTGATCGCCGTCCCGTTCCGGATCGTCTCCTCGATGCCCGAATCCGGCCAGCTGGTCCACGGCTCGAGGGCGCAGCAGTAGGCCCGCCCGTGGAACGGGTAGCCCGCCGTGGCGCCCCACATCTGCCAGAACCACAAGTACGGAAAGACCTCGACGTCGAACGCCAGCGCGAAGCCCACCCGCCGGTCGGTATTCGTCAAGGCGTACCACCCACCCGACAGCTCCGACAGGCAGACCCACTCGGCCGCGGCCGTATCGGCTGACGGGACCTGGCGAAGGTCGACCGAACCGCCCGACGCGCCGGGCGCCATCGGCCAGTCGAAGTCCGCACCGAAGGCGAGCCGGCTTCCCGGCATCGCCGCCGAGCGGCGCGTGCTCGCTCGGCGGGCCGGGACATCGATACGGCACGAGGCATCGAGGAACGGCGACCCGAACGCCGGATGATGGCCCCACATCAGCTCGACCGGGAACGGCGACAGATTCGACATCTGCTCGTCGATCTCGAGGACGCCCGAGCCTCGGCGCAACGTGAGCGTCTTCGTCAGGCGGAGCGGCGTTCGCGCGGTCTCGACCGAGAGCCGGATGCGGACCGCCGACGGCTCGTCCTCTTCGACCTCGATGTCCCACGGGACCGTCGCCGCCTCGCCGTGGAATGGCAGCTCCGCGCCCGACGGATGCCGCGACGGTGGGCCACCGTTCGGGAAGATCTCCTGCCAGCCTCCCTCGTAGCCGTCGAGGAAATCGCCCCCGATCGTTTCGCTCGCCGGGCGGAGCCCGAGCGGCGAGTGCCACATGAACTCGGTGTCGGTGGGCTTGTGCAGGAACGAGCGGACGGACGCTCCCTTGTCGAGAAGGATCTCGACCCGGATCTGTTCGTTCTCGAGGGCGACCCGACGGTAGCCGAGGTCGTCGGTGAACCGATGCAGCCGGGCGCCGAAGTGGTGCCGGCTCACTCCGCTACTCGACGATCGAGATGTCGCCGTAGTCCTGTGTCGAGCCGAACTGGTCGGTCGACACCAGGACCGTGACGTTTCCCTGGCCGATGTCGGCGCCCTTCGGGATCGTCGTCGCGAAGCTGGCCTTGCCGTTCTGGTTGGTCGTCGTCTCCTGGGTGACGGTCGGAACCCCGGGAATGCTCAGGGTGAAGGTGAGCGGAGCGTTCGGGATGGGCGCTCCGTCGGGGTCGGTGACGGTCGCCGACAGCGTGACGGGTTCGGGCAGCTTGTCCTGCTTGACCGTGTGGGCGGAAGCGCCGAGGACGACGGTCAGCTTGCCGGTCCCGCGAACGACGGAGAGCGCTGCTTCGGAATGGTTGCCCGCCGGATCGGTGGCGGTGATGGCGATGTCATTGCCGCCGTCGCTGAGAGCCACGCTGAGCGTGAACGAGCCATCGGCGCCGGCGCTGCCCGTGAACGACGATCCGTTGTCTGCGTTCCTCGCGATGAGCACCGTTCGAGCCTGGGTCTTGCCGATGATGTCCACCGCAGCGCGATTCACGATCGCGCCGTCCTTCGGCGAAGTGATCGTGATCTTCGGCGGGGTGTCGTCGAAGACGTAGCGCGCCACGGCCGAATGCGCCGACTCGCCACTGGCGCCGACGAGCGTCACCGAGAAGTCGTTGATCCCCTTCGTCAGCTCGACCGGGATGACCGTCTGCGGGAGGTCGGCAAGGGCGACGTCCTGCAGGGCGCCGGGTCCCTGGCCCTGCAGTGCCAGGTAGACGCGGATCTTGTAGTCGGTGCTGCCCCGGAGCGCCTGGGGAACGGTGACCTGCAGGTCGACCGTCGACTCCGCGGTGTACGGCTCCACCGGCAGCGAGAGCGCAGGCGCGTCGGTGATGGGCGCGATCGACGTGATCGGAGTCGGTGTCGCGGTGACATTGCCGATGAACCCGCCCACCGCACTGCCGAGCCCGCTGGCGGCCTTCCCGAAACCAGCCATGCCGACGTAGAGGACGCCGACCCCGAGCGCCGCCACGACGGCGATAAGGGCGAGCCGGGCGAGCAACGGCGTCCCACGGCCACGCTCGGCGGGGCGCTGCGTCGAAACGCGGACCGGACCCGGGTTCCGCGGCTTCAGCCTGACGGGCGCGGGGCGACCGGTCGATGGGGGTCGCGGTCGAACGTGCGTCTGACGCTGATCGCGACGGGTCGTCATCGCAGGGGATTGTCGCACGAAGGCGGGCGATGGTCCGATCATGGCCGGGACGGCACGCTGGAGCACCGGCGACATCTGGATCCTGAGCGCTCCGGTGACGGCGGTGCGTTGTACTCTGGCCGGGAGCGTGCGCTACGAAGATCGCAACGCGCGGCAGAACGTGAGGGCAAGGAGTGGATCCTCGCGATCCCAGAACCAGCCGCCCGCCGTCGGGCGGGACCGGGCGAGCCATGCCGGGCCCGTCTGGGACCTCGGGCGGTTCGAGGCCGCCTTCGAGCGGTCCGTCCGCTGCGTCGCATTCGTCGGCTGGGTCGTATCCCTCGGTCGGGGGGCGTTCGTCCGGTGGGCCGGGAGGCGGTCGCTCCGGCGCTTCCACGGGGAGACCCGCATTCGGCGTCGGCCCGATCGCCCGAGTGTCACCCTCACCGGCCTCGGCGCGCGGCATGACTGATCCCGCCGCGACGTCGGCGTCGTACGGGCCTTCGGGCGCGATGACACCGCGTCGCCCGTTCGGCCTCCCGAACCTCCGTCGCAATGTCTGCCCCCACTTCTACATGACCGGGACTCGCGGCGCGATCCCGATCCAGGCTCCACACCTGCTCAAGGCCCTGATCCGACAGGACGCGAACACCTCACGGTGTCAGCTGCGCGGTGGGGTCCACCTCGAGCAGGGCTACGTCAACGACGTCTGCCTCACCGCACGCTTCAACCAGTGCGTCTTCTACGAGGACGAGCTGACCCGCGAGTGACCGGCCGATGACGGCGCCATCCCGTCGACTCAGCTACGAGGACGCGCTGACTGCCCTCGCCGAGCGGGGACGTTTCGGGATGCGGCTGGGGCTCGGGCGGACACGCGCGCTCCTGCGTGAGCTCGGGCATCCGGAACGGGCGGTGCGCGGTGCACTCGTCGGCGGGACCAACGGGAAGGGCAGCGTCCTGGCTCTCGCCGACGCGGCGCTCCGCGCGGCAGGCCATCACGTCGGCACCACGCCGAAGCCGCATCTCGTCAGCTATCGCGAGCGGATCTGTATCGATGGCGCGCCGATCGCCGCCGACGACTTCGCCCGGCTCGTGTCCGAGGTCCTCCCGATCGCCGAGCGGGTGGCGCGCCGCCACGGCCCGCCGACCGAGTTCGAGCTGCTGACGGCGATCGTCTTCGCACGCTTCGCCGAGGTCCGGCCCGACGTCGCGGTCGTCGAGGTGGGGCTTGGCGGACGGCTCGATGCGACACACGCCTGGGACGGCGGCGTGGCGGCGATCACGAATGTGGACCTCGACCACATGGATCGGCTCGGGGACACGGTCACGGCGATCGCTCGTGAGAAGGCCGCGATCATCGAGCGCGGCGACCTGGCCGTCACGGGTGCGCGCGGTGACGGGCTGGCGGTCATCCGCAGGCGCGCGCGACGCGTCGGGGCCCCCCTCACGATCGTCGACCCCGCGCCGCTCCTCGGCTGGGACCGGGACGGCATCGAGGTCGACCTGCCCCGGCTCGGCCGGACACGGGTCGCGCTGCGCGGACGCCACCAGGCCGCGAACGTGACGATCGCCGACGCGGTCCTCGACGCGCTCGAGACAGCCGGCATCGTGCGGGTCGGAGGCGCCGCCCGCCGCATCGGGTATGCGTCGGCGACGTGGCCCGGCCGGCTCGAGCTGCTGACTGCCGGCGGCCGCGACATCCTCCTCGATGGTGCCCACAACCCGTCCGGCGCCGCAGCGCTCGCCGTCGCACTCGACGACCTCGCTCCGTTCCTGTCAGACGGTCCGCTGACGCTCATCACCGCATCGATGGCCGACAAGGACGTCGACGGCGTGATCGAGGCGCTCGCGGGACGAGCCGGTGCGAACGCCCTGGGAGCCGCCACCGTCGTCTGCACGAGCGTTCCGGGGATGGAGCGTGCGCTGGCGGCGGACGACCTTGCCGCACGCTGGTCGCGGATCACGGCCGGGGTCGCGCGGCGCGGCGCGGTCGCCCGGCGGCCCGCGCGCGATCGCGCGCCGTCGATCGTCGTTGAGCCGGATCCGATGGCCGCCCTCGACCGGGCGATCGGCACGGGCCAGGGTCCGATCGTCGTGGCAGGTTCGCTCTACCTTGTCGGCATGGCCCGCGGACACCTCGTCGACGACCCGGCGCTTCGAGACCCCGAGCCCGCCACGAGACCAGAGACTGCTGCCCCGAGCTCGCCCCGGCGCGTTGCCCGGACGACCGACCACGACCACGGCGGCGCCGCCCGCGGCCGTCACGCGCCGCCGCCGATGACCGACGCCCCCGCCCGATCATCCTCGCCGCGGCCGGAATCACGACCGGCGCCATCGCGTATCGGCCCCCGCACGTTCCGCTGGGGAGAGCGGACGTTCGTGATGGGCATCCTCAACATCACCCCCGACTCGTTCTCGGGCGACGGGCTCATCGGCTCTTCCGACGCAGACGCCGCCGGCGACGATGCGGTCGATCGGGCGGTGACGACGGCCCGCCGGATGGTCGATGAAGGGGCGGATCTGCTCGACATCGGCGGGGAATCCACCCGTCCCGGTCACGCGCCCGTCGACGTGGACGACGAGCGTCGGCGGGTCGTGCCCGTCATCTCCGCCGTGCGAGCCGCGCTTCCCGATGTCCCGATCAGCGTCGACACGACCAAACCGGCCGTTGCCGAGGCCGGCCTCGCGGCAGGGGCCGATCTGATCAACGACGTATGGGGGGTGGGCGCCGACGACGTCCTGCCGAGGCTGGCCGCCGAGCATGGTGTCCCGCTCGTCGTCATGCACAACCGGGCAGAGCCCGTCTACGTCTCGCTGCTCGCCGAGATCGTCGCCGACCTCCAGCGTGCCCTCGACCGGGCGCTCGCGCTCGGTGTCGCCTGGGACGATCTGATCATCGATCCGGGGTTCGGGTTCGGGAAGACGCCGGAGCACAATCTGGAGGTGCTCCGCCGCCTCGACGTCCTTCGGCTGCTCGGCCGGCCTGTGCTGCTCGGCGCCAGCCGGAAGTCGACTCTCGGCAAGGTCCTCGACCTGCCGGTGGACGAGCGCCTCGAGGCGACGCTCGCCACGACGGCCCTCGGCATCGCCGGCGGCGCCGACATCGTCCGTGTCCACGATGTCGAGCCGAACGTGCGTGCCGCGCGGATGACGGACGCGGTGGTCCGGGGGACCTGGCGATCGAGCGCGACCGAGGAAAACTCGAGATGACGGACCGGATCGTCCTCGCGAACATGCGCTTCCAGGGGCGCCACGGCGTCTACGAGCACGAGCGCCTGAACGCACAGCCGTTCGAGGTCGACCTGGAGCTGCTCGTGCCGCTGCAACAAGCCGGCCTCGATGACGACCTCGACCAGACCATCGACTACGGCAAGGTCTACGAGGCCGTTCGGCAGATCGTGGAAGAAAGGTCGTTCCTGTTGCTCGAGGCCCTCGCCGAAGCTATCGCCCAGGACGTCCTGACCGGTTTCGACGTCCCGGAGGTAGGCGTCCGCGTCCGCAAACCGAAGGTGCAGCTCAGCGGTCCGCTCGACTACGCCGGGGTCGAGATCTGGCGGCAACGCTCCCCCGCCGAACCCCGGGGCTGAGCCAGGACTACAGTCCCGGCGGCCGCGTCCCGAGCGTGACCTCGAGCGTCATGTGAGAGCCATCGCGCAGGATCTCCACCTGGACAGCGTCGCCGGGCGCGAACTGGGCAAGCGTGGCATCGAGCGGATGCTCCTCATCGATGACCTTGCCGTTGACGCTGACGACGATGTCGCCGTCCTTGATCCCGCCCTTCTCGGCTGGAGTGTTCGGGTCGACGCCGTTCACCGGGTTGCCCTGATCGTCGAGGCCGCCGACGAGCGCGCCGACCTGGACCGGCAGCTTGTTCTTGTCCGCCAGCTGTCGGGTGATGCTCTGGAAGTGGATGCCCATGTACGGGCGGCTCAACGGTTGGCCTGCGACCGCCTGGGCCATGATCGGCCGGGCGACGTCGATCGCGATCGCGAACCCGATGCCGTTGCTCCCGGAGGCGATGGCGGTGTTGATGCCGACGACGTTACCGGCCGCATCGAGGAGCGGGCCGCCGGAATTGCCGGGGTTGATGGCCGCGTCGGTCTGGATCAGGTTGGTCAGCGACTGGTTGCCCTCGGTCAGGATCGACCGGCCCTTCGCCGACACGATGCCGCTCGTGACCGAGTTCGAGTACGTGCCGAGCGGGCTGCCGATGGCGACCACGAGCTGTCCGACCTTGAGCGAATCGGATTCACCGATCGCCGCCGTCGGGAGCCCGGTCGCATCGACCTTCACGATCGCGAGGTCGGTCAACGTGTCGATGCCGTAGACGGTGCCGGTAAGGACGCGGCCATCCTTCAGCTCGACGTCGAACTTCTCGCCGCCCTCGACGACGTGATGGTTGGTCAGGATCCAGCCGTTGGAGTCGAAGATCACGCCCGAACCGACGCCGGTCTGCGGGATGACGCCATTGCCGGTGTCGGCGGCCCCCGTGACCTTGATCTTGACGACCGCCGGGCTCACCTTCGAAGCGACCGCGATCGTCGCCGATTGCTCGTCGATCGCCACCGGCTGGACGGTGGCGGCGTTCGAAGCCTGGGCAACGGCGGGGGCGGATGCGGCCGGCCGATCGAGTGCGCCGGTCGCCGAGAGCGCAAAGACCGTCCCGACGGCGGCCAGGACCGCCGACAGCAGCGAGGCAGCGAGGATCGAACCCCCGCCGCCGGTACGTCGCTGCTTCTTCACGGGCGCTGTCGATGCGACGGGGGCGTGGGCCGGCTCGTACCAGCGCTCGGGTGTTCCGGTCGTCGTCTCGTCCCACGTTCGCGTCCAATCGGGACGGAGCTCGGGCGCCGGGGTGTAGCGCTCGACGCCGGGCACGCCGTCATCGACGTTGCCCGTCCGAGTCCCGGCGTCGGTCCATTCGGCGGGACGGACGGGTGTCACAGGAGCCGTCGGGGAGAGGTAGGCCGGGGACCCGTCGCTCGAGCCGTACGTGGGCTCCGATGCCGCTGCCAGTCCGGCCGTTCGCGCCACATCGCTCGTCGCGCGCGGCGTCGGCGGCATCCGGCTGCTGCGGTGCCGGAGCAGGTCGTGACCACACGGACGGCTCGCGGACAGCCCACGCGGGATTCCCGGGAGCCGCCGATGCCGATTCCGTCGATGCCGACTCCGCCGGTTGCTCCGGACCGCCGTACGCATCGATCGTGTGACGCTGGGTCGCCTCGCCAGGATCGGACGGCTGGTTCGAATCGGACGGCGGATCTTCGTGCATAACGGTCGGGGTTCCCTGCAGGCGGCGATCGGTGAGCGACCGCGTGGTCGGTGGACGGGCTCCTAGGGTGCAGGACGCGGGTTCACCTGCGGGCGCTCGGTGGGTGAAGTTTCCTGCACGTTCGCGATCGGCGCAGGCGAGGGCACGAGCGGGGGCGACGACGATCCGGTCGGCGAGGGAGAAGGCTCCGGCGGTCGAGGCATCGGATCGGCCGTTCGCCGAGCCGCCGCGTCGGCCGCGGATGCGACATCCGCGTGCTCAGCCGCCGGCGTCCCGGCCACCAGCCGGGGGTCGCCGGGCAGGTCGACGATGAACCGCGAGCCGACCCCGACCTGGCTCTCGACACCGACCGTCCCGCCATGCATGTCCACGATGGAGCGAACGATCGCGAGGCCGAGACCGCTGCCGCTGCCACGCGCCTCGTTGGCCCGTGAGCCTCGGTAGAAGCGCTCGAAGATGTGCGGCAGCTCCGCGGCGTCGATCCCGACGCCGGTGTCGGCCACCTCGATCCGGGCCCCTTCGGGCGTCGCGGCGACGTCGACCGTGATCGAACCGCCCCGTGGCGTGAACTTCACCGCGTTCCCGACGAGGTTGGCGACCACCTGACCGATCCGTTGGGGGTCGTGGCGGATGCGGATGGGCGAGGGCGGCATCCGAAGCGAGACGGCGACCCCCCGGCGGGTCGCGGCGGCCCCCGTCTGCTCGACCGCGTTCTCGACCGCCGCCCGAAGATCGTCCGGCCGCAGATCGAGCAGCACGATCCCCGAGTCCAGCTTCGAGAGCTCCAGCAGGTTCTGGGCAAGCCAGTCGAGGCGCTCGATCTGCTGGCCGCTCGATTCGAGGAATTCGGCGCGAGTCTCGGGATCCTCGGCTGCGCCGCCCTCGAGGAGCTCGTTGAACATGCGCAGCGCGGCGAGTGGCGTCCGGAGTTCGTGGGAGACGTCGGCGAGGAAGTCACGGCTGCGGTCGCGGTCGCGGCGGATGATCTCGACGCTCTCCTGGAGCCGGTCGGCCATGGCGTTGAACTGGACGGCCAGCTCGGCCAGCTCCGACGAGCCAGAACGGACCTCATCGTCAGGGACACGCTGCGTCAGGTCTCCTTCGGCCAGTCCGCGCGACGCCTCGGTCAGCCTGCGGAGCGGCGTCGTGAAGCGGCGAGCCATGGCGGAGGAGACAAGCACGCTGAGTCCCAGGGCGAACAACGCGATCGCAGCGAGGAGTCCGGTGACGTTGGCGAGTGCGGTGGCCCGGAAGGTATACGGGTTGGAGAGCGTGATCTCGGTCGCGTACGGGCCGAAGACACCGGTCCCGTTGGCGAAGACGCTTCGTGCCGCGACAGTCCGTTCCTGCGTCTGACCCCGGTCCGGCAAGGCCTGGAGCGGGATGTGGGCCGGTGGTGAATCCGCCGGGACGAACCGGATGGTCTCGCCGTCCTTGGTCAGCGTCCCGAACCGGATGACGACGTCCGCGCGAGCCAACTGATCGGCGATGAACCGCTGCTGGATCTCGGCGGACATCGCCTGCAGGACGCGAGGATCGACCTCGTTCATCGAGTCGACCACCGGCCTCGGTTTAGCGGCGCGGTCGGCCAGTGACTGGACATAGGCATTGACGGCCTTGGAGCGCTGGTCGAGGTCGGCCATCTGCTGGCTTGTGAAGTAATCGTCCAGCCGGTTGAGCACGAGGAGGGTGACCAGCACCAACGTGGCGCCCACGACGGCGATGAAGGCGAGGGTCAGCCGGCCCTGGAACGTCCGCGGAAGGAGCCGGCGCAGGCGATCGGCAAGCCCACCCGAGGGCCGCGCACGCGTTCGCTCAGCGCTCGGCGAAGGCGTAACCGACACCTCGGACCGTCAGCACGAACATCGGCGCCGCCGGGTCGTCCTCGATCTTGTCGCGCAGGTGGCTCACGTGGACGTTGATCGTCTTCTCGTCCTGGTCGAGCGCCTCGTAGTCACGCAGCAGCTCGAGCAACTCGCCACGGGTGTATACGCGGCCGGGACGCGAGGCCAGGTGGCGGAGGATCTCGAACTCGGTCGGAGTGAGGCTCACCCGGCGCTCACCGCGCTGGACGCGGCGCCGCTCGAGGTCGATCAGCAGGTCCCGGTGCCGGATGACACGGCCGCCCAACGCGTCCGACAGATCGCCATACGACCGCCGAAGCAACGCCTTGATGCGGCTCATCAGCTCGCGCAACCCGAACGGCTTCGTGAGGTAGTCGTCGGCGCCGAGCTCGAGCCCGATCACCTTGTCGACCTCGTCGTCGCGGGCCGTCAGGACGAGGACCGGCATCTTGGCACCGGCGGCACGGATGCGCCGGAGGACCTCGAAGCCGTCGATCCCGGGGAGCCGGACGTCGAGAACGACGAGGTCGGGCGCCTGGTGGGTCGCGATGTCGAGCCCCTCCTCGCCCGAGCGGGCGACGGCGACCTCGTAGCCTTCCTGCTGGAGGGCGTACTGGATCCCGCGGGCGACGGCGTGCTCGTCTTCGACGATGAGGATGGTGGCGGCCATCGGCTGATGCTACACCGGGCCGCCCGGGTGGATACCGCTGGTGATCTGCGGTCGGCGATGCGGTCGCGGTGAGAGCTCGGGGTGGATAGACCGTGCGCCCGTGGTACCCTGTGGGCCGCCTTCGGGCGCCTCGCGATCTCGGCACTGCCGGCGAGACGCAGCCCGTGACCCTGACAACTACCGATCACGAACATCCGTCCGCTCCAGAGGTTCTGACCATGGCCACCGCCCGCGCGACACTGTCCGCTGAACATCGAGAGATCACCGGCAAGAAGGTCGCCGGGCTGCGTCGCGCCGGCCGCGTTCCGGCCGTCGTCTACGGCCACGGGATCGATTCGGCGAATATCTCCGTCGACGGCCACGACTTCGAGCAGCTCCGGCGGCACGTCGGGCCGAATGCCCTCGTCGACCTGTCCGTCGACGGCAAGAAGGCGCGTCCCGTGCTCGTCCGGGACATCCACGTTCACCCGGTCAACCGGCGCACGCTGCACGTGGATCTTTTCCTCGTCCGGATGACCGAAGAGATGACCGTGGATGTGCCGCTCAGCCCGACCGGTGAATCGCCCGCGGTCAACCTCCAGGGCGGGACGCTTCTCCACCCGATCGAATCGGTCAGGGTCCGGGCGCTCCCGGATCACCTTCCGCAGGTCCTCGAATACTCGATCGAGGCGCTTGTCGACTTCGACGCCACGGTCCACGTCCGAGACCTGGTCGTGCCGTCGGACGTGACGCTGCTGACCGACGGCGACGAGATCATCGCCAAGGTCCAGGCACCGCGGGTCGAGGAGGCGGCGGTCGCTGCCGAGGTCCCGGAGGGCGAGGAGGCCGCCGAAGGCGCCGACGGCGAGAGCGGTGGTCAGGGCGGCGACGATCGCAGCGAGGGCTGACGCAGCCCTTCGTCAGCGCCTGGATCGGCGTCCGGTCACGAACACGATCGGGTAGCGCATCGTCATCGCGTCGGGCGAGAGGCGCGAGAGCCGTGTCCGGAGCAGCCGGACCAGCCGCTCGCGAAGCTCCGGCTCGAGCTCGGCGAAGAGCGTCTCCTCGTCGAATCGGGTCACGAATTCGATGTATCCCTCGACCGTGAAGCGGTGGTCGATGCGGCCGGCGTGCGCCTCGACGCGCTCGAATCCGGCCCGTCGCATCTCGTTCGCCGCGTGCTCGACGGATGGCAGGTCGCCCGGGCGGCCGCTGCTCTCGGGCGGGTCGAAGCCGCCCTCGTCGAGCACGTCGTTGAGGATCTCGTCCGGCCGAAAGCATCGATCGTCGTCGAGCCAGGAGACGTAGGCGAGCAGTCCGCCGCGCCGCAGGACTCGGCGGGTCTCGCGCAAGGCCCGCGCCCTGTTGGGGACGAGCTGATAGACGAATGACGACACGGCCGCATCGAACGCGCCATCGCCGAACGGCAGCTTGTCGGCGAACGCGGTGACCCGCTCGAAGCGTGTCTGGTCCGATCGGGCCAGCGTGCGCTCGGCCTCTGCCCGCAGCGACGTCCAACATGCCGGTGGACGGGTCGACGCCGACGACGGTCACCGTTGGGAGCGCACCGAGGACGCGCAGTGCGAGCTGTCCGGTCCCTGTGCCGACATCGAGGACCCGTCCGCCTTCGCGCACCTGCGGCGCAGCGAGATCGACCAGTTCCGCCACCGCCGGCGCGAGCACGGGCGCCCAGTAGCGCGCATATCCGGCCGCCATCCTGTCGTAGCGGTCAGCCTGGTCTCCCTCTTCAGCCACGCGGCCATCCTGCCAGAGTCGCGCTCGCCATCACCGGTTGCTGTTGCAATCGGTTTTGCAATGGATTAGCGTGGCAAAGTCCTCGAACGTCGGTCTGAGGGGCGGCTTCGCGGACCCGGCCAGCAGGAGGCAGATCGACCCCGCGCCCCGCCCAGCGTTCGGTCGGCGTGCCGCGCGGCGACCCGATGATCGAGCGCCCACCTTGGGGTAACACCGTCCCCGCGGAGTCGTCGGTCCCTGCCGCCCCGGATCCTGGTCCCGTCCGAGCCCGGTCGGGCCTACGCGCTTCGAGGAGGGACCGAACGGATGACCCGGCATGTTGCCTACCCCGATCGGGCGCTGGCGGCGCTCATGGCCCTCGCGGTGGTTGCCGCGGGCCTTGTCGCGACCGTGCCAGTGCGAGCGGCAGCAACGTCGACCGCGGTCGCGGCGGCCACCGCTCCGCAGGCCTTCGTCCCTGACTACAGCGCTGCGCCCTATAACGGCACGCCGATCTCGCACGGTCTTGGGCCCGACGTACGGTGAGACCTGGTGCGCGACGGCCGCTCCGGGTTCGAGCATCGCGAATCAGCAGGGTGCGCCCCTCGCGCTCATCCCGTACGAGGCCTTTGGCTGCCTCCTGGAGCAGTTCAAGACCGAGGCGACCGCAGCCGGCGTCCCGTCCCGGCTGAGCTTCGGCGTCAACACGTTGACCGACGCCGGCCGCACCCAGTACTGGGCCGTGGTCAACGCGATGGAGACGCCCGAGCAGATCGAGGGCTACAACAACTGGGTCACCTATCGCGGCATGGCTCTGACGAACCCGACCGGAGCCCAGGCGTTCCTCGACGCCCACGACAACGTCAAGCTCCCGGTCTTCATGGAGAACAACATCCATGGAGACGAGGAGGAAGGCGCGGACTCGATGATGCAGATCATCCGGGACCTCAGCACGCTGCCGCGTGGGACCAGCGCGACGGTCGACAACTTCCTCGACCACGCGATCCTCGTCACGATCCCGTCGATGAACCCGGACGGCCGCTTCAACGGCACTCGCGCGAACCAGAACGGGTTCGATATGAACCGCGACTGGCTCGTCCAGTCCCAGCCCGAGGTCCGTGCGAACCTGCGGCTGCAGGTCGAGTGGCTCGCGCCGGTCATGTTCGCGACGCACGGCTACGTGAACCCGACCCTCGTCGACGGCCTCACCAAGCCCCACAATCCGGGCCTCGAATACGACGTCTTCGCCTACTGGAACCAGCGACGACTGGATGAGAACCAGAAGGCCCTGGCACGGATCGGGCAGGGCATCACTCGGCCCGTGAACGGACCGATCGTGGAGACGGTTCCCGACAAGCAGACTCCGATCACGAACGCGCGACATCGTCCGGGACGACGGCGACGCTGACCACGAACGGACCCCATGGCCAGGTCGCCGGTAACGTCATCACCGTCTCAGGAGTCACCCAGGCCGGCTACAACGGCTCATTCACCGTCCTGTCGACGCCCGACGACGACAAGCCTGACCTACACGACATCCGGGTCGGACCTCGGCGCCTCGAGTGGCGGGATCGTCACCGGAGCGTTCACGACGACAAGCCGCGGCAACTGTTCGGACGGCAACACCCCGGGCCCGGCGAGCAACATCTGCGGAAACCTCCTCATCTCCGGTGGGATCGGGCTGACCGAGTCCGGGACCACTGTCACCGTGACGACGACAACGGCCAGCACAACCTTCCCGCCGCATGTCGGTGACACCGTCCTGATCACCGGCGCCGGCAGTCCCCGGCTACAACGGTGGCCCGTTCAGGGTCACGTCAGTCCCGACGCCGACGACATTCACGTACGAATCGCCGAATTCCGGGCTGGCCCCATCCGGAAGCAGCATCTTTTCGATCGCGGCGTCACCGGGCGGCTTGTCGAAGTCCGGCAACATCGTCACGGTCAACACGACTGCGGCGAACACCGTCGCCGTCGGCGACGTGGTCGTCATCACGGGCGCGGTTGTCGCGACATACAACGGCACCTTCACGGTGGCCGCAGTCAACAGCCCGACGCAGTTCACGTACACCGCCGCGAACGCCAATGCGGCGGCCGCTTCTGGCGGTGGTACTGCGACCGTCGGCGTCGTCCAGGTCCAGACTGGCCCCGGCCAGGCCGAGGGCTGGGACGACCTCGGCCCGTTCTACACCCAGACCTACGGCGCCTTCTGGGGCGTCGACGGGTCGACGATGGAGATGTGCAGCAACTGCTCCGCGCCGTTCACCGGCCGGCTCGGCTCGAAGACCGCACAGTACGTCGGGTTCTGGTCCTCGGCCGATTTCTGGATCGCGAACCGCGACCAGCTCTTCGACGACCAGATGAAGATCTTCGTCCGGGGCGTCAACGAGGCCCCGCGACCGAACTGCTGCGACGATCCGCTGGTCGCCAGCCGCGGCTTCACCGAAGCCGAGCACGACTGGATGACCGAGTACCCGAAGGCCTACATCATCCCGAAGGGCGACGCCCACCAGCGCAGTGACGCCGAGGCCAACCGGATGGCCAAATGGGTGCTCGACAACGGCATCCTGCTCCGCGAGGCGACCGCCGACTTCACCTGGGACGGACAGACGTACGCCGCCGGGTCATACGTCGTGATGATGAACCAGCCGCTACGCGGCCTGGCATTCACGGCACTTGGCCCGGGTCTCGACTACTCGTCCCGCATCAACCAGCTGTACGCACCTCCGGGTGGATGGAGCCACGGGCTGATGTGGGGAGCCGACACCGTCGAGGTCCCGAACGGGGCGCGCCTTCGCGCCGCCTACCACGCTCATCACCTCGGTCAGCGCTCTTCACGGCGGTGTCGCCGATGGCGCCGCTGACTGGTACGCGGTCAAGCTCGCTGGCGTCCGTGACGAACAGACCATCCTCGACCTGCTGCGCGACGGTGTGTACGGCGAGATCGCCGAGAACTCGTTCGTCGCAGGCGGCGGCCCGATGCCGGCCGGAAGCATCATCTTCCCGAGCGACCCGAACACCAGGGCAGCCCTCGCAGGCCGCCGGTGAGGCTGGTGGCCTGACGTTCCAGGCCGGAACCGGAGCAAAGCCGGCGACCACCCGGCTATCCGAGGCGCCGAAGGTCGGCATCCTTGTGAACAGCGCGAACCCGACCATCAACGACCAGGTGCTATTCGCTCCGGCGGATCTTCGGGTCCGACGCGGTCTTCGTGTCCGTCGTCGACGGGCACCGAACTCGCTCCAGAATGCGCCCGACGATCCGCTCCTCGGCATCGACGTCCTCTACAACACCGGGCAGGCCTATCCCGCTGCTGCGAATACCCAGGCGAGGTCCCGCCTCAATGCGTTCTTCGCCCGCGGCGGTGGCTACATCGGCTCGAGTTCGAGCGCGAACAACCTGACGTTCCTGACCGGAGCAGTGCCGCCGCTGGTCGGTGGCACCTTCACTGCCGCAAGCCTCGGGTCCTTCGGCGGGACGGCCGTCTGGTCGAATGCCGGTGGATCGGCCAGCCCACTCACCGGTGCCTTCCCGTCCAGGGACTACCTCTACCTGCCGCGAACGTGACCTACTTCAATGCGACGCCGACGGGCGCCGTCCGTCGACGGCCGCTACCTGACCGAGATGGGCAGCGTCGCCAAGCCGCGCGGACCGACCGAGGGCTACGTGGCCGGCCTGTGGCTCAACAGGAGCTCGGCGGCCGCGATCGCCGCGAACGACGCGCCTGTGATCATCCACGGCAACACGACGGCAACGAACCCCCAGAACGGCAACGCCGCGAGCCGGTACACAGGCATCGCCACGAGCCCGTTCTCGCGCTCGGACTTCGAGCGGATCTGGGGCTGGATCGTCCAGTCCAGCCTGTGGGGCGATCTCACCGATGAGGCGCTCCTCGACCAGACCATCACTGCCGACACGCTCGGCGACAAGACGTTCGGCAATCCCGACTTCGAGTTCGACGCGACATCGAGCTCCGGGCGATCGGTCGCCGTGACGGCTTCGGGCGCAGTGCACGGTCTCCTCCGCGTGGACACCGACCACGATCCATATCACCGGCGCCGGCTCGTGCACGATCACCGCGTCACAGCCGGGCGATGGCAACTTCAACCCGGCGCCGAATGTCGAGCAGACGTTCAACATCGTGCCGGCCGCCGCCAGCGCGACCTATACCGGCGACAGCCTGGTGTTCACCTCCACCGACAAGAACGCTCCCACGAGCGCGACCGTCCTGCTCCAGGCCACGGTCATCGATACGGCCCTCAAGGCGGCCTCGCCGGATGCCGCGAACGGCGATATCCGGACGGCGACCGTCAGCTTCTCCGAAGCCGGCAACCCCGTGTGCGGCGGTCTGGCCGTCGGGCTTATCGGCACGCCGCTTCACACCGGATCCGCCCAGTGCTCGGTGGTCCTCCAGGCGGGTGCCCATGTCATCGACATCAGCGTCGGAGGCAATTACACCGGCACCGGCCAGGGTCAGATCACCGTCATCGTGGCCAAGGCCGGCGACACCGACCTCAAGGCCGGTGACGGCAAGTTCACCCTCGGCACTTCGGCCGGCACGTATGCCGGAGATCAAGGCTCCGAAGCAAAGGTCCACGTCGACGGCAAGGTCGACGCGAAGGGGCCGTCGGGCTCGTTCCAGCTCGACTACACCGCCGGCGCCACCAAGTACCGGATCGACATGACCGCACTCGTGGTCCTCGGTCGGGCGCGGCAGGCCGGCGGCACCCAGTGCGACAAGCCGCCGAGCGCGACGTGCTCGGAGTCGATCTACCTGCGCGGCGCGGCCAACCTCGTTGACCGCACCACCGGGAAGCCCGTCGCCGTCACCAGCGGATACGTCCAGGTCGCCATCACCGACCGGGGCAAGAGCACGCCCGATTCGATCGCCGTGACACTGTGGCAGGGGTCGACGCTCCTGTTCTCGAGCGATTGGAACGGGGCGCAGAGCCTCGAGCGAGCGCTGACCGGGGGCAATCTGGGTCAGTGAATGTGACCAGATGACCGACTGACCTCGGGTCAGTCACGAAGGGCGCTGGACGGTCCGTCCGGCGCCCTTTCCGATTCCTGGGAAGGTCAGGGCTTCTTGGTGAGCTCGAAGCCGCCCGCGCTCGAATCGCAGCTGCTCGTGAATGTGCCCACGATCTTCGTGCCCGAGACGACGCCGATGAACGCTGCCTCGTCGCGACCCACGGTCGAGAACTGGACGCCGGGGCCGGCCACGGTGCCCTGCACGCCGGCGGCGTTGCTGCACGGGCTGTCGAAGATGATGCTCCCTTCGACCGTCGAAGCGGTCTGCGTCCAGGTGACCTCCAGGATGCCGGTCGCCTGGTCCGGCGTGACGTTCCTCCAGGTCCCCGTCCAGGTGCCCGACAGGTCCTGCCCGCTGATCGTCGCCGACGGTGCCGGGGGCTGCGATGCCGGGGCCGGCTGTGACGCAGGAGGCAGCGAGGCCGCTGGCGAGGCAGGTGGCGACGCTGAGGCTGCCGCGGGGGTCGCCGCCGGACTCGGGCTCGGGCTCGGTTCCGCGCTCGAGGATGGCGTCGCCGCGATGGCGGTCGGGCTCGCGGACGGCGTCGCGCTCGGGACAACGGCCGCCTGCGATGCCGATCCCGACGGTGACGCGCTTGCAGTACCGGGACCGCCGTTTCCCGCGATCGCAAAAAGCACGACGGCCACGACCACGACGGCGGCGATCAGCACGGCGATCATCCGCGTGCGTTCGGACCCCATTGGCGACCTCCTCTCGACGTCGCGAGATTGTGGCAGGTGCCTCGCGGGGTCGCCTCGGCTCGGACGTGGGAAAGGCCGCCGCGTACCGCCACACAACCCGCGCCCGAGTCGTCCCTCGCCACGAAACCCAGTCGACCCGAGCCTGCCCGCGTCGGCCTCCCGGAGGTCGCGCCTTGGACCGACCCATCGCCCGTCGCCTGCTCGTTGCCGGCCTCGCCATCGGCCTGCTCGCGGAGATCCTGCTCGATGGCCCCGCGTTCGGCATCAACATCCTCGTTCTCGTCGCGGTGACCCTCGTGGCCGGATGGCTCGTCCGCCGTCGGCATCGGGCGCCCGACCCGCTCGATGCCTGGCTGCCGCTGACGGCGCTCATCCTGGCCGCGTTCGTCGCCGTCCGAGGCGACCCGTTCCTCGCGCTCATCGACAGCCTTGGTGCGGCCGGATTCCTGGGCGCTTCGCTCGTCGCGTTCTCGGGACTGGCCGTCACGCGTCGCTCTGCCTCGGTCATCGCGACGATGGCTGCCTGGACGCTCGAGGCCGCGGTGGCAGGCACGTCGAGGGTCGTCGGCTCGAGCCGCAGCCCGCGCCCAGACGACGCACTACCCCGGCGACAGACCCTGGCACGGCTCGCACCCGTCGCGCGCGGCCTCCTCATCGGGATCCCGCTGGCCACGATCTTCGCGGTCCTGTTCGCGTCGGCCGACCCGATCTTCCGCCGCGGCATCGGTGACCTGCTGGGCTGGCAGATCGACCTCTCATCGCTCACCGGGCGGATCCTGTTCACCGCCGCCGCGGCGTGGTTCACGGCCGGCGTCCTGACCGTGGCCGCACAGGGGATCCCGGCCGTCGAGCGGTCGTCGCTGGGCGCCGCGGCACGCTCGACCACGCTCGATCCCGACCGGGATCCTGGGCGCCACCGAGGCGATCATCATCCTGGCCGCCATCAACTTCGTCGTCGGCGTCTTCGTGCTGCTCCAGATCACCTACCTGTTCGGTGGCCAGAGCACCCTCGTCGCGGCCGGCCTGACCTACAGCGACTACGCGCGGCGCGGCTTCTTCGAGCTCGTCGCCGCGGCCTGTCTCGCCGGCGCCGTCGTCGTGACCCTCGAGACCGTCGTCGCTCGGCGCACCGCGGCCGTACGTCGCGGCGCTCCTCGCCCTCATCGGGTTGACCGCCGTCGTCCTCGTGTCAGCGGCGATGCGTCTGCGCCTCTACCAGGATGCCTACGGCTGGACGGAGCTGCGCCTCTATGTGCTGACGGCGATCGTCGCGCTCGGTGCCGCCCTGGTCGTCATGGCCGCATTGGCCGTCACCGGACGGATGCGGTGGCTCGGCCACGGGCTGGCGGTCATCGGCGTCGTCGCGCTGATCGGCCTGAACCTCGTGGCGCCGGCGGGCTTCGTGGCAGCCCGGAACGTCGCGCGCATCATCGACCCGAGCCTCGTCCCGCCCGACGGCCAGGCCACGCTCGACGCGGCCTACCTCGGCGTCCTGCCGGACGACGCCATCCCGGTCCTCGTGGCGGCCCTCCCGGCACTCCCCGAAGTCGAGCGGCGGGACGTGGAGCGGATGCTCGAGCGCCGACGCGCCGAGCTGCGGTCGGACCCGGCGTACTCGAGCCCGGCTGCGTGGAACCTCGGCCGGGAGCAGGCCCGGGAGGCGCTCGACACGCTTCCGTGACCCCGGGGCAAGGCGCCGCCCGCCACCCAACGAGGGTAAGGTTGGCGCATGGCACTGCCCTTCGAGCCGCCTGTCGAACCGATGCTCGCCAAGGCGGTGGATGCGATCCCCGCCGACGATGGCTGGCTGTTCGAGCCCAAGTGGGACGGCTTCCGCGCGCTCGTGTTCCGAGACGGGAACGACGTCTACACCCAGTCGCGCGACCTGAAGCCGCTCGACCGCTACTTCCCGGAGCTGGCCGACCCTCTCCGGGCCGCCTTGCCGGAGCGCTGCGTCCTCGATGGTGAGGTCGTGATCGCCAAGGACGGCGCGCTCGATTTCGAAGCCCTGCTGCTGCGGATCCATCCCGCGGCGTCCAGGGTCAAGATGCTCGCGGCCGAATCGCCTGCCTCCTTCGTCGCGTGGGACCTGCTGGCCCTGGGCGACGAGGATCTCCGCGCCGTCCCCCAGGACGAGCGACGGACGCGGCTCGAAGGCGTGCTCGGTGGCGTCGAACCGCCGGTCCACCTGACGCCGGCGACCCGTGACCGGGCGATGGCGGCCGACTGGTTCGATCGATTCGAGGGCGCCGGGCTCGATGGCGTCGTCGCCAAGCGACTCGATGCGCCGTATCAGCCCGGAAAGCGGGCGATGCTCAAGATCAAGCACCAGCGGACCGCCGACTGCGTGGTCGCAGGCTTCCGCTGGCACAAGAACGGGCCCGGCACGCACGTCGGTTCGCTGCTGCTTGGCCTGTTCGGCGACGACGGCAAGCTCAACCACGTCGGGATCACCTCGTCGTTCTCGTGGGATCGTCGCGCCGCGCTCGCCGAGGAGCTTGCGCCGCTGCGCGAGAACGCCGTCGAGGGCCATCCGTGGCGTGAGTGGGCCGAGTGGGCCGGCTGGGGTGATGCCGAGGCGTCCGGTCAGCGCCTGCCGGGCGCGACGTCGCGCTGGAACCGGGGCAAGGACCTGTCCTGGGAGCCGTTGCGGGCAGAGCGCGTTGTCGAGGTGGCGTACGACCACCTCCAGGGATCACGCTTCCGCCACGCCACGACCTTCAAGCGCTGGCGGCCGGACAAGGCGCCCGAATCCTGCCGCTACGACCAGCTCGAGGCGAGCGTCCCGTATCTCCTCGCGAGCATCTTCGGGACCGACGGCTGAGGTGACCATCCGGCTCGGTCTCGTCGGGGGCGGCTGGATCAGCCGGCTCCACCTCGAAGCGCTCGAACGGCTCGGGCGGACCGAGCTCGTCGGTGTGGTCGCGGGGTCACGCGCGACTGCCGAGGCCGTGACTGGCCGGTTCGGCGGAACCGCCTACGACACCCTCGATCGACTCCTCGACGCCGGCCGGCCCGACTGCCTCTATGTCGCGGTGCCGCCACACCGGGCGGTCGAGGTCGGTCAGCGGCTCGCTTCCCGACGATTTCCGTTCCTCACCGAGAAGCCGCTCGCCGCCGAGGACGCGGACGGCCCGCGCCGGCTGGCCGAGGAGATCGCTCGGGCTCGGCTGGTGGTCGCCGTCGGCTACCACCTTCGGGCGCTCGACATCATGGCCGAGGTCCGCGATCGGCTCACCGCGGCGCCACCCAGCATCGTCGTTGCGCGCTGGCTCGATGCGACGCCGTCCCCTCAATGGTGGGGTCGGGCGGCCGAGGGCGGTGGCCAGGTCATCGAGCAGGCGACGCACCTGTACGACCTCGCGCGATGGCTGATGGGCGAGGCCGTCGTCGTCGGCGCGGCCTCGAGTCGGGACGGGGCTGCGTCGCCTGCCGGCATCGACGTGGCCGACAGCACTGCCGCGGTGCTCAAGTTCGAGGGTGGCGGTGTCGGGTCGTTCGCCAACTCGCGGCGGCTCGCCTCGGCAGTCATCGAGGTCGAGTTCGTCTCGGACGGCCTCCTGACGCGGCTCACGAAGCGGCCCGATCGCGGGCAGGGCGACTGGCATGCCACGTTCGACAACGGCACGGTCATCCACGCGATCCGTGCCGAACGTGACCCCTACGAGATCCAGGCGGCCGCATTCCTCGACGCCGTCGAGGCCGGCAACCCCGCCCTTGTGCTCTCGACGTACGCCGACGCCTTGCGGACGGACCGGCTGACGCGAGCTGTCGTGGCGGCCACGGGCGCGCGCGGCTGACCGTCGTCGCGACTCTTCGCGGCGCCGGGCGCTGAGTGCAGGCCGCTGAACAACGCGGGGCCGGATCGCCGCCGGCGACCGCGTGTTTCAGCGCAGCGAGAAACCCGCGTCCGTTGCGTCCACCAGCTCGATCCGGTTTCCGAACGGGTCGCGAACGTAGCAGCGGTGGACGGCGAGACCGCTGTCGTCGTCCTCGGTCGGGACGCCGGTCGCCGCGAGCTCCTCGCGTAGCGCCGTCAGGTCATCGACGAGCAGGGCCGGATGCGCCTTCGCCAGCGGCCGGAACTCGCGCTCGACGCCGAGATGGATGGCGACCGTTTCGTTTGCGAACCAGCATCCGCCCCGCCCGGCGAGCGCAGCAGGCTTGTCGACCTCGCGAAGCCCGAGGACCGTGCCGTAGAACGCGCGGGCCTCGTCCTCGCCACCGGCCGGCATCGATAGCTGAACGTGGTCGATGGCGAGGATCCGGCTCACTGACGTGCTGCCGAGGTCGTCCCGGCCGGGGTTGCGGTTCGCGCTCGGGTCTTGTCATCCGTCCACCTGGTGCGCACTGGCCGCGATCAGCGAGGCGTCGGAGAGCCGGTGAGCTTCGGCCGAGCAGCGCGCAAGCGTGATCGGCCCCTCAGCAACCATCGAAGACGCACGGAACGCGTCCGGAGGGCCCGACGTCACGTCCAACGCGCACTACGTGGACGCAGGACGAAAACGCGGAGATATCGAGGCCGCTCCGTCATGTCGCTGGTTTCGACTTCGATCGGCGGCGGTCGGCCTTCGGGAGGCCCGTTCGCCTTCGCCTTCGACTCCGTTGCCTTGTCCCGATCGTGGATCTTGGCGCCGACGCTCTCGGAGCCGTCTGGCTCGCCGCCTCGTCGACCGCGGCGACTGCTCCCCCGCCCCGTCGCGCATCGGCATCCGACTTTTTCGCCCGCGACCCCGAGCCGGGACGTCGCGCCCGCGAGCCGGCCGTGGCCGCCTTCCACGCCTCGACGTCCATGCCCGCCCACGGGTCGAAATCGGACTCGAGCGGCTCCTGCGAGGGCCGTTCGGCCTCGGGGACATGGATCAGGTTGACCCGGACCCGATACCAGAGCGAGGAGCGGCCACGCATCCCGTCGACGAGGATGTCGGCCGGCTCGAGGTACGGCACCACTTCGGGATGGCGTGCCTTCCAGCGCTCCAGGCCCGCGAGCGCCTCGTCGCGGTGCTCGGCCCGCGCGATCTCCACGACCGGGATGGCTGACCGGCGCCGGCCGGTCGGGGTCGGGCGCGACCCGGGCCATTCGGTCGGAAGCCCGGCATTCGGATCGCCCGAGGCCACGGCCGCCGCCCGCGCTGACGCGACTTCCGGGCGGCGGACCACCAGCTTCGCCGCGCCCCGGCTCGTATTCGGTCGCGCGGCCGGCGAGCCCGCGATGGCTGGACACGCGGCGGCTCTCCGGCCTGTTTGGCGTAGTTCGGCGGCCACGGGGCGTCGCCAAGTCCCTCCGCCTCATCCCGACGGCTGAGCTCGAGCAGGCCGTCCAGCGATCCGGCGGCCTCGTCGATCCCGGCCCCCGGGTCGCCGACCGACGCGAACCGGGCCGGGACGGTGTCGATCGTGAACGCCTCGGCCTCCACGGTCGGGACCTCGTCCCAGGTCAGCGGTGTCGACACCCGCGCATCGGGCAGCGGCCGCACGGAGTACGCCGACGCAACCGTCCGGTCCTTCGCGTTCTGGTTGTAGTCGAGGAAGACGCCGTGCCGCTCTTCCTTCCACCACTTCGACGTCGCGAGGTCCGGCACGCGTCGTTCCACGTCCCGCGCCAGCGCCAGCGCGGCGCGACGGACCTCCGGGTACGTCCACCGCGGCTCGATGCGGACGTTGATGTGGATCCCGCGCGACCCCGACGTCTTCGGCCAGCCCACGAGACCGACGTCGGCCAGCGAATCCCGCGCCGCCAGCGCAACCAGGCGGATCTGCGGCCACTCCACTCCGGGCACCGGATCCAGATCCACCCGGAGCTCGTCGGGATGGTCGAGGTCCTCGGCCCGGACGGGGTGGGGATTGAGGTCGATGCAGCCGAGGTTCGCCACCCACGCGAGCCCAGCCGCGTCGTCGATGACGATCTCGTCGGCGGTCCGGCCGGACGGGAACGTCAGCGTCGCGGTCCGGATGAAGGGCGGGATGTTCTCGGGCGCTCGCTTCTGGAAGAACGCCTGCCCGGTGATGCCGTCCACGAAGCGCTTCAACGCCATCGGTCGCCCGCCGGCTCCTCGGAGGGCCCCCTCGGCGACCGCGAGGTAGTACTGGACGAGATCGAGCTTCGTGTGACCGGTCGCCGGGAAGTAGACCTTCCGAGGATTGGTGACCGTCACCTCGTGGCCGTTGATCCGGAGGAGCTCTTTCTCCGTAGGCATGGTCGGAACCATAACGCCACTCGACAGTCGAGCGCGACCGGCCGATGATGCCGGGGGCGGATCACGACGCCCCACCGTCACCGACGCGATCACGAAGCTCCAGGGACCCGAATGTTCGACCAGCGCAATCCGACCGAGCCCGCCTGCCTCGTCATCGCCGACATCACCGGCTACACGAGCTATCTGGCCGGCGTCGAGCTCGACCACGCCCAGGACATCCTGGCCGACCTGATGGACACCGTCATCCGTTCACTCCGGCCGACGTTCCGGCTCGCGAAGCTCGAGGGCGACGCGGCGTTCACGTACGTCGTCACCGAGTCGGTCGATGGCTCGGCGCTGATGGACACCATCGAGCGGACGTACTTCGCGTTCCGCCGGCGGCTTCGCGACATCGGCCAGGCGTCGGTCTGCGACTGCAACGCGTGCACCCGGATGCCGAGCCTCGACCTCAAGCTCCTCGCCCACCACGGGACGATCCTCCGCCAGCGGATCGCCGGTCGCGAGGAGCTCGTCGGCAGCCCGGTCATCGTCGCCCATCGACTGCTCAAGAACGGCGTGACCGAGGCGACCGGCTTCCGCGCCTACGCGCTGTACACCGAGGACTGCCTGCGAGCTGCCGGGATCGACGACCCGGCGGGCCTCGGCCTCGTCGAACACCGCGAGGAGTACGACCATCTCGGGGAGGTGACCACGTGGGTCGCGGACCTCGAGGCCGCGTGGACGGCCGAGATGGCGCGGACCCGCGTCTACGTCGAGCCGAAGGCCGCCATCGCGACGGTCGAGTACACGTTGCCGGCGCCACCCGCGATCGCCTGGGAATACCTGACCTCGCCGGCTCGCCGGCTGCGGTGGCAGGCCGGCGTCACCGAGATCGTCGAACAGGCGGCGGGCGGACGACGCGGCGTCGGGACCACCAACCATTGCGTCCACGGCAAGGATGCGGTGGTCGAGGAGATCCTCGACTGGCGGCCGCCCGACTACTTCACCCTGTACTGGCAGATGCCGATCCCGGGCTCGCCGAGAGTGAAGACGACGTACGAGCTCACCGGCACAGACGAGGGCACCTCGATCGCGATGCGGATGGAGCGGCCTCGATCCACGAAGGACCGGGTCTTCCTCGAAGGCATGCTGCCCGGGCTCGCGCCGATCTTCCAGGCCGGCATCGAGAACTTGACCCCGCTGGTGGTCGAGGAGATGGCCCGCCGCGAGCAGGCCGCTGCCGAGGCGGCCGAGCCCGAGGTCCCCGTCTCCGCCGGGCGCTTCATCGCGTCACCGATCCGGATCCTCGACGACGTGGCGCTCGGATCGGCCGGCCCATCCGTTGTCGATTCGGCGCACGTCCATTCGTCGTGAGGTAGAGGACCGCCGAGTGGCGGCCGGAGCATGGAGGCGCGCGATGCAGTACGTCCTGTTGATCTACACCCCCGAGCCGACCGAAGAGGTCCCCCAGGAGGCGCTCGTCGCCGAGATGGCGAAGTACAACGCCGCCACGCAGCATTTCCGCGACCGCGGAGCCCTCCTCGCCGGCGAGGCGCTCGACTCCGTTGCGACGGCGACGACCGTCCGGGTCGTCGACGGCAAGACGATCACGACGGATGGGCCGTTCGCCGAGACCAAGGAGACGCTCGGCGGGTTCTACCTGGTCGAGGCGGCTGACCTCGACGAGGCGATCGCCTACGCCGCGATGATCCCCGGCGCCGTCAACGGCTGCATCGAGGTTCGGCCGGTGTGGGACTACTCGCGAGCCGAGGCGGCCGAGCCAGCCGCCGCTGCCGCCGGGCAACTGACGATCGCCGACCCGGCAGCGTCACCGCCCGGAGCCGAGGCCGCCCGCGCGGTCGTCGACCGCCTGTTCCGCGACGAGCAGGGACGGGCGGTCGCGACCCTGATCCGGGTCACCGGCGACTTCGACCTCGCCGAGGAGGCCGTCCAGGACGCGTTCATCGCCGCCCTCGAGACGTGGCCCGTCCGCGGCGTGCCGGACAACCCGGGCGCATGGATCACGACGACGGCCCGCAACCGGGCGATCGACCGGCTGCGACGCCGGAAGCGGCTGATCGAGAAGACCGAGGAGCTGACGCGTGAGGCGACGATCGACGGCGGGCTCGCCGCGCTCGAGTCGTCGGCCACGGAGGACGCCATGGCCATCCCCGACGACCGGCTGCGCCTGATCTTCACGTGCTGTCACCCCGCGCTGGCGATGGACGCCCGGGTGGCACTCACCCTCCGAACGCTGGGCGGCCTGACTACCCCGGAGATAGCCCGCGCCTTCCTCGTTCCGGAACCGACCCTCGCCCAGCGTCTCGTTCGGGCCAAGCGCAAGATCCGCGACGCGGGGATCCCGTTCCGAGTGCCGCCGCCCGAGCTGTTGCCCGAGCGGTTGGACGGTGTCCTTCACGTCCTGTATCTCGTGTTCAACGAGGGCTACGCAGCGACGTCGGGCGACGCGTTGATCCGGCGCGAGCTGTGTGCCGAGGCGATCCGTCTGGCACGGACCGTCGTGTCGCTTCTCCCCGACGAGCCCGAGGCGACGGGCCTGCTGGCGCTCATGCTGCTGCACGACGCGCGACGGGACGCACGGGTCGGACCTCGCGGCGAGCTGATGCTCCTCGGCGACCAGGATCGAGGTCTCTGGGATGCCGACCGCATCGCCGAGGGGCAGGCGCTCGTCGTCCGAGGCGCTTTCGGCGAGACGCCCCGGTCCCGTATCAGGTCCAGGCCGCGATCGCCGCGCTCCACGACGAGGCCGCCACACCTGCCGAGACCGACTGGCCGCAGATCGTCACGCTCTACCAGGCGCTCCAGCGGATGACGCCATCCCCGGTCGTGGAGCTGAATCTGGCCGCAGCCGTGGCCATGGCCGACGGGCCGGCGGTCGGCCTCGCGATGATGGATGGGATCGCTGCATCAGGCGGGCTCGAGGCGTACCCCTACCTCCACGCCGGCCGCGCCGACCTGCTTCGACGGCTCGAGCGCTGGTCCGAGGCGGCGGCGGCCTACCGGCGGGCTCTCGAGCTCACGTCGAACGGCGCCGAGCGGGCGTTCCTCGAGCGGCGGCTGGCCGAGGTCGAGTCGGCGGGCGCAAGCTGCCGCGTCGATGCTTGATCTCGTGGCGAGCGTCCCCTCACGCGCGATGCCAATCGTTAGCATCATCGGGGGACTCGGGGACCGCGGCGGACGCGGTGGAGGCGGCGGACGCGCGCGGATCGCCGGACGTTCGACGCGGTACGTGGTTCGCTACGGTTCGCCGTTACCCACAGAACCGGATTCGCACGAGTTCCTCGTGGACCTGTGCTCACACGACATCCGGCTGCATCCTGGGACCCGAACCACGAGGCGTTCGTCGCAAACCGGTTCGCCCACGAACGATGCCGGCGACGAAGGCCGCCGGTGTGCGCCGGCCGGTCAGGCCGCCCAGGACGTGTAGCGCGGCGGCCACTCGTCGGCCGATTCGCGCTGGCCGAGCAGCGCCGTCTCGATCGAGAACTCGTACAGGTCGTACGACTCATCGACTTCGAACGGCCAGGCGGCCGCCGACGGCCTCCCGCACTGCCGCATCCGAAATGCGCCGCGCCCTGCCGCGGACGCTGAACTCGCCCGGCGCAGCCTCGTCGAGCAGGGAATGGACCGCGTAGCGTCCGTCCTGCTCGAGATCGGTCCGCTTCGGCGACCGCAGCAGGAAGACGTACAGGCCGTCGCCGACGAACCCGACGCTCACCGGATGGACCCTCGGCGGGACGTCGGCGCCTCGAACGGTGACCAGGAAGGCATGGCCGGTGTCGCCCGCCGGGGCAAGCAACCGCCGGCCCTCGCGCGCGAGGTCGGGGGCTGCGGACGCGAAGGTCGCCCAGGTGATGTGGCCGTCGCCCATTCTCAGATCCTCCACGCGATCATCGTTCATGGCCGGTCGTGAATCGACCCCCGCGGCCATCGCGACAAGGTCGAACACGATCACGGCACCGATGACGAGGATGATGAACAGCAGAAGTTCCATCGTGTTTGGCTCCGATGCGGCTTGATGTCACGACCATGATGCGCGACGACCGGTCTCCTGCTAAGGTCCGGTTTGATGCCGAAAACAAGGACCAGTTCGTCGCTCGACCTCCACGTCGCGCTCGATCGCGAGGCACCGTCGCCCCTTCACCGACAGCTGGAACAGGGTCTTCGCGAGGCCGTCCGCAGCGGACGCCTCGCGCCCGGTGCGACCCTCCCGTCGTCGCGGGCGCTCTCGACGCAGCTCGGCGTGTCGCGCGGCATCGTCGTCGAGGCGTATGACCAGCTCGTCGCCGAGGGATACCTCGACGCGCGCCCAGGTGGTGCGACGACCGTCGCTCGAGCCGCGTCGCCGACGCACCAACGCGCGCGCTCGGCCAGAGCCGCCCCCGATCGAGGTAGATCTGCGTCCGGGCCGCCCCGACCTCGACGAGTTTCCACGCCGCGCGTGGCTGCGGTCACTCCGCCGAGCCCTCGAGACGGCGCCGAGCGAACGGTTCGGCTATCTCGACGGCCATGGGGTGCCGGAGCTCCGTGAGGCCCTCGCTGCCTACCTCGACCGGGCGCGCGGCACGGCGATCGATCCGGACGACGTCGTGATCACCAACGGCTTCGGGCAGGCCGTGGCACTCGTGTGTGCCGCACTGGGCGGTCTCGGAGCGCGAGCGTATCGGCGTCGAGGACCCCTCGCTCGACGACACGCAGGCGGTGATCCGCGCCTCGGGTCTCCAGCTGGTCGGCCTCCCCGTCGATGACTCCGGGCTTGTCGTGGACGCGCTCGACGACTCCGACGTCGACGCCGTGGTCGTGACCGCTGCCCACCAGTACCCGACCGGCGCCGTGCTGCCGCCCGAGCGCCGGGCCTCCCTCGTGGCGTGGGCCGCGCGACGCGACGCATTCGTGATCGAGGACGATTACGACGCGGAGTTCCGGTTCGATCGGCAGCCGGTCGGCGCCATCCAGGGCCTCGCGCCCGACCGGGTCATCTACGCCGGCTCGGCCAGCAAGGTCCTCGCGCCCGGCCTGCGGCTCGGCTGGCTCGCCGTCCCGCCTCGGCTCACCGGACACGATCACCACCGCCAAGAAGATCGCCGACCGGGGGATCGCCCGCCATCGACCAGCTGGCGTTCGCGGACCTCATCGAGCGCGGCGAGCTCGACCACCATCTCCGCCGGATGCGGCCGATCTATCGCGAGCGCCGCGACGCGCTCCTGCGGGCGCTCGAACGGCACCTGCCAGCCGTGCGGCCGGTCGGCGCGTCGGCCGGTCTCCACGTGCTGGCGTGGCTTCCCGACGACGTCGACGAGGCTCGTGCGCTCGCGGCGGCGTCCGAGGCCGGGATCGCGGTCTCGGGCGTGGCCGCCCATCGCGTCACCCCAGGCGGAGCCGGCGGTTTGATCCTTGGCTACGGCCGGCTTCGAGCCTCAGCGGCCGATGACGCAGTGCAGCGACTGCGGCGGCTTGCGACGTCCGGACAGGCGCAGTCGGGGCTGCGCAGCACCTCGAGCCGCCGGCCGACGGCCCAGGAGATGGAGTGCACCGACCCTCGGGAAGGGGACCCGAGGGCCGGTGGAGGGAGGGGCTCAGCCGTGCGGCAACTCTACGCGACGAGCGCGTTCACGATCGCGTCGACGTGCGCCTTCTCGGGCACGACGATCATCGTGTTGACCATGCCGAACATCCCGTTCGCGGCCTCGGCGTGCGGAAGGATGTGGCAGTGGAACGCCCAGATGCCGAGGGTGGATGGCCTTCACCTCGACGTCCCAGCGCTCGCCCGGGTTGACCCCGAGCGTGTCGCATGTGAACGCGGCGCTGCCGAGGTCGTGTCCGTCGCGGGCGACGACCCGCATCGGCAGCCCGTGGAGGTGCCACGGGTGCATCATGATCCCCTCGTTCATGAACCTGATGCGGACCGTCTCGCCGAGGGCAGCGAGGACGGGCACCGTCGCCGGGAATCCGTGGCCGTTGATGGTGAACCCGCCGAGCTCGTCGTTCGAGATCCAGATGTACTCGCGGTCGGGCCCGACGGATCGCCGGCTTCGGCGACGACGATGAATGCCCCGAGCAGCCCGCGGCCCACCTGGTCGGTGGCGTTGTGGTGCGAGTGGTACATCAGCGAACCGGCGGTCGACGCCGTGAACTCGTAGGTGTACGTCGGCGCCCGGGACGATCGGCAGCTGGGTCACGAACGGAACGCCGTCCTGGAAGAAGTCCTCGAACTCGACGCCGTGGAAGTGGATGCCGGTCGTCTCCTTCAGGTTGTTCGTGAAGATCGCCCGGACCTTGTCGCCCTGGTCGACCCGGATCGTCGGGCCGGGCCACTGCTTGTTGAAGCCGAGGGCGGCGACCGGCGGGATCTTCTCGTCGATCTGCTGCGAGATCTCGTCGATCGTCAGCCGAAAGACCTTGACGCCGTCGACGACCTCGGGCGTGAGCGGCGTCAGTGCATCGGTGAGGTAGAGGTTCGGGACCTGGACGAAGGCGGGCTTCATCTGGAGTTCGGGATAGCCATCCTCGACGCCGAGGATCTGGGCGAACTTCTCGTACGCCGCGGGCGGATAGATGTCCTTGAACGCCGGCGCGAGGTTGCCGACGTACCGGCGGACGACGTTGCGCGCCTGGACGTCGTGGTCGCGTCCAGCCGGTCGGTACCGCACCTGAGGGCGCCGCCGAAGGAGAGCCGCTCGGCGCCGCGCTCGCACTGGCGCTCGCGCTCGCACCCGGACTCGCGCTGGCCGCGGCCGAGGCAGCCGCGGACGCCGCCGCGGTAGCCGAAGCCGAAGCCGCTGCGACGGCCGATGGCGAGGCCGCTGCGGCAGGGGCGGCCGAGTACGGCGGGCCGAACGTCCATGCACGTCCCCGACGTCGCCGGCGTGCACGCGGCCAATCCGACGGCGACGAGGCCGCCGCCGGCGATCGCCGCGCCGGTCAGGAACCGACGTCGGGACAGGGACGGGTCGAGGATCTCGGCGCTCGGCAACGGGGACGGGCAGGGGCGGCTGGGGGTTCGTATCCATGCGCACGATGGTCGCTGCTGCGTCAAGGGCTTCGAATGGGACGTTCGGCCCTTTCCGACGGGCCGAACTGCTTCCGCTTGGCGGTCAGCCGCCCGACTCGATCAGCGACACGACGACGTCGATCTCATCGGTCCCGACGACGCCCTGGTACTTCGCGCGAACGACCCCGGCGCCATCGACCACGAAGATCCACGGCATCGACAGCGGGCCCCACGGCTCGCCCCCGACACCCCAGGCCGCCGCCGGGTCGGTCAGGGTCGGCGCGGCGAGCGAACCCGTCGAGGACGGCGGTGTCCGCGACGACCGAGTAGCGATACGGCTCGAGGTGGATGAAGTCGACGCTCGTCCATCGGTCGCGGAGGTAGCGGGCCATCACGACGGCGCGCCCGCAGGCTGGTGACACGCGGAAGCGAACCGAATCGACGACGAGAACGAATGGCGTGTGGTCGGACAGGGCATCGGTGGTGGAGCGGGTCGACAGCCGGAGGTCGGGCGCCGGGTCCGTCGTCACTGCGCGGGCGATGCCACCCGCGTCGGCGAGCGTCGGCGTGTGAACGTTCGGGGCGGGACCGCCGAGCGTCGCCGTCGAACCCGGGTCCTTGACGGTGACGACCGCGTCGCCGCGCACCCGGTGACCTCCCGACTCGCCGGTGACAAGGACGCGCCAGGCGCCCGGCTGCTCGATCGGCAGGCGTGGCGACGTAGGACACGACCTTGATGCCCGGCGGCTGGACCGGGATGGCCGTCACGGTCGGTCCGAACGGCTCACCGTTCATCGAAGCCAGTTGCACGGTTGGTCGCAGGTCGAGATCCGCCAGACGGACGCCATCCACCGAGAGCGCGAGGATGATCGGACCCGGTGGTCCGGACCAGATCGAGGTCGAGAGGACCTCGACGCCGAGAGGAGCCTCCGGTGTGGCCGTCGACGGCGTGGCGGTGGCGTGGCGGTCAAGGCAGCTCGGTGGTCGAGGTCGGCGCTCGGCGTCGGCCGTCGTCGGCGCGGCGGACGCGGGCGCCGCTGCGGCGGCCGTCGCGCGCGCACCTGGCGCGCGACGGCGGTCATCACGTCGGCTTCGGTGCCGAAGGGAAAGCGCGCCCGAAGCATCCCGGCCTCGTCGACGAGGTAGACGTCCGCGGTGTGCGACATCGTGTATGCGCCCGCGACCCCGGTCTCTTCGCGCGCGTACCGCACGCCCCAGTCGGCAGCGGTGGTCGGCGATCTCCGCAGCCGTCCCGGTCACCGCCGAGAACCCTTTCGGCATGTAGCGGACGAACTCGTTGAGCCAGGCGGTCGTGTCGCGCTCAGGATCGACGGTAACGAACACCCCGCGCACGCCCGACCCGAGCGCGGCTATCGCCTCGCCGACTCTGCCGATCGTCGCGGGGCACACGTCGGCACAGTGGGTGTAGCCGAAGAACACGAACGTTCGCGCTCCGCCGTCCGAGCCGAGCGAGAACGGCTTGGCGTCCTGGTCCGTCAGCTCGATCCGTGGAGCTCGCGTGGCCGGAAGCAGATACGCGGCGAGGTCGACCGGCGCGGACGGGCTGGGTGACGGCGATAGTGCTCGGCCCGCTCGGTGACTTCCGGAAGCCGGCGCCATCAGGCTTCCAGCCATCGCTACGACGACCAGCGCGATGCAGACGACCCCGATGACGAGGACGACCCGGAACCCTCGATCGAGGATTCGGGTGGACTCGTCCGGCGCGGGGCGAACCGGTCGCAGGGCGATGCCATGTCAGCCGGCCTTGACCTCCGCCTCGACGACGACCTCGCCGGCGTTCTGGAAGTGGAGGTCGAGCTCGAGCTTGTCGCCGACGGCGAGGGCCTTCGTGAGGCCCATGATCATGAGGTGATGGCCGCCGGGCTCGAGGGCCACCGTCGCTCCGGCCGGGACCTCGAGACTGGCGATCGGATGCATGCCGGTCATGCCGGCGCCGTCGGTCGTCGTCTCGTGAAGCTCGACCGTGGCCGCGCCCGGGCTCGAGGCCGAGAGGAGAGCATCGGCCGCGCCGCCGCCCGTGATCCTCGAGGTACGCCGCGGTGCCCTGGCCGGCGGGTCCCGGCCGGACCCACGCCTCCGAGATCGTCGGAGCGGACGGAGCGGAACCTGAGGCGGCGCCGACGCAGCGGTGCCGACGAGCGCAGAACACGAGAGCGTGATCGCAGCCAACGAGCGATGAGGGCGACAACGAGCACGATCTGTGGGCGCATCGAACCGACCTCCGCTGGCGGGACCTCAGGGTAGTCCCGTCGCCCGGGCCGGGCACAAGGCCGTTCGGCTCTCGCGGGCATGCCGAAAGGCCCTACGAGGACGGTGGAACGGTCAGTCGCCTGCGCAGCTCTTCGATCGAGGCGTCGAGCTCGGCCAGCGTCCGCAGCGTCTCTTCGCGCTCGTCGGTCGGCGGGACGAGGACTGACCGGCGCGGCCGTGGCGCGCCCGCCGGGACCGATGTCCGCCTCGCGACCGGTCGCCGCCGCGCCCTCCTGCGGCTGCACCGGTCTTCGGGCTCGTCGGCCGAGGACGGCGTCAGGAAGAAGTTGGCAAGGTAGCCGGAGAGGACACCGAAGAGTCCGACGCCCGCTGCGAGGACGAAGAACGCCGAAAGGCGGCCACCCGGCGTGATCGGGAACTTGTCGCCGTACCCGACGGTCGTGATGCTCACGAACGCCCACCACAGCGCGTCACCGCCGGTGGTGATATTCGCGCCTGGCGCGTTCTGCTCGAAGTACAGCACGGTGATGCTCCCGAACTCGAGGACGAGCAGCGACCAGCAACATCACGACGAGCAAGGCGTTGTCGGCCCGATGCGCCACGAACGATCGGAAGATGTTGCGCGCGCCGTACTCGCGCAGGAGGCGACCGACACGAACGACCCTGAAGATCCGGAAGAGCTTGAATCCCGCCGGCAGGCTGCCGAGAAGGTCGAGCCAGCCCTTCTGGTCGATGAAGTACCGGCGCGGCGGATGCGACTGGCGGAGTCGATTCGCGAAGTCGGCAAGGAAGATGAGCGTGATCGGTACGTCGATGATGCGGGCGACGTCCTGGACGTCTGGGGTCGATGTTCGGCCAGACCGAGATGAGGAGGTTGAACAGCGAGAGGAGCGGACAGGATCCCGATGAAGATCTCGTAGCCGGGCGCCTGCAGCTCGTCGGGCCGTTCGGCCTCGGTCTTGGTCTTCGGCATCGAGCGCTCCCTCAGCGGCCGGGCAGGAACTGGCGCGGCGCCCAGAGGACACGGCCGTGACGCCGGCGGGCGAGCGCGACCATCGTACCGAGTGGCGATGACCGTCGACCGGCCTTCCGCACCAGCGTGCGTCCAAACGGTCGGGGCATATCGTGGACGCAGCGGTCGGGATCGACTTGTGACCAGTGGCGCTTGCGCAGCTGTCGAGACCGCCGTGAGCCTGACTCCGTCGGGGCTGGGATATCCCGGTCGTCGAGGGCCAGGCTCGAGGGAGAACGGACATGGGACGGTTCGGCCGACATGCCATGCGGGCTCGGCGGACGAAACTCCTGACCATCGTCCTGGGCGTGACCGCGGTCGCGATGATGGTCGTGTCGCCGTGGTCAGAATCACCGGAGTCCCAGGGTGAGTCAGATCATTCCGCTTCCCCGGTCGCAGCGCAGCGGTCGAACGCGGAGCAGACGCCAGCGCAGCGTCCGTCCCGCGGGATACCGACCGCGCGATCCGTCCAACGGTCGCCTTCCGCGGTGGTCTCGCCGTCTGGCTCGCCGGCCGCCGAGGTCGGGGTCGACTGCGAAGCACCCTCCGGCGGACGCGAACGTGCCCAGCGAGCTACTTGCCGGCCGGCTTGTCCTTCCTCCGTTCAAAGCCGTCCGCATGCCAAGCGACCCGACGTGGACCGAGGACCCGTTGCGCGATCGCAACTGGCAGTTCCAATATCACTCGTTGCCGTTCGTGTGGGACCTCGTCGATGACTGGCGGGCGACGCACGACGGCCGCGAGCGCGACCTCGTCCTGTTCCTCGTCCGGGACTGGATACGTGACAACCCGCCGGCCCGGGCCAAGTCGCCGTTCGCGTGGAACGACCATGCCACGGCTCAGCGCACCCTCGCTCTCGCGTGTCTCGCCAAGACATTCGCCGACGAGGGATGGATACGCGATGCACTCACGACCCACGGCCGGGTACTCGCCGATCCGGCCTTCTACGTCCGTCACGGGAACCATGCGTTGAACCAGGACCGCGGCCTCCTTGCCGCCGGCTGCGTCCTGCGGCGCCCGGACTGGATCCGGCTGGCGACGGACCGACTGCGTTCGCTCGTCCGCGAGAGCATCGACGACCAGGGCGTCACCAACGAGCAGGCAGTCTTCTACGAGGGCTTCAACTACCACGAGTACAGCGCCGCCGCCGACCGCCTCCGCGCCTGCCGCGTCGACGACCTGCCGGACCTCAAGCGGATCGACCGGATGCCGGGGTTCCTCGCCCACGCGACGCTCCCGAACGGGACGTATGCCGTCCTGGGCGACACGAGCCGGACCGCTGCGCCCGCGATCCGGGGGACCACCGCGGAGTTCGCGGCGACCGCCGGAAGGTCCGGGCCGAAACCGGATTCGACATACGCCCGTTACGACGCGGGTTTTCTGTTCTCCCGCACCGGGTGGGGCGAGGACCGGCCATTCGCGGACGAGGTGGCGATGAGCCTGCGCTTTGGTCCTCCGATGAACTTCCACGGCCACGACGACGGCTGTTCCGTGACGCTGTATGGCTATGGCCGTCGACTCGTCGACGACCCGGGTCTCTTCACCTTCAACTTCGACTCATGGCGCGACTACGCGGTGAGCCGCCGGGCGCACAACGTGGTCACCGTGTCCGGGCCCAGTCACGACCGCAGCGTTGGGACGCGCCTGGTACGGGCGACGACCTCGCCGACGCACGACGATACGAGCGTGTCGAACGCCGGCTACAGGGGCGTGACCTACCTCCGCCGCGTCATCTTTTCGCACCAGCTCGGCTACATGATCGTCGAGGACCAGCTGACGTCAGCGAGCTCACGGCGGTTCGAGCAGCTCTGGCATCTCGACACCGGTCTGCGGCCGGTCGTCACCGGGTCGGACGTCCGAACGCAGGGTGATGGCGCCGGGGTCTCGATCCTCCAACTCATCGGCGACCCGACGATCGATCGTCGTGACGGGACAGCGCCGAGCCGATCCAAGGCTGGGTCTCGGTCGGGCAGGGCAAGCGGACGCCAGCGCCGGTCGTGTCGGCCGGGCTCGAAGGCCGCGCGGCCCGTTTCCTGACGCTCGTCGTCCCGACCACTTCGAGCGATGTACCGGTGTCGACCCATGACGTCGTCGTGTCCGGCGATGGATGGAGCGTGACGGTGGACGTGGGCGGGAAGCGCGAACGGGTCATGGTCCGCGGGAACGAGTCCTCGGTGTCGACGCCGTAGCGACGACCTGCCGGGTATGTGGACCCGTGCCGATCCCCGCCCGCCACCCGGTCTGGGCTCGAGTCAGGCCGTGTCGGGGAAGGCCGTCTGCTTCACCAGTCGGCCGGTTCGGTCGAACGTGCGCCAGGTGCCGACCTGGCGGCCGCGATCAAACTCGCCGCTTCGCATCACGCTGCCGTCCTTGCGGAAGAAAACCCAGGGTCCATGCATCTCGCCGCCGAGCAAGAACCCGGTCGAGCGGACGGCGCCGGTCGAGTAGGTGTCCCTGACAGCCACTTCGCCCGACGCATCGTCCATGCCGACAGTATCGGTCGTCGCGCTCAGCGGGCGCCAACCTCGCCGGCGACGGCGCCAACCTCCGCGATCGGGGTCGACGGGTCGATCAGCGCGTGTTCGTCAACGACCGAACGAGAGCGGATCAGCCGCTCGATCGGCTTGGCGACATCCCAGACGTTGACGTTCATCCCGGCCACGACCCGCCCGCCGGACAGCCAGAATGCGATGAACTCGCGATCCGCCAGACTGCCTCGAACGACCAGCCGGTCTCCCGGCTCGGCCCGCCCGGTGTACTCCATGCCGAGGTCGTACTGGTCGGAATAGAAGTACGGGATCCTGTCGTACGGCGCGTTGGCGCCGAGCATCAGTGGTCCGGCCGCCGCGCCCTGGAACTTGGCGTTCGCCCAGTGCTCGGTGCGCAACCGCCGGTCATAGAACGGATGCCACGCCCCGGCGACATCACCGGCCGCAAAGATCCCGGGGATCGACGTCTCGAGCGTCGCGCTCACCTCGATCCCGTCGCCGACCCGGATGCCGGCCGACCGTGCGAGCTCCGTCCGCGGCTCCACACCGATGCCAACGACGACGAGGTCGGCGGCGATCCGCTCGCCGCTCTCGGTCTCGACGCCCTCGGCCCGAACGTCACCCAGGATCCGCGTCACGGAAACACCAGGACGAAACTCGACGCCGTGCTCCTGGTGGACGTCGCGATAGACGCCGCCGACCTCGGGCCCGAGCACCCGCTCGAGCGGCACGGCGTCGGGACCGACGAGGACGACCTCGGCACCGAGCATCCGCAACGACGCGGCGACCTCGCTGCCGATCCAGCCGGTGCCGATCACCGCGATCCGCTTCGCCTCGCCGGCCGCGACTCGGAGCGCGTCGGCATCGGCGAGCGTCCGCAACGCGACGACCCCCGGCAAGTCGGCGCCCGGGACCTTGAGCGCCCTGGGCCGCGCCCCGGTGGCGATGAGCAGTCGGTCGAAGGGGACGCTCTCACCCCCGTCCAGCACTACCTGACGTGCGCCAGGCTCGATGGCACGGACCGGCGTCGATGGCCGCAGGTCGATCCGCTGCTCGGTGTAGAAGGCCTCGGGATGGATATAGACCTTCTCGCGCTCGCTTTCGCCCCGCAGGTACTCCTTCGAGAGCGGTGGCCGCAGGTACGGCCTCTCCGGTTCTTCGCCGACGATCGTGATCGAGCCGTCGAACGCGTCCTTCCGGAGCGCCTCCGCGGCACGCGCGCCGGCCAGGCCGGCTCCTACGATGACGATCCGTTCGATCGGGCTCATGAGATCTCCTCCTGGTCGCGATTGCTGAGGTCATATCGAAGAAAGAGGTAGTCCTCGGCGCGCATGACGCTGCGCAGCCGAGCCCACGGCGCAAGCGATGGCGAGAATGCGAGCCCTTCGACGAGGCTGAGCCGTCCGGCTGCTCCGCTCCGCCCCACGAATTGCGGAGCGACCGTCAGGAAGAGGTCGTCGACCGCACGAGCCGCGAGCAGCTCACCGAAGAGGGTCGGGCCGCCTTCCGACAGCACGACGCCGAAGCCGCGATCACCGAGGAAGCCGACGATCGCATCGGTCGAAACATGTCCATCTCCACCGAGATCGACGATCTCGAGCCGCTCGGGCCGCGGCAGGCCGTTCATCCTCCGCGCGCCCTCTGTCGTCGACAGGATCACGACCGAAAGGTCCGGCTCGCTCATGTCGAAGCTGTCGGGACGGAGGTCGCCTGAAGCGCTGACGACGACGGTTGCCGGGGTCGCGTGGCCGAGCCCGAGCTCCCGCCGCCAGCCGGCAAACGCCGCGGCCGATGCGGGATAGACACGACTGGGCGTCCAGGCACGCGTTCCGCTCGCCCGGACGGTGCCGGCACCAACGAGCACGGCATCCGCCGACGCCCGCAGAAGGCCCATGAGGAACCGGTCGGGCTCGAATCCGCCGCTGATCTCCCGCCCGCCGCTCGCACCGACGCGGTCGAGCGCGACCACACCGTCGACAGTCGATACGAAGTTCACCGCGATCGCGGGCCGGTCGGTGCGGAGGGGGATCTCGAGTGGTGCAGCGAAGCGGGCTCGCAGTTCCGGCGGCAGTTCGCCGCCGCGGACGCGGAACGTTGGCGGTTCGAGGGGCGGCGTCCCACAGCGGGTCGATCCGCCATGTTGGGCGGTCCGCAGTCGCGCGCGACGCGCGCGGAGACGCCACGGTCGGCGCGACCGAAGGCGCGGACGCGATGTCGCTGGCCGCTGGCGGACGACGGCGCCAGGCCGACGGTCGTCGGCATCGGCGTCATCGGGCGCGCCCTCCGATACCGGCCATCGTGAAGAACTCCGTCCGAAGCGCCGGATCCGCGACGTACGCGCCGCGATAGGCCGTTGTCCGGGTCATCGGCTCGTGCTCGCGAACGCCGCGCATCTGCGTGCAAAGGTGATTGGCCTCGAGGAAGACCGCGGTGCCGTGCGCAGACAGCATCGACTGGAGCGAGTCCGCGATCTCGTGGGTCATCCGCTCCTGGACGCCGAAGCGACGGGTCAGGACGCGAACGAGCCGGGTCAGCTTGCTGATCCCGATGATCTGCTCGTGGGCGACGTAGCCGACCCAGGCCCGACCGACGAACGGCAGCACGTGGTGCTCGCACAGACCGACGAACGGGATCGGGCCCTCGACGACCTGGGCCAGCTCGCAGTTGGCTCCGCCACGGCATTCGGTCGGGAACGCGGTGAGGAGCTTCGGGTCGCCGTCATAGCCGTCGGTGGCGTCGTGGATCGCCCGAAGAAAGCGGCGCGGCGTGTCGACCGTGCCCGGCGTCGACAGATCCAGGCCGAACGCCTCGAAGATCTCGCTGACGTAGCCCTCGTACCGACGCCAGTCGGCCGGGTCGATCTGGCGCGCGGTCCCGGTGAACGGCGTCAGCAGTCCGTCCATCGGCCTCGGCGACGGCGCCGGCGTGGTGGTGTCCGTTGGTGGCGTTCGACATGTGGCGGTCCTTACTCGGTCGCTGGATGCCGATCACGTTCGCCCGGCGGAGGTCCAGCAGTTCTAACAACAGTGTGTGCTAGTGATACAACACCAAGAAACGGACGTCAACCCCTTGTGCAAACACCGACTTGTATTAGAATGGCGACCATGCCGAACACAGTCACCGATATCGGAGCCGTCGCGCTGCTCGATGAGCCCGTTCGCCGAGCGCTCTACGAACACGTCGCAGCCGCCGGCGGAGCCATCAGCCGGGACGAGGCCGCCGCGGCGACCGGCGTATCGCGGGCGCTCGCCGCGTTCCACCTCGATCGCCTGGCCGAGGGTGGCTTGCTCGTCGCCGAATATCGCCGCTTGTCGGGTCGCACCGGCCCCGGCGCCGGCCGTCCCGGCAAAGCTCTATCGCCGTGCGCCCGGCGACGTGACGGTGTCCCTCCCGGACCGGCGGTACGAGGTCCCGGCGCTCGTGTTCGCCGAGACGATCGAGCAGATGGCCGGACAGGTGCCGCCCGACACGCTCCGCGGAGTCAGCTCGCCGGGTCGGCGAGGCGGCGGGGTCCGCTGCACGCAAGCGGGCCGGTCCACGGGCGGGTCGCAAGCAACGACACAGGGCCCTGGTCGAGGCCCTGCGCGAGCGCGGCTACGAACCCCGCGAGACGGACGGCGGCGAGATCCGGTTCGCCAACTGCCCGTTCCACGCCCTCGTCGACGAGCACCGGCCGCTGGTGTGCGGGATGAACCTGGCGCTGACCGAAGGACTCGTCGACGGCCTCGGAGACGATGTCGAAGCACGGCTGGATCCACAGCCGGGGATGTGTTGCGTGGCGATCGGCCCGCACGAGTCGAAGCCCAGCCGGCCTGACGATTCCCGGCCGTCCGCGGACCCGGGGTACGATTGGGCGCATGAAGACACTTCGTGAGGTGATCAGGTCTCGGCGGGCCGACGCGGATGCCACGCGACGCACATGCCGCGGGTGCCGCGAGCAACCCGCTGACGACCACAGCGCCCTCGACCGAGGCGCTCGTCATGGTGGCGCCGACGGACGCGTCCGGGTATCAGCCCGGCGTCTGCAATATCGGCCCCGCTGAGATCGCCCGACGGCGGCGCTCGGGACACATCGGCCTCGGCGACGTCCGTGGTCGTCGCGGCCGGGCTCGCCCTTGTCGACGCGCCGCCGGTCACTCGCCTGGTCGTCGCCCTACCGGCCGCTGTCGCCGCATCCGGCTACCTGCAGGCACGCCTTCACTTCTGTACCGGCTTCGGGTCGTTGGGCGTGTACAACTTCGGGCCCGTCGGACCGAGGCACGAGGTCGATGACCCGGAGGCCCGGCGCCTGGATCGCAAGCGCTCGGCGCAGATACGTGCGGCGAGCATCGGCATCGGCGTCGTGGCCGGTGTCCTCGCGGCGGCGGTCCCCCTGACCCGCCGGTAAGCGACCGGCAGCCCCTCGCTTAGCGGCGCCAGCGGAACCAGAGCAGCACGATCAGGTAGCCGATCCCGGCAGCCAGGGCGAGCATGGCGAACTGCGAGCCCCCCTGGCCCTGCGCGGTCTGCCACAGGAAGCCGAAGAACGCCACGACGATCGCGATGAAGCCTGCCGTCGCTATCGCGAGGAGCGTGAACAGCGGGAGCCGTTCCTCGGCCACCTGCTCTGGGACTGCGACGGTCGCATTGCGCTCGCCGAACGCGAGGACGATGGCGCTGTAGATCGCCATGATGGCGAAGAGACCGAGGCCGAGGACGGCCTGCCCGGCGATCACCGCCAGCACGCAGATCACGACGCCGAGCAACAGCCCGAATACCGGCAGTCTCCAGCGAGCGCCCATCGTGATCTCCCCCGTGTATCTCGTCGACCGACTGACGGGAGGAGCGCGAGCTAGGTTCCCGATCCGGCATGTCGTCGCGCTCGATGGATGGGTACCTTGCGGTGCGTCGCGTGTCAAGCGCATTCGGCGGCGCCCGCCCCCGAGACGAAACGGTCGGAACCTATACTCCGCGCTCGCGGGGCTTCCGCGCGTGAAAAGAGGTGGACCGGTGGCCGACCAACCAGATCCCGAGTATCGCTCAGCCTTCTACGCGATCGTCGGCAAGGCGCTCGCCGAGCCGGAATTCCGCGAGACGCTCCGTTCCGAGGCGTATCGACGCGAGGAGCTCGCGAAGATCGGCATCACACTGACGCCCGACCAGGAGATGGAGCTCGAGAAGGCCATGGATGCTGTCGAGGCCCTCGGGCAGCAATTCGGGATGTCGATAGCCGCGACCTGAGCCACCCGGATGCCTATACTCGGCGGGTCGCGGGGGCGAAGGGTGCCAGGAGGTTGATCCGGTGGCAGATGGGTCGGAGAACGACTTTTACGCGATCCTCGGCAGGGCATTGGTCGATCCAACGTTTCGCGAGACGCCTTCGAGACGATAAGGATCGGACCAACGCGCTCTCGGAGATCGGCATCGAGCTGAACGACGAGCAGCTTCGGCTGCTCGACGAGAACATCGACAGCGTCGATAACCTTGCCGAGCAATTCGGAGCGAACAGGTCCGCCGCGACCTGATCCGTACGGGGTCTTCGCGGTCGGCGATCGGGACGACCGTCTTGTGGCGCGACGCGCAACGGACGCGAACAACAACTTGGCTGGGCGGCGATCGACCGAGCCCTCGATTCGCTGCCGCCACGCCTCTTCAGGCAAGCGAAGCTGCTCGAATACGACATGGCACTTCGCTGGTCGACGACGGGCCAGTTTCGCGGACATCTTCCTGGGGATCGAAGCATTCCCGCTCACGTCGATCGGCCGCTGGCTGCTCGATGACCTCGGTGCCCCAGCGACGCCGCAGCGGGACGAGGCCGAGTCCCATCTTCTCGTCACTGCGGTCTATGTCGCCGCACGCGCGCACCTGATCGAGGCCATCCTCGACCCGTCGTCGTTCGTGAGCCGCGAGCACGTGGCGCTCATCACGGTCCTCTCGGAACGGCTGACGGCTGAGCTGGCGGCCATCGTTCCGGCGGGCGCGCCATTCTGGGAGCTGCGCAAGGCGCTCAGCGAGGACGACCTCGAGGCCATGCTCGACGCTCGCGAGCGGCGCGAGGCGTGGCGACAGACGCGGCCATGCCGGACGACCCGTTCGCGCTGCTCCGGCCCGCATGGTCGGGACCGGCCCGCCTGCTGGCGCTCGCTGCGATGGCATCTGGCGCGGCAGGTACCGACCGTCCGAACGGCGCTCGAGGCCGACGTCGGTGCGATGCTCGACGCCCTCGCCGAAGCCGTCCAGATCCGCGACGACCTCGCGACGATGCAGCGCGATCTCGAGGACGGCCGGCTCAGCTTTCCCATCGCCGTCGACGGCGCGCGCGGCGGGGCTGCCGCTGCGGCCGTGGCCATCATCCGGCCGTCGTGCTCGGCGCGATGATCGCAACGGGGTCGCTCGCGACGATCCTGGACGCCGCGATGGGGCGGTTGGAAGCGAGCCGCGACTCGCCGTCCGGGCGCGGCCTGCCGACGTTCGAGGCCTTCCTCGACGACGTCATCGCCGGTCTCGACGAGCGGCGTCGCGGCCTTACGATGGGGGGAGTGCCGTCAAGCGCGATCCATGATCGGTCCGAGCGGACCATGGCCGGGGATCGCACCGCCGCGCGACTCGCGGCCGGACGCGCCGAACAGCCTGCCGGCGGCGCCACTCGTTCCGCCCGCAGAACCGGCCCTCCCCAAGGCGATCGCGATGGCGGAAGCCTTCCTGCTGGCGGACGGAGCCCTCCGCGAGAGCTGGGAGATCCATCGCGAAGGGATGTTCGGCTCGCCCGACGTCTGGTCGCGGTTCCCGGAGGGTCTCGTCCTCGAGATCCTCGCCGGTCACGGTCACGATGTCGTCCATCAGATCGATGACTTCCTCGCGTTCACCGTCGCCAACGGGTTCCGGTACTACGCGCACCCGTGCGTCCCCAGTCGACTCCGACACGGTCGGCGTCTTCCTGCGATTGCTGCCGTTCGCCACGCCGAACAGCCGCGTACGCGACCGCCCTGGATGCCGTCCTCGGGCGGCTGGCGAACCAGGTGCGCGAGGAAGGCGCCGTTCCGGTCTGGATCGACGACGATCCCGCGGAGGCGGCAGACCGACCGCCTTCGATGGATCTCGGCGAGAGTTGCGGCACCGTCGCAGCGCAGCTCCTGCTCGGCCTGCTGGCGTCCGGAGGAACCGCTTACCGGGACACGATCGTGACAGGCGCGAAGCAGCTCTCTGGAGCGGATCGCTGCGGTGGGACTCGGCGCAAACGTCGACTACCCGCCGCTGTACGCGCTTGCCCGGTTCGAGCGACTCATCGAGCGCCTGTCGGTCTCGGCGTGGCGGACGCCCTCGCTGGCGCCATCGATGACGCCCGGCCGGTCCTTGCCGGCGCGCTGGAGCGAGCGCGTGCGACGCGGTCCCCGCTCCGCCGCAGGACGCCGCGCTGCTGACGATCGCCTGCATCGAGGCCGGCCGGCGCCCAGGACCTCGACCGCGGCGTGGCAGACGACGATCCTGAAGAGCCAGGGCTTCGACGGCGGCTGGCCTGGTGAGCCATTCGCGGCCGCTCCCAATCGCGGCCGGTCCGTCACCTGGTACTCGAATTCGACGCTGACGACGGCCCTCTGCTACGACGCCCTGCGCCGAGGCGCCTTCGACGAGCGCCGGCAGGGCCGAATCTCCCGGCGATGTCACCGATGCCGCCCCTCCGGCGTCAAGCACCTGATGGACGACGCCGCCCGGCTGGAGACCCTTGCGAGCTACGTGCCGCGATCGGTCCAGCGCGACATCATCGGCGCCGGGAGCGGCCCCGAGACGCCTCACATCGAGCCGTCGGATGGCGCCCTGCTGCTGGTCGATATCAGCGGCTTCACCGCCCTTACCGCCGACGCCGTCGATCGCGGTCCGGCCGGCATCGAAGGTCTCAGCCGATCGCTGAACGTTCAACTGGGCGCGATCATCGATCTCATCGCCGAGCACGGCGGGGACATCGACAAGATCGTCGGCGACGCCTTGCTTCCCGTGTGGCGGGCGACGGACGAAGACCTCGCGACGACCACGCGTCGCGCGGCAGCGTGCGGCCTCGCGATCCTTGCCCAGGTCGGCGACCTGGCCCTCGACGGCGACGCTCGCCTGCCGCTCAACGTCGGCCTGTGCGCGGGCGAGGTGTCGGCGATGCATGTAGGCGGCGTCGGCGATCGGTGGCTGCACCTCGTCGTCGGCGACGGGCCGTCGCAGCTCGCCGCCCTCGAGGCGTCGATGCGCAGCGGCGCGCTCGTGGCCTCACCCCAGGCATGGGCGCACATCGGCGGCGGCCTTCACGCGGCAAGCCGCTCGAGGCAGGCCGCGTCCAGGTGATCGGACCGCGCGAGCCGACCCCGCGCCGAGCCGCGGCAGCGATCGAGCCGGAGGGCGACCCCGGTCAGGTCCGTCGTCTCCGTCGCTACGTGCCGCCGGTGGCACTCCCCCGGCTCGATGCCGGCCAGGGCGACTGGCTGGCCGAGCTGCGGACGACGACGGTGATCTTCGCCAACGTCCACGGCTCCACCGAGACGACGCCCGACGCGATCGAACGTCTCCAGCAGGTCACCGAGGCGGCCCAGCGGATCGTCGCCCGGTTCGACGGGTGGCTCAAGGAGATCACCATCGATGACAAGGGAACGACGCTCGTCGCGGCGTTCGGCGTGCCGCCGTTCAGCCACGAGGACGATCCGGATCGCGCCGTCCAGGCCGCGCTCGGCTTCCAGACGGAGATCCGGGCGCTCGGTCTGACCGCCGGTATCGGCATCGCCACCGGACCGGCGTTCTGTGGACCGGTGGGGAATGCCCGGCGGCGCGACTTCGTGGTCCTCGGCCAGCATGTCAACCTCGCGGCCAGGCTCATGCAGGCGTCCGGGCGGGACGTCGTGCTGTGCGATGCCCAGACTCGTCTCGGCGCGCACGGCCAGGCGTCGTTCCAGCGGCTGCCGGCATACGTCCTCAAGGGGATGGCGACGCCGATCGACGTCTATCGAACCCGCCCGGCTCGAGCCGGCGCGCGACCGGCCCTCGGGGCTCATCGACCGGACCGTGGAGCGTGCGGCCGCGGCAGCCGCCCTCGACGAGCTCGTCGCCGGAACCGGCTCGCTCATCGTGCTCGAAGGTGAGCCGGGCATCGGCAAGTCGCGGCTCGTCGACGAGTGGCTCCGGCTGGCGGCCGCGCGCGGCGTCCGCGCCGTCGTCGGCGCAGCCGTCGAGATCGAGGCCTCAACGCCATATCAGGCCTGGCGGACCGTGTTCGAGCATCTCCTCGGCCTCGCCTCGGTGACCGACCGCGCCGCGCGCCGCGCCCTGGTCACCGAACGGCTCCGGGCTGACCCGGAAACCCTTCGGCTGGCACCGCTGCTCGAGGACGTGCTGTCGCTCGACCTCGAAGACGACCCGGACACCTCGCAGATGAGCGGTGCGGTCCGGGCCGACAACACCCGCGACCTCCTGATCCGGATCCTGACCCACGAGGCCGTCGGTCCGGCCGCTCATGGTCATCCTCGAGGACGCCCACTGGCTCGATTCCGCCTCGTGGGCACTCGTGATCCGAGCCCGCCGCGAGATCGACAACCTTCTGCTGATGATCACCACTCGACCGACAGGCGACCTTGCCGAGGCCCCGATCAACGCGCTCGGCGACGCCGCGACGCTGCTCCGGGTCAGCGGCCTGTCGCGTGAGGACACCCTCGCGCTGGCATGCGAACGGACGGGCGCGACGAGGATCGCGGACCCCGTCGCGGCGATGGTCTTCGAGCGAGCCGAGGGGAATCCGCTGTTCATCGAGCAGCTGACGTTCGCGATGCGCGACACCGGTCGGATCGTGGTCGAGGACGGGCTCGTCCGAACGGCCGGAGCCGAGCGGCTCGACGAGGCCCTGATCCCCGACACGGTCCAGCGCGTCATCACGACCCGGCTCGACCAGCTGCCGCCGGGCGAATCGCTGACGCTCAAGGTCGCAAGCGTCATCGGGCAGCGGTTCAGCTCGGAGACGCTGGCCGACATCTACCCGCTGCCGATCGATGCCGGGACGCTCGCCGAACATCTCGAGACGCTCACCCGGCTCGACCTCGTTGCGCCGGCGTCGGCGAGCACCCGCACCGACTTCATGTTCCGCCACGTGATCACCCAGGAGGTCGCCTACAAGGTGATGCTCCCGGCGCAATCGAAACAGCTCCACCGGCGCCTTGCCGAACTGACCGAACGCGCCAACGCGGCCGACCTTGCCCCGTACCACGCCTTTCTCGCGCATCACTGGCGACAGGCGGACGAACCCGCTCGGGCGCTCGACCACCTCGGGATGGCCGGCGGGCACGCGTTGCGGACGTTCTCGAACGAGGAGGCGATCGGCTTCCTCGGGCAGACCCTCGCGCTCGCCGAGGACGCCGGTCTCGAGGTCGAGCCACATCGGCTGGCGCGTTGGCGCCTCCAGCTCGGCGAGGCCTACACGAACCTGTCGCGCTACCGCGATGCCCGCCCGCATCTCGTCGTCGGCCTGAGGCTGATGCGGCAGGCCACGCCGGACACCCGGCTACGCCAAAGCCTCGGGCTGCTCGGAGAGATCGCCCGGCAGGCGGGTCGACGGATCGGCATCGTCCGAGGCAGCCGCCGGCTGACGGCGGCCCGAGCAGGAGGACCTCGTCGCGGTCCTGCGGGCCTATACGAGCCTTGCCGAGGTGTCCTACTACTCGAGCGAGACCGCTGCTGCCGCTGTACTGCGTGATCCGGATCCTGAACGAGGCCGAGGCATCCGGTATCGACGCCGAGATCTCGCGCGGCATGGCCGGGACGGGTGCGCTCTTTGGCGTCGTCCCGCTGCCCCGAGTCGCCGAATGGTACCTGCGACGGTCCGAGGAACGGCTCGCGGCGGTGGAGGATCTGACGTCGCAGGAGATCGTCGGCATCGTCATCGGTTTCTACGAGCTCGGCCAGGCGAAATGGGAGCCGGCGCAGGCACGGTTCGAGGCTGTCCGGGCGATCGCCAACCGCCTGGGCGACCGACGCCGGTTCGATGACGCCGTTGGAAACCTCATGGAGCTCGAGTTGCTGCACGGCTCCTTCCTGGAGGCAGCCGCGCTCGCCGGAGTCGCTCGTCAGTGCCGCCGTCGCACGGCGAGACTTCCGATTCGCGGCCGAAGGGCTGCTCGGACAGGCCCACGCCGCGGTCCGTCTCGGCGATCTCGACACGACGCACGAGGCGATGGAACGCCTCGCGACCATCCTTGCCTCGGCGACGGAGTTGACAGACGAGGTCCGGGTCAAGGCGGCCGGCCTGCGAGGCCGTCATCCATCTTCGACAGGGCGACATGCACGGCGGCACTGGCCGGCGCCGACTCGACCATGCGGATGACCGAGGGCCAGCGACCGACGTACTTCGGGACGCTGCTCGGCTATGTCGGGCCCGCCGAGGTGTACCTGGCAGCGTGCGAGTCCAACGCGGACGGAGCGCCACCGATGGCCGACCGTAGACGCGTCGCTGTCACGGCTTCGGTCGTTCGCGAAGGTGTTCCCGATCGGCCGGCCGAGGTATTCGACGCTCCGCGGACGCCAGCAATGGTTGCTTGGCAAGCACGACGCGGCCCTTCGGTCGTGGCGCGATGCGCTCGCCCAGGCCGATCGCCTTGCCATGCCGTATGAGGCGGGACTCGCCCACGCCCTGCTCGGTTCGCACCTCGATCCCGGCGACCCCGAGCGGGGCGTTCATCTCGAGTCAGCGCGCGAGGTCTTCACGCAGCTCGGTGCAGCGCCGGCTCTGGCGAATCTCGAGCGATCGACATCGACTGCCAGCGAGCCGGTCGGTGCCTGACGGCCCGAGCGTGGCCGATCCGTACGACCCCGAGCTCCGCGCGCACATCGAGGAGGCGTTCGCGCGCACGCAGCGGCGACTGAGCGCGGAGGCGCCGGTACTCGCGCGCGAGACCGAGGCCTGGATGCGGAGGCTCACGAACGGCGCGCCGCCCGAGACCTATTTCACGCACGCGAACGCGTTCCCGATGCTCCTTCTGCCGTGGTGGCTCGAGGATCGCCTTGCGGTCGCGCGCGACGCCGAGTTCGATGCCGATCTCGTTGCGTCCACGATCGACGGCTACTTCGTCGTCCGGATGATCGATGACCTCATGGATGGAGACCGCCCGCCGCGCCCGGGCGCGATCCCCGGCCTCATCCCGTTCCAGTCGGCCTTCCTCCTCGCGCTATCAGCGACATTTCGGACCCGGTGATCCGTTCTGGACGGCCTTCACTCGGGGCGCGCTGGAGTCGGCCGAGATGGCGGCGATCGACGCGGGTTTCGGTGCCGTCGATCGCGAGCGGTTCGTCGCCATCAGCGCCCGGAAGGTCACCGGGGCCAAGCTGCCGATCATCGCGGTCTGCCATCGATACGGCCGGGTCGACCTCGTCGAGCCGTGGTCGTCGTTCATCGATCAGCTCGGGTGCTGGCACCAGATGAACAACGACATGCAGGGCTGGACGCGTGACCTCGCCCACGGCCGGGCGACCTACTTTCTGACCGAGGCGGCCGCTCGCGCGCGCGATGCCTCCTCGATCGCCGAATGGGTGCTGACCGAAGGGTTGGCGTGGGGCGCGACCGAGCTCGAGCGCTGGATGGCCGCCTGCGTGGCGCCGCCGAGGCGCTGGACTGCCCTCCCCTGCTCGCGTACCTCGACGATCGCCGTCGCGCGTCCGCGGCGGCGTCCGAGGCGTTACAGCCAGGCGCTCGAGTCCGGCGCCTCGCCGCGGTCCGACGACTCGCGGAGCGCGTTCGCGAGGCACGAAGGCGCCGCGCGTCGCGTGAGGCACGCAGGCGTTCGGCTACAATCGCCGACCGCGCTTTGCGCTCCCGCATCAGAACCTGCGAGCGTGGCCCATCGTGGTCGAGCGCAGCCGAGGCTCGAACGACATGACAGACATCCTCGCCGTCGCGGCGACCGCGTGGGGTATCGCGATGGCCGCGTCACCCCTGCTCCAGATCCGGCGGATGCGACGGACGGGCTCGAGCGCCGACCTGTCGATCGGCTACCTGTCCGTCCTGGTGGTCGGGTTCGCGCTGTGGCTGGCCTATGGCTGGACGATCGGCAACGCGGCCCTGATCGTGTCGCAACACCGCGGCATTCGTCTTCGGCGCTGATCACCATCGCGATCGCCTGGCAGATGCGTCGCGCGACCAGGGATGGCCCCCTTCCCGATCAGGCGGGCCGGCCGCTCGACTGAGCCGGCCGCTCGACTTAGCCGGCCACGTGGGTCCGAACGCCGATATCCGTAGACGGGTGGCTTGACAGTCGGCGATACTTGTCCTTCCTCGACGGCGAACGGGTGGCGCCCTTGAGTTCCTACGCTGAAGACGTTCAGGATCTGTCCGCGTCGTGGAGGGCGACAGGCGACCCGCTGAGCGGGACCGCCACGCCCGACGCCGACGCCGACGCCGGCGGGCCGGGCGATGTCTACGAGCCCGGCGTCCCACGCGTGTTCGTCCTGACGGACGTGCGGCTGTACGCCGAGGGCCTTGTGAACATCCTCGAGCGCGAACCATCGATCGACGTCATCGGCACGTCGTCCTCGCCCGAGCGGGCGATGGATGCGATCTTCGAACGATCGGTCGAGGTCATCCTCGTCGACTTGCAGGCGCCCGCCGGTCCCGAAGTCGCCCGGGCGATCCGCGACGCCGCGCCGGACGTCTGGCTCGTCGCACTGGCCGTGCCGGAGGCCGACGACGACATCGTCGCGTGGGCAGAGGCGGGGATCGCCGGCGTGCTGCCGCGCGACGGCTCGTTCCGGGACCTCGTGGTGATGATCCACAGCGTCGTCCACGGCGAGACCGTCTGCTCGCCCCGCGCGGCCGCCACGCTGCTCCGTCGCGTCGCGGTGCTCGCCGGCGGCGGCCGCAGGCGTCGATCCCTCGTCGGCCGCCGAGCGGCCGGGATCGCCGCTGACGTCGCGCGAAATCGACGTCGTCCGGCTCATGGGTCGCGGGCTCTCGAACAAGGAGATCGCGAATTCGCTCGGCATCGCCCTGCCGACGGTGAAGAACCACATCCACCACGTGCTCGAGAAGCTCCAGGTCCGGACCAGGTCGGAGGCCGCCGCTGTCGTTCTCGGCGGTCCGCGGCCGGGCCTCGGCATGGATCTGCGGTACTAGTCATCCCGCCCCGATAACGTGCGCCCGGTCCGGTCCCTCGCCGGATCCGGAAATGAGCCCGCCCGATCCATTGTCCGCGCCGGCGTGACCGCCGAACAATCGCCGCGGCTGCGTTGGCACGGACTTGTTCGATCGAGGACTTCAGTTGCAGCGCATCAGGATCGTCGTGATCGGGTTGCCTCAGATCCTGCGCGACGTGATCACCGACATCGTGGCAGACCAGCCCGACATGGAACTCGTCGGCGACCTTCCGGAGAACGCGGACCCGGCCATGGTCGACGATCTCGGGGGAACGTTCGTCGCCGTTCGGGCCGGGCCCGACCGGTGAGCTGCCCGACGTCGGAACGCGCCTCCTCGAGCGACGGGCGCGCGGCCTGCGGATCCTCGGGCTGTCCGCCGAGGGACGCGGCGCGGCTACCTCTACGAGCTGCGACCGACCGAGGTCGCCATCGGCGACGTCTCGCCCGAGCGGCTCCTCAACGTCATCCGGGCGGCCATCCCGTTCGACGCGAACGATACACCGACCGAGGGGGCCGTGCGACCCCGCCAAGAACGCGGCCGAACACTGGGCTCACCGCCTGAGAAAGGGGCCACACGATGCCGGTCACGCCGACCTACCCGGGCGTCTACATCGAAGAGGTACCCAGCGGCGTCCACACGATCACGGGCGTTGCGACGTCGATCGGCGCCTTCATCGACACGTTCACCCGCGGACCGATCGACACCGCGGTCCAGGTCCTCAGCATGGCCGACTTCGAACGGGAGTTCGGCGGCCTGAACACGCTCTCGGAGGGAAGCTACGCCATCGCGCAGTTCTTCCTCAACGGGGGCTCGCAGGCATGGGTCGTCCGGGTCGGGACGAACGGCGGCCGCGCCGAACCAGCTCGCGACCGCGACCGTCGTCCTGACCGACGGGGTGAACCCGGTCGTCCGGGTGCGGGCCGGCAAGCGCGTCCGCGGCACCTCGGTCGCTCAATCCGGGCACGTGGGGCAACTTCCTCCGGATCGAGGTCGACCGCGATGTCGCCGTCCCCGCCGACCCGACCCAGACCGCCGCTGAGCTCTTCAACCTGACCGTGAGCGAGGTCGCGATCCTGGGCGGCCGCCAGTCGACGGTCCGCAGCGAGATGTATCGCAACCTGACGTTCCGACCGGACGTGACGAACAACGCACTCCAGGTCGTGAACGAGGGCGTCGAGCCTCGTCCAGCTCGACCGCGACGGGATGGCGGCACTGCCGTGCCCGTACACGCCGCCGTCCTGCCCCAGGCGAGCGGCACGGTCGGTGCGACACCTGCCGCTGCCGGCGGTCATCCCGGCGAGCGTGTCGACGTTCAACGTCAAGGTCAACGGCGGCGCGAACATCCCGATCACGCTCGACTACGGCGGCGCGACACCGACGACCTACCAGAGCCTCCTGCCCTTCCTCCAGGCGGCGATCCAGGCCCAGGCCGACGGTCGATCCGGTGCTCACGGACGTCGTCGTCCGTCTCATCGGCGACGGGTCCGTCGCGCTGCCGTACCGGTACGTCGTCGGTGCAGCGACCGACCGGCGGCGTGGTGCCGCCGACGACCCAGATCACGTTCACCGGCGGCGTCGCGGGCACGCTCCAACTGTCCGGCGCCGGCGTCTGCGGTCGGCGAACGTCCAGTTCGCCCCGGCCGGCGCTGGACTCGGTGGCAGACGGTCTGCCCGCCGATGCAGCGGCGCTCACCGGGATCCGGGCGAACAAGACCGGCCTGTACGCGCTCGAGGAAGCCGACCTCTTCAACATCCTCTGCATCCCGGCGGCGGCCGGGCTCGCGGCGACGGCATGCAGGCCGTCTATGCCGCCGCCGAGGCCTACTGCCGGGAGCGGCGGGCGTTCATGATCCTCGACGTCCCCGCCGCGATCGACGACCCCGGCGCGATGCAGGCGTTCCTGGCCGCCAACGCGACTCTCCGCGACCGCAACGCGGCCATCTACTTCCCGCAGCCGCGGATCCCGGATCCGCTGAACGGGTTCCGGCTGCGGACCGTCGGCGCGAGCGGCACGATGGCCGGCGTCTACGCGCGCACCGACACCGCCCGCGGCGTCTGGAAGGCCCCGGCCGGCACCGAGGCGCAGACTCCGCGGCGTCTCCGAGCTCGTCTACGTCCTCACCGACGCCGAGAACGGCACGCTCAACCCGCTCGGGCATCAACGCCTCCGCAACTTCGCCGTCTTCGGCAACGTGGCCTGGGGGGCGCGGACGCTCGACGGCGCCGACCAGCAGGCCTCGGAGTGGAAGTACATCCCGGTCCGTCGGCTCGCCCTCTACCTCGAGGAGAGCCTGTACCGCGGCACCAAGTGGGTCGTCTTCGAGCCGAACGACGAGCCGCTCTGGGCCCAGATCCGGCTGAACGTCGGCGCGTTCATGCACGACCTCTTCGGCAAGGGCGCGTTCCAGGGCGCCAGCCCGCGCGACGCCTACTTCGTCAAGTGCGACGGCGAGACGACGACCCAGAACGACATCGACAACGGGATCGTGAACATCGTCGTCGGCTTCGCCCCGCTCAAGCCCGCCGAGTTCGTGATCCTCAAGATCCAGCAGATCGCCGGCCAGATCCAGACCTAGGAGGAGGCGACGACCGTGGCGGAGTTCACCGTCAACCCACAGCGGTTCGATCCGTACAAGAACTTCAAGTTCCGGGTGAAGTGGGACGGCCGCTACGTGGCCGGCGTCAGCAAGGTCGGCGCCCTCCGAGCGCAGCACCGAGCTCGTCGAGCATCGCGAGGGCGGCGACCCGAGCACGAACCGCAAGTCGCCCGGCCGAACCAAGTACGACGCCGATCACCCTCGAGCGCGGCGTCACCCACGACACCGAGTTCGAGCAGTGGGCCAACAAGGTCTGGAACTTCGGCGGCGGGCCCGGCGCCGAGACGTCGCTCAAGGACTTCCGCAAGGACATCATCATCGACCTCTTCAACGAGGCCGGGCAGAAGGTCATCTCCTACAAGGTCTTCCGCTGCTGGGTCTCGGAGTACCAGGCGCTGCCCGACCTCGACGCCAACGCCAACGCGGTCGCGATCCAGCACATCAAGCTCGAGAACGAGGGCTGGGAGCGCGACCTCGACGTGGTCGAGCCCGCGGAGCCGACGTTCACGGTGCCGGCCGGCTAGGACGGCGATGGAGGCGAGCTCACACCGTCTCCGTCCCCGGCGGGCGTGGGTCGATGGGGTCCGTATCGGGACGTCGAGCTGCGGCCGCTGCCGACCCGCGACGAGGTCCGGCTGTGCCGACGCCGACGACCAGGTAGCCGGGCCGCTCGACCGCGTCGCGCCTGACCTGGCTGCTGGCTCGCGTGCGTCGTCCGGCTCGGCCCGTGCCGGCAGGTGGACGGGGATCTCTGTCGCGACCTCACGGTCGGCGACCGCGAGGCGCTGGCGCTCCACGTGCGCCGGGTCGTTGTTCGGCGAGACGGATGGCGTGCGTCGTGTCGTGTCCGGAGTGCCGCGAGCCGCTCGATCTCGAGCTGGTCGGTCGATCAGCTGCTCGTGCCGGCCGTATGCGGACGCGGGCCGCCTACGTACGAGACCGCAGTCGACAGCGCGTCGACGTCGACGGTGACGGCGGCACCGGCGTATACCGGGTGCGCTTCCGGCTGCCGACCGGGCGTGACCAGGAGGAGGCCGGGTCGTCGCGGACCGGCGTGAATGACACCGCGGACGTGATGCCTGCTCGCTGCTCGTCGAGGCTCGCGATCGAGGACGGGCGGGCCGACGTCGGCGACGTCCCCGCACAGGAGATCGCGAGCGCGAGTGCCGGCTCTCATGGCCGAGCTCGATCCGCAGGCGCGTGCTGAACCTCGACATGCGCTGTCCCTCGTGCGAGCACCGGCTTCGTCGTGCCGTTCAGCCCATCGGCATTCCTCGTCCGCGAGGTCGTCGACCGCTCGAAGCGGCTCATCGCCGAGGTGCACGCGCTCGCGATGACGTACCACTGGAGTGAGTCGGCGATCCTCGGGCTGCCGCACGCGCCGGCGGCATGCGTACCTCGATCTGCTCGACCGAACGCAGCCGGTCGGGAGCCTCGGATGAGCGACTTCCTGACCCACGTCGCACGACTCGGAGTCGCCGATGAACCCGGAGGTCCCGTCAAGCCGGGCCTCGGGACCCCGCGCCAGCGTGGGAGCGATCGTGTCCGAGCCGCCGCCGACGTGGGGTCGGCGTTTTCGAACCTCCCGTCGCGCAGCCCGCCCGGAAGGCGACGGCAAGGACGAGATGCGCCCGCTCGCCGAGCCGACGACCGGGGCGATGCCGGCATCCAGCGGGCGACATGGCGGAGCACCCGGCGACGCCCGCAGACGCCGACCGGCGAATCGAACCCAGCCGGTAGGACCAGCCCGAGCCGGCGCGCCGCCGGCGACCGTGCCTCCCACGCCTTCGGCGGGACCTGACGCGGCCAGGCGCCGGCGAGCCGACAGGCCAGTCCCTGGACCGCGCGACGCTTCTGCCGGCCCCGGCCGCGACGACGGGCAGGCCGAGCCCGTCCGGCATCCGTTCGACCCGCGTCACGTTCCGCCCCGATGCCGTCGGACGCCGCGGTCGATCGCGAACCGAAGCCGTCCAGCCCGCACGCCGATCACCGCCGCGCCAGCATCTGGCGGACACGGCCAGGGCCGCGCGTCGAGACCCGGAGGTCATGGTTCGCGTCGATCGCCCGTCGCGCCTCCCGACGCCCGGTACTCCGTCGTGCCGAACGGCGTCGAACCTGGATCGAGACCCCGACGGATCGAACGTGGAGGTTCGCATCGGCCGCGTCGAGATCGAGGTCCGCCAGCCGCGGGAGCGGCGCGTGCACGCGGTGCCGCTGCGCCCGAGCGCGTCGACGCCTTCGATGGCATCGCCGCGGCGAGGCGACTCCAGGATCGCACGGTGGTACTGAGTGAGCGACTTCACGGTCCTCGCCGGAGCCAGCCGCACCCTGCGGACCCTGCTCGAGACGCGGATGGAGCAACCCGTGCCCGTGACGATCGCGCCGCCCGACGTGACGGTCGACGGGACATCCGGCCGCCGGCTCAACCTGTTCCTCTTCCAGGTCACCGAGAACGGCCAGATGAAGAACGATGACCTCGAGGGCGCCGGCCATCCCGGCGGACTACGGCTTCCCGCCGCTCTGCCTCGACCTGCACTACCTCTCACGCGCGCATGGAGCGACCGACACCGGGCCGGACGCCGACCTCCAGGCCCAGCTCATCCTCGGCGATGCGATGCGCGTCCTGCACGAGAACCCGGTCCTCGTCGACGGGCTCGACGCGAGCCTGACGGGCGCCGCGATCCGGCTGAAGCTGATCCTCCAGCGCGCCTCGATCGAGGAGCTTTCGAAGATCTGGACGTCGCTGCCCGGACACCGCGTATCGGCGCTCGGTCGTCTACAAGCTGTCGCTCGTCCAGATCGAGAGTCGGCGCCTTCGGCGGCCGTCCGCGCCGGTCCAGACGCGGCGGATCCACATGACGGTCTCGCAGCGGCCGCTGATCACCTCGGTCTACCGGACCCCGGCGCCCGGCGACCCGACGCGGCGACCCGCGCGTCGAGGTCCTCGGCGAGCTGACCATCGAAGGCGTCAATCTTCGCGGCGGTCACGACGTTCGTCAGGCTCGGCGGGCCGCCTCCGATCACTGTGGTCCCCGTCTCGGACCGGATCATCCGGGTGACCGTCCCGGACGATCCCGCTGCTGCAGGCGGGCGCGCAGCGGGTCGAGGTCACGACCAGTCGCGCCACGGAGATCGTCGAGGGAGGGCTCGGGCAGGCGATCGAGGCCGACCGGACAGAACGTCCAGACCTCGAACCAGGGCGTGTTCATGCTGGCGCCGACGCTGTCCGGCGACCTCGCCGGCCTCGGGGACGACGCGCCGGGCTGCTGACGGTGACCGGCAAGCGCCTCTTCGATCCCGAGGGCCGCTCGCTCGTGATCGTTGCCGACGTCGCGATCCCGGTCCGTCCGCCGGGCGCCGGCGACCCGTGGTCGATGCCGACCGAGAGCCAGGTCCAGGTGCCGCTGATCCGCGCTCGCCGACGCCGATCCCGCCGGTCCCGATCGGCCTCCACCCGGTTCGAGTCCAGGGAAACGGCGCGCTGTCGATCGCCGAGAAGACGTTCAACCTGACATGAGCGATCAGGCATCGACGATGACGCTGCCCAGCGGCGGCCCGCGACCACGCATCCGCGCGCCAGCGTGAGCCGGGCGTGCGGACGCGCGTCGCAGCGGAGCGCGCGGCCCGACTGGGTCCGATGCTCCGCGCCGCCGCGCCGGCCGCCGACCGTCTCCGACGGCGCCTGGCCGACTGGGTGGTCGTCGACGTCGAGGCGCCTCGAACGCCTGAGGCACATGCTCGAGGCCGCGCCGCCGCGCGAGCGACCGGACGCCGACGCTCGTGATTGGCCGACCGCGCGCCACGCCTCGGACGCGCTCGACTGGCTGGACCCGCCGACGGACCGTCCGCGTTCGACCTGGTCTCTCGCCTGTTCGAGCTCAGCGCCTTCGAGGAGGACGTCCTCGCGCTCGCGCCTCGCGCCGCGAGGTCGACACCGCGCGTTCGGCGACCTGTTCGCGGCCGCCCACGGCGACGCCGAGACGGCCGTATCCGACGCCGCACCTCGCGCTCGATCGTCTTCGCCGGCTCCTTCGCCGACCGGCTGGTCGCCCGACGATCCTTCCTGCCCGGATCGCCTGCTGGTCCGGTTTCGCCTGATCCGGCTCGACGACCCGGGATCTCCCGGCGCGACGGCCGGCCGACGGCGTGCTTCGCCTCGAGCCGCGGATCACCGACCTGCTCCTTGGCCTGAACCGTCCGGACGAAGACGGTTCGGCAGCCGACTCGAGCGGATCGAAGCCGGCCCGCTGTCGAGCGCCGACCAGGCGATCGTCGACGCCCTCGAGCGGAGCCTCCGCGCCGCTCCTCACCCGCCATCCGCGTCCGGTGCTCAACCTCGTCGGCCCGGCCGGCATCGGGCCGGCACGTCTTCGCCGAGGCCGTGTGCGCGAGGCTTGGACTGGAGCTCTACCAGCTCGACCTCGCGGCGCCTCCCGGCCGATCGCCGCCGAACGGCGGTACTCGCCTGCGGGCCGTCGATCGCGACGCGGTCCTGTCGGCCGTTCGCCGTGTATGTCGACGCCACGATGCCCGCCCGACGACCCGGAGTGCTCGCCGACATCCTGCGCGACCGCGAGAGCTTCGTCGATCGCCGGCAGCGCCACGCCGTTGACGCATCCCCGGCAGCCGACGTCATGCCGTCGAGGTTCCCGTTCCCGATGCCGTCGGCGACCATCGAGCGATGGGCGCCGCGCTCGGCGACCGATCTTCCCGACAGGCGAGGACGCTCTCGACCTCGCCGAGCAGTTCGCGTTCGGGCCCAGGACGATCCAGCGGGCGCGGCCGCGGCCGCGCTGCAGCACGCAGCGAGCCGACGACCGCGCGCGTCGCGACGCCGGACCTCGTTCGGGCGTCGCGTCGCCAGGCCGGTTCCGACCTCGACGACCTCGCTCGACGGATCGAGCCTCGCTACGACTGGGACGACATCGTCCTGCCGGCCGACCTCGCGACCAGCTCCACGAGATCGCGGGCCAGGTCGGCAGCGCGGTTCCAGGTCTACGAGCGATGGGGCTTCGGCACCAAGCTCGCGCGCGGCCGCGGGATCACGGTCGCTCTTCGCCGGACCGAGCGGGACCGGCAAGACGATGGCCGCCGAGGTGCTCGCGCAACGACCTCGGGCTCGACCTCTACCGCATCGACCTCGCCGGGCGTCGTCAGCAAGTACATCGGCGAGACCGAGAAGAACCTCCGCCGCGCTCTTCGACGCCGCCGAGCGGACCGGCTCGGTCCTGCTCTTCGACGAGGCCGACGCGCTCTTCGGCAAGCGGACCGAGGTCCGCGACAGCCACGATCGCTACGCGAACATCGAGATCAACTACCTGCTCCAGCGGATGGAGGACTACCGCGGGCTCGCGATCCTCGCGACGAACATGCGGAGCCTGCTCGACCACGCGTTCCTGCGGCGCCTCCGGTTCATCCTCGACTTCCCGTTCCCCGACCGCGCCGATCCGCCGCGCGATCTGGGCGCGCGTCTTCCCGCCGGAGGCCGCCGCCGACATCGATGCCGACGCGCTGTCTCGTCTCGAGGTCGCCGGCGGCAGCATCCGTTCGATCGCGGTCAACGCCGCGTTCTTCGCCGCCGAGGACGGCGACGCCATCGGGATGGACCACGTCATGCGGGCGGCCCGGCGCGAGTACTCGAAGATCGACAAGCTCGTCGTGGAGTCCGAGTTCCATCCACAGGCCTGGGGCTGCCGCATGAGCCGGCGTCACAGTCCGCGTCGGATCCGTCCGCGTCTCCGGGCTCGACGGGCCGACGCGACGGCGCTGCCCGGGCGCCTCGAGGCGGCGCTGCGCCGCAGTCTCTCGAGCGCGCGGCGCTCGGCGTCGATCGAGAGCCCGCGTCCGGTGCCGGCGTGTCGCGTCATCCGGGTGCGACGTCGATGCGACGACCAGGTGCGGACGCCGACGCCGTCGCAGCCGCCGTCGTCAAGGCGATCGGTCGCGCCGGAACGAGGAGCACAGCAGATGAGCGAGTTCGCCAGGGAGCATCTCCACGGTGACTCGTCGAAGGAGACGACCGCACCGCCACGGGACCGAAGACGCTCGGCCCCGGAACCGGTGATGGAACGCCGCACGGACCTCTCGAACGGGACGCACGCGCGCGTGGCCGCCCCGACATCGATCCGTCAGACGGCCGTGCCGGCGAGCGGTCGCGCGACGGCAGGTCGGCGTCGGACCGCGACGGCGGCGACGACCGCCTGTTCGGCGAGATCATCGGCGGCCTCGTCGGTGGCGGCATCGGGGCAGGCATCGGCGGGCTGATCGGCGGCGGGGTCGGCGCCATCATCGGCGGCATCCTCGGGGCCGTCGCCGGCGGGATCATCGGCCACCTCGCGAGCCGCCGGACAGTGACGATCAACGTCACCAAGCTCGCCGGCGTCGCGGACACCGTGGGCGTCGACGTCGCCAGGGCGAACACCGTCTATCGACAGGCGTCGCTCCACGTCCAGACCGCGGCCATCCAGACGCTCACGACCGCGGAGAGCAACGCGATCCTCGGCGCCGACGGCGCCCTCGACAACTTCAGCGGCAACGCCCTGACGGCCGAGGAGACCAGGCTCGTCGGGCACAACCGGGTCCCCGGCCGCATCACCGCCTACTACGTGCCCAAGTTCCGCGACCCCGGCCTGCGCGGCGAGGCGATCCGGCCGGCGCGCTTCGGGGTCCCGGATCCGTCGGTCGTCGTCGGCGTCAGCACGAGGAAGCTCGACACCCTGGCCCACGAGCTCGGCCACGTCCTCACGAACGACGGGAGCCATCCCGCCGACGCGTCGAACCTCATGGCCAGCGGGGCGATCCGCAACTTCACCGACACGCTGACGCCCGCCCAGATCGCGCCATCCAGAGCAGCCCATACGTCCGATGAACGAGGAACCCATGAGCCACGAGCCACCAGACCTCACGACAATGAGACATCCGATGACGAGGCGCTCGACCTGTTCGAACGATTCGGCGACGGCCATGCGCAACGACGACATCGAGAAGGCGCGGTCGCTCGCTCCCGGCGTCGACATCGAGACCGAGGGATGGCCGTACGAGGACGAGACCGGTCCGCTCAATCCGGACGCGTTCCGGGCCGGCGATCCGCGGGACCACGAGGTCATCGCCACGGAGCGGCTGCCGGCCGGCGGCCTCGTGATCCGCACCGGGATCACCTATCTCGAGATGGAACGCCGCGATGGGCGGCTCGTGATCGTGCGCGGCTACCACAAGCCGATCGAATGACGGTGACCGGCCATGGGCTCTGAGTTCCCCCGCAGCCCGAGCCTCCTCAAGGGCGCCCTCGTCGTCTTCAAGCCGGGCTCGGTCATCCCGTCGGTGATCGTCTTCCAGTACAACCCCGAGACGATGCGGCGTGGCCTCGAGGCGCAGCATCCCGAGGCGGAGCCCGGGGTGAGCGCCGGCGACACCAGCCGGGTCCTGCCGCCGATCGAGACGTTCTCCCTGACGATCGAGCTCGACGCCGCCGACCAGCTCGAGGCGGGCGACACCGTGACGAAGCTGGCCGGTCTCCACCCGGCCCTCGCCGAGCTCGAGCTCCTGCTCTACCCGTCGTCGATCACGATGATCAAGAACCAGATCCTCGCGCTGGCGGGGTCGTCGAGCGTCGCGCCACTCGCGTCGCCGGTCGTGCTCTTCGTCTACGGGCCGTCGCGCGTCGTGCCGGTGAAGGTCGAGTCACTGTCGGTCACCGAGCAGGCCTTCGATCCGCTGCTCAACCCGACGCTCGCGAGCGTCGATATCGGGCTGCGCTCGATGACCGATCCCGAGCTGCGCGAGGCCGGGCCGCTGTTCGCCGGTCTCGGCCTCATCCGGCGTGATCGACAAGGAAGTCCTCGTCGCCGCGCCGACCGTCTCGACCGCCGTCGAGAAGGTCAGGGGCCTGTTGTCCTTCTAGCACCGGGGGTGGTGATGTTCGCGCGCACGAGCCGATACGAGGGAGTGCCGGACGCGGTCCACGACGACGGGACCGGCCGCCCGATCCGCTACAAGCTGCTGCGCATCCTGCCCGACCCGCCCGCCGTCGACCTGCACGCGGTCGAACAGGGTGACCGGCTCGACCGGATCGCGAACGACGCGTATCGGCGACCCGGAGCAGTCGTGGCGGATCTGCGACGCGAACCGCGCGCTCGATCCCGACGACCTGGTCCGGGAGACAGGGCGGCGCCTGGATATCCCGCAGTCGGTGGGTTGACGTGCCGTCGATCGACTGGACGCTCCAGATCGCGTTTGCGCCGGCGCCCGCCGCCGGTGGTCGAGGTCGTCCAGCAGATCGTCGTCGACGCGACCATCGACAAGGCCAGCGCGGTCAGTCTCCGGCTCGGGCTTGCCGCAGAACCCCATCGGCGACTGGGGCGTCCTGGCCTTCGACCTGTTCCGTCCGCTGGTCCCGCTCACGGTCCGCGTGCAGGTCGGGCCCCTGCTCCCCGAGGCGATCTTCACCGGCTATGTCACGGGCCAGCACGCCGTCTACTCGGACGCGCCCGGCGGGACGTACCTCCGCGTGACCGGCATGGACGCGACGCTGCGGATGAATCTCCAGGAGAAGGTCCAGCCGTGGCCGAGCATGCCCGACAGCGCGATCGCCGCCGCGATCTTCGGCCAGTACGGCGTGATCCCGAAGGTCCAGCCGACAGGGCCGGTCCTCGTCGAGCCCGAGGGGACGACGATCCAGCGGGGCACCGACATCCGCTTCCTGCGCGCCTCGCCCGGCGCAACGGGTTCGACTGCTACGTCCAGCCCGAGCCGCAGACCGGGCTCGAGATCGGGCATTTCGAACCGCGCTCGCTGGTCGGCGTCCCGGAGGCGGTGCATCTCCGTGGCCATGGGCGACGACACGAACGTCGCGGACTTCGAGGTCCGCTACGACATGGTCCGGCCGACCGGCGCGATCGGTGCGACCCTCGACGTCGCGACCAAGGCGCCGCAGCCGGCCGTGGCACCGGTCTCGACCGAGGTGCCGCTCGGCCTCGAGCCGACCCTCGACGCGGATCATCCCGCCGCCGCTCGTCCGACCGACCGGCACGGGGCTGACCCAGGCCGCGGACCTTCAGACAGGCGAGCCAGGCGATCGCCGACCGCTCGTCGTGGTCGGTCGATCGCCACCGGCCGGTCGGGCCCGATGTCGGCGTGCTGCGTCCGGGCGGGCTCGTGAACGTCCGCGGCGCCGGGCGGCTCTACAACGGCTCCTACTTCGTGACGAGGGTCCAGCACGTCATCGATGCCGCGGGCTACACCCAGCCCTTCGAGGCACAGCGGAACGCCGTCACGATGACCGGCGCCGAGCTGTACGTGCTGCCATGAACGGCGACCACGGCGGCGGGATGCACCTCGAGGAGCTGACGCCAGCTGCCGCACGAGCCGCGCCGACCGCTTCTACGGCAAGTACCGCGGCCTCGTGCTGAACAACCAGGATCCGTCGAACCTCGGACGCCTGCAGGCGACGGTCCCCGAGGTGCTCGGCGAGATCCCGACCGGCTGGGCGCTGCCGTGCGCTCCGTACGCGGGCACCGGCTCCGGCCTCTTCGCCGTCCCGCCGGTCGGCGCCGGCGTGTGGATCGAGTTCGAGGCCGGCGACGTGTCGCGGCCGATCTGGTCGGGCGCGTGGTGGGCGACCGGCGAGGTCCCGATGAACGAGAAGGGCGTCGCCGGCCCGCCCGACGACGAAGATCCTGCGCTCCGACTTCGGACTGCTCGTCGCGCTCGACGACGTCGCCCAGACGATCACGATCTCGGACGCGGTCGGCCTCAACCTCATGACGATCAAGGTCCTCGAGGGGACGATCGAGGTCCACAGCGCCGTGCGGGTCGTGCTCGAGGCGCCGCTCATCCAGCACGGCCAGGGCGCGGCCGCATCCCGCGGTGCTTCGGCGACCAGCTCCTGCTCTACCTCAACCAGCTCGTGACGATGTTCAACGTCCACCTGCACCCGGGCGAGCTGGCCGCCGGGATGATCCCGGTCACGCCGGCGCCGCCGGTGCCGCCGTTCCCGCCGGCCACGCCGAGCCTGCTCTCCGTCAAGAACCTCGTGGAGTAGGAGGACGCGCCGTGGCAGACCAGCTGTACGCCGGGACCAAGGCCGCCTTCGCCGGAAGCATGGCCGACGGCGATGGAGAAGGCGATGGACGACCTGCTGTTCGCCGACAAGGGCATCCACCTCCCGGCGGCCGACACGGAGGAGCGCAAGGACCGGCGGCGCCTGTTCGTCGCGATCGCCGCGCGGCGTGATCGACCACCTCGCGGCCCACGACGGGGCGATCGAGGTGACCGTGCACCACGGGAGCACCGACGAGACGGTCGGTGCGCGTCATCCATGTCCAGGCAGCGCCGCCGGCGTCGCCCGGAGCGCCGTGATGGCGCTTCCTCGACTTCCCGTTCCACCTCGACGGCCGCGGCCGGACCGCGACGACCGACGAGGACGACCACGTCCGCGACATGATCATCCAGGTCCTCTTCACGGACCCGGGCGAGCGCGTCAACCGGCCGGACTTCGGCTGCGGCCTGAAGTCGCTGCGTCTTCCGGCCGAACAGCGACGTGCTCGCCGCGGCCACCCAGATGCTCGTCAAGGGGTCGCTGCAGCGGTGGCTGCAGAACGAGATCCAGGTCGAGGCCGTCGAGGTCGAGCGCGTCGAGGACGCGGCTCGAGGTCACCGTCGCCTACTCCGCCGGCGTCACCGGCGAGCGGCGGGTCGACGTGTTCGTCCGGGGAGCGTGACGCCGATGACCGATGGTCGAGATGGATCTCGTCGCCTGCGAAGCGCGATGCCGAGCAGCGGCGCGCCGTCCTGCTCGCGCACGTCCCGACCTGAACGGCGATCGACCTCGTCGAGGTCGACGCCGTCGGACCACCGGATCCTGCGCGTCTTCTTCATCCGTCCCGTGCCGCCGGCCACGCCGGCGAACCCGGCGGACACCGCGGACGCATTCGGCCTCTCGGCGCAGCCGTCGCGGATCACGATCGAGGGCGGGACGCGGATCGTCGGGATCAAGTCCGCGACCGTGACCCGGAAGGTCGAGCCCGACGGGACGCCGTACCTCGAGGTCGTCACCGACAGGCCCGGCGACTTCTCGCTCTACACGCTGCGGATCACCGGCGTTCCGGCGCTCGACCGCTACTTCGCGCTGATCCGGTTCTCGTTCATGGCGAGCTGCCCGATCGACGTCGACTGCCGCCACGTCGTCCGCTGCGCGCCGCTCGAGCTGGCCGAGCCGCTCCTCGACTACCTGGCCAAGGACTACGCGAGCTTCCGGCGGCTGCTGCTCGACCTGCTGCCGCACGCTGAACCCGGACTGGATCGAGCGCAACCCGTCCGACCTCGGCATGGCCCTCGTCGAGCTGCTCGCCTACGAGGGCGACCAGCTCTCGTACTTCCAGGACGCCGTCGCCAACGAGGCGTACCTCGACACGGTGCGGCACGCGCATCTCGGCGCGCCGCCACGCGCGGCTGGTCGACTACCGGATGCACGACGGCCGCAACGCCTGGGCGTCCGTGCACCTCGGGGTCGAGCGCGGCCTGCACGCTCGACCAGCGGGACGACGCTCGTCACCCGGATCGTCGCGCCGCTGGCCGGCGAGGTCGCGCCGCCCGGCCCGGCTGATCGACGACGGCGCGCATCACCGTCGAGGCGCTCGCGCACCGACCCCGCGCTCTCGTCGGCGGTCGTCTTCGAGACCGCCCACGGCGGCGCGACTCGATCCGGTCGAACAACGAGATCTTCGTCCACACCTGGGGCAACGACGACTGCTGCCTGCCGGCCGGCGACGACCGAGGCCTACCTGTTCGCGGCGCCGAACGGCGACGAACGTCGTGCGGCCCGCGCTCGCCGCCGGCGACTGCGCTGCTGCTCGAGGAGGTGCGCGGCCCGCGTCCGCGGCGTCGCGGCCGACGCCGATCCGGACCCACCGCCAGGTCGTGCATCGTCGAGGACGCCGAGAACACCGACGATCCGCTCTTCCAGCCGCACGCTGCTCGCGCGGCGATCTTCGGCCGGCGGCGCCCGGCGATCCGGCCCTGCCGCTGCTGCGCGTCCGCTGGCGCCGCGCCGACGCGCTGCGCGTTCCCGCTCTGCCTCTCGGCCCGCCGCCCCGACGCCGGACGCTCATCCGCGAACGTCTCGGTCGCGCGCGGCAACCTCGTGCTCGCCGACCACGGGCTCACGACGAGCGAGAGCGCTCGACGCTGCCTGCGCCGGTCGATTCCGGGCCCGGCTACCGGCTCGGGCTGTCGCGCGGCCCGCTGACCATGGAGTGCGAGCCGGCGAACCTCTCCTACGACCCGGCGACGGCCGGCCGAACGTCGACCGACGCGACCTGTCGTGCCGGCTCGCGCGGCCCGGCCGGCGGTCGCGGTGCTCGCCACGTTCCCGGGCGACGTCGAGCTGTGGACGCCGGTGCCCGACCTGCTCGACAGCGCCGCCGTTCGACGCGCAGCTTCGTGGCCGAGGTCGACGACGACGGCCGCGCGATCCTGCGCTTCGGCGACGACGAGTACGGCCGCGCGCTCGACGGGCGCGACCGCGTTCACGGCCGTCTACCGCGTCGGCAACGGGCGCGCCGGCAACGTCGGCGCGGAGGCGATCGCTGCCACGTCGCGCTCCCGGTCGGCGCGAGCGCGAGCGGCCGGATCGACGCGGTGCGCAACCCGCTCGCCGCGACCGGCGGCGTCGACGCCGAGACGATCGAGGAGGTCCGCCAGCTGCGCGCCGCAGGCGTTCCGCGCCGAGCAGTTCCGCGCCGTCACCGAGGCCGACTACGCGCGCGGCCGCGCTGAAGCTGCCCGAGGTGTCCGGCGCGGTCGCGACGTTCCGCTGGACCGGCAGCTGGTACACGGTCTTCGTCGGGGTCGACCCGCACCGACCCGCGCGACCTCGTCGACCGGCCCGACCGGGCCGCACCCGGCTCGAGCCGGCCTTCGAGCGGCGGTCCGCGCCCTGCTCACGCGCTACCGGCTCGCCGGCTACGACCTCGAGCTTCGGCCGCCGCGCTTCGTGCCGCTCGAGCTCGACCTCGACGTCTGCGTCGCGGCCGGCCACTTCCGCGCCGACGTCGCAGCGCGCGGTCCGCGACGCGCTGCGGCAACCGCGTCCTGCCCGACGGCCGGCGCGGGTTCTTCCACCCGTCGAACTTCACCTTCGGCCAGCCGGTCTACGCGAGCCGGATCTACGCCGCGGTCGAGGCGCGTCGAGGGCGTCGACTCGGCTGGTCATCACGCAGCTTCCGGCGCTACGGCCAGGTCGACAACGGCGAGCTCGAGACGCGGCGTGCTGCCGATCGGCCCGTGGGAGATCGCGCAGCTCGACAACGACCCGAACTTCCTCGAGCACGGCGTGCTGCGCGTGACCGCGCGAGGCGGCAAGGGATGACCGACATGCGTCTCCGCTGCGGCTGCTGCGACCCCGTCGCGCCCGCTGACGCCGCTCGACGGTCGAGAACCGGCCGGGCTGTCGGCGGTCGCCTACCGGTCGGCACCTACGCGAGCTTCCGCGAGTCGATGCTCGAGCGCATCCCGAGCGACGCCGACGCTCGCCGCGCCTGACGACGCGCGAGGACGACGACTACGCGATCACGGTGCTCGACCTGTGGGCCGCGGTCGCCGACGTGCTCACCTTCTACCAGGAGCGCTACGCCAACGAGGCGTTCCTGCGCACGGCGACGCGCCGCGAGTCGGTGCGGCGGCTCGCCGGCTGATCGACTACCAGCTCGCGCCCGGCGCCGCCGCCCTGACGTGGCTCGCCTTCACGCTCGAGAACGGGCAGGCGCTGGCGCTGCCGGCCGGCCTGCGCGTGCAGAGCGTCCCCGGCCAGGGAACGAAGCCGCCCGAGGCGACGCCGACGCCGGCCCGGCCGCCGCGCCGGGCGCCGGGGCGCCGCCACCAGAGCTTCCACAGACATTCGAGACGCTGGAACCCCTGTCGGCAGACGCCCGGCTGAACCGGCTGCGGGTGTTCGGACCGCGCCGGCGGCCCGGGCGCCGCTCGCGGCGGGCCAGACCGAGGCCGTCCTCGACCGCGTCGGCGGGCCGTCGACCGCCGCGTCCCTGCACCCGGGCGACCGGGTCGCCCTGTTCGACGAACGGGCAGGTGACGCGGGTCGAGGAGAAGGAGGTCCGTGCCGTCGCGCCTCCGGGACGACGCGGCGATCGTCAGGTGGACCCAGCCCGTCGCGGGGACGACATGGTCGGCCCTCGCACGTCGGCCTACCGGTTCACGCCGGATCCTGCGCCTGTTCGGGCACGACGCCCCCACGCGAGGCGTTCAGCCTCGCCGTCGATCCCAACAGCCTCGGCGGCGTGACAGTGGACCCAGACGCACGACGTCGTACGCGTACCCGCAGACCGCGCGTCGAGACGTCGTCGGCGGCCGGGACGAGCCTGCTGTGCATGGACGGTCGCGTCGAGGGCCTCAGCGCGGGCGACCGGCTGCTCGTCGCCGACACGGCAGACACGGGCCAGAAGCGGCAGGTGACGGTGCTCGCGGTCGACCAGGTCCAGGACTCGCTCGGCGGCGTCACCACGTCCGTCACGAGGCTCCGTGTCTCGCCCGCCCTCGTCGCCGCGGACCGCCGCCTGGTCCGGGTCTATCAGCTCGCTGGCCCGGCGATCACGTTCTGGACCTCGCGCTATCCGCGACGATGGCGTCGACGACCGTCTATCTCCCCGGGCGCCGCGTCCAGGATGAGGCCGGGACCGGGGTCGAGGTCGGCCGGCACATCGAGGCGGGCGCCTTCACGGCAGGCGTGGTCATCCATCCGGGCGAGGTCGACGTCGGGCGGCGCGTGATCCTGACCGACGACACGCGGACGGACCGCGCTCGGGCTCGTGCAGGCCCCGCCTGCGATCGAGCCCGCATCGGGCTCAGCGGGCGCGTTCGCCCATCTCGTGATCTCGCTCCAGACCGACGCGACGCCTTCGCTCGATGCGACATCCGTGGTCCTCCTCGGGAACGTGGCGCGCGGCAGCCATGGCGAGACGGTCAGGAGCGAGGTCGTCGGCAACGGCGACGCATCGCGGGAGTTCCAGCGCTTCGCGCTCCGCAAGAGCTCCGCTGACCTACGTCCCGGGCGAAGGCGCCGGCCCGCTGGCAGTCGAGCCTCGACGTCTCGGTCGACGGCATCCGCTGGCATGAGGTGCCGTCGCTCTACGGCCGCGCCGCCACCGAGCGGGTGCTCGTCACGCGGACCATCGACGACGGGACGACGATGCTCCAGTTCGGTGACGGGAAGACCGGAGCCCGCGTCCCGACCGGGCAGGGCAACGTCCAGGCGACATATCGCACCGGCACCGGCCTCGTGGGCCGGGTCGCCGCGGGCGCGCTCACGACCGCACTCGACCGCCCGCGCGGCCTTCGGTCGGTGACGAACCCCGTCCCCGCGACAGGCGGCGCGGACCCGGAGGCGATGGCCGACGCGCGCGAGAACGCCCCGCGAACGGTGCGCACCTTCGGACGCATCGTCTCGCTGCGCGACTTCACCGACCAGGTCCGCGCCACCGGCGAGGTGGCCAAGGCCGACGCCCGCTGGGTCTGGGACGGGCTCGACCGGGCCATCTTCCTGACGGTCGCGGCACAGGGTGGCGCACTGTTCGGCGCAACGGACCTGCGCCGCGTCGCGACGAGCCTGGCCGCGGTCCGCGACACCGAACCGTGCGGATGCGGATCGCCAACTTCGTGCGAGTCCCCGTCCGGGTCCGCGCGACCGTCGCGGACGACCCGCGACCGCGATGCCAAGGACGTCGTCGCGGCCGCCCGGGCCGCCGTCCTCGACGCGCTCTCGTTCGACGCCGTGAGCCTCGCCCAGTCGGTCCACCTGAGCGACCTGTACGCGTCATCCAGGACGTCGCCGGCGTCCTGTCGGTCGACATCGACGTCCTCATGTTCAAGCAGCCGGCCGGCATGACCGCAGCGCAGTTCGATGCCTACCTCACCGAGCGCGCCGTCGCCCGCCTGCCGAACGGCACGCCGCAGCGCGTCCAGGGGCACCTGCGGATCTTCCCGGCCCGCCCCAGCCCGCCGCCCGGCACCCTCGTTCGCCCGGCCGAGCTCGCCGTCGTCGTCTCGCCCGGTCAGGACGTGACCATCACGGCGGCCGCAGGAGGATCCGCATGATCACCAGCGCGCCCCGCGACAGGGAGCGGCTCTACGAGCTCATGCCGGCGGTCTACCGCGAGCGGGACGCCGAGCTCGGCTACCCGCTGCGGGCACTGCTCCGGATCGTCGCCGACCAGGCCGCGCTCGTCGACCGGGATATCCAGCAGCTCTGGGACGACCTGTTCATCGAGACCAGCCGCCCATGGGTCGATCCCGTACATCGGCGACCTCGTCTCCAACGATCTGCTGTTCGATGCGAGCCGGATCGCCTCGCCGGACACCGCCGAGGAGCTCTTCACCGACCTCCGCGGCCCGACCCTCCGGCCGCCGGTCGCCGTCCGGGTCCGCGCAGACGTCGCGAAGACCATCTACTACCGCCGGCGCAAGGGCACGCTGCCGATGCTCGAGGAGCTGGCCCGCGACGTCACCGGCTGGCCGGCGCACGCGGTCGAGTTCTTCGAGCTGCTCGGCTGGAACCAGATGCTCGAGCACTTCCGGCCGCAGAGCGCCTGGACCGACGTCCGCTCGCTCGAGCGGATGGGCAGCGATCCACGGGGCGTTCGACGACACCAGCCACACCGTCGACGTCCGTCGCGATCGACCAGTCCGAGGGCTGGCACGGGATCCACAACATCGGGTTCTTCCTCTGGCGCCTGCACGCCTACCCGCTCGAGAACGTGCCCGGCGCGGCGAGTCGCCGGCGGGCCGGCGTGGCGTTACCACTTCAGCCCGCTCGGCAACCCGGCTCCGCTCTTCGCGCGCCAGCGCCGCGAGGGCGACGAATCCGGACTCGCGACCGAGCTGCACGTGCCGGCGCCGATGCGGCGGAGCTTCTTCGAGAAGGACCTCGCGAGTACCGCGACGCGGGCCCGCCGCGGGCGGACTTCACGGACCTGTACGGCCTCTTCGAGCCAGCGCCGCCGAGCACGCTGTCGCCGAACCCGCTGGCAAGCCTCGTGGTCTTCCGCAACGGGACGCCGGTCTCACCCGCGTTCGACCCGAACGCGCCGACCGGCCCGCTCGTACCAGCCGCAGATCGTCTGCCGCCGGCTCGACCCGTGGCCGGCCGCCCAACCGGTCGGACGGCTCATCGCGGTCGACGTCGAGACCGGGCGGCTCGCCGTCGGCGATGGCTGGGGCAACCCGACGACGGCATCGACGTCTGGTTCCACTACGGGTTCGCGTCCGACCTCGGCGGTGGGCCGTACGACCGCCGCGCCTGGCTCACGCGCCGGACCTGGCATCCTCCGGCGCCGGCTACTGGGTGAGCGAAGCGGGGACCTTCCCGCCGGGAACGCTCGCGAGCGACCAGTTCACCACGCTCACCGCCGCGCTCATCGACTGGGCGACGCCGGCCGCGGCCGGTGTCCAGCCGCGCGCGAACGCCGTCGTGACCATCCTCGACAACCGGACCTACGCGCTGCCGGGCGCCGTCACGCTCCGACAACGAGGGCGGCTCGCGATCGAGGCCGCCGACGGGCCGGCGGCCGCTCCTGCAGACGGCAACCACGGCACGGCGTTCCGGGTCGAGGTCCAGCCGCCAGCGATCGCCGGCGATCCGGAGCGCCAGGCGGTGCTGACGCTGACCGGCGTCGTCGTCGAGGGGTCGATCCGCGTCACCGGCGACCTCGGCCGCCTGCGCCTGCTCCACTCGACGCTCGTCCCCGGGCGCTCGCCTCACCGAGACCGGCGCGCACGAGACGACGGATCCCAGCCTCGTCGTCGACGGCGGCCGACGGCGAACGACGCGCGATCAACACGAACCTCGCTCCGGATCGAGGTCGCCTTCGCGATCACGGACCGATCGTCATGCCCGAGCTGACCGCCGGGGTCTCGGCTGCTCGACTCGATCGTCGACGGGCTCGGCGGCGTTCGCCTTCCGCGGCCCGCCCGGCGGACCCGACGACCGTGCCGGCCCGCCGCTGACCGTCGAGCGCTCGACCCTGCTCGGCGACGACGCGCACGGCCCGCCTCGAGGCGAGCGAGTCGATCTTCACCGGCCTCGTTCGACACGGTCCGGACGCAGGCAGGGCTGCGTCCGCTTCTAGCTTCGTCCGGCCCGGCTCGCGCACACCGCGCGCACCGCTGCCAGCCCGACGCCGCGGTCGACGCGGCCATCGCCGCGCGCTCGGCCGCCGACCCGGCCTGACCCAGGCCGAGCAGGACGCGATCCGGGCCTACGTCGCGGCCTGGCTCGTCCCGTCGTTCGTCGCGACGCAGTACGGGCAGCCGGCGTACGCCCAGCTGCGCCTGGCCGCGCCGGCCGAGATCCGGCACCGGCGCCGAGGACGGCTCGGAGATGGGCGCGTACTGCCACTCAAGCAGCCCCAGCGCGAGAGCAACCTGCGCATCCGGCTCGACGAGTACCTGCCGTTCGGGCTCGACGCCGGCGTCGTCTACGTGACCTGAAGGAGGCTCGATGAGCCGGCGACTACACGCGCAGGTCACGTTCGCATCCGAGGCGGATTACTCGGGCGTGCTCATGCAGCAGGGCCGGGTCATGCTCGACGCCGACTTCAACGAGCTCGTCGAGCTGATCGACCACCGCCTGCGCGACCGAGATCGTCGACATCCTCGGTCACTGCGTCGTCCCGCGCGAGACGCCCGATGGGTTCCTCATCGCGCCGTCGGGCGGCGGCGCTGACGATCGGCCCGGGCCGGATGTACGTCGACGGGCTGCTGGCGGAGAACCACGGCGGCGACCCGGTCGCGTGGAACGCCGTCGCTCGGCGAGCTGCGCGGGACGACGCCGATCGCGTACGAAGCCCAGCCGTACCTGCCGAACCCGGCGAACCTCCTGCCGGCGCCGAAGGAGGCGGACCGTTCCTCGTCTACCTCGACGTCTGGAAGCGCGAGGTCACGCGGACCTCGAGGATCCGGGTCTGCGTCGAGAAGGCGGTCGGGGTCGACACGGCGACCCGGACGCAGACCGTCTGGCAGGTCAAGGTCTACCCGCCGCCGGGCAGCAAGGCGGGTTGAAGGACCCGCTCTCGTGCGACACGCCGCCGACGCGGACATCGAGGGCTGGCTGACTTCATCGCGCCCTCGGCGGGGCGGCTGACGACGCAGCGGTCGGGCGTCCCCTCGATCGACCGACCCGTGCGTGATCCCGCCCGACGGCGGCTACCGCGGGTCCGAGAACCGCCTCTACCGCGTCGAGGTCCACGACCCGGGCGGACTCGGCACCGCGACCTTCAAGTGGTCGCGCGACAACGCGTCGATCGCGTCGACCGTCGACGCCATCGATGCGTCGCGGACCGAGCTGACGGTCACCCGGCCGGGCCGCGACGCCGTGCTCCGGTTCAGCACGCGGCGACTGGGTCGAGGTGACCGACGACTGGCACGAGCTGTACGGGCTCCCGGGCGATCATGCGCAAGGTCGACCGGTCGACGACGTCGCGCTGACGCCTCACCCTGACTCGGCGCCCTGCCGGCCGGCCAGTTCGACCCGACCGACGCCACCCGCCACACGCGCGTCACGCGCTGGGACCAGAAGGGGATCGTCCGCGACGCGTCGCAGAACGCGGTCGACGACGTCGACGCCAACGGCGGCGTCATCAAGGTCCCCGCGGGCGGGACGACGCTGATCGTCGAGGACGGCATCCAGGTCACTCTGTCGCCTCGACCCGGCGGGTGGCGACGTTCCGGACCGGCGACTACTGGGTCTTCGCCGCTCGAACAGTCGACGCCTCGGTGGAGGAGCTGGTCGACGCGCCGCCGTCGTGGCATCCATCACCACTACTGCCGGCTCGCGATCCTCGAGTTCGGCCAGGAGCCCGAGGATTGCCGGACGATCTGGCCGCTCCCCTGCGAGTGCGACGGCGGAGGCGGCTGCGGGTGCGACGCGTGTGTCAGCGTCGAATCGCACCGGTCGGGAAACTTCACGATCCAGGACGCCGTCACCCAGGTGACCCAGGCGGGCGGCGGGACCGTCTGCATCGGCCCCGGCCGGTATCCACTCAGACAGGGCGTGGTGATCGCCGGCGCCCTGTCCGTGCGGGTCCGCGGAGCAGGCATCGCGAGCGTGCTCGTGTACGCCGGGAACGGCCCGGCCCTCTCGATCACCGGCTCCATCGACGTCAGGGTCCACGACCTGACCGTCATCGCCCAGCGCAATGCCGAGTTCGCCCAGAACGCGGTGGAGGTCGAGAATTCGGCGCTGGTCGCGCTCGAGCGACTGACGGTCTTCGAGGACCCGGTCGCCCTTGTCGAGTTCATCCAGAAGGGGGCCGCGGCGCGACCGCACGGAGCCGCGATCTCGCTCGGCGGTGTCCTGGCGGGCTGCACGATCAAGGAGTGCCTGCTCGTCGCGGGGACCGGCGTCGGCAGCCTGTCGCCGGGACAGGGCGATCAGAGACCGTTCCTCATCCTGGCCGACCTGGCCGTCCACGACGATGTGATCTTCGCGACGCGATCTGGCGTTCGCCTTGGCGGCGGACGGGAGGCCACGACGCTGATCCTCGTGGACCGGGTCGCGCTGACCGCCAATTCGATCTACGGATGCGCCGACGAGGGTGTCGGCATCGCCGGGTTCCAGTCGCAGCGGCTCCTGCGTCCCGGGATCGTCGTGCGTGACTCGACTCTCGGCGTCATCGGCCATGGCGTCGTCATCGGGACAGCCGGGGCCACGGTCGCCGACAACGTGGTGACAGCCCTCGGCGGCCGCCGCGCCGGCGCGGCGGGCGACGTGCGCCATGGCATCGGGCTCGTTCGAACGAGGACGAGCCGGCTCGAGGAGGTCCGGGTCGTCGGGAACCGCGTCCTCGGCTTCACCGGCAACGGCGTCGCGATGGAGGGCGCCATGGCTTCGATCGCCGTCACCGACAACATCATTCGAGCGTGCGGAGGAGGCGTGGTCATGGGCAAGGGAAGCTCGGGCGACCGCGTGAGCGTGCGGAGCAACACCATCCTCGACGCCGCCCCGATCGCGGATGACGCGTTCGTGAAAGGGTTCGGCGTCGTCCTCGTGGCCACGACCGACGGCGAGATCGTGGACAACCACGTCCGGTTCACCCGGACCAGGGGCGGCGCCCCCGTGCCGTCATGATCCGCCGCTGGCTGGCGGCACTCCTGGCGCTCGGGTGCCGCTCGATCCGGATCGCCGGAAATGTCGTCGAAGAGGTCCTGCTGCTCGATGACTCGCCGTACGTCGCGGTCGGGATCGCCTCGGATGTCGGCTTCGAAAGGATCGACGTCCTGGACAACGCGGTCATCCCCGAGCCCGGCGAGCTCAACGCCGACGGCACGCCCATCGGGCTGACCGAATCGGTGGGTCTGCTCATCGGGGAGATGCCCGGCGAGCAGTCGCTGTTCACGATCGGCGACAAGTTGTACATGATCTCGGCGGTCGCCATCCACGCGTGGTGGCCCGAGCGGTCCGATCGCGTGGCAGCGGTGCGCGGCAACCGGCTCGACGCCGTCGGCGACGGTCCCGCCGCGTTCGTCGCGACGAATGGTTCGTGCACGTTCGCAGAGAACCACTGCACGCTCGTCGGCCCGGGCGCGGGGTCTCCCGGCGGCGGCACCCCGACGGTCGAGCTCGGCGTCGAGACGCTCGTCCTGAGCGGAAACCAGGTCGTCGCGCCCCTGAACGATGCGCAGGTCGCGATCGACGCCAACGTCAGCGGGAGCACGATCACGGGCGAGCGCGCGATCACCGCGCTCGGCAACATTACGGCGGGACAGATCAGGCTAAACGGTGGCCCCTTGCCACCGCCCTGGGCGCCACTCAACATCCGAACGTCCTGAGCGCCGAGGTGACGAGATGCGCGTGACTACGTACCAAGGTGAGAAGAGCCTGGAGGCCCTGGCCCGCAAGCTGTACGACCTCGACCATCCGGGGACGGACGTGGCTCGCGCGGTGGATGCGCTCGTGGAGGCGAACCCGAACCTGCCGCTGCGCCAGCCGGGGATGGGGACGCTGCCAAAGGCGATCCCCCGGGACAGCATCATCGTCGTCCCCGATCTCGAGTTTGCCTCGCCCACGGACGCGACGCAGCCGGTCGGCGACGTCGCGGGCCAGGGCGTCCTCGCGCGGATGAAGGAGGTGCTCGAGATCCTCCAGCCCGAGTTCGATGCCGAGAACGAGCGACAGACGGCCGAGTTCAAGGAAACCCTCGACCTGATCGGGTCCAAGCCATTCCTAGTGGCCGCGAAGAAGGATCCCAATCTGGCCACGATGCTCAAATCGGTCGGTGACAACACGGCGGCGGGGCTCGAAGACGTCGAGGCGACGGCCCGGGACCAGCGGCTGGCGCTGGCCGGTGCGCAGGACGCCATCGGGGCGCTCGTCGAGATCGTGAACAAGGGGCCGGCGCGGGGGTAGATCGCGCGGGACCACTCGCCCGTGGCGGGCACGCGGGGTTCGTGCGAACGCGTCCCGCGCCCGGCTCGCACGCCGGTAATGCCGAGGCGGGTGGATGGGCGATACTGCGGCCGCGGCGACCCTCCCTCCCGACCGCTACCTCCTGCGCGCGCGACCTCGTCGACGCGCGGTATGCCGAGCCGCTCGACGTCTCGACGTCCTCGCCCGTCAGCCGGCTTGTCGCGACTCGAACCCTACCGTCAACCGCAATTCGACCGGGCGCGTACTCACGCCCTGAAGCTGGGTATCCGGCGGCTACTGCTCGTAACGCTCGACGACCTCGGCCGGTCGGGCCGAGGCCGCCGCCGGGTCCTCGCCCGCGTCGCGCCGACCCTGGCGCTGGTGCAGGAGGTCGTAGGAGCGGTCGAGCTCGACCTTGATCTCGTCGAGGCGGTCGCGCTCGGTCGAGGACAGGCCGCTGCCGTCGCCCGCCTGCGCGTAGAGCCGCTCCTCCTCGCCCGAGAGCCGGTTGATGCGCTCGAAGATGTCGGTGTCCATGTCGGTCATGAGCGAGTCCTCCATCGGGGTCCGTTCGCGGCCCACGGCATCGTTCGCCGCCCACGTGGTACAACCATCAGGTGGTCATCGTATTCGGTTGGGGTCGGGGTCAGGCTCAACGATCGGGGCGAAGTCGTGCCCGTCGTCTGCCCGAACTGCCACAACCACGTCTACCTTCACGAGATCCAGTCGAGCAAGCAGGTGAGCCTGTACTTCGTGCCGATGGCGTCGTACGGGTCGGACGTCTATCTGGCCTGTCCCGATCTGCCATCACGGGCTCCAGGTCGGCCCGGGGCACCGGTCGGCTGTGGACGCGATGGTCCAGGCGACGCGGATGGTGCGCACCGGTCAGCTCGCGCCCGGAGGCCTACCAGATGCACGCCGAGCGCTTCCTGACGCAGATGGGGCTGGCCGCACCGCAGGTCCCGTTGGCGCCGCCTCCGACCGGTGGGGCCACGGTGGCGCATCCAGCGTCAACGGTGACCTCGGGGCAGGCGACCTCCGGTCAGTCGCGTCGCGGACAAGATCGCCAGTCTGGCCCGGCTCAAGGCCGACGGCATCCTGACCGACGAGGAGTTCTCGGCCGCCAAGCGACGTCTGCTCGATCTGGATACCGGCTAACGCGGTAGCCGGTCAACCGGTCCAATCCGGGTTGCCGTCGACCGGTACGGCCTCGCCGTCACCCGGCCACGGCGGCATCGTCACAGCGACTGCGGTGAGCGGTTCCTCACCGAGCGAGCGGAACTGGAACGACGTCCCGACCGGGATCGTCAGGCATGTGCCGGCCTCGATCGCGACGACCTCGGCATCGCCGTCCTGCGACCGCCACATCTCGCCGTGACCGCCGAGGACGTACCAGATCTCATCCACGGTGCGATGACGTACAGCCCGCGACGTCGTCCCGGCCGCGAGCTCGAAGTGGGCGAAGCTGCCACCGGCCAGGGCCAGGAGCACTCGTACGTCGGACCCATCGGGCGCGACCAACGTGGGCTCTCGGGGCAGCGTCATGGTCGCAAAGCGGGTCATCGGTCTGCTCCTTCGATCGGGTGGCTGCGTGGACGAGTATCTGGCCGCCCGAGACGAACCGCGGTCATGCGATGTTGATGTCGTTGCGCCACCATTGGCGTCTCACGCCAGCCGGCGCGGGTCCTGCAACGTCCCGGTCGCTGGTCAGAGGCTAACGGAGACAGCATGTCCTCGTCGGGACGCCCACCCACCCCGCGCCACGCACCGCCGAGCGCCGAGCACCAGCGGCTGGCAGACGCACACGAGCACGGTGTCCCATGGCGCCGCTGGGGGCCGTATCTCTCCGAACGCCAGTGGGGCACCGTCCGGGAGGACTACAGCGAGGACCGCGACGCGTGGTCGTATTTCAGCCACGACCAGGCCCGCTCCCGCGCCTACCGCTGGGGCGAGGACGGGATCGCCGGCCTCTCCGACGACCGCCAGGTGCTGTGTTTCGCCCTCGCCCTGTGGAACGGTCGCGATCCCATCCTCAAGGAGCGCCTGTTCGGGCTGACCAACCGCGAGGGCAACCACGGCGAGGATGTCAAGGAGTACTACTTCTACCTCGACGCGACGCCGACGAGCTCGTATCTCCGGTTCCTCTACAAGTACCCGCAGGCGGCCTTCCCGTACGCCGACCTGGTCACGACCAATCAAGGCCGCACGAGGACCGACTTCGAATACGAGCTGCTCGACACCGGCGTCTTCGATGACGACCGCTACTTCGACGTCCAGGTCGAATACGCGAAGGCGGCACCCGACGACATCGCCGTCCGGATCTCCGTCACGAACCGCGGCCCGGACCCGGCGAGCCTCCACCTCCTGCCGACGCTCTGGTTCCGCAACACCTGGTCGTGGGGCGACGACGACGCCGCGACCGTCGCTGGAGCGCGACGACCGTGGACGGGGTCGATTCGATCGTGGCGACGCACCCGGACCTTGGCACCTGGCGACTGCGCTGCGACGGTGCCGGCGACCTGCTGTTCACAGAGAACGAGACGAACCATCAGCGCGTGGACGGCACACCGCAATCGGACGCCGTACGTCAAGGACGCCTTCGACCGCTACGTCGTCCACGGCGATCGCGACGCGGTCAACCCGGCCCAGGTCGGGTCCAAGGCGGCGGCGCTCTACCCGCTCTCCGTCGGCGCCGGGGGAACGGCCGTGGTCCGGCTCACGCTTTCGGCATCCGGCGCCGCGCCGGCCGTGGACGCGGACGCGCTCGACACCCTGGTCGAGGACCGCCGGCGCGGACGCAGACGAGTTCTACGCCACCGTCATCCCCGCCTCGCTCGACCCGGACGAGTCGCTCGTCGTCCGCCAGGCGTTGGCCGGGATGCTGTGGTCGAAGCAGGTCTACCGGTACGACGTCCGCCGCTGGCTCACCGAGCACGGCATCGACCCATTCCTGACCGGCGGTCCCGACATCCGCAACCGGCAGTGGCACCACATGGTCAACGCCCATGTGATCTCGATGCCCGACAAGTGGGAGTACCCCTGGTTCGCGGCCTGGGATCTCGCGTTCCATGTGCTCGCGCTGACGCTGGTCGACGAGGACTTCGCCAAGGGCCAGCTCGAGTTGATGCTTCGGTACGACTACAGCCACCCCAATGGCCAGCTTCCCGCGTACGAGTGGAACTTCGGCGACGTCAATCCGCCGGTCCACGCCTGGGCCACGATCTACACCTACCGGCTCGAAGAGGCCGCTCGCGGGCAGGGCGACCTCGACTGGCTCGAGCGGATGTTCCACAAGCTTCTGATCAACTTCACCTGGTGGGTGAACCGCAAGGACGTCGCGGGCAACAACCTGTTCGAGGGTGGGTTCCTCGGTCTCGACAACATCGGGGTGTTCGACCGCAGCGCGCCGCTACCCACTGGCGGCTACATCGAGCAGGCGGATGGGACAGCGTGGATGGCTCTGTTCTGCCAGAACATGCTCGAGATCGCTGCCGAGCTGTCACTCCAGCGGCCGGCGTACGCCGACCTTGCGGCCAAGTTCGTTCAGCATTTCCTGTGGATCGCTACGTCGGTGATGCATACGGGCGACGGCGTCGGGATGTGGGACGAGGAGGATGGGTTCTTCTACGACGTTCTCCGACGACCGGATGGAACCGCCGAGCGGCTCAAGGTCCGGTCGCTCGTCGGCCTGCTCCCGCTGTTCGCGGTGACCGCGTTCGACGGCGAGGTGATCCGCAAGTACCCCCGGCTCGGCGAGCTGCTGCGCGACTACCTCCTCGACCGGCCTGAGCTCCGCGAGTTCATCCACGATCCGCTGCTGAAGGGCAAGGAGGATCTTCGGCTCGCCTCGATGGTCGACGAGCGGAAGCTCCGGCGAGTGCTCGCGCGGATGCTCGACGAAGAAGAGTTTCTGAGCCCCCACGGCATCCGATCGGTATCGCGCTACCACGCCGACCACCCGTATGTGTTCCATGCCGGTGGTCAGGACTACACGGTGGCCTACCAGCCGGCCGAGTCCGACAGCGGGATGTTCGGCGGCAACTCGAACTGGCGCGGCCCGGTGTGGGCGCCGGTCCAGGTCCTCGTGATCCGGGCCCTGCTCCAGTATCACCGCTTCTATGGCGACGACTTCACGATCGAATGCCCGACGCGGTCGGGGCGGCAGATGACCCTCGCCCAGGTGGCCGAGGAGATCAGTCGGCGGATGGCGTCGATCTTCCTCCGAGACGAGACCGGCAGGCGTCCGGTCTACGGCGGTGCCGGCAAGTTCCAGGAGGACCCCCATTGGCGGGACCTCATCCTCTTCTACGAGTACTTCCACGGCGACAACGGCGCGGGGCTCGGCGCAAGCCACCAGACGGGCTGGACCGGTGTCGTGGCGCGGGCGATGCATGTGTTCGAGCCCGCTGTCCCGGGCCTGGCCCCCGATGTCGCCCTCGAGGTGGGCGCGCGGAGCGGGATGCCTGAGACCCGGCCGCACGGCCAACCCCGTTCTCTACCAGCTGAACACGCGCGTCCATCTGACCGAGCGGGCCAGGGTGCTCGGCCGTCCGGCGACGCTCGACGACATCACCGACGAGGAGCTCGACCGCATCGCCGGCCGCGGATTCGAGTGGGTGTGGCTGCTCAGCGTGTGGAAGACGAGCCGAGCCGGGCCGACAGATCGCGCTTACGGACCCGGGGCTTCGGCGGGAGTTCGAGGAGACGTTGCCGGACCTTGTCGATGACGACGTCGGTGGCTCGGGTTTCGCGATCACCGGGTATGAGGTCAGCCCGGCCCTCGGTGGCGACGAGACGCTCGCGCGGCTGCGTGAGCGGATGGCCGGCCGCGGGCTGCGGCTGATGCTCGACTTCGTGCCCAACCACGTGGCGATCGATCATCCATGGGTCGAAACGCACGTGGACTACTTCGTCGGCGGCTCGGAGCTCGACCTCGTCCGGGCGCCTCGGAACTACACCCGGGTCGGCCGGTCCGACGGCGACGTGGTCCTCGCACACGGCCGTGACCCCTACTTCCCCGGCTGGACCGACACGCTCCAGCTGGACTACGCGAACCCGGCGCTGTGCGAGGCGATGACGCGAGGAGTTGCTGGCCGTCGCGCGCCGTTGCGACGGCGTCCGGTGCGACATGGCGATGCTGCTGCTTCCGGACGTCTTCGAGCACACATGGGGCCGGCCGGCCCAGCCGTTCTGGCGTCCGGCGATCGAGCGGGTTCGGGATGCCGTGCCCGGCTTCACGTTCATGGCCGAGGTGTACTGGGACCTCGAGTGGACGCTCCTCCAGCTCGGCTTCGACTACGCCTACGACAAGCGGCTGTACGACCGGCTCGTCGCCGGCTACGCCCGACCGGTCCGCGAGCATCTCTGGGCCGGCCTCGACTATCAGCGGCACCTCGCTCGGTTCCTCGAGAACCACGACGAGCCACGCGCCGCCTCGGTGTTTCCTCCCGACCGGCATGAAGCTGCGGCGTTGATCACGTTCCTCGTGCCCGGCCTCCGGTTCCTCCATCAGGGCCAGCTCGAGGGACATCGGGTCCGCATCTCGCCACACCTCGTGCGCGGCCCGGCCGAGGCGACCGATGACCGGCTCGCCGCGTTCTACGACCGGCTTTTGGGCGTCCTGCGGCTGCCGCTCGTCCGGGATGGCGAGTGGCGGCTGCTCGAGTGCACTCAGGCGTGGGACGGCAACCCGACCGCCGATGACTTCATCGCGTTCCGGTGGTCGCTGGGCGACACGAGACTCCTCGTGGTGGTGAACTACGCCGCGACCCAGGCACAGTGCCGGGTCCATCTCGGCGATGCCGGATGTGGCCGGTTCGTCCATCCGGCTCGAGGACCAGATCGGCACCCAGGTCTTCGACCGCGACGGCGACGACCTCGCGACAAACGGGCTCTACGTGGACCTCCCGGCGTGGGGCTCACACGTGCTCGCGTTCAACGGTCGGCTAGAACTCCGGAAATGCGTCGAAAGGCTGGCTGCCGTTGACCACGATCGTCGATGCGCTGTTGGGGTCCGACGAACCGTCGATCCGCTGGAAGATCCGGGCGAACGTCCTCGGCGAGGACCCGTCGTCGGCTTCGATGCGCGCCTTGGGCGAAGAGATCCGAACGTCTTCGCGGGTGCAGACGCTGCTTGCCCGACAGGGACCCGACGGGCGGCTGCACGCAGGTCGAGGCGTCTATGCCAAGTGGCAGGGCGCCCACTGGGTGCTCGCATCGCTCGCCGACCTGGGCTACCCGCGAGGTGATCCGGCGCTCGCGCCGATGCGCGACCAGGTGGTCGAGGCCTGGCTCCAGCCGCCGTTCTTCCGCGACGTCGAAGTCGAGAGAAAAGAGGACGCGTACAAGCACGAGGGCGTGCCGCTGATGGACGGCCGCTATCGGCGCTGTGCGTCGCAGCAGGGCAACCCGCTCCTCTCGATGGTTCGCCTTGGTCTGCTCAACGACCAGGCGCCGAGGCTCGTCGAGCGGCTGCTGCACTGGCAGTGGCCAGACGGTGGCTGGAATTGCGACAAGGAGCCGACGGCCGACTCGTCGTCGTTCATGGAGACCCTGTTGCCGATGCGGGCCTTGGCTGCCTACGCGCGAGGCCACCGGGGACGAAGCGGCCCGGGCCGCCGCGGCCCGCGCGAGCGAGGTCTTCCTCGAGCGGCGTCTGTTCCGTCGTCGATCCGACGGTCACATCATCCGGACCGAGTTCGTCCAGCTCCACTACCCGCTGTACTGGCATTACGACATCCTCGGCGGGCTGAAGGGCCTTGCCGAGGTCGGCAAGCTCGATGATCCCCGCGCCTCCGAGGCGCTTGACCACCTCGAGTCCAAGCGACTTCCCGACGGCGGATGGCCGGCCGAGCGCCGCTACTACAAGACTTCGCGGACCGTCGCGCTGGGGAACGACGACGTCAACTGGGGCGGCACAAGCATCCGTCGGATGAACCCGTGGGTCACCGCGGAGGCTCTCTTCGTCCTCCGCTCGGCTGGTCGCCTCGCGGCCTGAGGGCTGTTCGGGTTCGAGCGAGGCGCCGCGGGATCCCTCGCGTTTCCGGCTGCGAGCGGACCGGTCGCCGAGCGCCGGTTCATGCCCGATGACTGACCCGCGGGCGGGAACTCGACTCGCGACCTGCAAGAGTTCCTGTAGCCGTCACCCTCGAGCGGCGGAAGCCGTTTGAGGTCTTCGAGCGCATCGTGTGATTGCCCGGCCGGGTGGCATGTTGGCCGTCCCGCGGGCATCGACCACGAAGGAGATGACCGTCATGTGCTTGACGTGCGGTTGCATGGATGCGCATCTCGAGATGGGTGAGTCAAACATCCGGTATGAGGACGTCAAGGCGGCAGCCGACGAGAACGGTCGCTCCGTTGCGGAGACGCTCCAGATCATGCAGCGGACCGAGGCCAAGGATCGCGGCGAGCATCCGGAGGAGTACGCCGAGACCGGCGCGTCGATGGGATGACGCGAAGCTGAGGATCAACGCCCGAAGCGGGCTTCACTGTCCGCGGTCACGCGACGCTCCTGGCGCTCGCCGAACGCTGACCGCTCGCGGTACATTGTTGTACACCGATGTACGATGCGGTCGTGTCGACTAGCATCACGGTGAGCAAGGCTCGCGCGGCGTTGCCCCAGATCCTTGAGCGCGTCCGTGCCGGAGAGGAAGTGACGATCACCCGTCACGGCGAGCCAGTAGCTATCGTTGTCCGGCCTGATGCGCTGCGTGCGAGGCGTGCAAGCCAAAGCCTCGGCGATGCCGACCGAATCCGAGATCTCCTGGCCAGAGGCCGGCAAGCGAGCTTGGATCCTCGGCCCGCCCTCGATGAGCAGCAAGCAGATGAGCTCCTGGCTGAGGTCCAGGCCGCGCGATCGAGCCGGTAGGCGCGTCCGGAAAATGGACGCGTTTGATGCCGATGTGCTTATCTACGCCGCGGTCGCCGATCACCCGCTCGGGAAGCCCGTTCGAGCCTTGTTTGCGGTAGACCCTGTCGCGATGATGGCAACCCTCGCAGGCATCGGCTCGGTGTTGTTACTCCCAGAGCTCCTGACGAAGCCACTTCGAGACGAAGCCGTGGACGAGCTCAACGAGCTCGGAGCGCTCCTCGGTCGACTCGACCTCCGGCCCGTGGATGAAGCGACCGCGGAGCTTGCGACCGCCCTCGGTGCAACGTATCGGCTACGCCCGGCTGATGCCGTCCACCTCGCGACCGCCGTCAACGCCGGCGCCGATCGCTTCATCACCAACAACTCGAAGGACTTCCCGAAGACGATCACCGAGGTCGACATCACATATCCCGCTGACTTGGCCGGCTGATCGACCACAGAAGTCCCCGTGACACCAGTCAGCGGGTCACGGGGCGCGTCGCCGGCGCGGCTCCGCTCTGGGCTATCGATGCTGAGGCCGCGTCTGGCCGCCGGAGGATCGCGAGCAGTGCGCCAAGCACGATGACGGCACCGACCCACTGGCGAACGTCGAGGCGCTCTCCGAGAAGCAGGGCGCTCGCCGCGACGCCGACGATAGGGATCAGGTAGAACGACACAGCCGCTATCGAGGCAGGGACGTTCCGAAGCGCGCCGAGGTAGAACCAGTAGGCGCCGGCGTAGTACAGGACGCCCGAGCCGACGGCACTCGCGAGACCGAGAGGCGTCAGTGTGGCAGGCGCGATAACGCCGCCGACGAGCCCGACGATGACGATGAGGACCAGCGCCAGACCAAGCGCGTGGGCCTGCTGCGTGAGGATCACCTGGCTAGTCTCCCTCGCCTCAGGGATGAAGCGACGGGTGATCACGGTGTACGCGGCGCAACACGCAATGCCGGCAAGCGTCAACGCGACGCCGATCGCCTGGCCACTGCTCGCAGGGTCATAGACGACAAGGACCATGCCGGCGACCGCGACGAGAGACAGGGCGAATAACGCCGGGGTGATCCGTTCACGCAGGAAGAACGCGGCGAGGAACAGGATCATCAACGGCTCGAGCGCCCACAGCAGGACTGACAAGCTGGCGGTCACCGTAACGAGCCCGACCAGGCTGAGGGCGTAGGCGGTTCCCGGATTGAGCAGACCGAGCCGCCCGAGGAGCCGCGGCCCGCCGCGGAACGGCACGCCCTGGCGCTTCATCAGCAGCGCGAGGACCACGAGACTCGAGGCGAGCTGGATCGGGAGGAGCGTGAGGGGTGGGATCTCGTCGAGGGCCGCTTTGCTGATCACGGTCCCGAGGCCCCAGCAGCCGGCCGCGATGATGAGTGCGAGCAGGTCACTTCCGGCAACGATCGACGACGTCTTTGCCTCCGTCGAGGGAGGTGTGTCCGTCCCTGACGACTCGACCGGCAGGCCGGCGCCGGTCATCGCGTCATAAACCTCGGATCGGTCGGGCGGTCAGCGTGGCAGCGTGCGTCAGCAGCAGCCTCCCCCGCCGCAGCAGCCGCTGGCTTCGGCGACAGGGAGCGCTCGACGAGCTTCGAGGTCGATGAGCGGACGGGCATCGGCCGGCTTCGAGGCCTTGATGATCGCGCTGATCATTCCGTCCGTCACCGTGTGAGACGGCGTGATCGAGACGTCGGTCAGCCCCACGGCGGCAAGACCGTCGCGGAATTCCGAGACCGAAAGAGCTCCGGCGATGCAACCCGCGTACGAGCCCCGTTCTGCGCGCTGCTCGGCGCTCAGGTCGTCCTGGGCCACGATGTCGCTGATCCCGATCCGACCGCCCGGGCGAAGCACTCGGGCGATCTCGGCGAAGACAGCACGCTTGTCGGCCGCCAGGTTGACGACGCAGTTGCTGATCACGACATCGATCGATTCCGCTGGCAGCGGGATCGACTCGATGTGGCCCTTGAGGAACTCGACGTTCGTGGCTCCCGCCTCCGCGGCGTTGTGCTGGGCGAGCGCGAGCATCTCGTCGGTCATGTCGATACCGAAGGCACGTCCCGTCGGACCGACGCGCTTGGCCGACAGGAGGACGTCGATGCCGCCGCCCGAGCCAAGGTCGAGGACGCGCTCGCCGGGATGCAGATCGGCGACGGCCGTCGGGTTGCCGCAGCCGAGCGAGGCGAGGACGGCTGCATCGGGCAGCTCGTCGCGCTCGAGCGCGGAGTAGAGATTTGCGCCGATCGTCTCAGGGTCGCTGCAACACGACGCCCCCTGGGTTGCGCGTATCGCCGCGGCGGCGTAGTGCTCGCGGACTTCCGCGTGGATCGACTCGGTGGTCATCGGATCTCCTCTGGGTGGCTTGTCGCTGTATTGATACTTGCAAAGATAGACACTTGTCAATACATTACTCGCATGAAGCGCCAGACCGATCCCGACGTCCTCCTCCTCCAGGCCGCAGCCGACCCCACCCGACTGGCGATCCTTCGTCAGTTGAGTGACCTCCCAGAGGTGTGCGCGTGTGACTTCACCGCGTGCTGCGACGTCAGCCAGCCGACCGTGTCACACCACCTGAAGGTCCTCCGCGATGCCGGCTGGATCGAGGGCGACCGACGCGGCACCTGGATCTGGTATTCCCTCCGCCCCGAGGCCGTCGCTCGCTTCCGCGAACTCGCCGGCGCGTTCGGTCCCGCTATTCCTGTCTCGTCGACCCGGCGCCTCCCCGTCCTCGAAGCGCGCGCCTGAAACGCCGGGACCAAGGCGCGCCGAGGCGACGCCGGCGCCATACGCCTCCACCCGGTTGACACGGGTGAAATAGTCGCTCAGAGGGAGACGGTTGCTGGATCGAGCGGCAACTCCGAAACACTCCGCGATGAGGGAGGAAATCATGCGGAAGCTCGTCGGTGCCTCCACCCTTACGAGCCTGGCATTGCTCGCACTCGCTGCGGCCCTGCTTACGCCGAGCGTGTCTGCAGCGAGCGCGCGTCCGTCGCCTGTCTCGACCACTGAGACGTTCGCGGCGGGCGAAGCCTGCCTGTTCCCGATCCAGGTCGTCACCGAGGGCAACTCAGGGTTCGCCGATATCTGCCCCACAACCCTCAGTTCTTCGGCATCTCGACCTCGCCGGGTCTGCGGATCACGGTGACCAACCTCAGCGACCCCAGCAAGACCGTCACGGTCAACGCCAACGGCGCCTTCCGCTTGATCGCTCTTCCCGACGGAAGTACCAAGATCCTGGCAGGCGGCCACAACTTCCTGTACGGCGTGCCGGGAGCAGGTGCTACAGCGCTCGCGACGACCGGACCGATCGAGATCTTGGTCGTGAGCGGCGAGATCGCTGCGATGGACCTCAGCGGGGCGCGGGTCCGCGACCTTTGCGAGGAGCTCACCTGAGACCGCGCGTGGGGGTGCCGGGCGAGCACTCACGAAGGATCGAACGGTCGCGCTCCTGAAGCGCGGATCCGCAGCTACGCTCGAGGATGTCTGCGATGGGGCGAGCCGGCCTGCCCGGGCCGGTGCTCGTGTGGTCCCCGGCATCGGTCCGGGTCAGGTTCCTAGGGAGACCCGTCTCGACGCGAATCCTATCGGCCCTGACGCGTGGCTCGGAACGGTTTGTCGAGCACGTTAACCGCACCGCGACGGTGACGACGACCGAGGCGATCGAACTGCTCGGCGTGTCGCGGCCAAAGGCCAGCCGGCATCTTCAACACCTCGTCGATGCCGGCCTGCTTGAAGCGGTGCGGAAGCCGGCAAACGATCCGCCGGGCTACTGGCGGACGGTGGCCGAAGGTTCGGATCCGGCGCAATGCAAGGACCGTGCGATCAGCAGACAGCCGGTCCACGCGAGGACGAATCCGGAGGGATTGGAGCCGACACTCGGATTTGAACCGAGGACCTGCTGTTTACGAAACAGCTGCTCTACCGCTGAGCTATGTCGGCGCCGAGGCGAGTATAGGTGCTGCTCACAGACATCGGCTATTCGCTCCATCGGGACGATCTGCTTTGACCACGCCCAGACCGGTCGGACGCCGTAGAAGACTGAAGACTTCTCGCACGCGGCCGGGCGCGGGCTCGCTGCTCGACCCGCACCGCGATTCCGGATTCTTGCAACCCGACAAGGCCCGGGCTGGTCATGCGATTCATGCGCTATCGCGTGCCGGGCGAGGACAACGAAGCGCAGATGCGACGATCACGTCCAGGACGGATAACGCTCCTCGCCAACGTGCTGCGAGGGGATCCCCGGCGACGCGCAGACCTGTTCGATGACCTTGCTGAACGTAGCCGTTGCCAGGCCGATGACTGAGTCCGCAGCGCCGTAGTAGAGGTGCAGTCGGTCGTTCTCCGGATCGTGGACCCAGCCACATGGAAAGACGACACGACCGACGTCGCCGGTGATCTCGTAGGGCGCATCCGGCCCGAACACCCACGTGTCGGTCCGATGGAGCAGCAACCCTGGATCCTCGAGGTCCAGCAGCGCCAGGCCGACCCGATAGATCGGCCCGTCGGACGTCGTTCGGACGCCGTGATACATCACCAGCCAGCCGTGGGGTGTCTCGAGCGGCGGCGGACCGAGGCCGATCTTCCCCGCATCCCACCACGCACCGTCGCGAGCCTCGATCAGCAGCTTGTGGTCGCCCCAGTGGCGCATGTCCGGTGAATACGACAGCCACATGTGGGCGCCACCGCGGAGCGGCGACGGGCGGTGGATCATCGCCCAGCGACCGTCGAAGCGGCGAGGGAAGAGGGCGGCGTCCTTGTCCTCGGGTGGCATGACCGGTCCGAGGCGACGGACCTCGCGGAAGTCTCGGGTCGTCGCGAGCCCGACGAGCGGCCCACGGCGGCTGTAGGCCGTGTAGGCGATCGCCCATTCCTCGCGCTCGGGCAGCCAGGTGATCCGCGGATCCTCGCAGCCCCACGTCTCCTCGGGATCCCGATCGACGTCTGCCTGGAGGAGCGGCTCGGGATCGAACCGCCAGTCGGTGACGCCGTCAGCGCTCCGGGCCACGTGGAGCTGGGAGATCCCGCGGAGGTCCTCGACGCGGACGAGGAGGATCGTCTCGTTCCCGACTCGAGCGGCAGCAGGATTGAAGACCGAGTTCGCGGGATACGGGACGTCGGCCGCCGACAGGATGGGATTCCCAGCATCGCGCCGAAAGAGCGGCTCCGGTCGGGTCACCGGGTCGACATCGCCGGCAGCTCCGCGCCACGTTCGGCTCGGGGCTGGGCATCGCGGAACGCCCGGATGTGCTCGGCCGCGGTGAGCCACATCAGCGTCGACTCCGCTCCCTCATTCACGTTCACGCCCTGTGGGGTGAGGCCATCACAGCACGCGCCGCGCGCGGGATCCGCCACGTAGAGGCCGAGGTCGTTGGCGCCGAGGAACCACGCAAAGCAGCGCTCCATCGCCGCCTCGTAGCGTGCGCCACCGGTCACCGTATGGGCGGATTCCGCGGCGAGGAGCAGCGCCGTCGCCTCGATCGGCTGCTGGTCGAAGTGGGACATCTCACCGTCTCGCGGCCACCAGTCGTTCCCGATCGGCGAGAGATGCCCGTCTGGCGAGGTCTGGGCGTCGATGAGCCAGTCGAGCGAGTGCAGACCAGCAGTCACCATCGGCTCCGAGCCGAGTCGCCGGCCGGCGACGATCAGCGCGCGCGGGAGCAATGCGTTCTCGTACGTCACCGACACTTCCGGCCACGGCCAGTCGGGCGTCGAGAGGCGCTGGAACCGGTCGTGCAGTCGCGTCGCGAGGAGCTCGAGCATGGCGCCCGGGAGTCCGCCCGGAGCCGAATCCTGGATCGCGGCGCAGCCCAACACGACCGACGCCTCCGCGCGGGGCGAGGTGAGCTCGCGGGCCGCCGGCAGCGCCTGATCGATGAGAGCAGCTGCGGCGTCGACCAGCGTCGCGATCGGGGGCGGTCGCGATGGTGTCGCCGAGCGCGAGCACCGCCCGCCCGTAGCTGTCGTCCGAGCCGAGGCCCCCGATCCATGATCCATCGATCGAGCGGAAATTCCGGAAGCGGCCGCTCGACGCGTCGAAGGCGTCGTCGAGGAAGCGCAATCCTCGCCAGGCGCTCTGCTCGACCGCCGCCCAGCCCAGCGTTCTCCCGTGGAGCAGGTCCACCTGGAGTGCCCGGGCCACGTCGTCGACGCAATAGCCGTGTGCCGGGTCCGGCCATGACCCGATCGCGTGCTGCATGATCCCCACGCCATCGGTCATGACCTCGAGATGCTGCCGGCTGATCGGATGGAGCGGCGCCCGGTCAGACACCGACGGCCGCCCGCAGCGCCGGGTACGGCATCGCGCTCTTCGCCACCGCCACGTGTGCAAAGAGATCGCGATACTCGGCACCGACGGCCGACCAGACCATCCGACGGCTGTGGGCGTACGCCCGGCTGCCGATGGCTGCGCGCAGGGCGGGATCGGCAAGGAGCTCGTTCAGCGCGGCCGCCAGCGCCACCGGGGACGCGGGCGGCACGAGGACGCCGCGGCCGTCGGCGAGGAGCTCGCTCGCGTAGGCGTATGGCGTGGACACGATGGCGCGGCCGGCGCCCATCGCGTACGACATGGTCCCGGACACGATCTGGTCGAGGTTGGGATATGGCGTGACGAAGACGTCGGCCGCCTCGAGCCACTTCCTCAGCTCGACCCGCCCGACATACCGATCGACGAATCGAACATGATCCTCGAGCCCCAGTCTGGCCACGGTTGCGACCAGGCCTCTCGCGGTAGCGCCTCGCCCTGGCTCCGAAGGAGGTCCGGGTGGGTCGCACCGACCACGACGTACAGCACCGATGGATGCGCCGCGACCACGTCGGGCAGCGCGGCGAGCGCGAGTTCGTATCCCTTGCCCGGACCAAGCAGGCCGAAGCTCAGGATGACCTTGCGACCCTCCAGGCCCAGGGCTGGCTTGACCGTGACCGGATCGACGAACGGGAGTTCCGGGACGCCGTGCGGGATGACGTGCAGACGGCTCCGGCCGACACCGTATGCGCTTGTCAGCAGATCGGCCGCGGATCGCGACATGACGACGGTGGCGTCGGTCCTGGCCACGAGCTCGGAGAGGACGGCCCGCTGACCGGGTGTCGGGTGCTGCAGGACGGTGTGAAGCGTGGTGACCGAAGGGATCCTGAGCGCCCGAACGAAGTCAAGGACGTGTGCGCCGTCCTCGCCGCCCCAGATCCCGTACTCGTGCTGGATCGAGACGACGCCGACGCACCTGCGCAGGGCCTCCGCCGTCCGAAGGTAGTCGGCCGGCTCGTCGATCCGGATCCGATGGTGGACCTCGATCGGATACGTCGACGTGGACTGCTCCGGCTGATGAAGGGCCACGACCTCGCGGTTGCTGGTGTTGGCCGCGAGGTCGCTGGTGAAGGCGGCGATCCCGCATCGTCGTGGTGGATACGTGGAGACGAAGGCAGTGCGAACGATGGCGTTGCTCCTCTTGGGCGTCGTCAGGGTGCGCTCCGGAGGACCATCGCGGGCGTTGCCAGAGTCGTCGACGGGCGCCGGAGCGAGACAGGTGCCGCCCGATGACGGACGCGGACCTGCCTCGCTGGGGTGGGCCCGCCGAGTGCGGCGGGCCGGGACACTAGGCGGATCGCACCTGATTCGCGCGCGGGCCCTTGGGGCTCGTGCTCGATCTCGAACTGAACTCGCTCTCCGCCGACGAGCCGATCAAAGTCGAGCGAGGAGTCGAGGCCGCCGCGATGGAAGAAGTATTCCTTCTCATCCTCGGCGGCGATGAAGCCGAAGCCGCGGTCGGCGACGACCTTCTTGATGGTACCGGTGGTCATGAGGACCTCCAACACTTCCCGAACAGGAGGAGCAGAGCGCACGGTCCGTTCGAAAAGGGGTCGACCACGCGGAGCCGTTGCTGGACGCAACGATCTCAGACCATAGCACAAATGTTCGATGGGTTACGGGCCGCTGAGGAGCGACGTCGAGTCGCCGTGCACCTCTTGCCCGGATCGGAGAACGAGTGGGAGCGCTTCTTAGGCCTCCGGCCGGCGCCCGTTACCGCGCCTCGATCGCCGTCGGGCGCGATACCAGGCGAGGTACTCCAGGAGCTCCTCACGCTCGTCGTCCGTCAGATCTGCGAACAGTGCTGCACCTACCGTTGTCGTGACGTTGTTCTCGCTCTCCCCTGGCACGCGATAGCCGCTGAGGCGCATCAGCTCAGCGTACGGAACAGCCAGTGCCTCGCTGAGCTGATGGAGGACATGCGGCGATGGCTTCTTGACCGCGTCGTTCTCGAGCTTGCTCAGGTAGGCCGGGGAGATGCGCGCCGCACGCGCGGCGTCGATGGCCGACAACTCGCGCACCTCGCGCGCCTGCTTGAGCATGGCTCCGAATGACGGTCCCACCAACTACTCTCTCTACAGTGGATACCTAACACTACAGTTGACAATACCACCGTCCTGTGGTTCACTGCAAGCACGGCAGCGGTCCGCAATGAATCCCCGGCGATGGACCAGTGCCACCTTCCCGGAACGAAGGTCGGCGGCACGCTCGCTGCGAGCGAAAGGTCGTCCCGATGTCGATTCACCCAGGCCAGCCGGTATTCGGGCCGGCCCGCTCCCACGACCGGCGTCGAGAAGAACGGTATCGAGCCGGCCCTGTACGGGACGTCGGGATCTGGCACGGTCCTACGGGAGCGGCGTGGATGGCACGCATCCTCAATGGCGCTCCCGCGCCGCGCCAGTCGACGGGGATTGCGCCACCCGCTCTCGTCGCGCACGGCTAGCCCGCACGCGGTCCGCGCGCCGGGACCAGCGACCTAGGAGGTATCTGTGTTGGCCACAGCCACAACCACGAAGCGTCGCGCCGACAGCACCAAGCGTGCGTCGGCCTCCCCTACAAGGGAACGCTTGTCCACGAAACAGCTTCGCCCGCTCGGCGACCGGGTGGTCGTTGAACCAACGCCCCACGACGAGATGACGAAGAGCGGCATCTTGATCCCCGATACCGTCAAGGAGAAGCCCCAGAAGGGGACGATCCTGGCGGTCGGCCCGGGTCGGATCCTGGACGACGGGAAGCGCGAGCAGATCGATGTGAAGAAGGGCGACAAGGTCCTTTACGCGAAGTACGCGGGCACCGAGTTCAAGATCGATGACGTGGACCTCCTCATCGTCAGCCAGAAGGACATCCTCGCGGTCGTCGCGGACTGACTCATCACCTCTTGACTCAGCACAGCGCCGGTCGGCCCCGATGGACACCCGGCGCTCTCAGAAGGGAAACCACACGCCATGGCCAAGCAGCTGATCTTCGACGACATGGCTCGGCGGGGCCTCAAGCGCGGCGTCGACCGCCTGGCCGACGCGGTCAGGGTGACGCTCGGCCCGAAGGGCCGCAACGTCGTCCTGGACAAGAAGTTCGGGTCTCCCACCATCACCAACGACGGGGTGACGATCGCCCGCGACATCGAGCTCGAGGACCCCTTCGAGAACATGGGCGCGCAGCTCGTCAAGGAAGTCGCGACCAAGACCGACGACGTCGCCGGTGACGGCACGACGACCGCCGTCGTCCTCGCCCACGCGATGGTCAGCGACGGCCTTCGGAACGTCACCGCCGGCGCCAACCCGATGCAGGTCAAGCGCGGGATCGAGAAGGCGGTGGAAGCCGTCGTGGACGAGATCAAGCGGGTCGCCCGGCCCGTCGAGACGCGGGCGCAGATCGCCGCTGTCGCGTCGATCAGTGCCGCCGATCCGGAAGTCGGCGAGATCATCGCCGAGGTGATGGACAAGGTCGGCAAGGACGGCGTCATCACCGTCGAAGAGGGTCAGACCCTCGGCCTCGAGCAGGAATACACGGAGGGCATGCAGTTCGACCGGGGCTACATCAGCGCCTACTTCGTGACCAACCCGGATCGGATGGAGACGGTCCTCGAGGACCCGCTCATCCTGATCACCGACAAGAAGATCTCGAGCGTCCAGGACATCCTGCCGGCGCTCGAGAAGGTCGTCTCGGTCGGCAAGCCGGTGCTGATCATCGCCGAGGACATCGACGGTGAGGCCCTCGCCACGCTTGTCGTGAACAAGCTGCGTGGCACGGTCCAGGTGCTCGGCGTCAAGGCCCCCGGCTTCGGCGACCGCCGCAAGGAGATGCTCCGCGATCTCGCGATCATCACCGGTGGCACGGTCATCAGCGAGGAGATCGGGCGCAAGCTCGACTCGGTCACCGCCGAGGATCTAGGCAAGGCGCGGCGAGTCGTCGCCACCAAGGACGACACGACGATCATCGACGGCGCCGGCCGGCCCGAGGACATCAAGGCCCGGATGACCCAGATCAAGACCCAGATCGAGGACACCACCTCGGACTACGACAAGGAGAAGCTCCAGGAGCGTCTCGCCAAGCTCGCCGGCGGTGTGGCCGTGATCAAGGTCGGCGCGGCCACCGAGGTCGAGCTGAAGGAGAAGAAGCACCGCATCGAGGACGCGCTTTCGACGACCCGCGCGGCCGTCGAGGAAGGGCTCGTCGCCGGTGGCGGCGACGACACTCCTCCAGGCGATCCCGGTCCTCGACGCGATCCAGCTCGGCGGCGACGCCCAGGTCGGTGTCGACATCGTCCGCAAGGCGCTCGAGGCTCCGGCCCGCCAGATCGCCGAGAACGCCGGTGCACCCGGCGAGGTCGTCGTCGCGCACGTCAAGGGCCTCAAGGCCGGTCACGGCTACGACGCGCTCACGGGCGAGTACGGCGACCTGTTCAAGAAGGGCATCGTCGACGCCGCGAAGGTGACGCGGTCGGCACTCCAGAACGCGGCGTCCATCGCGGCGATGGTCCTGACGACGGAGACACTCATCACCGACATCCCGGAGAAGAAGACAGCGCCAGTCGGCGCCGGTGCCGGCTACGGGGATATGGACTTCTAGTCCGCACTCCAGCGCCAACGCACGAAGCCCGGGCTACCCGCTCGGGCTTCGCGATTCTCCGAGCGACGTCGACTTGGGGACCGACTAGCGCCCGTTGAGCCCTAGTAGACGATCTCGTCTGACTCGGGCACCTCGATGCTGTGGACATCTTCGGAGCCTGAGCCGATTCGGACGGAGATCGCCCGATGGCCTCGGCCCTCATGCTCACGCGACGCCCGTACTAAGAGATCTTGCGGCGGTAGGTGCGCATGGCGAGGAGGTACGCGACGACGAGGATGCCGACACACCAGGCGAGGGCGATCCAGATGTCGGAGCCGACCGGCTGCCGTGTGAACAGGTCGCGGATGGCGTTGACGATCGACGTCACCGGCTGGTTCTCGGCGAAGGCGCGCACCGGGCCGGGCATGGTCTCGGTGGGCACGAATGCTGAGCTGATGAACGGCAGGAAGATCAGCGGATAGGAGAACGCACTGGCGCCGTCCGGCGATCGTCGCGGTCAGGCCGGGGATGACGGCGAGCCAGGTCAACGCCAGGGTGAACAGGATCAAGGATGCCGGCGACCGCGAGCCATGCCTCCACGCCCGCCGGTGAGCGGAAGCCCATGACGACGGCGACGACGACGACGACCACGATCGAGACGAGATTGGCGACCAGCGATGTCAGCACGTGCGCCCACAGCACGGACGACCGTGCGATCGGCATGGACTGGAAGCGCTCGAAGATGCCGGTCTTCATGTCCAGGAAGAGCCGGAATGCGGTGTAGGAGATGCCCGACGCGATCGTGATGAGCAGGATGCCGGGCAGCAGGTAGGTCACGTACGAATCGGACCCGGAGTTGATCGCGCCGCCGAACACGTAGACGAACAACAGCATGAAGGCGATCGGCATGATCGTGGTCGTGATGATCGTGTCGAGGCTGCGCGTGATGTGGCGCAGGGATCGTCCCGTCAGGACGGCGGTGTCGCCGAAGTAAGTGCGTGGTCATCGTCGTTCCTTGCCTTCCGCGGCCTGGCTGCTGTCGGCGTCCGTCGCCGCTGCCCTGATCGCGGTCGCCGACGATGGTGAGGAAGATGTCCTCGAGGGTCGGCTGCTTCTCGACGTATTCGACCTTGGCGGGCGGGAGCAGCTGCCTGAGCTCGGCAAGGGTTCCGTTCACGATGATCCGGCCTTCGTGGAGGATCGCGATCCGGTCGGCGAGCTGTTCGGCCTCGTCGAGGTACTGCGTCGTGAGCAGCACCGTCGTCCCCTGCTCGGCGAGCGTCCTTGACGGCCTGCCACACCTCGATGCGCCCCTGGGGGTCGAGCCCGTTCGTCGGCTCGTCGAGGAAGATGACCGGCGGATTCCCGATGAGGCTCATCGCGATGTCGAGACGGCGACGCATGCCGCCCGAATAGGTCGACACCCTCCGTGCGGCCGCGTCGGTCAGCCCGAATCGATCGAGCAGGTCATCCGCGATCGTGCCCGGGTTCTTGAGGTGCCGCAGGCGGGCGACCAGCACCAGGTTCTCTCGGCCCGCTGAGGATCTCGTCGACGGCTGCGAACTGGCCGGTGAGACTGAACGACTCCCGGACGTTCGCAGCCTGCGTGGCGACATCGAAGCCGTTGACGACGGCGGTCCCCGCGTCGGCCTCGGAGCAAGGTCGACAGGATCCGTGACGACCGTGGTCTTGCCCGCCCCGTTCGAGCCGAGCAGGGCGAAGATGCTGCCCCGCGCCACGTCGAAGTCGACGCCGCGCAGCACCTGCAGCTCCTTGTACGACTTCTCGAGGCCCTGCACGTGGACCGCGGCCCCTGGACCTGCTGGGTTGTCATGCCTCTCCTCCGTTCGTGTTACCGCTGTATGCATACGCCGTAGACCGACGTCTCGCAGTCTAGGTATGCGGCGTATACTTGTCAAGTGATGAAGGAGAGGACGCCACAGAGCGATGTGCAGGCAGCGTGGACGACCCGCCCTGACCCGTCAGGCCGTGGTGGCCCGGGCGCTCGAGATCGGCAGCGCGGAAGGCCTCGAGGCGGTCAGCCTGCGGCGCCTGGCGCTCGAGCTCGGGGTCACGCCCATGGCCCTCTACCGCCACGTTCGCGACAAGCAGGACCTGATCAACGCCATGACGGAGGTCGTCCTCGAGGGGATCGACGCCCCCCCGGCGTTCGACCGGGGATGACCTGGACCGAACGGCTGCGTCTGGAGATCGACAACTACAAGGAGCAGATCGACGCCCGTCCGCTTGCCCTTCCCCTCAGCATCGCGTACAACGCCGAAGGGCCCCCGTCCTTCTGGAGGGTGCTCGAGCGTCTCCTGGCCATCCTGCTCGACGCTGGTTTTGCGCGCCGCGAGGCGATCGTCCTGATCCGCATGATCTCGAACCTGCTCGCCGGCTACCTGCTGCTGCTCCAGCGAGGGCACGCCCGCGGACGACGACGCCGCTCGAGGCCCACCAGATGGACCTGATGCGACGGCGCTTCGCGCTCGCCCAGCTGAGCCTGCCTCGCGACGAGTTCCCGAACCTGATCGAAAGCGCGGAGGACACGGCCGAGGTCTGGCTGACCGACCCGAACGAATGGTGGGGGCAACACGGTCGACCTGATCACGTTCGGCCTGGAGCGAATGCTCGAACGCAGCCGCGACGGTCCCGTGCTCCAAGGTCGGTCCTAGGCGTTCAAGGCCTCGCGCGTTCAGCAGATACGTTTGCCGGTTTGTGCGTCGGCGCCACTCGGAGTTGAGACACTGGCCCTCTGATCAAGCAATTCGAGCGTCGTGCCGACGATCGGGCCGATGTTGCTGTCGTCCTGTGACTCCGTGTTACTGTGCAGCTGTGAAGAACATCACGGTCACCGTCCCCGACGACGTCTATCGGTCAGCCCGGATCCGCGCGGCCGAACGCGGCAGCTCGGTCAGCGCGATCGTCACCGAGTACCTGCGCTCCCTGTCGTCGGGTGGTGGCACCGAGTTCGCCAGGCTCGAGGCGCAGCAGCGACGGATCCAGCGCCAGGTCAAGCGTTTCAGGGCCGTCGATCGATTGGGCCGCGACGAGGTCCACGATCGTGCAGTTCGTTGACACGAACGTCCTGCTGTACGCGATCTCGCGCGATCCGGACGAGGCGTCGAAGGCCAGGCGGGCGAATGAGGTCCTGGCAGCCGGCGATGTAGGGCTGTCGATCCAGGTGCTCCAGGAGTTCTACGTCCAGGCCACGCGGGCGAGCCGACGGGACGCCACCCACGAACAGGCCGTCGGCCTGATCGAGTCGTGGCGCCGATTTCCGGTCCAGGAGACGACGGTCGATGTCATGGATGCCGCGTTCCGGACTCGTCAACGCTTTGGCATCTCCTACTGGGACGCCGCGATCATCGAGGCGAGCCGGTTCCTGGGCTGCGTGGTGGTCCTGTCCGAGGATCTTGACGCGGGCACCGACTACGACGGGGTTCGCGTCCAGAACCCTTTCGTCGACGCGTAGCCAGGAAAAGGCGGCTCCGGGCGGTCGGATCACCCGGTCGGACTTGGCACGCCGGGTTCCGTCTCGGTCGTCGATTTACGCCTGCCCACGCGTCGGGCGTTTCGTCATCGGCCGGACGCGATCCCTGTTGACACGGCATGCCCGACTGTATAACTAGCGCTAACTAGTTGTACAAATCTCGTATTCGAGACCGAGGCTCTTTACACGGCTCGAACGGGGCCTCCGACTGGTGGTGCCGGCTTTGGAAAGAGATGAGTCAACGAATTACTTGGGCCCGTCAACCAGGGAGACTTGAGAGGAGTTCGATGATGCAGGAAGCCGGCCTTTACGATCGACTTGGTGGATATTCGGCCATCGCTGCCGTGGTCGACCACTTCAGCGACGCGATGCATCGAGAACGCGATGGTCGGTAAGCTCTCGAAGAACGGGCAGCTCCGCCAATGGAGTGTCGAGCAGCCGCTGCGGCTGCCCGGTCTGAAGTTCATGCGCACCCTTTGGGTCGCCAATATCTCAGGTGGTCCGTTCGAGTACACGCCCTACGAAGCCCGGTAGCACGGTGCGTCGGCCTGGAGGAGGCTCATCGCGATCTGAAGATTCGCCGGACGAATTCGACGAGGTCGCCGCCGAGCTCAAGCGGACGCTTGACGTTTCGAGGTGCCGGACGCGGAGCAGGGCCAGGTGCTCGGCGCGTTCGCGGCCCACAAGGACGAGGTGACCGAGGGGTATCGAACGAGCGTCGGCGCCGGCGTTTAGTCCCCTACCTGACGCCCGGCGGTCGACGCCGTCGGGCGTTACGATTCGTTCCGCCGCGTCCGTCGATCGCGGGGTGGCGATCGATCGGTCGCGGCTCCATCCGCGATGCTCGATAAAGTCCGACGATGAGTCGGCTTGGGGAAACCGAAGCACGGCGCCGGACGAAGCTGATCTGCACGATCGGCCCCGCGACCGCGCAGCGAATCGAGACGCTCGCGGCCGCCGGGATGGACGTCGCCCGGATCAACTTCTCGCACGGGACCCCCGCCTCGCACGCCGCTGCGGCGCTTGCCGTGGGTCGCACCGCGACTACCGGGCACCGGCCGCTCGCCATCCTGATCGACCTGGCTGGTCCGAAGATCCGGTTGGGTGACCTGGCTGGCGGCTCCGTGGATCTCGTGGCTGGCCAGCCCTTCGTGCTTCGGGTAGCCAGCTCGACGGCCGCGGAGGGCGACGCGTCCTCAGCCAAGGTTTCGTACCGGCGGCTGGCCACGGACGTGAGAATCGGCGATCCGATCTTCCTTGCCGACGGCGCCGCCGAGCTGCGTGTCACCGGTCTCGACGACGGCGTCCGAACCGAGGTCGTTCGTGGCGGGAGCATCCGATCCCGGGCCGGAGTGGCCATCCCGGCTGTGCGGCTGTCATCACCAGCGCTGACGACCAAGGACCGGTCCGATATTCCGCGGGCGATCGCCATCGGCGCAAGCTACGTCGGCCTGTCGTTCGTCCGCAGCCCCGACGACCTCGTCGATCTTCGACGGCTCTTGGGGACGGATGGTCCGGCGATCGTCGCCAAGATCGAGACACGCCCGGCAGTCGAGTCGTTCGACGCGATTCTCGATGTTGCTGACGCGGTGATGATCGCGCGCGGCGACCTGGGCGTCGAGATGCCATACGAGGAGGTGCCGCTCATCCAGAAGCAGCTTGTCCGACGGGCCCTCGACCACGGCGTCCCGTCGATCGTCGCGACCCAGATGCTCGAGTCGATGACGGCCGCTCCGCGACCGACGCGGGCGGAAGCCAGCGACGTCGCCAATGCCGTCTTCGATGGGGCGGACGCGATCATGCTCAGCGGCGAGACGGCGATCGGCGCCTATCCGGTGGAGGCCGCTGAGGTCGCCGCGCGGATCGCCTCCATCTGCGAGATCGAGGGCGCTGCTTATCTTCCCGACGGAATGTCACGACCTCTGGGGACGGATGCCGAGGCACTCGCCTATGCCGCAGTCGCGTTGACGTCGGCGCATGTCGGGATCGAGGCGATCGCCTGCTACACGCGCACTGGGCGCACGGCCCGGATCCTGGCGTCGCTCCGGCCGCGTGTCCCCGTCATCGCCTTCTCGCCGGACCCGGACGTCGTGTCCCGACTGTCACTCGTCCACGGCGTTGTCCCGCGGCCGTGCGCCACCATGGATGACTCGGATCGCGTCGGACAGCTCGGTCGGCTGGTGAACGAGACTCAGCTCGTCGCCGGT
>CAWFLS010000006.1:0-97030 GCA_963816675.1 uncultured Chloroflexia bacterium
TTGCCGCGCCAACAGAAGCGGGGTCCGTAGTGCCACCCACGAGGGCCTGGACCTGGTTGCCGATCTCGGCGTCGATTTCGGGCTCCCAGAGCCAGTTGAGGGACGTGATCGAGTCCTCGAGCATGGGCAGGAATTCGCGTTGCACCGCGTCGTGGATCCCGCCATTCGATTCGGGAATCGAAGAGGAGTTCTGGAGGCCCTCGACGACACTCGCGTCGACCTCGGGCCGACTGGCGAACTCCAGGAAGGCGTAGACGCTGTCACGGCTCGTGGCGACCTTGGCCGGCAGCGCGAAGCCTGCCCAGGCAAGGATCGAGTGGGCCTTCGATGTCGCATCCACAAGGGGAAGGGGCGCCACGTGGAGGTCGAACGGGACCGTGGGCGCCCCCACCCTGGAGGGCCTCCAGGAGCCACGTCCCGTTGTAGGTCATCGCGGCCTTCCCCTGCGCAAAAGTCGACTGCATGGTCGCGTAATCCGTGGCGCCGGACCCATCCAGGAGGACCCCGACTCGCGGAGATCGGCGATCAGCCTGAAGGCTTCGACCCACTCGGGGCTGTCATAGTGCACCTCGCCTTTGATCGTGCTCTCAACGAACGCGATCGGGTCGCCGGTGCGCTCGGCGATCATCGGCAGAAGCCACATGACGAGCAGTGGGTTGAACGGCGTGTCACCCGCGGGATGCACGAGGGGAGAAACGCCGAGCGCGGCCAAGGGCTCGACCATCGCCTTCAGGTCCGCGATCGTCTTCGGAGGCTCGAGGCCCGCTCGGTCAAGCAGCGCTTTGTTGTAGAAGATGCCCGTCGTCTGAACGCCTCGTGTGGCAGCGGCCAGGTGGAAGCGCTCCGGGCACCGCCTTCGCCAAGACCGCCGAGATGGAACTGCGCTGGCACTCTGGCCAGCACCTCAGCCAACCTTGGCTCCGCGCCAAGGTCGGCGGGCGCCCCGTCGCGCGCCCATGCTCGGATGAATAGGCCGTCGAGCATCACGAGCCCCACTGGCTCGCCGGATTCCAACGCAGCACGCGCCAGCCGGTCCCAGTCGGGGCCGAGGCCCGGGATCGCCCGGATGTCCCAGTCGATGGCTGGGTTCTGCGTCTTGAAGTCGTCGTAGACACGCTTCAGGGATGGCTCGGTGCCCGGATCGGACCCTTCGGCCAGTACGGTGACCGTTCCCGACAGCGCCGAAGAGCCAGGCGACCCACTGGGCGCGCCGGAAGCGATCTCGGTCCCAGCGGGTGACGCGCATGCGGCGAGCAACGGCGCGATCGCCCCTCCGGCTGCGATGAGCGCCCCGAGCCGCAGAACGTCGCGACGCGGCCACATGCAATCCACGCTCCCTCGGGAAGCGGCGTTTCGTGGTTCACTGGACGGCCCGTCACTTGGAGCGAGTATGGTTCCGCCGGTCCATTTCCGCTGGTGGTCGTGATCGGGTGACGTTTCGCCGCCCGTCGCGCGAGCGCGCTATCGACCTGCTGTTCCTCTTTACCCATCCTCGCAATTCTGGTCGGTTTCCTCTTCTACCCGCTTTGTGTACGGCGTCGTGCTCAGCGTGCATGACACAAAGGGCTTCGAGATCACGGCCCTCGTCGGGTTCGACCACTACGCCCGGGCGATCTTCGGCGACGCAGTGTTCCATCGCAGCCTCCTGAACACGGTCCTGTTCACGGGCGTGGCGGTCGCGCTGCAGATCGGTATCGGGCTGTCGCTCGCCCTCCTTGTGACCGACGTGAAGCGAGGCCGGGCGTTCTTCGTGTTTGCTTTCTTTGCGCCCTTCGTCCTGGCGCCGGTGGCGGTGGGCGCGGTTTGGAAGTTCCTGTTCGCCCCCTATTTCGGGATCGTTCCCGCGTTGGGATCGGCTTTCGGGATCGACACCGCGACCTTCGCGCCCCTTGCAGATGCCAACGTAGCGCTCTGGGCGATCATGGCCGCGTTCCTGTGGCGGTTCGTCGGCTTTGCCATGGTCGTCTATCTCGCCGGCATCGAGACGATCCCGCGTGAATACGGCGAGTACGCGGTCCTTGAGGGTGCGAGCAATCTCCAACGCGTTCGGCGGGTCACCTGGCCGATGCTCTGGCCACAGACGTTCGTGCTGGTCTTGCTCACCACGATCGGGACGCTGCGGATCTTCGACATGGTTTGGATCATGACTGCGGGCGGCCCGAGTCATGCAACGGAGACGGTCGCCACCGATGTCTACGTGACAGCATTCCAATTCATCGAGGTCGGGTATGCGCAGGCGATGGCGATGATCCTGCTTGCCTTGATCGTCCTCCTCGCCATCGTCGAATACCGGATCCTCAATCGGCGCGCCGAGATGGTCAGCTCATGAGCGGCGTGCCCCGGGTCCGATGGTCCACGGTGAGCCTCAGCGTGCTCGCCCTCGTCTGGTTGTACCCCTTGGTCTGGACGCTGACGAACGCCGTCAAACGGAGTGCCGACATCTACCGGGCTCCATGGGACATACCGTGGCCGCCTGCCATCGAGAACGTCGGTGAGGCATGGGATCGAGGGCAGCTCGGCCAGGCCATGGCGAATTCGGCCTATGTCACCGCGATGACCGTCGTGGTGGTCCTGGCGCTCTCCGTCAGCGCAGCGTACGCACTCACGCGACTGCGGCCCCCCGGTCGGGCCGTGCTGTTCCTCGTGGTCCTGGCGCCGCTGATGATCCCAACAGAGGTTCTGGTTGTCCCGTTGTTTTCGATGTACCGCGCCCTCGGCCTGATCAACAGCCTTCCTGGGCTCGCGCTCACCAACGTCATGGCAAGCGTCTCGTTCGCGACAGTCATCCTCGCTGGCTACTTCCGGACGATCCCGCAAGACCTCGTCGATGCCGCCCGAGTGGATGGGGCTGGTCGAGTCCAGGTCCTTCTGAGGATCGTTGTCCCGCTTGCGCGCCCGGGGATCGCCGCTGTCGCCATTCTCGTTGCCGTCTTCACATGGAACGACTTCGCCGGCGCTCTCGTGCTCATCCAGAGGCCAGACGCGTTCACCGTTCAGCTCGCCCTGACCCGCTTCTCAACGCTCTTCGCGACCGATCAAGGCCTCACCTTCGCCGGGATGGCGATCGTGATCCTTCCCCCTTTGCTCCTGTTCGTGGTGCTCCAGCGCCAATTCATCCATGGCCTGACGGCTGGAGTTGTTCGCCGCTGATCGGCCGCCGTGCTCCCCGCCCACCCACGGTAAAGTCTGCCTGTCGCGCCCGCGTGCGGGCCGATCCGGGGTCCGCTCCCTCAATCCCCCTACGAGATGCGGAGGACGTTAGGGAACGCAAGGTCGCCGGACACTGTCCCCGACGATTGGCGGACCTGACGGAATTGTGATCGGGTGGCCCGGTCGGCCCGGACAGGCCGGCGCGCTAGGACGGGATCATAAGCCCCGAAGTCGCTTGCTACAGGGCGCCGAGTGCCCATAGCGGGGCCACTGCCAGGAACAGGACGGTGGCGGCCTGCAGGGCGAGAACCATGAGCGCCGGAAGCGCGTCGCTCTCGGGAGCCACGTCACCGCGAAGTACGTGATCAGCGGGACCTGGCCAGCGACGAGGATCTGCCACAGATGCGCCTGGGCGCCCTCATCGGTCTGGTGGACGACGCCGTGCGCTGCGACGGACCAGACGATCATCGTGAGCGCACCGAGCGACATAGCAACCGGGAGGTAGCCCGTCGATTGCCGTATCAGCGCCCCGACCGAAATCGAAGCATCCAGACCGTGCCGCGAAGCCACGCGCGTAGCGTAGTGCGGGGTAGGGACCCCTCGGTCGGCCCGGACGGGCTGGCCGCGGGACGCGGGATCGCGAGTCCGGGACCGGAGCCGAGGCTGCGTCAGCCTTGCGAGGCCGGTGCGGCGACCGCGGCGTCCTCAGGACGGTGGCGTCGGGCCCCGAGGATCTCAGTGACGATGTAGGCCACGACCACGGCCACGATGATCAGCGGCGCCAGCGACAACCCGGCTTGAGTCACGACCATGGCGAGGATCACTGACGACAGCGGCAGCCGAAGCATGGCGACCGTCGTCGCGCCCATGCCGATCGCGATCATCGCGGTCTCCGACAGGCCCAGCACGTTAGCAGCGAGAACACCGCCGACGAGCCCGACGAAGATGGCCGGGAAGGTTGGCCCGCCGCGGAAGCTGGCCAGCGACACGCTCCAGGCGAGGCCCTTGAAGATCAGCAGCGCGATGAGGGTCCCAGCGGAGAGCGTCGGGCCGAGTTGGACGACCTGTCCCATCGCATCCTGGCCCGAGAACAACACGGACTCAGCGGGTTGGCCGGTGACCTGGGCGAAGGCGATGGCCAGCGCAGCGACGACGAGTCCTGCGACCGGGATCAGGACCATCGGTCGTGTCATCACGACCTCTTCGGCCTTCCATGCAAGCTCGAGGATGGCGCGCACCATGATCGCGCCCGCGACGCCCAGCACGATCGCCCACACGAACTCGTTGATGCCGAGTGCTGGCGGTGGCGCAAGTCCGAGCGACCCGAGCGCGTAGTCGGACGTGCTTAGTCCCGAGAGGCTGCCCATCCCGAGGAATACGACCGACCCGATCCCGGCCGCGGTCAATCCGGGCAGCAGGACCAGGGGCAGCATCGGACCGCCAAGCCCGGCGGCTTCGATGATGATCACCGCCCCGATGACCGGGTTGCCGAAGATCGTGGAGATCGCAGCGAAACTGCCGGCGGCCGCCATGACGAGCTTGACTTGATCGGGCGCGCCCTTCCGGGCGAGGTCGACCGTCAGGAGCGCCAGCCCGCCTCCGAGCGCGATGAGCGGCGCCTCCGGTCCAAGGACCACGCCGAGCCCGATGCCGGCGACGGCCGCGAGCAGGACACCGGGCAACATCGAAGGGAGCGTCGGGGGTCCGGGCGACAACCCGGCCGCGGGGCGATGGCCTCCGTGGCCTGGCATCCGGACGATGGCGTACGCGATCGGGACTCCAGCGATGCCGAGGATCGGAAGCGGCCACCACGAGGGCGTGGCGGAGAACCCGATGGCCGTGGGTAGGTCCTCATAGGCCCAGTGCTGCATCCGCACCGTCAGCTCGAGGAATGCCCAACCGGCCACCGAGACGACGATGCCGACGATCGCCGCGAGGATGAGCACGCCGGCATAGCCGCGGCTCCGGATCAACGCGCCTGGATCGATCGGCTGGTCGACGGGAGCAGTCACGCGGTCTCCATTCTGGGTGCGCTCCGCATCAATCGGCGTCGCGACTAGCGCGCTGCTCCATCCGATCGAGTCGCTCGATGACCTCCTCGAGCCGCGCCTCGAGGCTCGCTCGCGTTGCACGGTCCTCCGCCGCCGCGTCGGCCAGGCGGCCGGCCTGACGTGCCTCGACGAAGGAGGACGTGATGGTCGCGGTCAGCATGCTCAGCGAGGCGATCCCCAGCAACATCACCACCGCCCCGACGAGCCGACCGGACACGTCCGTCGGCGTGACGTCGCCGTAGCCGACCGTCGTAATGGTCTGCAGGGTGTACCAGAACGCCTCGGTTAGATGCTCGTACTCGCGCCGATCGAGAAGCCACACGATCAGGCCGCCGATAACGACGATCGTCAGGTTCGCAACGACGATGAGGACGATGGCGTTTCGGGTCGACGCCGGATCGGTCACGAACCGAGCGTAGGCCCGGCCGACGGCCGTACGACCCCGCAGCGACGACATGCTCCCACCATCGTGGGTCGGATGCTGAGCCATCAGCCGGGTGCCAGCTCGGGCTGTGGGTAGCGCTTCGCCATGCGGTTGCTAAAGGCATGGACGACGGCCAGTCCGACGACGAGCAGGCCGACGCCGACGAGGATCTCGACGCCGCGTTCCTCAGCCTCGTAGCCGACCCCGCTGGGTGCCGACAACAGGAGCACGAGCGCGAACGTGTAGAGGCCATACATCAGCCAATAAGTCTTACGTTGCGTCAGCGCGAGGACGAAGGCGATGGCACCGAGCACCGTGACGACCGCTGTTGACGGCGAGACGAGGGCGACAAGCAGGGCGGCCGCGATGCCGACCGCGGTGCCGATCGCTTTGCCGCGGATACGCTCGCCCCTGCCGAGGAGGACGTACAGGACCAGGACGAGTACCGGCTCAGGGACCCAGTAGGGCTCGGTCCAGCCCAGCCCCACGCCGATCGCCGCGCTGACTCCGAGGACGACTCCGAACGTGATCGCCACCGCGGCGGCGACAGGCAGGGGGAGGCGATCGCCCGGGGCGATCTCTGGGGCGCCGAACCGGCGCGCGACGACGACGCCGTACAGCGTCGCGATCGCGAGGATCACTCCGTAGATCGCGGCATCGGTCACTGTGTCGACGGGCGTGACGAACGTGGCCGCGTAGGGGATCATCAGCAGGGCGGCGAACCACCCGAACCCGATCCCGGCCCCAGTGATGACCGCCGCGGTGGCCAGGAGAGCCACCCACCACCAGTCATACGCGGTGTACGCGCCGATCGCTCCCGCCACCCCGATCGCGGGAGCGACATACAGCATGCGGTGAGTGCCGCCGAGTTTCGATCCCGTCACGCCGAGCAGCAGCCCGACGAACATGGCGGCGACCCCGAACTCCCCGACGAATACGCCGATCACGAGCGCGGGCAGGACTAAGAAGACCAAGATCGCGACAACGATCTGCAGCAGTCGCCGTGCCCCGGTCGGCTTCGTGCTCGCCCCAGCGGGAGCCGGTTCATCAGCCGTCATGTCGGGCGGCGTCCCCGCGTCGTGCGCCGTCTCGCTCATTCGCGAACCTCCTCCGCGCACCCATCCGCTCCGCATCGCGAACGTAGTCCCACCAGTTGCGCGCGGGCTGGATGCCAACGCTGCCACCGAACCGATGCACCCGACGTTTCGCTGCGATGATGGTCCGTGGAGGATGGCCTCCTCCACGGACCGGCGATCGGACCGGGTACAAGGATCCAGCGTGCTCAGAGGGCGGCCTGGTCCTCCGAGTCGAGGATGCCCTGAGCGGCATCGGCTCCGCCCTTGGTCGCCCTGCCGCGCAGGATGTACTCGAACGCGACGGCGATCATCGCCCCCACGATCGGGCCGACGAGGTAGACCCAGTAATGGTCGAGGTTGCCGCCGACGAGCATCGGCGCGAGCGACCGCCCGGGGTTCATCGAGGCCCCGGAGATCGGCGCGCCCCAGACAGACACGAGTCCGATGTAGGCGCCGACGGCGAGGGCCCCGTTGAATCCGACGTTCCGGGCGCCCGCCGCGGTGCCGAGGATCACGCTCACGAGGCCGAGTGTGAGGATCGCCTCGGTCAGGGCGGCGGTCCCGTCTGAGATGCCCTGGCCGGGTTCGTTCGCGCCGTTGAGGATCCCACCGTACGCCCAGTTCAGGAAGACGGCCGCCAGGATGCCGCCGACGATCTGGGCGATGATGTAGCCCGGCACTCGGATCCAGGGGAAGTTGCCGCGAACCGCGAAGGCGAGCGTGACCGCCGGGTTGAGATGCGCCCCCGAGATGGTGCCCATAAAGAAGATGATGCCCATGACCATCATGCCCGGGGCCAGGGCCTTCATCGCGAGCGTCAGGTCGCCACCGACGGGCAGGGCGCCCACCACGCCGCCACCGGCCGCGACGAGCACCAGCAGGAACGTCCCCCAGACTTCGCTGAACAGGCGCCGGTACTCGAGGCTCGTGTCGTCGAAGTCCACCTCGCTCTTCCGGGCTTTTTCGGATCGACGGGCGAGCCAAGCGAGAACGGGCTCTCCGGACTGCGTCGTTGCTGTCATCGATCTCCCTCCAAACCTCACTACCACGGTTACCGAATCGTTCCGACTGCGCCCGGGCTCGGCGCCGAAGGTGAGACTGACGCGTGCTCGGCGTTGAGCTCAGCTCCGAGTGGGACGATCCGGTTGGCTGCATGCCAGCCCGGATCGGCTGTCGTCAGGAGAAGCTCTTCAGATGCCCAGCCGCGGTGCCGTTGTTGCCGAGGTGATAGACGCTCACCGCAGCGGCGGCGAATGTCAGCGGCTCGAACGGCTCGGCTTCGATCGCGGTCACGTCATCGACCTTCGCGAGACCGACCGTGACGTGAGCGCGGTAGTTCGCTCCGCTGTGATCAGGGACGTAGTTGCCGATGTAGGTGATGGTCGCGTCGTTGATGTCGGGTTCGGCGTCGGTACGGACGAACGCGTCCGCCGTGCCACCCGACTCGGAGAAGGGCTTCACCGCGTCGATGAGGCGGCTCTGGAACTCGAGCACCTCCGGTCCGGGTTCGACGACGATCGCGGCGAGTGCGACCGAGGGCTGCACCTCCATGTGCCCGATCGCGTGCGCGGTGAAACGGAGACCTCCGAGGGGGTGCGCATCGAGCACCGCCTGGATCGCCGCGTAGACCTTGTCGAGGTCGCCGGTGCGCACGTAACGCTGCAGCGTCGTGATGTGTGGCCGGTGGTTCTCGTCGAGATGGAACCCGGGCGGTGAGGGCACGCTGCTGAGCATGCGTTTGTTCTCGCGGTCCGCACGGTCGAGCATCGACGCGTCGGGCTCGAGGAGGATGTCGATCGCGGTGAGGTCGCTCATGCCGTGACCACCAGCCCCGAGCGGAGGGCGTCGATGGTCTGGGCGCTCAACCCGAGACCGGTCGAGAAGTACCCCTCGATGTTGCCGTATCGAGACTCCATCTCTGCACGGGCGGCGTCGAGATACTCCTTCCGAACCCCGATGACCGGCGCGAGCAGCTGTGGGTCCCCGCCGATGGACGCGAACTTGTCCACCATCGGCTGCAGCGCGGGAACCAGCGATTCGTTGGTCAGGAGGTAGTCGTCGAGCACATCCTCATCGCTGACACCGAGCAGCAGGAGCAGGGATGCTGCGGCCCAGCCCGTCCGGTCCTTCCCGGTCGTGCAATGGAAGAGCGCAGGGCGATGCTCCTTCTCGGCGAGCATGGTGAAGAACTGCCGGTAGCCGGTCGTCGCACTGGGCAGCGTCAGGAACTGGCGGTAGCTCTCCTCGAAGATCTTGACGGCCTTACCGTCGCCGAGGAGCTCCTCGGCGGCCTTCGGATCGCTCAGCACCTGGAGCATCTGCGCGGGGCCCGCTCCAGGGCGGTCGGCGAGGATGTCGAGAATGATGTACTCGGTGCCCGTCGGCAGGACGTTCGCATTCGCGGTGCGTTCGTCGGCAGTCCGCAGATCGTAGACGGTGCGGACGCCGAGCGCCGCGAACTCGTCCGCGGCTGCGCCGCCCAGTCCCGAGAACTCTGCGGATCGGTACACCTGGCCCGTTCGGACTTTGCCGCCCGGAGTCGCCCATCCCCCGACATCCCGGAGGTTGGGAACCCCCGTGATCCCGATCGCAGCACCCGGGCTGATCCCGGTGGTGACCACGGTGTCACTGGCCAACGTCGCGCCCATGTCATCCCCTTCCACTCGTAGGTCTTACGTGGCGCATCGCCGCGTGCGCCAAGCAGACGTCATTGCTTGGTTTCGACGGGCTCCTTGCTGGCGAGGAGCGGGAACCAGCGGGCGGCGACGTACTCCCGGATGACGGCCAGCACCTGATCGTCGGGGATGTCGGCCTTGGGGTCCTTCGGCAGTCCCTCGATGTCGAGATTGTTTTCCGTCGCGTACTCACGGATCCCGGCGATCAGCTTCTTGCCTATGACTGAGATGACCGCGCCGAGTGCGGCCGAGTTCTGCTGCATCGGCGGCACGGGCTGCGCCTTCGGTTCGGGCCACGCCTTGGGGTCGCGCGGGCTGTCCAGCGTGAACACGCTGGAGAAGGTCCGGGCGACCGCGTCGCGCTTCGTGAACGCATCGCCCAGGCCCCACTTCTCACGCAGCGTCGCGATCAGGGAGGTGTGCCGGTACTCCTCGTTGAACACCTCGCCCTCCGCGACCCACGGCGACACGATGATCGCCGGGACGCGGTAGCCGGAGCGGTCGAACGCGAAGTCGAGCTCGCCGGGCGACGATGCCGCGTCCGGGCTCGGCACGGCAGGCGGCGGGACGTGGTCATAGGTGCCCCCGGGCTCGTCCCAGCCGATGAGCAGCGCCGTGTTCCAGACGGTGGAGCCCGTCGTGCCCTGCATCCCTCGGTAGGCTGCGTAGACCCGTGACAGGAGCTCCTCGCCACCGAGGATCGACGACGGCGGATCGGCGTCGGGCAGGTACATCTTCGGGCCCGCGGCTCGACCGAACGCAGGGTGGTAATCGTTGTGCCCGACGAAGATGGACGGCTCGATGAGCGAGAAGTCGGGTAGCTCGCCGTTCGCGGCATCGGTCTCGAACTGCGAGAACGGCACGACCTGCGTCGCGATCCGGTCCTTGAGCCGTGGGAAGTGGATGAGCGCGTGGATCGAGACCACTTGCGGCTCGCTGACGTAGATCTTCCAGGTCTTGCCGTGGTCGTCGAGCCGGTTGAAGATCGTCTCGACGTCGTTGTTCTTGAAGAACTTCGACGCGGGCGGGTTCCACACGTAGCCCGAGGACGTGGCCGCGGTCCAGAACGACCGGTTGGGCAGCGTCTGAGACGGGACTTCGCAGAACCAGTGGTCGAACACCCCGAACCCGCGGGCGAGGCCGCTCAGCACCGGGACCTGCTCGGGGGTGTACCCGGACATGATCTGGGCGTACTCCTCGTACGTCGGCTGACGGCCCATCTCCCCGACGAAGTTGCTGATGTAGTCGGTGACGTAGCCGTCCATCGTCGGGGTCTGACCCGGCGCCGGTGCGTTGTATGGCGCTTTGATGTCGTCCTGGACCTTGAACCGGTTGTGTTCGTTCAGGATGTTGTAGAGCTGGGTGTTGGTGTGCGGGTACTCCTCGCCCGAGTCCGGGTTCGGCGTGTCCATGCCCGTCGCCACGGTGTACGGCACGACCTTGCGCTCGGCGCCGTGCTCGGCCCACTCCGGGATCGGGTTCGAGAGATCCTTGCCGAGCACCCCCTCGAACGTCTTGCCGTCCTCGGGGCCGTAGAGACGGCCGAGCATGCTGTCCAGCGAGTGGTTCTCGAACAGCACCACCACCATGTGGTCCATCGCGTTGCTTCGATCAGTCGCCATGTCTGTTCCCCTCTCGAACTTCATGCCAACGGTTCCACCGAACCGCTGCACCCGACGTTTCGCTGCGTTGAGTACAAGGATCCAGCGTGCTCAGAGAGCGGCCGGGTCCTCCGTGTCGAGGATGCCTTGGGCGGCGTCGGCTCCGGCCTTGGTCGCCCTGCCGCGAGGATGAGCACGCCGGCATAGCCGCGGCTGCGGATCAAAGCGCCTGGGTCGATCGGCTGGTCGACTGGAGCAGTCACGCGGTTCTCCATGTGCTCGGTCGAGTCATGGTGCAGGCCGACTGCTACAAGCGGAGCTACCTACGCGCGCGTTGACGTTCGATGCCCCGCCCGAGGGTGCGGGGCATCGCCATGAAACGTGCGCTCAGCCGGCGGCTGTCTGCGCCGCATACGCCGGCTCGTCCGCGACAGCCGAATCGACCTCGGCCACGGCCGCGTCGTCGAGGTCGTGCGTTTCAGCGGCGCCACCCAGCTCGGAGAGCTTCGCGGCGACGGCAGCGGATTCCGAGGGGTCGGTGACGACCCCGACAGCCGCCTTGCCTCCGAGGAGCTCCGCGCCGATCCGGGCGCGGTCGTCGTCGGAAACGCCGATGCCCTTGTGGTGCAGCGCGCCGATGATGCCGCCACCGATGATCCCAGCGACCAGGCCGACCGGCGTGGCCATCGCGAGGAGGATGCCGATCCCGGCGCCCTTGCCCGTGCTGCGCCGGCCGACCTTGTCGACCTTGACCTTGCCGTCGTCGTCGAGGGCGAGGATTCCCATCGACTTCAGCTTGACGTCGCCCGTCTCCTTCTCCCACGCCGTGAGTGACTCCGAGGCCGCGTCCGCGGCCGCCTCCGATTTGAAGATGGCCACGGTCAACTGCTTGGTTGCCATCTGGACCCCTCCAATGCCTGTCGGCTCTGTCGCCCCAGCGGCGCATTCCTGTCGCCGATCGGCTGAGGACCACCGTAGGCGCGGCGAAGCGGCGTGGCACCCCTCGAACTTGGTGAAAGCGCGTGGCGGCTTGCGAGCTCTAGACGGCCATGCCCGAGCGAGGGTTGAACATCGGCTCGAGCAGACCCAGCACAACGGCGCGATCGACCGCCTCGCTGCGCGAGTTCGCGTCGAGCTTGCGGTAGATCGACTTGGCCTCCGACCGGACGGTGTGGCTGGTGAGGAACAGCCGGGTCGCGATCTCGGGAACGGTCAGGTACGTCGCGAGATAAGGCATCAGGCGCAGCTCTGCGGCCGTCAGGGTCATGCCCCAGGTATTGCTCAATTCGGTCAGCGCCGCCAGGCGGGTCCGGAGGTCGCGGACGTCGCCGACGAGCGTGCCGAGGTCAGGACGGCGATGGAGGACCGCCGCCGCCTCCGCAAGGACCGTGCGCGCGGCGTCGGCCTCCCCGAGCGCAATGTGGCAGTGCGCAAGCTGCGTTGCAACCTGGACGGCGAGCCATGGGACCGCGTCGCCCAGCATGGGACGCAGATGATGGGCCCTGGTCATCGCCGCCCGCAGCTCGGCGTGCCGGCTTCGGTGCAGCGCGACCCGTGCCACGGCGACGTCCACGAGTGCCGAGTACGGGTACCCGGCGAGGCCCCCCTCGTCGACGATCGCGCGCGCCTCTTCCGCCCGCCTCGCGGCCTGTAGCCAGTCGCCCTCCTTCACGTCGAGCAGGGCGAGCTCGGCCAGCGGGGTGAAGACGTCCTGTCTCCCGCCGGACGCGCGAGCCAGCTGCGCGCCGGCGAGCAGGTCGGCCCGGGCGAGGTCGGTCCACCCGAGCAGCGCATGCGCGATCCCACGGAGGTTCAAGGCGGTCGGGCGCCAGATGCTGTCCCTCGCAAGCAGCTCCAGGCCGCGGTCTGCATCGGCGCGAGCCCGTTCTGTCCCCCGGCGCATGGTCAGGGCTCTGAAGATCCTGACCCATGGCTCGATCGTGGGGCTGCCATCGGACAAGGGGATGCTCGACACCTTTCCTTCGGCAAGCGTCGCAAAGCGCTCCGCCGCATCGCCGTTCCCCACCATCGTATGCTGCCACGCGCCATAGATCGCAAGAGCCGGAAAGCGTGTCAGCTGGTCATCGTCAAACCAGCCTATCCACTCATCGAGGGTCGCGAACCGGCCGTCGTAGCAGACCGGGAATGCGAGGCGATCGACGAGCCCGGCCACGGTCGCGGACTCCCTTGCCGCATGGCCGTAGGTGATGGCATCCTCTGGACGGTTGTTCGCTAAGTACCAGGCCATGGCGCGCCGGCTGAGCTCGGTCACCGCGTCAGGCTCGGTACGCAGCAGCTCGTTCTGGAGCAGCTGCCGGAACAGGTGGTGGTAGCGGTAGCGCTCGCTGCGGCTGTCGAGCGCGATGACGAAGCTGTTCAGCCGCTCCATGGACGCGAGAAGGCGCGCCGAGCCGGTCGTCTGCAGCATCGCGTCGCACAGGGGACCCGTGAGCTCCTCCAGGACCGACGTCCTGACCATGAACTCAGCCATGTCGGCGGGCATCCGTGCGAGAACCTCCTCGAGGAGGTAGTCCGCGACGAACCGCAGGTCACCCGTGGATCGCGTGACGGCTTTGATGTCGGCCGCACCGGAGCGGAGCGACAGCGCGGCGAGGTAGAGACCGGCCGGCCAGCCCTCGGTGATGTCGGTGAGTTCGACGACGTCGTCGGCCCCCAGCACGACGTTTGCGCCCCGCAGCAGCACCTCCGCTTCGGTACCATCGAGCCGCAGGTCGGTGACGCCGACCTCGTGCAACAGTCCCGCGGCTCGCCACCTCGCGAGTGGCAACGGCGGCTGTTCCCTGCTGGCGGCAAGGATCTGTGAGCCGGGCGGCACGTAGTCGAACAGGCGCGCGAGGACCTCGAACGACAGCGGGTTTTGGATCCGGTGGAGGTCATCCAGGGCAAGCACGAACGGTCGTTTGAGGCCGGCAATCGCGTTGCCCAGCCGCGGCAGGCGGATCCAGATCGAGGGGCCCGGACCAGCGAGACCCTCGAAGACAGACGACGCCAGCGGCTGGATCCGGTTGATCGCGACGGCGATCCCGCGCAGGAGGACCAGCGGATCGTCATCGCTCCCGTCGATCGCGACCCATGCGTACGGGCGCTTATCGGCCTCCGCGCACCGCCCGAGTATCGTCGTCTTGCCGTAGCCGGCCGGCGCGACGATCGACGCGAAGGTCGCGGCCGATGCGAGCAGCCCCGCGATCGTCGCCGACTTCTCGACCGACGCAGGCCGAACAATGGGCGGGGCGAGCTTCGCCTCGTCGACGTCGAACGGAATCCTCCCGGCGGCCATAGCGGCGTGATGCTACCCCGGGACGTGGCGGCGCCGCGGGCGAATTCGACAAATCTCGCCGGGTGACGCCTGGCGGGCGCGGTTTCCGGGCGCCCTCAGCCCGCCTCGACGACCGCCGGCGTGGCGACCACCGGCTCGGCGGCGGGCAGGTCCGCGACCGACCTGCCGAGCTCGATCCCGATGGACTGGAGCCAAGTTCGGATGTTGCGGTAGATCGCGGGCGCCCGAGCGGCACGTCCTCGTCGAGCGCCCATTCCTTCGGATGCAGGATGAACGGCTGCGTCTGAAACCCTCCCAGGCCGCCGTGCGACCCGATCAGCTCCTCGAACGCGGCGACCTCGCCCATCTCCTGGTCGTACTCGCTGAGGAGCAGCAGGTCGGGGGCGTGGGTCATCGCGTCCTCGCGCTTGAGGCTCATGATCGTGTGCTCGCCGAACAGCGTCGTCGGGTCCTCGCCCTCGACCCGATCCTGGTCGAGGTACCGGACGCCGTTCGGCCCGAAGGCAACGGCTCCAAGGTGACGCATTGGCTCCCGCGAAACTGTCCAAGGGTGACGCGGCGCTTCTTGGTCGTTCAGCAACTCCCGACCAAACGAAGACCCGCTGGTCACCCAGCGGGTCAGTCGAAGTTTCGAGTCTGGAGGCGACGACCGGATTCGAACCGGTGAACAGAGGTTTTGCAGCCTTGCCGGTAGCGTCTGCGGGCGGTTGCATGCGTTCGCTTGTGCTCGGTAGCGTTCTACTCCGGGGTCGTCAAGTTGCCGATGGCCGCCCGGATTGGTATCAGCGTTGGTATCAGAAGACCTCGGTCGGCCCGGACAGACTGGCCGCGTGACGCGGATCGCTAGTCCGGGACCAAAGCCGGGGCGCGTCAGCCTTGCGAGGCCGGTGCGGCGACCGCGGCGTCCTCGGGACGGTGGCGTCGGGCCCCGAGGATCTCAGTAACGATGTAGGCCACGACCACGGCCACGATGATCAGCGGCGCCAGCGACAACCCGGCTTGTGTCACGACCATGGCGAGGATCACTGACGACAGCGGCAGCCGAAGCATGGCGACCGTCGTCGCGCCCATGCCGATCGCGATCATCGCGGTCTCCGACAGGCCCAGCACGTTAGCAGCGAGAACACCGCCAACGAGCCCGACGAAGATGGCCGGGAAGGTTGGCCCGCCGCGGAAGCTGGCCAGCGACACGCTCCAGGCGAGGCCCTTGAAGATCAGCAGCGCGATGAGGGTCCCAGCAGAGAGCGTCGGGCCGAGTTGGACGACCTGTCCCATCGCATCCTGGCCCGAGAACAACACGGACTCAGCGGGCTGGCCGGTGACCTGGGCGAACGCAATGGCCAGCGCAGCGACGACGAGTCCTGCGACCGGGATCAGGATCATCGGTCGTGTCATCACGACCTCTTCGGCCTTCCATGCAAGCTCGAGGATGGCGCGCACCATGATCGCGCCCGCGACGCCCAGCACGATCGCCCACACGAACTCATTGATGCCGAGTGCTGGCGGTGCCGCAAGTCCGAGCGACCCGAGCGCGTAGTCGGACGTGCTTAGTCCCGAGAGGCTGCCCATCCCGAGGAATACGACCGACCCGACCCCAGCCGCGGTCAATCCAGGCAGCAGTACCAGAGGCAGCATCGGACCGCCAAGCCCGGCGGCTTCGATGATGATCACCGCCCCGATGACCGGGTTGCCGAAGATCGTGGAGATCGCAGCGAAACTGCCGGCGGCCGCCATGACGAGCCTGACTTGATCGGGCGCGCCCTTTCGGGCGAGGTCGACCGTCAGGAGCGCCAGCCCTCCTCCGAGCGCGATGAGCGGCGCCTCCGGTCCAAGGACCACGCCGAGCCCGATGCCGGCGACGGCCGCGAGCAGGACACCGGGCAACATCGAGGGGAGCGTCGGGGGCCCTGGCGACAACCCGGCCGCGGGCCGATGGCCTCCGTGGCCTGGCATCCGGACGATGGCGTATGCGATCGGGACTCCAGCGATGCCGAGGATCGGAAGCGGCCACCACGAAGGCGTGGCGGAGAACCCGATGGCCGTGGGTAGGTCCTCATAGGCCCAGTGCTGCATCCGCACCGTAAGCTCGAGGAATGCCCAAGCGGCAACCGAGACGACGATGCCGACGATCGCCGCGAGGATGAGCACGCCGGCATAGCCGCGGCTCCGGATCAATGCGCCTGGATCGATCGGCTGGTCGACGGGAGCAGTCACGCGGTCTCCATTTTCTGGGTTGCGCCATGGTACTGCCCGACATCGCCGGCCTCACCGAATATCCCTCCTGGACGCTGTCGATCCCGAGTCTGGCGCGTGCCGTTCGGCGCTCCTCGTCGGTAAACAGCGGCGCATACTCGGGATGCAGGACGTGGTGGTCGACGGTGAGGTCGAGCCTGTTGAGGAGGAAGAGCTCGCCAGCCCGTCCTGGATCTTCTCGGTGGCCAGAAGCCGATGCGCGGTCTCGACGCCGCCGTAGACCTGGACCATCTCCAGGAACCGCGTGGGCCGGTAGCCCAGGCGTGCGGCGCCGTGGTAGATGTCCAGCATCGCTGCATCGAACCTGCGCCCGAGTGCGGCCGAGTCGTCCACGCATCCCTCCGTCGACGGATTGGCCAGCCGCCAGCCAGTTCCGGTGGAGGCGTGCCCGGTTACCGTGAGCTCGCAGGGCGTGCGGTCATCTGAGAGCAGACCGATAACCGTCGCGCGGCGTCGCACGGCGGGCCGGGAAATGAAGAAGCCGCCGGTCTCCCGGCGGCTCTTCGATCTTGCGCTACGGGACTGGCGTCAGACGGGATCCTTCGCCAGGTGCCGCTGCATGGCGGCCTTGCGCGAGAGGTTGACCCGGCCCTGGCGGTCGATCTCGGTGACGACCACCATGACCTCGTCGCCGACGGACACGACGTCCTCGACGGTCGGCACGTGGTAGTCGGCGAGCTCGCCGATGCGGACGAGGCCTTCCTTGCCCGGCAGGATCTCGACGAACGCGCCGAAGCCCATGATCCGGGTGACCTTGCCGAGGTACAGCGAGCCGATCTCGACCTCGCGCGTCAGGCTCTCGATCCACTGGATCGCCTTGCGCGAGTTCTCGCCCGACACCGCGGCGATCTCGACCGTCCCGTCGTCCTCGACGTTGATCTCGGTCTGGGTCTCCTCCTGGATCTTGCGGATCATGGAGCCGCCCTTGCCGATGATCTCGCGGATCTTCTCGGGGTTGATCTTGATCGTGATGATGCGCGGCGCGAAGTCGCTCATCACCTCGCGGGCCTCGGGCAGCACCTCGGTCATCTTGTCGAGGATCTCGAGGCGCGCCGCGAGAGCCTGCTTGAGGCCGTTGCGGATGATCGCCTCGTTGATGCCCTGGACCTTGATGTCCATCTGCAGGGCGGTGATGCCGTCCCGCGTGCCGGTCACCTTGAAGTCCATGTCACCGACCGAGTCCTCCTTGCCGAGGATGTCGGTCAGGACGACGAAGCGGCCGTCCGGCTCGCTGATGAGGCCCATCGCGGCGCCGGCGACGGGTGCCGAGATCGGCACGCCGGCATCCATGAGCGCCAGCGTCGAGCCGCAGGTCGACGCCATCGACGTCGAACCGTTGGACGACATGCACTCGGACACGAGCCGGATGACGTACGGGAACTCGTCGTGGCTCGGCAGGACGGGGATCAGCGCCCGCTCGGCCAGGTTGCCGTGACCGATGTCGCGCCGGCTGGGGCCGCGCATCGGCTTGTTCTCGCCCGTCGAATACGGCGGGAAGTTGTAGTGGTGGATGTAGCGCTTCTCGGTGCGCGGGCTGATCGTGTCGATGCGCTGGACGTCCGATGACGCACCGAGCGTCGCGACCGTCAGCACCTGCGTCTCGCCGCGGGTGAAGAGGCCCGAGCCGTGGGTCCGCGGGAGCAGCCCGACCTCGACCGAGATCTGGCGCAGGTCGGTCAGGCCGCGACCGTCCATCCGGATGCCCTCGTCGAGGGCGAGCTCGCGGCAGGTCTTCTTGTAGACGAGGTTGTAGAGGCTCTTGCTGACCCGCGCCTCGCGGCGTGCGGCTTCGAGCAGGCCCTTGGCGTCGCCGCCATCGCGGTTGGCGCGGACCGAAGCCGCGATCCCCTCCTTGAGGGCCTTGATCCGACCCGGCAGGTCGTTGCCGAACCAGATGAGCAGGTTGGCCGTGGCCTCGGCGTCGGGCAGCGCGCGATGCGCCTGCGCGAGCTCGATGCCGAAGAAGTGCGAGAGCGTCGGCAGCTTGTAGTTCTCGAGGTCCGGGTAGCCCTCACGCGCGATGACGAGCGTATCGAGATAGCGGCCCGGCTCGATGTGGGTGCCGTCGCCGAGAGCGGCCTCGACGAAGGCGAGGTCGAACCCGACCGAGTGACCGACGATGAGCGCATCACCGGCGAAGTCGAGGGCCTGGCGCGCGGCGTCGGCGGGCTTCGGCGCCTTCTTGACGTCGGCGTCGGTGATGCCGTGCATCTGGTTGCCGACGATCGGCCGGCCCGGGTTCACGAAGCTCGACCAGCGATCGACGATCTTGCCGCCCTTGACCTTGACGCGCTGCGATCTCGACGAGGTCGGCCATCTTCGGGTCGGTGCCGGTCGTCTCGACGTCGAGGACGACGAACTCGCCACCCGCGTCGATCGTCTTGGTGAAGTCGAGGACCGAGCCGGTGCCCGGCTCGATGTACGGCTTGCTCTTTGCCTTGCCGACGGCCTCGCGGAGCTGCTCCTGGATGTCGATGAGCGGCTGGAGCGCGCGATGACCGAACAGGATGGCCTCGGCCATCACGTCTTCGGGCAGGAGCTTGGCGCCCGCCTCGACCATCATGATCGCGTCGCGGGTCCCGGACACGACGAGGTCGAGCTCCGAGTCCTCGAGCTGGCTGTAGGTCGGGTTGACGACGAACTGGCCGTCGATGCGGCCGATGCGGACGGCACCGACCGGACCGGCGAACGGGATCTCGCTGATCGTCAGCGCGGCCGACGCGGCGACCGTGCCGATGACGTCGGGCTCGTTCTCCTGGTCGGTCGAGAGGACCGTGATGACGAGCTGGATGTCGTCCTTGTAGCCCTCGGGGAAGAGCGGGCGGATCGGTCGGTCGGTCAGTCGGGCGGCCAGCGTGGCCGCCTCGGACGCGCGCGCTTCGCGCTTGATGAAGCCGCCCGGGATCTTGCCCGGCGGCGTACATCCGCTCCTCGAACTCGACCGTCAGCGGGAAGAAGTCGAGGCCCGGGCGCGGGTCGGAGCGATTGGCCGTGCCGAGCACGAAGGTGTCACCGTAGCGGACGGTGACGGCGCCGCCGGCGAGGCGTGCGAGCTTGCCGGTCTCGATGGTCAGCGTTCGACCGCCGAGTTGCGTCTCGAATGTGTGAGACAAGAGAGTTCTTCCTCCTTGGTCGCGGAGGAGGGCGACGACCTGTGGCAGGTCGGCCGACTTGACCGTATGGCGCCGGATGCGACAGGACCCCGGTCTGTGCCGGGGTCCGGGTGCGGCGGTGCCTAGCGGCGCAGTCCGAGCCGTCCGATGACGACCCGGTAGCGCGCGCTGTCCTTCTTCATCAGGTAGGCGAGAAGGCGGCGGCGCTGGCCGACGAGCTTGAGGAGGCCGCGGCGCGAATGATTGTCCTTGGGGAAGCTCTTGAGATGCCCGGTCAGCTCCTTGATCCGCTCCGTCAGGAGCGCGACCTGGACTTCCGGCGATCCGGTGTCACCTTCCTTGGTGGCAAACCCGGTGATGATCTCCTGCTTCAATTCCCGCGCGAGCGGCACTCGTTCCTCCGAACACGACGTTATTACGTTGGTGCTTTCCAATCTGTGACCGGCGGATGTTACCAGTCGAGGCCGGAAGCGGCAAATGCCGCGGCCGTGGACGGTCGCTCCGCGGTCGTGGGCGTGGCTCCGCGGCGGTTCTCGCCACATAACGGTGACGCTCGTGTTATGCGAGACCAATGGTCGGAAGAGGCCGTCTCAGATGCGGTATCGCGACTGCCATCGTTGGGTGGCAAGGATTTCGGTCCTTCTCGCGCCCGAGAGTCTCGCACACCACGAACCACGCTGTTATTTGGCGAGAAACGGCGCCCGGCGGCTCGATCTGCGGCCTGACGAACGAGCCCCAGAGCCCTTACGTGACGCGACGGCGGGTCCGACGCTACCTTCTTCGACCGAGGAACAGGATCGCGGCGATGACCACGATCGCGATGACGCCGAAAAGTGCAAGCGGTGCAAGGGCGATGTCCACGAGCCGAGACTAACCCGGTTCGACCTGCGCGGTTGCGCCACAATGGCCGCCGATGCCGCGGCTGACGAAGATCTACACGAAGACCGGCGACGAGGGGATGACCGGTCTGGGTGGGGGTCAGCGGGTCCCGAAGGACTCGACCCGGGTCGCCGCCTACGGGACGGTCGACGAGCTCAACTCGCTGCTCGGCGTCGCGCTCGCGATCGGACTGTGCGATCGATTGACCGCCGTCCTGCCCGACATCCAGAACGAGCTGTTCGATCTCGGGTCGGACCTGTGCTGGCCGTCCGACGACCCACGCCGCGCACGCATCCCGACGGTCGAGGCCCGTCATGTCGAGGCGCTCGAGGCGCTCATCGACGAGTTGAACGCGACGGTCGGGCCGCTCGCCAACTTCCTCCTGCCGGGTGGCTCGCCCGGCGCGGCCCAGCTCCACGTCGCGCGGACGGTCTGCCGACGCGCCGAGCGGGAGACGGTTCGTCTCGACCGCGACGAGGAGATCGGCGAGCACGTCCTTCCCTACCTCAACCGGCTGTCGGATGCGCTGTTCGTCATGGCCCGCTACGAGAACCACGAACGCGGCGTCGCCGAGCCGCTCTGGCGGCCCGGCCGGTAGCTGGCCCCGAGAGGCCCTGGCGTCGAGTCGCCCGGCGAGAAGCTCGACTGTGACGCGGCGGGAGCTCGCTCGGGGTCGGATCGTCGCCTCGCCCGACGGATCTCGAGCGAGGTGTCGACGCCGGCGATCCGCGCCGGGTAGGTACCGTCTGGCGGTACGGCGGTCGGGAGCGAGAAGCGCAGTCGATGGTGGTCGGGGCCGCCGTCGTCTGCCCACCCCGTGAGCGTCACCGGCCGCCCGAGCAACGCTGTCGCCAAGCCCGAGATCGCCCGCGGCGATCGCCGTCCGGATGTCCGAACTCCGCACGGGCCGGCCGCCGAGGTCGAACGGCGGAACGACGACGACATCGAACCCGTCTGCGCGACCCGAGGGCAGCGAGCGTCTCCGGCGTGCCCCGGCGCTCGAAGCCGAACGCAGCGTCCGGGGTCATCAGGAACCCCTTCAGCGCCAGCCGCGCCCGGATCCGCTCGACGAAGACGTCGTAGGGCGTCTGTCGGAGCGCTGCGTCGAAGTGCTGGACGACTGTCACCTCGACCCCCGACGCCGCCAGCCGCTCCAGGCGCTCCTCGGGATCGAGCAGGAGCGGCGGCGCCGTACCGGTGAGGATCTCGTCGGGATGGTGATCGAACGTGATGACCATGGGCTTGGCGTCGCGCTTGTCCGCCTCGGCTACGAGGTGGTCGAGGAGGTAGCGATGGCCGAGATGCAGGCCGTCGAAGACACCGACGACCACGAAGGCGGGGCCATGCTCGGGCGCGAGGGCATCGATGCCGGGAACGACGTCCATCGACGACGTCAGGCGACGCGGCGTCGTCGCCGAAGGCGAGCCGACCGACCGCCGGCGCAGGACTCCCTGGCCGTCGCCGGATCGACGAACACCTTGTCGGGGGCAAGTCGCCCTGCGGTGGCAGACGCGATCGCCACGAGCCGGCCCTCGGGATCGGTCAGCCGATAGTGTTCTGCGGGGCCTGGAAGAGCCGGTGCCGGCCGAACGTACTGACCCTTGGCGACCGCGGCGACCTCGGATTCGACGTCAGCACCACGACCGGGAACGCGTCAAGGCCGGCGTCGATGGGACGCAGGATCGACTTCAGACCGGCCGGACCTTCCGCCGCCAGCGACCGGATCTCGTCCACGGCCGTCGCGCCGTCGAGGTCGAACGGACCGGACGCCGTCCGCGTCAACGCGCCGAGATAGGCGGCGCTGCCGACCGACTCACCGAGGTCGCGGGCAAGCGCGCGGATGTACGTGCCCGCCGAGCAGGCGACATCGAGGACGACGATCGGTCGCTGCCGGTCCGTCTCGTCCCAGGACACGACATCGATGGAATGGATCGTCACCTCGCGCGTGGCGAGCTCGACCGTCTCGCCTGCTCGGGCGAGGGCGTACGCGCGGCGGCCCGCGACCTTGATCGCGCTGTATGCCGGCGGCCGCTGCGAGATCGTGCCGGTCAGTCCGGGGAGTGCCGCCTCGACGGTCGCCCGGTCGGGCGCCGAGCCCTCCGCGGGCGTCAATTCGCCCTCGAGGTCGTCGGTCGTCGACGACGCACCGAAGCAGACCGTCGCCCGATACGCCTTCCGGTCGCCCAGGTGGTACTCGACGACGCGCGTCGCGTGTCCGAGGAACAGCGGGAGCACGCCCGACGCGAACGGATCGAGCGTCCCGCCGTGACCGACTCGTTTCGTCGCCGCCAGACGCCGGACGAGCGCGACGACATCGTGGGAGGTCGGACCCGCGGGCTTGGCGACGACCAGGATCCCGTCGAGGCCGTGCCCGAGCGACGAACGAGCCACGCTCAGCGATCCAGGGCAGCGACGAGGCGCTCGGCCTCCGCGATCACCGGCGGGCGTGCTTCAGGAAGCCGTGCCTTCACGGACGCACCGGCGGCGCGGGCATGTCCGCCACCGCCAAATCGCCCGGTGAGAACGGTCGCGTCGACTCCACCGGGTCGTGTCCGGACGCTGACTCGGGTCTCGTCGCCGGCTTCCTTGAAGACGATCGCCACATCGGCCGCTTCAGCCTGCGACAGGAGATCGATCAGGCCTTCGCTGTGGGCACGCTCGGCCCCCGTCGAGGTGAGGTCGTCCTCGGTGATGCTCGACCACACGATCCGACCGTCATCGGAATGCTCCAGGCGATCGAGGACGCGACCGAACAGCCGCAGCTGTGCCTCGGGCTTCGTCCGGTAGAGCCGCCTCGAGATGTCGGATAGCGGTGCGCCAGCTTCGACGAGGGCCGCCGCGACCGTCAGGGTGCGAGGCGTGGCATTGGGATGGGCGAAGGTGGCCGTGTCCATCACGATGCCGGCCATGAGGTTGGCGGCCAGGGCGCCGTCTCCGAGATCGAGGCGGTAACCGAGCCGGGCCGCAAGCAGGGCGACCATCTCGCACGTCGCGGCCGCGGCCGGGTCGACCCAATCGGCATCGGCCGTCGCGGCGTTCGACGCGTGATGGTCGATCACGACCCGTGGCAGCCGGCCGAACAGGTCGGCATGGCGGACGCCGACCTCGCCGATCCGCTCGAGCGAACCGCAATCCGAGATGGCGACGAGGTCATATGGCGCGTCCGGGGTACGGGTCGGTCGTGAACCGCTCGACCCCGGCCATGAAGTCGTAGATCCGCGGCACCGGGTCGGTGCAGACGAGGTCGACCGTCCCACCCATCGCCTCGACAAGGCGGGCCACGCCAAGCGAGGCTCCGAGCGTGTCAGCATCGGGGTTCTCGTGACTCACCGCGAGGACGCGCTTCGCACCTCGAAGGCGATCGACGACGGCGTCCGGGACCGCCTCGAGGTACGGACCGAGATCGACCGTCATCGGCGTGCTTTCCTGTGCGACGTCGGGTGACGCTGCGTCGGTCGACGCCGCGAGCGCGGCACGGCGGGGATGACGGCCGAGGGCGGCTCCTCCCCGAGGTCGCCCTCGTGAGGCAGCCGGGCACTCGGCGTGGGCAGCGACTCGGAGGTCGGCGCTGGGTCATCGGGCGACGCACCGGCCTCGAGCTCCGAGAGCAGCTGGAGGATCCGCGTCCCACGCTCCGCCGTGTCGTCGAGCTCGAGATGAAGGTCCGGGATCCGCTTCAGTCGGAGGACGCGACCAAGCTCGTGCCGGATGAACGGCACAGCGTGGCGCAGCGCGGCCAAGGTCGCGTTCCGCTCCGCCGGCTGGCCGATCACGCTCACCCAGACCTTCGCGTGGCGGAGGTCGGGCGTCGTCTCGACCGAGGTGATCGTCGCGAAGCCGACCCGCGGATCCGCGATGTCCCGGGCGATCACCGCACCGATCTCCTCACGCAGGAGCTGATCGATCCGCTCTGTTCTCTGGCTCATGGAAGCTCGTCGCCGCGGACTCGCGGTTCGACCACGCCGCTAGCCGGTGACCCGGCTAACGGTCTGCGAGGTGAAGCACTCGATGACGTCGCCTTCGACGATCTCGTGGAAGTTCGCGAGACCGATGCCGCACTCGTAGTTCTGCTGGACTTCCCGGACGTCGTCGCGGAAGCGCCGAAGCGACTCGACCCGGTCCGTCGCGATGACCTTGCCGCTTCGCCAGACTCGGGCATTGCCGCCGCGGACGATCCGGCCGTCGGTGACGAACGAGCCGGCGATGACCGTGCTCTTGCCGACGCGGATGACCTGGCGGACCTCCGCGCGGCCTTCCACGACCTCGATGATCTCGGGCTCGAGGAGACCCTTGAGGGCTGCCTCGACGTCGTCGGTCAGCTTGTAGATGATGTCGTACAGGCGGACGTCGACCCCTTCGACCTCTGCGGCGCGCCGCGCCGTGTCAGTGATCTTGGTGTTGAAGCCCACGACGATGGCGTTCGATGCCGCTGCCAGCATGATGTCGTTGTCGGTGATGTCGCCCGCGCCCTCGAGAAGGACGTTGAGGCGGATCTCCTCCTGGTCGAGCTGCTCCAGGGCATGGGTGATCGCACCGAGCGAGCCCGACACGTCGGCCTTGAGGATGATCCGCAGCTCCTTGGCCTGACCGGCCTGGATCTGGCGGTAGAGGTCCTCGAGGGTCGCTCGACCGCTCGAATCGCCCGACCGTGCCGCAGTCGCGGCCTTGCGGGCCTCGACCATCGCCCGGGCTTCCTTCTCGTCGCTCACGACGCGGAGGATGTCGCCGGCCTGCGGCACTTCCGAAAGACCGAGGACGACCACGGCAGTCGCTGGGCCGGCCTTTCCGACGCGCTTGCCCTCGTCGTTCTCGAGCGCACGGACGCGACCGAACGTCTCGCCCACGACGATGATGTCGCCGACCTTGAGCGTGCCGGTCTGGACGATCGCCGTCGCTACCGGCCCGCGACCCTTGTCGAGCTGTGCCTCGACGATGGTCCCGATCGCGGTTCGCTTCGGATTGGCCTTCAGCTCCTGGAGGTCCGCCACGAGCAGGATCATCTCGATCAGCTCGTCGAGCCCGAGCCTGGTCTTCGCCGAGACCGGGACGAGCGGCACGTCGCCGCCGTATTCCTCGACCACGATGCCCGCTTCGGTGAGCTCGGTCTTCACCCGTTCGGGGTTCGAATCCGGCTTGTCGATCTTGTTGAGGGCGATGATGATCGGCACCTTGGCCGCTTTCGCGTGGCTGATCGCCTCGAGCGTCTGGGGCATGACCCCGTCGTCGGCGGCGACGACGACGACCGCGATGTCGGTGACGCGCGCGCCACGGGCCCGCATGGCGGTGAATGCTTCGTGACCCGGCGTGTCGAGGAAGACGACCCGCTTGCCGTCCTTGGTGACCTCGCTCGCGCCGATGTGCTGGGTGATGCCACCCCGCTCGCCGGCGGCGACCTCGGTCGTCCGGATGGCGTCGAGCAGGCTCGTCTTGCCGTGGTCGACGTGGCCCATGACGGTCACGATCGGCGCGCGCGGCTGGAGAAGCGACGCATCGTCCTCTTCGAAGAGGACCTCCTTGGTCGCCTCACCGGCTTCGGTCTCCTCGCCGTCAGTTCCGTTCGAGCTCGGGACCGCGATGGCCTCGGCAACCTCGTAGCCGAGCTCACCGGCGACCAGCGATGCCGTATCGCGGTCGACGAGCTGATTGATCGTCGCGAAGATCCCGCTCTTGATGAGCTCGCGGATGATGTCGGCCGGGTTGACGCCCAGCAGCTCGGCGAGCTCCTTGACGGTGATCGTCCCCGGCAGCTCGATCGCTCCGCGCTCTCGCGGATCGAGCGTCTGGACGCCGGTTCCGGCGAACGTGCCGTCGCGACGCGGTGGCTTGCGCGGCCCGCGACGACCGCGGGTGCCGCTCCTACTCCTGGCCACGGTCTCCTCCTTCGGTGGTCGATGTGGTCGTGGTGATGCCCTCGGCCAGCGTGTCGTGCAACGCGGCCGGGAGCGGGGTCTTCAGCGCCCGGCTGAGGGCGCCCTTCTTGATGGCTTTGTCGAGACAGTCCGTGGCCCGGCACACATAGGCACCGCGCCCGGCGATCCGCCCGGTCTCATCGGCGACGACGCGGCCGTCCGGCGTCCGAACGATCCGCAAAAGGTCGCGCTTCGCCCGAACCGTCCGGCAGGCGACGCACGAGCGGTTCGGGATGCGGCGCGGGGCAACGTCGCGAGATGACCGGTCTACGGCGCCACCTCCTCGGTGGGCGCCCCGGCGAGCCTGGCGGCACTCGTCGGCTTCGCGGCAGCGGCAGCGTCCGTCGGCGAGCTTGTTCCTTCGCCGTCATCGGCAGCCTCCGACGTGGCCGTTGCCGTCTTCGTCGTGCTCCGCCGAGCCCGGACCGCGGGCTGCGCACCATTGCCATCGGCCGACGCGCCGTCGTTCGAGGTCTCGGCGGACCCTCCGCCCGTTTCGGCCGTGCCCGAGGAATTGGCTTCGGCCAACGCCGCCGTCGCCGCCGCCCGGGCCTCGGCGACCGAGACATCGCTCCGGATGTCGATCCGCCAGCCCGTCAGGCGCGCCGCGAGCCGGGCATTCTGGCCCTCGCGGCCGATCGCCAGCGACAGCATCCGCTCCGGGACGGTGACGCTCGCGATCCGGTGCTCCTCGTCGATGTCGACGCCGAGGACCTGGGCCGGACTCAGCGCATTTGCGACGAACACCGCCGGGTCGTCCGACCACGGGATCACGTCGATCTTCTCGCCCGACAGCTCGGCCACGACCGCCTGGACACGCGCGCCCCGCTGGCCGACGGTCGCCCCGACCGGGTCGAGGCCTTCCTGCCGGGACGCGACCGCGACCTTGGACCGACTGCCGGCCTCGCGCGCGATCGCCTTGATCTCGACCGTGCCGCTGTGGATCTCCGGGACCTCGAGCTCGAACAGGCGCTTCAGGAAGCCCTTGTGCGTCCGGCTCACGAAGATCTGCGGGCCCTTCGTCGAGCGCCGGACCTCGAGCACGAACGCCTTGACGTTCTGGCCGATCCGGTAGTGCTCGAGCGTGCTCTGCTCGGTGGTCGCGAGGATCGCCTCCACGTTCTTGCCGACGTCGAGGATGATCGCCCGCGGCTCGACCCTGTTGACCGTGCCGGTCATGAGCTCGCCCTCGCGGCTCGCGAACTGGTCGAAGACCTGGTCGCGCTCGACCTCGCGGATGCGCTGCAGGACGATCTGCTTCGCGGTCTGGGCGCCGATCCGACCGAACACGTCGCCGTCGAGCTGCTCGGTCTCGACGAGATCCCCCACCTCCGCCGTTGGGTCGTGCGTCTGTGCGTCAGCGACCGTGATCTCGGTCAGCTCGTCCTCGATCTCGTTCACCACGCGGCGTGCGCGGAAGACGCGGATCTTGCCCGTCTCGGCATCGATCCGAACGTGGATGTCCTCGTCCCCCGCAACCCGCCGGTACGCGGACTGGATGCCGTCCTCGACGGCCCCGATGAGCTGTTCCCTCGAGATCTGCTTTTCGGCGTTGAGTTGGAGGAGGGCACCGACGAAGTCTCGACTCACGATGACCTCCGTTCGCTGTGCAGTGTCAACGGCGCGACTCAAAAAGAAACGTGGGGGTCACCCACGTCGTGGAGCGGCCGTTTCGATTGAGTCCGAAGTATACACCCGGCACCGTGGACGACTCAAACGCGGCGGCGCTCCGCTACGGCTGGCAGCCAGTCCAGATATGCTCGCCGAGAGAGGGTCAGGCGAGGGTCGACGCGGGTGACTGCTCGATCGGCGGCCGTTCCTGGTCGGTCGACGCGGGCGCCGGAAACCGCCTCGCGACGTAGTCCTCGAGGATCCCGATGAACTCCGCCACGAGCCCCTCGCCGCGCAACGTGCGATCGAGGCGGCCGTCGATGAACACCGGCGCGACTGGCTCCTCGAATGTCCCGGGGAGCGAGATGCCGATGTCGGCATGCTTCGATTCGCCGGGGCCGTTGACGACGCAGCCCATGACCGCGACCCGCAGCTCTTCCGCGCCGGGGTGCGTCTCGCGCCAGACGGGCATCTGGTCCTTGAGGTAGCCCTGGATCTGCTGGGCCATCTCCTGGAAGAAGGTCGACGTCGTCCGGCCACAGCCGGGGCAGGCCGACACCTGCGGCAGGAACGAGCGGAGACCCATCGACTGGAGGACCTGCTGGGCGATCTCCACCTCGCGCTCGCGCGGCGCGCCGGGCTCGGGAGTGAGCGAAACGCGGATGGTGTCGCCGATGCCTTCGTTGAGGAGGATCGCCAGGCCAGCCGTGGAGGCCACGATGCCCTTGTCGCCCATCCCCGCCTCGGTCAGTCCGAGGTGGAGCGGGTAGTCGCAGCGGGCCGAGAGCAGGCGGTACACGTCCACCAGGTCGCGGACGCCCGACACCTTGGCGCTGAGGATGATCCGGTCGTGACGCATCCCGGTCGCTTCGGCCAGCTCCGCCGATCGAAGGGCCGATTGGAGCATCGCCTCGATCATCACGTCGCGCGCGTCGCGCGGCGCAGACGCCTTGGCGTTGGCATCCATCAGCTCGGTCAGGATCGCCTGGTCGAGCGAGCCCCAGTTCACGCCGATCCGAACGGGCTTGTCGTTGTCGATCGCGATCTGGACGATCGTCACGAAGTTCTCGTCGTGCCGCTTGGCGCCGACGTTGCCGGGGTTGATCCGGTACTTCGCGAGCAGCGCCGCGGTCTCGGGGTACTGGGCGAGCAGCTTGTGACCGTTGTAGTGGAAGTCACCGACGATCGGGACCTCGACGCCGAGGCCTCGAACCTTGCGGACCATCTCGGGGACAGCCGCGGCAGCGGCCTCCGTGTTGACCGTGACCCGAACGAGCTGCGAGCCCGCGTGGGCCAGCCGCGCTACCTGGATCGCGGTCGCATCCGCATCGGCGGTGTCGGTGTTCGTCATCGACTGGACGACGACGGGATGGGCCGATCCGACGAGGACGCCGCCGACATCGACGCTGACGGTCGGCCGCCGCGTCGGCCGGAGTTGATCTGGTGAACTTCGGGTCATGGTCGTGACACGCTACCTTCCGACGGCCGAGCGCGCTCGGTGGAGCGCATCGGCCTGAGGATCTAGCTTCCCCCGCCGAGCCCGCGCGCGATGTCGAAGCCGGTGATCCAGATGAGGAACGCGAAGAGGAACACGAACCCGACCATGTAGGTCATCTGCTCGGCTCGGACGCTGATGCGCGACCCGAAGAACCGTTTGAGGGTGATCATCAGCATCCGGCCGCCATCGAGCGGCGGGAACGGGAGGATGTTCACGACGGCGAGGTTCGCCGACAGGATCGCGACGACGTACAGCGTGTAGATCGGGCCGAGCTTCCAGAAGACGTCGCCGATCTGGGATGCGATCCCGACCGGGCCCGACACCGGCGGCGCCTCGGTCGGGCGGTTGACGATCGATTCGCCGAGCTGGCCGAGGCCACCGACGATCAGACCGAGCGCATCGACCGTCCGCTGGGCCCCGACCTTGACGGCCTCGACCGGCGAGTAGGTGATCGACTTCTCGAGAACGACACCCCTCGGCTGGCCGATGCCGAGCGCACCCTTGCCGGCGGCGATCTCCTCGGCCGTCCGGAGCGTGGCCGTGACTTCGGTGGTCGTCCCGTCCGCTCGCTCGATCCCGAGCGTGACGGTCTCGCCGGCGTGCGACCGAAGATCGGTCACCGGATCGAGTCCGGCGAAGGCTCCGTACCTGTTGCCGTTGAGGGTCACGATGACGTCGCCCGGCTGGAGACCGGCCGCCGCGGCCGGGGAATCGGGCTGGACCGCCGTGGCGGTGACGCCGATGGTCGGGTCGCCACCGAGCGCGATGCCGGTGAAGATGACGAAGGCCAGCGCCACGTTCATGAGCACGCCGGCGATGAGGATGCCGAGCCTGATCGGCAGCGACTGCGAGGAGAACGACCGAGGATCCATGGCGTCGGTGCCGTCCTCGCCCTCGAGCTTCACGAAGCCGCCGATGGGCAGCCAGTTGAGCGTGTAGACGGTCTCGCCCTTGTTCGCCAGGACCTTGGCCCGTGGCGGGAAGCCGATGCCGAACTCGAGAACACGGACCTTGGCCGCCCGGGCCGTCACGAAATGCCCCAGCTCGTGGATCAGCACGAGGCCGCCGAGGATGAGGATGAACAGGGCGATCGTGATGATCGACTGGACGACTGCGGTCAAGGACGTGCTCCGAAGGGGACGGTCGCGAATGTCGCGCGAACCTCGGCATCGAGAGCGACCAGCGCCTGGACGTCGGGGTCAGGTCCGATGGTTCCGCCGAACCGCTCCACGGCCGCATCGAGGAGGGCCGGGATGCCGGTGAATCCCAGTGTCCCTTCGAGGAATCGGGCTACCGCGACCTCGTCGGCGGCGATGAGTGCCGCGGAGGCCCAGGGACCCATGCGGCCCGCCTCGCGGGCGATCCGAAGCGCCGGAAAAAGCGTCTCGTCGGGTGCCCGGAAGTCGAGCCGCCCGGCGGCGATGAGGTCGGGAGCAAGAGCCGGTGAAGGCCGGCGGTCAGGGTAGGTCAGCGCGTACTGGATGGGAAGTCTCATGTCGGGGGTGCCCAGCTGGGCCTTGACGGATCCGTCCACGAAGCGCACTGCCGAATGGACGACGCTCTGCGGGTGGATGACGACCTCGATGGCGTCGTACGGGACATCGTACAGCCAGTGTGCCTCGATCACCTCCAGACCCTTGTTTGCGAGCGTGGCGGAGTCGATGGTGATCTTGCCGCCCATGGTCCAGGTCGGGTGGCGGAGAGCCTGCGCGGGGGTCGCCTCCGCCAGCTCGGCCGGTGAAGCGTCGAGGAACGGGCCGCCCGAGGCAGTGAGGAGGAGCGCAGCGACGCCCGCCATCGACTCGCCGGCGAGGCACTGCCAGATAGCGGAATGCTCGGAGTCGATGGGACGCAGCCAGGCGAGCGGGCTGGCGTACGGATCGGTGTTGTCGCGGGCCGCGGCACCTGCCGCTAGTGTCGTCGCGAGCGGCATCACGAGGTGACCGCCGGCGACGAGCGTCTCCTTGTTGGCCGTCGCAACGACCTTGCCTGCCCGTAGCGCCGCAAGCACGGGCCGCAGACTCACGACCCCGCCCGTCCCGACGATCACGAGGTCGACGTCGTCGCGCGTCGCCAGGGCTTCGAGAGCGTCGACACCTGCGAGACGCGCGGTTTCGGGCGGCAGATCGAGGGTCTTTGTGCTGCTGTCGTCTCCCAGGGCCACGACCGACGGCCTGAACCTTGCGGCCTGCTCGGTCAGCAGCCCGGCGTTGCTCCCCGCCGCAAGGGCGACGACCTCGAATGCGTCGGCGTTGCTTGCCAGGACGTCAAGCGTCTGGCGGCCGATCGAGCCGGTCGAGCCGAGAAGAGCGACGCGTCGACGGCCGTCCGAACGTTGCCGGCCGTCGGAACGTCGCGGTCCCAACCCGACCCCGCGGTCAGCCGGCGAGGACGAGGGCATACAGGGTGACGACCGGTGCGGCGAAGATGAACGAATCGACGCGATCCAGGATCCCGCCGTGACCGGGGATGAGCGTGCCCGAATCCTTCGCCCCGGCCGCCCGCTTGAGCACCGATTCGGCGAGGTCGCCCGCCTGAGCGGCGAGCGCCGTGATCGGCCCGAGCACGATCGCGTGAAGCGGGTTGATCCCGAGCGCCCACAGCATGAGTGCCGTCACGACAGTCGCCGCGACCACACCGCCGATGACGCCCTCGATGGTCTTCGATGGTGAGATGTGGGTCAGGAACTTGGTCCGGCCGAAGTTCTTGCCCACGAGGTACGCGCCGGTGTCGTAGGACCACACGGCGAACACGAGCAGCAGGATCCAGCCTCGCTCGGCGCCGAGGATGCTGAGTGGCGCGTTCGTCGGCACGTCGGGCGCTGTCTGTCCGAGGCGGATGATGAATGACAGAAGTGAGACGTAGAGCGCACCGAACACGGTCGCCATCCAGGCCGCGAGACCGTCGCGCGGCTCCTCGATCGTGAAGGCGGCGACCGCGATGAGGATCGTCCCGACAGCGGCGAGAAGGAGCGCCTTCGCGCCAAGGAGGTCTGGGAGCGCCGCGGTGAGGACCACGACCAGCGCGAGCACGGTCCCGAGTGCCGAGAACGTGGCATAGCCGGCGCCGCGCAGAAGGCGGAACGCCTCGATGCCGGCGACGACCGTGAGAAGCGCGACTCCGGCCGCGAGCACCGGACCGCCGAGGGCGAGCACGACCAGCAGGACGGGAACGAGCACCGCCGCGCTGATCGCCCTGTCTCGCATCGGTCTGCTCCCGGCCGTCAGCGGCCGAAGCGGCGGTGGCGGCTCGCGAATTCGAGGAGCGCGGCGTCGAAGGCGTCCGGCCCGAAGTCCGGCCAGAGGTCCTCGGTGAAGTAGAACTCGGCATAGGCCGACTGCCAGATGAGGAAATTGGACAGTCGCTGCTCGCCGCCGGTGCGGATCACGAGATCGGGGTCCGGCAGGCCGGCGGTGTAGAGGCTCGCGCCGATGGCGCCTTCGTCGATCTCGTCGATCGGGATGCCGCTCGCCGCAAGCCGGCGGAACGCGTCGACGAGCTCGGTCCGACCGGCGTAGTTGAAGGCGACATTGAGGAGGAGCCGCTCTCCGTCGGCCGTTGCGGCGAGCGCCTCGCCGATGGAGGTCCGGGTCGCTTCGGGCAGCTCATCGAGCCGACCGAGGAGCCGGATCCGGACGCCCTGCGCGCGGAGCTCGTCGGTCTCGCTCCGGATGGCCGCCTCGAGCAGTCCGAACAGACCGATGACCTCGTCATCGGACCGGGCCCAGTTCTCGCGACTGAACGCGTACAGCGTCATCACCGGCACGCGCCGGCGGACCGCATGGCGGAGGAGGTTGCGAATGGCCTCGACCCCGGCGGCGTGGCCGTCGATCTCGGGAAGGTCGTGCTGGCGCGCCCATCGCCTGTTGCCGTCCATGATGATCGCGACGTGACGGGGCAGGTCTTCTTCTGGCAGAAACCGCGTCTCGCCGACGAAGCCCTCAGGACTCGCACCGCGGTCCGGCTCGCGCGCCGGCGGCTCGTGCGCCGCTGGGGGCGCGTCCGTCGGGCGGGCGAGCTGTGCACGAGCCACTAGACCTCGAGGACCTCCTGTTCCTTGGCAGCCCCGACACGGTCAACCTCGGCGATGTGGCGATCCGTGGTCCGTTGCAGCGTCTCGAGGTCGCGTCGAGCGTCGTCGGCGCCGATCCCGCCGTCGCGCTCTTCCTTCTTCAGTTGGTCGGCGGCATCGCGGCGGAGGTTGCGGATCTCGACCCTCGCCTCCTCCATCCGCTTGTGCACCACCCGGACGAGGTCCTTCCGGCGCTCCTCGGTCAGAGCCGGGATGTTGAGGCGTACGACGGTCCCGTCCACATTCGGCATCAGGCCGATGTCGCTCTTGGTGATCGCCTTCTCGATCGCGCCGAGAACGCCACGGTCCCACGGCTGGATCACGATCTGGTGCGGCTCGGGGACGCTTATGCCGGCGAGCTGGTTGAGCGGGGTCGACGTCCCGTAGTACTCGACATGGATGCGTTCGACGAGCGCCGTGGAGGCACGGCCCGTCCGGACGCCCTGCAGATCGCGCTCCATGGCCTCGATCGCGCGGGCCATCTTCCGGTCGGCGTCGCTGATGATCTCGCTGCTCATGCCGGCGCACCTCCAGCGGCGCTCTTGGCGCCCGAGATGAGGGTCCCGACCGGCTCGCCCACGGCGACCCGGGTGATGTTGTCTGGCTGATTCAGATCGAAGACGACGATCGGGAGGTCGTTCTCCATGCACAGGCTCACGGCCGTCGCATCGAGGACCTTGAGCTGGTCGCGAAGCAGGTCGCTGTAGTCGAGGTGAGCGTAGCGCCGCGCGTCGTCGTGCGCCATCGGATCCTTGTCGTATACGCCGTCGACCTTGGTCGCCTTGAGCAGGACCTCGGCGTTGATCTCCACTGCCCGGAGCGCGGCCGCGGTATCCGTCGTGAAGTACGGATTGCCGGTCCCGGCCACGAACAGGGCGACGCGACCCTTTTCCAGGTGCCTGATGGCGCGTCGCCGGATGTACGGCTCGGCCACCTCGTTCATCGCGATCGCGGTCATGACCCGGGTCGGGACCCCGGCCCGTTCGAGCGCGTCCTGGAGGGCGAGGCCGTTCATCACCGTGGCCAGCATCCCGATGTAGTCGCCGGTCGCGCGGTCCATCCCTCGGGCGGCGGCTGCCAGGCCGCGGAAGATGTTGCCACCACCGACGACGATCCCGACCTGGACGCCCATCTCGTGGATCTCGGCAACCTGCCGCGCGATCATCGCGCAGAAGGCCGGATCGACCCCGTACTGGCGGTCCCCGAGCAGTGCCTCGCCGGACAGCTTCAGGAGCACGCGCCCGTATCGGACGGGGCGCGCTTCGTGGGCCGTCAGTCCGGCGGTCTCGGTCACATCTCCTCCCCGAGCGCGTAGCGGGTGAATCGGCGGACCCGGATGTTCTCGCCGATCGTGGCGATCTTCTCGGTGATCAGGTCACGGACCGTGCGCTCCTCGTCACGGAACGGCTGGTCGTACAGGCAGACCTGCGAGTACCACTTCTTGAGCTGGCCCTCGACGATCTGCGGCCGGATGTTCTCGGGCTTCTTCTGGGTCGCCTCATCGGCCATCAGTTCCGCCTGCTTCGCGGCGAGATCGGCGGCCGGGATGCGTTCGGCGTCGATGTAGAGCGGCGCCAGCCCGGCGACCTGCACCGACGAGGTCTCGGACGAGCTTCTGGAACTCGTCGGTGCGCGCGACGAAGTCGGTCTCGCAGTTGACCTCGATGAGGACACCGACCCGGCCGCCGGTGTGGATATAGCTCGACACGAGACCTTCGCGGGCGTCCCGGTCGGCCTTCTTTGCCGCGGCGGCAAGCCCGCGCTCGCGCAGCACCGCCGCCGCCTTCTCGATGTCGCCGTCGGCCTCGGTGAGCGCTCGCTTGCAGTCCATGAAGCCCGCGCCGGTCCGTTCACGGAGCTCCTTGACGAGCGCCGCAGAGATATCCGCCATGCCTGTTCCTACTCCTGTCCTGCGGTCGCCGTGTTCGGTCGCCGCTGTTGCATGTCCTGGAACGGCCGTCCTCGCCGCGGGTCAGCGGCGCGGGATGGCCGGGTATTTCGTCAGACCGCGGCCTGTGCCTCGTCGGCCTTCTCGGCGGCTTCTCGAGCAAGCTCTGCCGCGATCTCCTCGGCCGACGCTTCGGGTGCGTCGGCCACGGCCGCCTCGGCGCGCGCCGCACGGTCACCGGGCAGGAGGTCGTCGTCGTCATCGATGCCCGGATCGAACGAGAGCGCGGCTCCGCCCGCGAGGGCAGCCACGAGCTCGTCGGTCGCACCCGGGATCTCCTCCTCGGGCTCGGGGACGGCCATCGGTTCCATCGCCTCGGGCTCGACGGCGCTGCGGGCGGAGCGCTCACGGGCGCCCTCGATCGCGGCGTCGGCGACGAGCGTGCAGAGGAGCCGGATCGCCCGGATCGCGTCGTCGTTGGCCGGGATGATGAAGTCGAGCTCGTCGGGATCGACGTTCGTGTCGCCCGTGCCGACCACCGGGATCTCGAGCTTGTTGGCCTCGGTGACACCGATCCGCTCGCGATGCGGGTCGACGATGAAGATCGCGCCGGGCAGCCGCTTCATCTTGCGCATGCCGCCGAGCGTGCCCTGGAGCTTGACCATCTCCTCGGTGAGCTTGGCCGCTTCCTTCTTGGTCATGCGCTCGAAGTCGCCGTTCTGCTGGCGTGCCTCGAGCTGCTCGAGCAGGGCGATCCGCTTCTTGATCGTGATGAAGTTGGTGAGCATGCCGCCGAGCCAGCGCTTGTTGACGTACGGCTGGTTCGCGCGTGCCGCCTCCTGGGCGACCGGCTCCTGGGCCTGCTTCTTCGTCCCGACGAAAAGGACCTGGTCGCCACGGGCGACGGTCTCGCGGACGAACTCGAGCGCCACGTCCAGGCGCTGGACGGTCTGGGCGAGGTCGATGATGTGGATGCCGTTGCGCTCGGCGAAGATGAACGGCTTCATCTTCGGGTTCCAGCGACGGGTCTGGTGGCCGAAGTGGACTCCGGCCTCGAGCAGCTGCCGCATCGAGACGGATGGCATGGGTACGCGTCCTCCTGTTCGGTTCGTTCCTCCGCGGACCTCGTCGCCGGGGGCCAGGGGGCGTTGACGCCCTTGCTGGCACCGTCCCGGTCGGAACGGTCCGCGTGTGTGCTCCACGCGACGTGCGTCACGCGGGCGATGGTCATGGTGGCACGGCGAACCGGGCCGGCGGGGAGTGTAGCACGGGCCGGGTTTGGGACCCGACGGTCCGAACGCGGCCCTTGTCGACTCGCGGGCAACGAAACGGCCGCTGGCACCACGCCGATCGCGTCCGCGAACCCGGTTCTTGTTGCGTGGCGGTCAACGAGATGCGGCGCCGCGCGTCGGCACGTCACATCGCGTGTCTGTGATGCCGGACCCGCCCACCGGGCTCGACTACGACCAGGTCGAAGCGCAGCGGGACTCGGGGCAGTGCCGACCCGTCCGGCAGCGAGCCGCGCTCGAGCAATCCGTAGGCAGCCGCACGGACCCTGGCGCGCTTTCGATAGTCGACGGTCTCCTCCGGGAGGCCGTACGCCCGTTCCGCTCGCCACCGGACCTCGACCACGACGAGCGTCAGAGGCGGTCCCGGATCGAGGGCCAGGAGATCGATCTCGAATCGACCGACGCGGACGTTCCGCGCCAACACCGTCCAGCCCGCTTCTGCCAAGCGTGCCGCCACGAGGCTCTCGGCGGCGTCGCCCGCCTGTTGGGCGTCCGTCCGGCTCGCTGGGTCCGAAGCGTCGCCCATCCCGGCATCGTGGCCGTGACCGCTTATCTGCCACGTATCAGAGCGCGCCGGCCGCCTCCAACAGCATCAGGTCGGCGGAGTCGAGCATCGCGTCGTCGGCCATCACCGGCACCAATTCGTGCGCGAGACGTTCGTGCGTCTCCACCGAGGCTGCCGGGTCGGCCAGCAGGTCCAGCTCCAGCTGGTCGCCCGCGAGGGTCCGCTGGAGGGCCAGGAACGACCGACGATGGAACGGCGTCAACCCGAGCTCGCGTATCGCCATCCGGTGCTCGAGGGTCGCATAACCCTGATTGTGTTCCCAGCCGTAGCCAGGGTAGCGGGCAGCAAGCAGCGTCATCATCCGGTCGCGGACGACCTTCGCCACGACCGACGCGCACGCGATCGAATACACCCGCGCATCGCCGTCGACGATGTTCGTGTACGGGCCGGCGTACGCCTCGAACCCGGCGATCCGGTTCCCGTCGACCAGCACGTGGTCGTGCTCGCCGACCCGCGCGATCGCTCGCCGCATCGCCAGGTGGGTCGCGTGATAGATGTTCAGCTGGTCGATCTCGCGAACTGACGCAGCACCGACCCCGATGGCGTCGGCGCGCGCCCGGATCTTCGGCGCGAGGCGCTCGCGCTGGACCGCGGACAGCGTCTTCGAGTCGCGCACACCGGGGATCCGATGGCAGCCCGGCCGCATGATCACCGCGGCCGCCACGACGGCGCCGCAGGTCGGTGCGACCCCGACCTCGTCCACGCCCGCGATCCGGACGAGTCCCTCGTTCCACAGGCGGCGCTCGTGGCGAAGAGTCGGGACGATGGGAGCCATCGACGGAATCCTAGCGGAATTCGAACGACCCCGCCGGTTCGGCGGGGTCTCATGATCACGTGGACGGAACCTGCTGACGGATCGGCAGCTTTCCGACGGGCGTTGCAGCGATCGCGGACGTCCGCGTCGGCGCGGTCCGCCGGCGTCGCGGCCGCTCCGGGCGCGCTGCGCCCGGCCGAAGATCAGCTCTTCGCGCGTCGCTCGCGAAGCGTCGCCGCTCGACCGACTCGATCGCGCAGGAAGTACAGCTGCGCTCGGCGAGCGACGCCGTGACGAACGACCTCGATCTTCTCGATGCGCGGGCTGTTGATCTTGAAGGTTCGCTCGACGCCTACGCCCGACGCGATGCGCCGAACGGTGATCGAACGAGTGATGCCGCCACCGCGCAGTCGCATGACGGTCCCTTCGAAGACCTGGATGCGCTCCCGGTTGCCCTCGACGACCTTGGCTGACACCTTGACGGTGTCGCCTGTCGCGAGCACGGGAAGATCGGTGCGAAGCTGGTCCTGGACGATCTCGTCGAGCACGGTCACGCGGCGGTTCCTTGGTCGGGTGGGCAGCCGTGGCTGCGGGATGGGCAGGAGGGCAGCGCGTTCATCCGCGCCGGCCCGGGAGTATAGCACGGGCTCACCGATGATCAGCCCGCGGAGTGATCGCTCGCCGCGGCCGCAACACCGGGCCCGTTACTCGCGCGCACCTCGGGCAACAAGTCGGGACGACGCTCGGCAGTCCGCTGTCTCGCGGCCTCGCGTCGCCACCGCTCGACTGCGCCGTGATCGCCCGATGTGAGCACCGCCGGCACGTCCATCCCGCGAAAGACCGCCGGTCGGGTGTATTGGGGGTATTCGAGCAGCCCGGCCGAGAAGGATTCATCGGCGACCGACGCCTCCTCGATCGCACCGGGCAGCAGGCGGATGACGGCGTCGATGACGACGAGCGCCGGCAGCTCACCGCCGGTGAGCACGTAATCGCCGATCGACAGCTCGAGATCGACGAGGCTGCGGATCCGCTCGTCGACGCCCTCGTACCGTGGACAGACGAAGACGAGGTGTGATCGACGGGCGAGGTCTGCGGCGCGTGCCTGGCGGAACACCTCGCCGACGGGGTCGAGGAGGATGACCGTCGAATCCTCGCGTCGGAGCGAGTCGACGGCAGCCGCCACAGGCTCGGGGCGGAGGATCATCCCCGCTCCTCCGCCGTATGGGCTGTCGTCGACCGAACGATGCCGGCCGAGGCCCCATTCCCGAAGGTCGTGAACCCGGATCACTGCCAGACCCTGCTCCTGGATCCGGCCCGGGATGCTCTCGGCGAGCGGGGCGATGATCATCGATGGGAACAGGGTGAGGACGTCGATCTCGAGCGTCACGGCGCCGAATCCTCGGGTCGCTGTTCTGACGAGGGCTTCGGTACGCGCAGTCGGGACCGGGGCTGCATCCGCGCGCCCCGGATGGGAGTCCGTGACGGCTGGTGGCGCCTCCGGACCCGGATCGGCATCGGGGACGGTCGCCGCGGCGTCGGACACCCTGGATCGGTGCTCTCCCCAGCGGGCGCAGCAGCCGACCCCTTCCGGGACCGACGCCTCGGCGCCTTCGGCCGATCAACACCGGGTTCGCGCGCCGGCGCGCCGCAAGTCGAGCGCATCCGCATCGACGACGATCTCCCCGCGACGCGGGGCGAAGATCCGGACAAAGGCCCGCACGCGCGGGCACGTCGAAGCTGCCGAACGGCCCGCCGGCAACCACGTAGACCTCGGTCTCGCCGACCCGGTAGATGTCGCGGACCGTCCCGAGCTCGGTCCCGTCGATGCCGCGGACGGTGGTGCCGATCACCTCGTGCCAGTAGTACGTGCCGCGGGCGAGGTCGTCGTCGGGCCGGACGACCGCCTCGAGGTAGACGCCCCGGAGCGTGTCGGCCGCGTCGCGAGTCGTGACCTCGCGAAAGCGGATGCGCCAGCCGGGCCCGTCCTCGATCGCCTCGGCAGACGCGATCGTCAGCGGCCGCTCGTCACCCTCCCGGTACAGGACCGAACCCGGCACGAACCGGTCCTCCGGGTGGTCGCTCAGGACCTCGGCCCGGATCGCGCCGCGGAGGCCGTGGACGCCCCGGACGAGGGCGACCACGAGCCGATCGCCGACGCTCAGAGGATCTCGAGCTGGACGGCCTCCCCGTCCCGGGCGGCAGTGACCTTCAACAGTGTTCGCAGCGCCTTGGCGACGCTGCCGTTGCGGCCGATGACCTTGCCCATGTCGTCCTCGGCGACATGGAGCTCGATCACCGTCGCGCCGTCCTCCTCGACGACCTCGACCGTGACGGCTTCGGGATCGTCGACGAGCGACTTCGCGACGTATTCGACCAGGTCCTTGGCTGCCATCGTCGCGACCTCTACTTGGCCGCGGGCACGATGCCCGCGTTGCGGAACAGGCGAAGGACGGTGTCCGAGGGCTGCGCGCCCTTCGCCATCCAGGCCTTCGCCTTGTCGGCGTCGACCTCGAAGGTCACGGGATCCGTGCGCGGGTTGTAGTGACCGAGCGTCTCGATCGCCCGCCCGTCGCGTGCGCTGCGGCCGTCGGCGACGACGACCCGGTATGTCGGCTGCTTGGTCGCGCCGACGCGCGTCAGCCGGATGCGGACTGCCATGGGTACTCCTTGTTCCTCCCTGCGCGGGACGTTGGGCACGCCCGCCTTACTTGACGGTGATCACCGCGGTGGTGCTTGTCAGATCGCCCTCGGTAGAACCTGACGCGATCATCGCGTCGAAGGGCGTCAGATATGGCTGGACGTTCTTCTGGTACTCGGCGAACTCCGCCGGATCTTCCTTGGCCATCGCGTCCTCGAGGAGGCCGCGGATCGCGGCGATGTCCACGAAGGCCGATGTCGAACCCTTGCCGGCCCGGTCCGCGAGCGAGCGGTACCGGTCGTCTCCACCAAGCGAGGTGTCCCGGGTGGTGTCGAGGACGTGCTTGACGAACGCCGGGCCCGAGCCGATGACGACGATGTCGTCGGTGCGGCATAGGCGATCTCGATGTCGCCCGCGGGCAGATCCTTCACCGGCGGCATGCCGGTCTTGCCGGCGAGCTCGCCGAGCTTGCCGAGGTCGACGACCGTGATCGTTACCCCGTTGTAGGTCTCTTCGCGAAGGCTCGCACCGATCTGCGACCCGCCGAGTCCGACGAGGGTCTTGATGCTCGTGAGGAAACGCTTCGCGTCTTCCGCGTTCGTCGGCTGGACGATGAGGCCGCCTTCTGGCGTGCCATCGGCCACGTTGAGCACGACCGCGCTGTCGCCGATCCAGCCGAGGGCCGACTCGGTCCCGCCGAGGAGCCCAAGAGCCTGCTCCAACGAGTCGTAGATCTCCTTGAACGCCGGATCGGACTCGTAGAGCTCGAGGCCGGCCTCGACCGACTTCCCGTAGTCGTTGGCGATCGCTACGCCGATGGCACTCGCCGGGACGTGATCGACGATGGTTGACGCGCGATCATCGGACTTGACGGTCGATTTCGCCGGCTGCGGGTTGACCGCCTCCATCACCAGTGCGTCACTCTCGACGCTGAGCCAGTACGCGCCCCATTCCGGCAGCAGCTCGAGCATCGATTCGCTGATCGCGGTCGTGGCCGCGGCGCCAGTCCCTTCGGACAGTGCGCCGCTGGCCCCCTTCGACCAGGTCGCGAGATCTCGCAGCGCGACGTAGACGAAGCCGATGTGGTCGCCGTCGGCCGCATCGAGCGCCGACTTCGGACCCGGCAGGTCGGCGAACCCGCTGTTGCCGTTCGTGTCGACGGCCGCCTTGACCGACGTCTCGTCACCGATGACGGCGACCTTGCCGTCCACGATCGCGAAGGCCGCCTTCGGGCCGTCCTTTGTGTCCGGTGCCGAGAGGAGGGTCAGCGTGGCGCCGTTGTAGGTCTCGTTGGTCGTCGTCGCGCCAGCCTTCTGGAACGCCGCATCGAACCACGCCTGGGCAAGGGCGGGATCCTTGACCGACAGCAGGACGATGCCCCGGAACGCGTCCATCGCCGAGGCTTCGCTGGTCAACTTGCTTGCGTCCGGGAGCGGCCCGACGGACACGCCAAGCTCGCCCGAGAACCACGGCTTGATATCGGTCGTGTAGGACTGCTCACCCGTCGTCGCGTCATCGACGAGCTGGTCGAGGACCTCGTCGAGCTTGGTCTCGAGCGCGGCCTGGTCGGCAAAGCCCGGGAACTTCGAGAGGAACTGGCCGACGGCCTGACGCTGGTCGCCCGGCAGATCGAGCCGAAGCTCGCCGTACATGACGCTCTTGTCGGGGACGTATCCGAGGATGGTCGCGTTGGGTGACTGCCCGACGAGCAGCGCCGCGACGGCCGCCGAAGCCCCGAGGACCAGGACGACGACCGCGAGGGCTGCTGCCCAGCGGACGCTTCCGCGGCGGCGTCGTGGCTTCGTGTCCTTGACTACCGGCTGGGCGGGGGCCCACGCCAGGGTCGACTCGTAGACCGGTGGGGTCAGTGGCTCGACGGTGCCGGGCTGGCTCGCGGCGGACGACGCCGGGCTGGGCTCGGGCGTGGCGGCAGGAGGCGTCCAGACGGTCCGCGACGCGGATCCGGCGTCGGGAACGGCGCCGGGTTCGCCCGCGGCGGCCCGCTCGGGCACGCCGGCCGGGTCAGGCACGATGGCCGGCTCGGGCATCGACGCGTTCGGGACCGGCCGCGTGACCTCGTTTGGATCGACTGGGTTCATGACATCGCCCCCTGTTGGATCAGCGCCGGCCGGCAAGTGCGCCGAGGGCGCCACGGCGGCCACCGCTCGACAGCTGCTTCATCAATTTCTGCATCTCGAGGAACTGCTTGACGAGTCGATTGACGTCGGGCAGCGTCGTGCCGGAGCCCGCGGCGATCCGCCGGCGGCGCGAGCTGTTCAGAACGGTCGGGTCGCGCCGCTCGGCTCGGGTCATGGCTCGGATGATGGCTTCGGTCCGTTTGAGATCGCCCCGATCGACGGCGGCCTGCGCCTCGCCCGCGAAGTTGCCCATCCCCGGGATCATCGACATCACCTGCCCGAGCGGGCCCATCTTCTGCATCTGCTGCATCGAGTCGAGCATGTCGTCGAGGGTGAAGCCGCCCTTGCGGAGCTTCTCCTCGAGCTTGGCGGCCTGCTTCTGATCGACGACCTCCTGGGCACGCTCGACCAGCGTCAGGATGTCGCCCATTCCGAGGATGCGGCCGGCGAGCCGGTCGGGGTGGAAGACCTCGAGGGCGTCGGTCTTCTCGCCCGTGCCGAGGAACTTGACCGGGAGGCCGGTGACAGCCGAGATCGACAGGGCGGCGCCGCCACGCGCGTCGCCGTCGATCTTGGTCAGGATGAAGCCGGTGACCGGGACGGCGGCGACGAAGGCCTGGGCGACCGCCACGGCTTCCTGGCCGGTCATCGCATCGACGACGAGGAGAGTCTCGACCGGCCGTACGGCTTCGTTGACCGCGGCGATCTCGGCCATCAGCGCCTCGTCGACCGACAGGCGGCCGGCCGTGTCGAGGATGACCACGTCGCGGACCTGGCGCCGCGCGGCTTCGACGCCGCCGCGGGCGATGTCGACCACGGCCGTTCCGACTGGCGCCCGGTAGACCGGGATGCCGAGGCTCTTGCCGAGCGTCTCGAGCTGGTCGGCGGCTGCGGGTCGGTAGGGGTCGGCAGCGACGAGGATCGGCCGCCGGCCGAGCTTGACGACGTGCCTGGCGAGCTTGGCGGTCGAGGTCGTCTTGCCGGAGCCCTGGAGGCCGACCATCGAGATGACGGCCGGATTGCCGGCGAGGTGGAACGTCCGGTCGCCCGCGGAGAGGAGCGCGACGAGCTCGTCGTTGACGATCTTGACGACCTGCTGGCCGGCCGACAGGCTCTCGAGAACCTCGGCCCCGAGAGCCTTCTCGCGAACGTGCGCGACGAAGTCCTTCACGACCTTGAAGTTGACGTCGGCTTCGAGCAAGGCGAGCCGGATCTCGCGCATGGCGGTATCGAGGTCGGCCTCGCTGATCCGGCCGCGGCCGGTCAGGTTGCCGAGCGTCTTGCGCAGTCGCTCGCTCAGGGTGTCGAACATGCGTCCCCTCGGACTCTGGATGGATGATGTACCGGACCTGGGACGCCGGTGACCGACATGACCTGACCGGGTGGTGCGCGGGTTCTGACGCACCGAGGCGGTGCCAGTGTAACGCAGCCCCTCGACAGGGTCCCCCAGTGGCTATCCTCCGTCCGCTGTGAGAAATCCTTTCGCGTCGGCCCTCTGGTCGAACGCGGCCTTCGTCCGCGTCTGGTCTGCCGCGACCATCTCGGTCTTCGGGTCACTGATCACCGGGATCGCCCTTCCGTTCGTCGCGATCGTCGTGCTCGGCGCCGGTGCGTTCGAGATCGCGGTCCTGCGGACGCTGGACCTTGGCGCAACGCTGATCTTCGGCCTCGTCGCGGGAGCGTGGGTCGATCGTCTTCGCCGACGGCCGGTCCTGATCTGGGCCGACCTCGGGCGAGCCGTTCTCCTCGGTTCGGTCCCGGTCGCATTCGTCGCCGGGGTCCTGAGTTTCCCCCAACTCGTGGTGGTCACGGCAGCGGCAGCGATCCTGACGACGTTCTTCGACGCCGCGGACAACGCCTACCTGCCGGCGATCGTCGAGCGCGAACAGCTGGTCGAGGCCAACAGCGCGCTGCGGGCATCGGGTTCGGTGGCCGAATTCGTCTCCTTCGGCATCGCCGGCTTCCTCGTCCAGCTCCTGTCGGGCCCGATCACGATCGCGATCGACGCGGTGACCTTCCTTGTCTCGGCGATCCTGTTCGGCTCGATCCGGCGCGAGGAGCCCGAGCCGCCGCCGGCCGCCGACCGGGTGCCGGTGATCGACGAGATCCGCGACGGGATACGCGTCGTTCGGCGGGATCCGATCCTGCGCGCGTTCATCGCGGCGGAGATGGCCCATGCGATCTCGTGGGGCATCTTCGGCGCGATCTGGTTCCTGTTCGTCCTCGAGGAGCTGCAGTTCGGACCCGCGGCGATCGGCGTGGTGGCCGGGATCGGCGGCGCGTCTGCGTTCATCGGCGCGGTGACCGCTTCCCGAGCGACGCGCCGCTGGGGCGTCGGCCGGGTCGCGATCCGGGCGATGCTCCTGTCCGCGCTCGGGACGGCGTTCATCGCCGGCGCGCCATCCGGGCTACCGGTCGTCGCCTTCGCCTGCCTCGTCGCGCAGCAGCTGATCGCCGACTCGGCAATGACCGTCTATGAGATCACCGAGGTATCGGTCCGCCAGTCCCTGGTCGAGGACCGGGCGCTCGGCAGGGTCGCCTCGACGTTCCACGTGGCGAGCGTGACCGTCCAGCTGATGGCGACGCTCGTGGCCGGGGTCCTTGCCGAAGCGATCGGACTGCGGGCGACGGCGTGGCTTGGGCCGCTGGGCGCACTGCTTGCGGCGGCGATCCTGTGGTTCTCGCCCGTCCGTCACCTGGTGGTCCTTCCCGAGCGGAAGGCTGACGTGCCTCCGGTCGATCCCCTCGCCGTGGCTGCCGAGGTGGAGTTCGAACGGCCGCCGGGGGCGTGAAGCTCCCGGCGGTCGGGTGTCGGCGCGGCGCCCGCCGGAAACCTCCGACGAGCCGATCAGCTACAGCGCGGAGGAACCGAGCGATATGGGTGGGCGAGGCGCCCCTGGCGACCATCTCCCGGTTGAACTCACGGGACGTCATGACCCCGTTGCGGTTCTGGACGAACAGCGCCTGCAGGCCGGCAAAGAACGCCTGATTGCCCATCTGCCTTCGCATCTCGTCGAGGAAGAAGGCTGCCTTCCGGTAGATCGTCTGGTCGTAGCTGCCGGGCTGGGTCGAGGTGACCGGCGCCGGCACGTTCGGGAACTCGTAGATCGAGCTGTTGACCGGCCGCGTCGAGGCGTACGACCTGAAGCCGCCGAAGAAGAAGTTCGCACTGAACTCGGCGAGGCCTTCGTCGAGCCACGGCTCCGCGAGTTGGTCGTTGCCCGCCATCGCGTACCACCACTGGTGGGCGGTCTCGTGAGCGATCACGCCGCGGTCGACGAACTGCGACCGGCCGAGGAACACGATGCCGGGATACTCGTTGCCGGTGCCGGGACGCCCGCTCTGGGCGATGACGAACCGGCCCCACTGATAGCTGCCGAACCGGGCCGTGTAGGTCCTGAGCGCCGACGACCGCCGACCCGACGGCGCTGGGCCCGTTCCCGGTCGTGTAGTACGCAGCAACCGTGATGCCCGACGCGGAACCCGTCGCGACCTGGTACAGGGCACTCGCACCGAACGCGAAGTCACGGGCGTTCTTGATCTCGTAGACGTGATATCGCGACGTTCGGGTGATCACCGTGCCCGGCGCGGCGATCCGCAGCGACGATGCGTTGGTCGTCAGCTCGAGCCGGATCCGCTTGGCGACCCGGGTGTACTGCGCGTCTCCGGGATACCGCGTCGCGTGGCCGTCCGACACGATCGGGAACCAGTGGCTCACCTGCATGATGCCGTTGGCCTTCGAGAGCCGGCCCTCGAGCGAGGTCCCGATGACGCCAGTCGCTCGCACCGCGAACCGGAGCCGGATGACCGCACTGGCCCCGGTGGCGAGGACCTTGCCGAGTTGGAGCTCGAGGTTGGAGTTGTTCGTCCAGCGTGCGGACACCGGCCGAGTGTCGACCGAGAAGCCCGAGATCGATGTGAGCTCCCCAAATGCCCGCGGCGTGACCGAGAGGTTGACCTTCGAGATCGAGCTGCCTGAGACGTTGCGGATGGTGATCGACTCTGCGGCAGCGATCGTCGCGGCCCCGTAGTCGAGGGAGGCCTTGAGGACGTACGAGGTCTCGAGGGCCATCGTGGCCCGATCTATGGCCGCTGCGGCCGGTGAGGCGACCACGAAGGTCGAGGCGACCGTTGCGATGGTCGTTGTGATCGCGAGGCGTCGGATCCGGTTCATCTGCGTGTACCTGCGGGAGGTGTCGATGACGACACCATCCGCCGATGACCTGCGCGCGCTGAATGGACTGGAGGGCCGATGGGACATCGACATCCGTCGATAACGGGCGACATCGCCTCTCGCCTGCCACCCTGGCCGTTCTCAGCCGAAGAGCGCCGCCACGAAAGCGTCCGGGTCGAACGGGATCAGATCGCCGACCTGCTCCCCTACCCCAACGAACCGGACGGGCACTTTCAGCGCGTCCTCGATGGCGAAGACGATGCCGCCCTTCGCTGTCGAATCGAGCTTCGTCAGCACGATGCCGGTCAGCCCGACCGCATCGTGGAACGCCTTGGCCTGCGACAGCCCGTTCTGGCCGGTGGTCGCGTCGAGGACGAAGAGCGTCTCGGGCTCGGCACCCGGCAGGCGCTTGTCGATGATGCGGCGGACCTTTGCCAGTTCGTCCATCAGGTTCGACTTGGTATGGAGGCGACCGGCGGTGTCGGCGATGACGAGGTCGGCACCTCTGGCCACAGCCGCATCGAGCGCGTCGTACACGACGGCGCCCGGGTCCGCGCCCGGGGCGTGGGCGACCATCTGGACGTGCGACGCGGTCGGCCCAGATCCGGAGCTGATCGATGGCGGCCGCGCGGAACGTGTCGGCGGCCGCCAGGATCACGGTCCGACCCTCGGCGACGTACCGGCTCGCGAGCTTGCCGATCGTCGTCGTCTTGCCGGTTCCGTTCACGCCGACGACGAGGACCACAGCCGGACCACCGGCGACGGCCGAATGAGGGCTCCAGTGGACGTCGCGCGGGACGAGAAGGGCGGCCAGCTCCGCCCGGATAGCCGCTTCGGGACCGCCCGGGTCGCGCCGGCGGCGTGCTCGCTCGACGAGATCGATGGCGAGGGCCGCACCGACGTCACCCGCGATGAGCGTCTCCTCGACGTCGTCCCAGGACGGTCCCTGCCCGGCCCCGGTTCCGAGGAAGCCGCGAAGCCGCGACATGAAGCCGCCGCGCGTCCGCTCGAGGCCGGCGTCGAGCCGGTCTGATGGCGTTGCCTCGGTGGCGGCGTCCTCGATCGCGGTGGAGTCGGTCGTTGGCTCCGGGCGGCTGCGCGTAGGTCGGCGCGTCGTCGCTGGGGCGGTCGAGCCGGGCGCTGTGCGCTGCGGGGTCGGGACGGGGGTTGGCCAGGACAAGTCGAACGTCGTCAGCGGTCGATCCGGTGACGCCGCCTGCGGTGCCTCGGGTGCCTCCGTCAAGTCAAGGTCGGCGGTCTCGGCGGTCGGCGGCGTCCTCGAAATCGGCCGGGTCCGGCTCCCAGTCCGCGGGAACGGACTCGGGATCGATCTCGGGAGCCGCGGGCTCGGGTGCCGGCTCCTCGTCGCGTCGTCGTCGCCAGAAGGGCATCGTTCGGCCTATCGCGCGAGTGCCAGCTGCGTCGGCGTCGGGGGTCGCGAGTGCCTGGCCTCCTCGAGCCGGAGGCTGATGACCCGGCTGACCGAGTCGTCGCCGACGGTGATGCCGTACAGGGCATCGGCGGCCTCGATCGTCCCCCGGTTGTGGGTGATGACGATGAACTGCGTCTGGTGCGCCAGGCTGCGCAGCGCGTCGGCAAAGCGGCCGATGTTGGCCTCGTCGAGCGCCGCGTCGACCTCGTCGAGCACGCAGAACGGCACCGGCCGCACCTCGAGCATGGCGAACAGCAGGGCGACCGCAGTCAGCGCCCGCTCGCCGCCCGACAGCATCGCCAGCGCCTGCGCCTTCTTGCCCGGCGGACGGGCGACGATCTCGATCCCGGTCGAACCGAGGTCCGAGGGATCCGTCATCGACAGCCTGGCGTACCCGCCGCCGAACAGCTGCTCGAAGCGGGTCGCGAAGGCGACCTCGAGCGCCTTGAACGTCGTCGGAAGCGCTCGGCGATCATCGTGTCGAGCTCGGCGATGAGCTCCCGCGTCCGGCCGATGGCCGTTCGAAGGTCGGTGTCCTGCGTCTCGAGCGTCTCGAGCCGCGCCTTGAGCTCGGCGTACTCGTCGAGCGCGTATGGGTTGACCGCACCGAGGTCGTGGAATCGCCGCCGCAGCTGGCCGAGCCTGGCGGGACTCGGCGGCGGCTCGGTCGGCTCGACCGCGGCCCAGATCGGTGAGACGGCGGCGATCGCCGCCTCGAGCGCGGCAGCCTCGTCCGACAGGTCGCCTTCGTCGGAGCGTGGCCGATCGCTCGTCGGCCGAGCGACGCTTCCTGGTCGAGCGCGGCGGCGTCATTCGCGGTCATCGGTCGGCCGCGCGGTCGCGGCGAACGCGCGGAGCCGCTCGACGGCCAGGTCGCCCGAGACCCGCCAGTTCGACCACGGCGCCCTCGCGCAGGGCATCGACCGAGAGCCGCGCCTCCAGGTCGAGGTGATCGGCCGCCCGCAGCCGCGCGTCGGCGGCTCGCAGCCGCTCACGCGCCTGCGTGGCCTCGCGTTCGGCGGCGGCCAACCGGTCGCGGTCCGCGACGTCGGCGGCATGGATCTCGTCGAGTGCCCGACGCGCCGCCGACCTCGCGCTCGGCGCTCACCGCCAGCTCGGCCCGAAGCGCGTCGCGCTCCTCGGCGAGTGCCTGTTCGCGCTCGGCCGAGTGCCGTCAGGTCGCGCTCGGCACGAGCGATCCGCTCCTCGGCCATGAGTGCCGCGGCGTCCGCGCGGGCACGTCGGTGCTCGGCGTCTCGACGGGCGGCATCGCCGCGCAGCGGCATCCTCGGCCAGCCGGTCGCGGCGAGTGCGGAGCTCCGCGGCACGCGCCTCCCAGGCGGCGATCGCCGGCATCGGGGACCGTGATCGTGGTCGCGGGTCGTCGTCGCGCCCCGGCTTCGGCCGGAACCTCGCCGAGCGCCTCGACCGCCGCGCGTGCCCGCTCCACATCCGCGGCCAGCCGCTCGGCCTGCGCGTCGTGCCATGCCGCCTCGCGGACGACCGCCTCGAGCTGACGGGCGGCCAGCCGTTCGGCCTCCTCGGCCGCACGACGCGCACCGTTCGCCCGGTTCTCGGCCGCGCGAGATTCCTCGACCGCGGCCCGCGCCGATGCCGCGGCGGCTTCTGCCGCGGTCGCGGCGGACCGCGAGCGCCTCGACCTCGGTCTCGAGCCGCGCCACCTCGCCCGCCAGACGCGCCGACTCGGCCCGCCGCTCGAGCACCGACTCGCTCGTGCCAAGGTGTGACCGCGACGTCCGTGACCACGGCCGAGCCGTCACGAGGAACGGCGATCCAGCCTGCAGGCAGGTCGGCCTGTACGTCGAGGCACGCCGCGAGATCCGGAAGCCAGGCTGCGCGGGCAAGGATCCGGCGAGCCGCTCCGGTGGGGTCGTGCCGGATCGCCGCATCCAGGGTCGCCGCCGCCGGCCGCCGCGAGGGTCTCCCGGAAACGGCGTTCGCTGGGCATCGTCGACCGTCGCGTCCGAGGCTCGCTCGGCGACGATCAGCGATCCGCGCTCAGCGGCAAGACCCGGGACCGCATCGGCCGCGCACGATGTATGCGCGCGTCGCCTCGGCAAGGGCCGCTTCGGCGGCCGGCCGGAGCGACGGGTCGATGGCGAGATCCTCGTCGAGGCGGCGTCCGCCGGCGCGGCGCGCCGCCCGGGCGATACCTCTGGCCTCCTCCTCGGCGAGCCGGGCGGCGAGACCATCGGCGCGGGCTCGAGCGGCGGCGAGCGTCGCGGTCGCCGCGACCAGCCGCTCCTGCGCAGCGGCGCGGTCGGCCTCGGCCGCTGCCGAGCGGCCGCGGGCGGCCTCGCGCGCATCGGCAGTGGCACGTTCCGCCTCGATGGCGGCGGCGAGGTCGGCCGACGCCGCCGCGACATCGGCTTCGAGCGTCGCCCGGCGCACGACTGCCGCACGCGCCTCCGCCTGCTGCTCGCTCGCCCGGCGTTCCACGTCGTCCAGCTGCCGCCGCGCGGTCTCCGCCTCGGCCTGGCGAGCGGCGGCCGCGCGCCGGAGCGCGGCGACGGTCCTGGTCGTGCGCCTGCTCGGCGCTCCGGAGCGCTGCGAGCTCCGCCAGCGCGTCGGCGAGCTCGCGCTCGGCCGCGCCGAGTGCCGCTTGCAGGTCGAGATCCGGCGACGGGACAGGAACGGCGAGTGCCCGCCGGGCGACCTCCACTTCGGACGCTGCGGCCGAGCGCTCCTCGAGGAGTCGCCGCCGATCACGCTCGACCGCCTCGATCTCGGAGACGAGCCGCGTCTCGCGCATCTGGGCGGCTGTCGCCGCGGCCCGCGCTGCATCGTGGTCGTCCCGCCGTTGCCGCTCGAGCGCCGCGCGCGCGCCAAGCTCTCCAGCCAGCGCAGACGCCGCCGCCTCCGCTGCCGCGAGCGACGCCATCGCCCGGTCGACTTCCTCGCGCGCCCGGTCGCGATCGGCCTCGACGACGGCCAGCCGCGCAGCGGCCGTATGCCAGCGGACGTGCATCGCCGCGAGCAGGGCGGTGGCCAGCTCCTGGGCCGTCGTGTCGCGCGACGCCTGCTGCTCGGCCTGCGCGGCCAGCCGCCGGGCCTGCGGACGCAGCTCGGCGAGGATGTCCTCGACCCGGGCGAGGTTCGCCTCGGACTCGGCCAGCTGCTCCTCGGCACGACGGCGCCGCCGCTCGTGGCGCCGGACCCCGGCCACCTCCTCGAACAGCGGACGCCGTTCCTCGGGACGCAGCGCGAGCGCCTGGTCGACCATCCCCTGCCCGATGAACAGGAACGCGTTGTCGGCGAGATGGGCAGCGTCGAGCAGGTCGACGAGGTCGCGCAGCCGGATCCGGCTCTTGTTGAGGAGGTAGTCGTTCTCGCCGGAGCGATACAGCCGCCGACCGAGCTCGAGGACCGCGAAGTCGACGGGCAGCAGGCCATCGCCGTTGTCGAGGACGAGCGTGACGTCGGCCATGCCCTGGGCCGCCCGCTTCTCCGAACCCGGCCCAGATGACGTCCTCGGACTTGCGCGAGCGAAGCGCCCGACCCTGCTCGCCGAGCGCCCAGCGAAGGGCGTCGGCGAGGTTGCTCTTGCCCGATCCGTTCGGCCCGACGACGGCGCTGATCCCGGGCCCGAACTCGACGTTGGTGCGCTCGGCGAACGACTTGAAGCCCTGGAGTCGAAGTGCCAGGAGGCGCGGCTCCGCGGGACGCCCGGAGAGCGTCACGAGCCGACCGGGTCGCCGGACGTCGCCGACACTCGAGCCCACCCGGGATCCCGCTCCGCCGCCGCACCGCCCGCGTCGCGGACCGCACCATCGCCGCCTGCGAGCACACGCGATCGGCTCCATCGCCTCGGCCGCCGCCTCGGTCTCGGCGATCCGCCGCGACGGCCCCTCGACCGACGCCAAGCCGCTCGCCGTCCACCCACACCTCGATGCGGAACGACTTTTCGTGATCGGGCCCGCTCGCGTCCACGAGCCGGTACGACGGCCGGTCGCCGGAATGCCGCTGGGTGTACTCCTGGAGCCGGCTCTTCGGGCTCTTGAGCGCGACGATCGGCGCCTCGGCGACGAGCTCGGTGGCGGCGAGGCCCACGACCCAGTCGCTGACCGCCCGAAAGCCGAGATCGAGGTACAGGGCGCCGGCGACCGCCTCGAACGTCGAGGCCAGGAGCAGACGGCCGGCGCCGGCCGTTGCGGTGCGCCTCGCCTTCGCCGAGCAGCAGGAACGACCCGAGGTCGATCCGCGCGGCAAGCCGGGCGAGCCCCGTGGTCGACACGATCGCCGCGCGCCTGGCGCTCAGGTAGCCCTCGTCCTCGTCCGGATGGCGACCGAAGAGGGCCTCCGAGATGGCGAGGTTGACCACGGCGTCACCGAGGAATTCGAGCCGTTCGTTGTGTCCGGGAGTCTCGTCCGGATGCTCGTGGTGCCAGCTCGAGTGGACGAGGGCCTGCCCGAGCAGGCCCAGGTCACGAACAGGAAGGCCGATCTGCGCGGCGAACGCGTCGGCGGCACGCACGCGACCGTCGCCGACCGATCGCGCGGCGAGGCTCGCTAGGACGAGTGCTCGTCGATGTAGTCGACAGCGTCCTGGACGGTGCGGATCTTCTCCGCATCCTCGTCCGAGATCTCGGTCCCGAACTCCTCTTCGAGGCTCATGATGAGCTCGACGAGATCGAGCGAGTCGGCATTCAGGTCGTCGACGAACGACGCCTCGGGCTTGACCTCTTCCTCGTCCGCGCCGAGCTGCTCGACCACGATCTTCTTGAGGCGCTCGTACGTTGTTGCCACTGACTCCCTCCCGGGACTGGGGTGCTATCGCCGTTGGTTGGGACCGCTGGGATCCGCTGTGATATTGCCGAGGACGCCGTTCATGAGGCGTCGCATCGGTTCTCCGCTGTACGTCCGTGCCAACTCGACCCACTCGGCGATAGCCACCCGGGCCGGCGTGGCGGAGTGTAGCACCTCGGATATGGCGGTACGGAGCAGGGCGCGGTCCATCCGGGCGAGGCCGGTGACCGGGTACTGCGGCGCACGACGGGTGATCTCGGCGTCGATGGCATCGCGATGGTCGACGACGGCGGTGACGAGCTCGCGGGCGAGCTCGGCTGCGACCGGATCGCGCTCCTCCTCCGCGAGGTGGCGCTCGAGGATGGATTCGGCCGTGCGCTGACCGAAATCGGCTTCGAAGATCGCGGCGAGGGCGAGTCGACGGCCGGTCCGCCGGCCGCGGACGCGGTCAGGTCCCGACGCCATCGACCACGATCGTGACCGCCCCGACGTCGAGCCCGAGCAGGCGCTCGACGGTCGCGGTGACTGCGGCGCGAACCTGTGCCGTCAACGGCACGAGCGGCTGACCCGGCCGCGCCACGATCCACAGCCGCACGACCACGCCGTCCTCGCGGATGCGCACCGACACGGCCCGGCCACCCATGAGCCGCCGCCACGCGGGACCTGCCCGACCGACGCGGGCCACGCCCTTGACCTCGAGCGCGGCGACACGGACGAGGTCGGCGATGACGCCACGCCTGACGGACAGCTCCGGTCGGTTCACGATCGGCTCCTCTCCGGTTCCGACCGGTGCCGTCGCGGTCGACGCGTTGTCTCGGCGTCTCCCCGGCGCCGCGACCGTCGCCGCGCCGCCGGTTGCCGAGCGCCTCCGCGATGAGAGCCGGGACGCCGGTCCGGGCCGTGGTCGCCGCGACCTCGCAGGCGTAGCCCACCATCCGTCGGCGGGCCCGTCCATGGGTGATGATGACGCTCCCCCGCACGCCGAGCAACGGCGATCCGCCGACCCGCTCGTAGTCGAACACGGCCCGGATCCGGCCGATCCCGGGACGCATCAGCAGCGCCGCGAGACGGCCCCGGAGCGAGCCGCGGAACTCGTTGCGCCAGAGGTCGGCCATGAACGTCGACAGGCCCTCGAAGAACTTGATGACGACGTTGCCGAGCACGGCATCGCACACGACCACGTCGGCGAGATGCCGGGTCAGGTCCTTGCCCTCGACATTCCCCTCGAACCGCAGGTCGGTCGCGTCGAGCAGCTCGGTGGCGCGCTGGATGCGAGCATCGCCCTTGCCCTTCTCCTCACCGATCGAGAGGAGGGCGACCCGCGGTCGGGCCACACCCTGGACGCGCTCCGAGAAGATCGCCCCCATCCGCGCGTACTGGACAAGGTTCTCAGCGGTCGAATCGGGATTGGCGCCGATGTCCAGCAGCAGCATCGGTCCGGACTCGGTGATCATCTGGACGGCGAGCGCCGGCCGGTCGACGCCGGGCAGGCGTCCCAGGCGCAGCACCGCGGCAGCCATCCCGGCTCCGGTGTGGCCGGCCGTGACGACGGCGTCCGCCTGACCGTTTCGGACGAGGTCGACCGCGACCAGGATCGAGGCGTCCTTCTTCTCGCGGAGGGCGAGTGCCGGATGCTCATCCATGCCGACGACCTGGCTCGCCTGGCACGATCGACACGTTCGAGGGCAGCTCGCCGGCGATGGACCGGATGACGGTCGCGTCGCCGACCAGGATGACCTGGTCCTCGGGATGGGACCGGGCGTGATCGATCGCTCCAGGGACGACCTCCGCCGCGCCGAAGTCGCCGCCCATGGCATCGACCGAGACGCGGACGCCGGGACCGCCGGGACGCGCGGACTGCGACACGGTCGAGGGCCGGCCGGTCACCGCCTCAGCGGTTGATGTCGTCGTTCGAGGTTGACGTCGAGGCGGGCTTCAGCTCGATGGCCTGGCGGCCGTTGTAGTAGCCACAGTTCGGGCAGACATGGTGCGGCAGCTTCATCTCGTGGCAGTGCGGGCACTCCTCGAGCGCCGGCAGCTTGATCGCGAGGTGTGCGCGCCGCTCGCCCTGGCGGGCATGCGAGACACGTCGCTTGGGTACACCCATGAGGTCGCGGGCTCCTTCGGGTCATCGCGAGGGCGCGATGCGCTGGCTGGGGAACGGGCTCCGGACCTCGGATCGACGGCCGGACCGACGGCGGAGTGTAGCGCGATTCGGCGCCCCTCGTCAGGCGTCGTCCGGAAGGAAGCCCTTGAGCGCCTCGAGCCGCGGGTCGATGTCTTCCTCGGCGTGCTCGTGCGATCCCTCGTCGAGCCGGCCGCCGCAGACGATGCACAGGCCCGGGCAATCGGGCCGGCAGAGCGGCGCGATCGGCTCGGCCAGCTGTATCGCCTCGCGGACCGGGGTTTCGAGGTCAAGCTCGTGATGGTCCGTCAGGCGGGCGACATCGGGCTCGTCGTCGGTCGCCAGCGGCCGGCCGGTGGCGAGGTCCAGGGCGGGAAGGTATTCCTCCTCGAGGTGCACCGAGACCGGGTACTCGATGTCGCGCAGACAGCGGCTGCACTCGAGCGCCAGGGCAGTGTCGAGATCGGCGACGGCGATGATCCCTCGATTGGTGTGGAGCAGGCGCACCCGGCCGTTGATCGGACGTGCGAGTGCGAGGTCCTCGCCGAGGTCGATCGTGGCGTCGTGGACCTCGAGATGGCGCTCTGCGCCTGCTGCGTCCGCGAGGAGTCCGGCGACGTTCCAGATCAGCGGCGCGTCGGTCGAGGGACCGGTCACCGGGGAGTGTCGACCGGTTCTCCCGCCTCGTCCTCCCAGCGCTGCTCGACGCCGTCCTCTTCGGTGGTCGCTTCGCCGACCAGCGCGGCACGCCGCTCGTCGAGGAGGGCGATCCCCTTCTTGATGCTGCTGAGCGTCTTGACGACGTCGGCTTCGAGCCCGACGAGCACGCCGACCGCGTATTCGTCGGCGCCGCGGCGGATGTCGTCGGCGTCGCGGTGGGCGGTGGCGACGATCTGGCGGCTCTGTGCGTCGGCGGACTGGGTCAGGCCCCGCTCGTCGATGAGGAAGGCCGCCTGCTCCTGGGCACGGGCGAGGATCCGCTCCGCTTCCTCCTGGGCCTTCTCGATGATCCGCTCGCCCTCGGCATTGATCCGCTTGGCGGCCCGGACCTCTTCGGGCACGGCGACCCGCAACTCGTCGATGAGCCCGAGCGCCGCGTTCTGGTCGACGACGACGTTCGTCGTCAGCGGCAGCTTCTTGCCATTCGCGATGAGGGATTCGAGGCGCTCGACGAGAAAGATGATGTCGATGTGATTGCCCTCCTGGTCGCCGACGGGAGGTCCCGCCGCCGGGCTCGATTATGGCACGGCGGCGTCCGGTCAGCGCCTCGCGAGGGCCTCGGCAAGGGCCGTCCGGGCGGCTTCGGGGACCATCGTCGAGACATCGCCGCCAAAGGCCGCGATCTCCTTGACCAGGCTCGAGCTGACGTAGCCGTTGGCGACCGCGGTCATGAAGAACACGGTGTCGACGTCGGGCGCGAGGACGCGGTTGTTGTGGGCGAGCTGCATCTCGGTCTCGAAGTCGCTCACCGCGCGCAGACCGCGCACGATCGCGGTCGCGCCGCGGGCGCGGCACAGGTCCACCGTGAGGCCATCGAAGGCCACGACCTCGACCTGTGTCCGGCGACGATCGCGGTGCCCGCGAGCGCGTCGCGGATCAGCCCGATCCTCGTCTCGACGTCGAGGAGTGGCGCTTTTCGCGGGTTGGCGAGGACGCCGACGATGACGCGATCGAAGACGACGGCAGCCCGGGTCACCACGTCGACATGACCGTTGGTGATGGGGTCGAACGAGCCGGGGTAGACCGCGACCGTGTCCATCAGTCCTCCTGGCGTCGGTAGAAGGTCAGCATCGTCTCGCCGAAGCGCCGCTCGCGCTCGGATGCTAGCAGTCCGACCTGGGCGGGCGGCGGGTCGCCGCCAGAAGTGCTTGGCGACGACCCGAGCGCCCGGGCGGACGTGCTGGCCGACGGCTTCCAGAGCAGCGGCCAGGAGGTCTGTCTCCGCGTACGGCGGGTCGACGATGGCGACGTCGAACGGGCCGGCCGTCCTCGCTTCCGGCGAACGGAGCCATGCGAGCGCGTCGGCACGAACGACCGCCGCCCGCTCGCCCGGCGAGATGCGCGCGCGCCAGGTTCCCCGCGATCGCTGCCACCGCAGCGCGATCCCGCTCGACGAACACTGCCCGTGCCGCGCCGCGCGACAGCGCTTCGATGCCGGCAGCGCCGGAACCCGCGAAGAGATCCAGGACGGTCGCGCCGGGGAGATCAGGTTCGAGGATCGCGAAGAGCGTCTGCTTGACCCTGTCGCCCAACGGTCGAGTGGCGTCGCCCGATGCAACGAGGCGAATGCCGCGCGCCTTCCCAGCGATCACCCGGCCGGCGTCAGCCACATCGTCCCGTCACGCACTCGTCGCCGGTTCGCCCGCCGCGACGCGCCGAAGCCAGCCGCTCTCGAGCTCTGAGGAGAGCGACGGCTGTGGCGGGTCCATCTGCCCGGCGGGGTCGAGCAGCATCTCGGCGTGCGCCCTCGCCCTGACAGCAAGGTCGCGATGAGCCTTGACCTGGAGCGAGGCGACCCGCAGTCGCGGAAACCCGCTCTGGGCCAGACCCAGCACGTCGCCCTCCTTGCGCAGCTCGAAGTCCTTCTCGGCGAGCTCGAAGCCGTCATGGGTCTTGACCACGGCACGGAGGCGCGTCATCGCCAGCTCGTCGGTCGTGTCCGAGACGAGCACGCAGAACGATTCGACGTCGGCGCGGCCGACCCGGCCGCGGAGCTGGTGGAGCTGGGCAAGGCCGAACCGGTCGGCGCCCTCGATCACCATCATCGTCGCCGCCGGGACGTCGACGCCGACCTCGACCACGGTCGTCCCGACGAGCACGTCCAGCTCGCCGTCACGGAAGCGCGTCATCTCGAAGTCTCGCTCGGCTGGCTTCATGCGGCCGTGGACCATGCCGACTCGTAGCGGCGCGAGGAGCGTCGCCAATCGGACGGCCTCGCTCTCGGCGGCGACCGCACCGTCGCCCTCGTCAGCCCTCCTCGATCAGGGGCACGACGACGAACGTCCGGTGCCCGAGCGCGGCCTCGGCGCGAACCTTGACCCACGTCGAATCGAGGTCGTCCGGGCGCTTGAGACCGGTCTGGATCCGGACACGCCCGGCCGGCGCTGTCCGCAGATCCGACACGTCGAGGTCGGCGTACAGGACCTGGCCCAGCGTTCGCGGGATGGGCGTGGCGGTCATCAGCAGGACGTGCGGGGATCGGCCGCCGGCCTTCGCCTCGAGCGCGCCGCGCTGGTCGACGCCGAAACGGTGCTGCTCGTCGATGACGACGAGGCCGAGGTCGGCGAACGACACGGCGTCCTGTATCAGCGCGTGGGTGCCGACGACGACCAGTGCCTGCCCGGATGCGATCGCCTCGAGCGCCTTGGCCTTGACATCGGCCTTGAGCGAGCCGGTCAGCAGCGTCACGCCGATGCCGAGGTCCTCGAGCAGGGCGCCGACCGTCTCGAGGTGCTGCCGCGCGAGCAGGTCCGTCGGGGCGAGGAGCGCACCCTGGAGCCCGGCCCGCGCGACGGCGGCCAGGGCGTGAGCCGCGACCGCGGTCTTTCCCGAGCCGACGTCGCCCTGCAGCAGCCGGAGCATCGGCGTCGGGCGGGCAAGGTCGTCGCGGATGGCCGTCATGGCGGCCGCCTGGTCTGCGGTCAGCTCGACCGCGCGGCCGACCCGGCGGGTGAGCGATTCGACGAGAGCGGTCCGGATCGCGTTCTCGGCTGGTTCGTCAAGCGGTGACTTCGGGGGCGGCGTCGCGAACCCGCTGCCGCCGTCGCTCGACCATACCGAGCTGGAGCGCGAGCAGCTCGTCGAAGGCCAGCCGGCGAAGGGCCGCGTCCCGGCCTTCGAAGGAATCGGGGTAGTGCGCCTCCTCGATCGCGCGAGCGATGGGCACGAGCCCCTCCTCGCGGATGATCGCCGCGGGGAGGTACTCCGGATACGCCTTGCCGGCCCGGTCGAGCGCCTCGCGGATGGCCGATCGAAGCCGGACCGCGGTGAGACCGGCCGTCAAGCCGGTAGACCGGGACGATCCGGCCGGCATGGAGCAGCTCCGTGTCCTCGCCGACGATCTGGAACTCCGGGTTGTCGAGCGTCAGACGCCGTCCGAAATGCTTGACCTTCCCGGACACGACGATCTCGCTGCCGACGTGCAGCCGCCGCTCGATGAAGCGCCGGCCGAACCATGTCGCGTCGATGCTTCCTGTTTCGTCCTCGAGGCGGGCGATCGTCCGTTGCGTCCGTCCCGCGGAACCCGTTCTCGACGCGCACCGCCGCCGACGGTCGCCTGGGCCGAGACGACCGTTCCGTCGAGCTGCCAGCCGAGATCGCCGACCTTGTGCATCTCGCGCAGGTCGTCGTAGCGCCGCGGCAGGTGGAACAGGAGGTCGCGGACGTAGTAGAAGTCGAGCCGGTACCAGCTCGCCGGAGCAGCGCCGCCGCGGTAAGGCCTGACTGGGCGAGCGGGCGTCGAGAGCAGCGCGACCGGGTCGGTCGGTGGTCGCGGAGCTGGGCTCGTCGTCGCCTTGACCACCTATTCGGCGGCGACCAGGTACCGGTAGAACGGCTGGCCGCCGTGGCGTACCTCGACCTCGACGCCCGGGAGCGACGGTCCCGATCCGGCGGGCCATTCGTTCCGTCTCGGTGAGGTCGGCACCGTCACCGTAGAACAGCGTCAGCAGCTCGTACCCGGGCTTCAGGGCACCGACGGCCTTCAGCAGACACTTGTCGGCGTTGCCATCGACGGCGATCAGCCCCTCGTCGGGGTCGAGCGCGATCGTCTGGCCGCGCTTGACCTTCCGCCCGCCGATCGACGCGTCGCGAACGGCCTCGGTCACCACGAACGTCTGGATGCCGTGGCCGGCTTCGGTCATCTCCGTGGCGTTGGCCGCGGCGTCGAGGTTCGGGTCCATCGCGAGGAGCGCTGCGAAGCCCTCGGCCGCATTGCGCGTCGGCACGACCACGACCGGACGATCCGTCATCGAGGCGACCTGGCCGGCCGCGAGCAGCACGTTCCGGTTGTTGGGCAGGACGATGATCTCGCGCGCGTCGACGCTCTCGATCACCTCGAGCAGCTCGCCGGTGCTCGGGTTGTCCGACTGGCCGCCATCGACGATCGCTGCGACGCCGAAGTCGCGAAAGATCGCGGCGAGGCCGTCGCCCGATACGACGGCGACGACGCCGATCGCCGGTGGCTTCCGGTTGCCGTCGGCGGTTCGTCTGTCGGCTCGGCCGACCGCGGTCGCGACGCTGCCCTCGCCGACAGCCGGTGAAGTCGGCGGCCTTCGACTCGCGAACGTCGCGCGCCTGGTGGTCGAGGTTCTCGACGCTGATCCGGCTCAGCGCCCCGACCGTCAGGCCGTACCCGATCACGAGGTCCGGTCGCTCGTTGTGGACATGGACCTTGAGCGCCCGAGCGTCGCCCGCGACCAGCACCGAATTCGCCGATCTCCTCGAGATGGTCGCGGATCGCGTCGAGGTCGAGCGACCCCGAGCCATTCGGCTGCAGGAGGAACATCGTCTCGTAGCCGAAGCCCTCGTCGGCGTGGGCCACGAGCGTGGACGCCTTCGCCGCTGCCTGCGGGCCTCCTTCGCGCGACGCGGCACGTGCCGGGGCGCGGCCGGCGAGGTGCAGGAGCGCGCCCTCGAACAACCGGTGGAGGCCCTCACCGCCCGAATCGACGACGCCCGGCCTCGCGCAGGACGTCGAGCAGCGTCGGCGTCGATGCGACCGACTTCTGCGCTGCTTCGACGGTCGCGGCCATCACCTTCTCGATGTCGTCGTCGCGTTCGGCTGCGGTGACAGCGGCGGCGGCCGACTCCCGGATGACCGTCAGGATCGTGCCTTCGACCGGCTTGGCGACGGCCGGTAGGCAGTCCTCGCGCCCTCCGACAGCGCGTGCGCAAGGTCGAGGCCGTTGAAGCGGGTCTTGCCGGCCATGCCCTCGGCCATGCCTCGGAAGATCTGGCTCGTGATGACTCCGGAGTTGCCGCGGGCGCCCATGAGCGCGCCGAAGCTGATCGCGGCGGCGATCCGGTCGGCTGGCTGGCCGGCCGACGACTCGGCCTCGGCGAGGGCGGCCTTGACCGTCGCGAGCATGTTCGACCCCGTGTCGCCGTCGGGGACGGGGTAGACGTTGAGCGCGTTGATCTCCTCGACGTGAGCCTCGAGGTTCGCGACCGCCGCCCGTCATGCGCCGCGAGCAAGCCGTCGCCGTCACACGCGCGACGGGCCATCAGGCGACGTCGGTCCCGCTGTCGGCCAGGTCTCTGGGCGATGGCGGTTTCGCGTCCGCGACGGATCGGGGCCGGCGGCGCGACGAGCGGGCGTGTACGCGAGGCCGTCGACATGGATCGTCAGAGGTGGTCGACCTCGCGTCCGAGTGCCCGCCGGATGGCGTAGCGCACCGCCGAATCGACCTGGCGCGAGACCTCGGCGATCGGGACGCCGTAGGCGACGTTCAGATCGAGGGCGATCGACAGGCCGCCCGCGAGCCGGACCTTGATCCCCGGCTGTGCGAAACCGAGGCGGCCGAGCAGCGCCTCGACGCGGTCGCCGCGAACCCGGTGACGCCGTACGAGTCCGAGGGTCGCGTTCCGGACGATGTCGACGACGGCGCGTCGAGTCACGAGGCTGCGACCGGGGCGGTTGGTTCGGATGGCGGATGGCTGGACACGCGGGCGACGTCCTCCTCGCGAGGAGCGGGTCGGGCGGCGTCCGAGCAGGGATGCCGGAGGCCGTGTGCTATTCTACCGCTCCGTTCGGCCCCTTCCGGGGCTGCTCCTCCTGCCCACCAACCACTGAGGACCACGCATGGCCCGCTCCTGCGCAATCTGCGGCAAGGTCTCGATGGGCGGCTTCAACCCGCAGTCGTCGGGCATGAACCGCGTTCGAGCCCACCGCCGCATGCAGCCGAACCTCCAGCCGCTCCGCATCGACGTGAAGGGCACGCCGACCAAGGCTCTCGTCTGCACGCGCTGCCGCCGCACCCAGCTCAAGACGGCTCGCTAGCCGCGCCGTCGGCCGACCGCCCCTCCTGAGCCGACCGGTCGCCGATGCGACCGGTCGTTTCGCGTTCCGGCAGGTTGGAGCTCGCCGAACCGGCGACCTTCCTGCCATCCGTTCACCTCGTGGGCGTTCGGCCGCCTTCGGCACCTTTTGCCGGAGGCACGACAGCTCGTCCTGAGCGTGGATCACGCCGAGATACGAACGATCGGGCCGGACCAGGCGGCCTAACGCTCACCACATGGGCATACGACAAGATCCGAGGTCGGCGACGCGTCTGCCGCCGCTCAATCGCCGAGGTCGATCGAGTCGATCGGGCGACCCTGGCCGTCGGTCAGCTTCCACTCGGCGTCGAGCGTCGTCGTCCTTGCCGGCGAGGATGATCTCGATCGCGGCCTTGACCGCAGCTTGCGGCGTCTTCGCCGATCTGATCGCGGCGCGGAGCTGGCGCTCGAGGGCGACGCGGGCAAGGGCGGGCTCTCGCTTGCGCGATCTCGCCGCGGGCGATCTCCTCGGCACCGTCGATGCCGAGGTCGTCGAGGCGTTCGATGAGCGCCTGGCCTTCCGGCGGTCGGTCGCGCCGAGCTCGCGGATCCATCTTGGGCTCGGGCGGCGGCTGCGGGCTCTCTCGGCTCGGGCTCGCGGCTCGGGCTTCTCGGTTCGGGCGCGGGCTGACCGCAGCGCCGAGCCTTCTTCGTCGGCCGGCCGCTTTCAGCGACTCGCCGCTTCTTCGCGCCGGCGGGCTTCGGCGACTCTGCCTCCGACGGCGCGGTCCTCGGGTGCCGTGTCGCGCTGCTCGATCCGTTCGGCCAGCGGCGACTCGATCGGTCCCTCGTCTCGGGCGCTTTCGATCGCCTCTCGAGCGGCGGTCAGCGACCCGAACGGCCCGCGGACGAGCGGCAGGCCGAATTCGTTCGTCTGGGTCGTGTCGACGATCACCCAGGTCCCGGACTGCGGCTCGATCTGGAAGCGGCCGTCCTTCGTCTCCCAGCGCCCGCCGCCGAGCCGCTTCAGCGCATCAGGTTTTGCCATGTCGCCAGTATCCGCGCCGACGCGCTACCGGTCGGCGGTGTCGAGCCAGATCGTGAACGGGCCGTCGTTGACGAGCTCGACCGCCATCTCGGCACCGAACGACCCGGTCGCTACCGTCGACGCCAAGCGCCGCGGAGAGCGTCCGCGAAGTGCTGGTACAGGCGCTCAGCCTGCGCGGGCGACGCCGCATTCGTGAACCCCGGCCGGCGACCGCGCCGCGTGTCGGCGTAGAGGGTGAACTGCGACACGACGAGCACCGCACCGCCGACGTCGAGCAGCGAAACGTTCGTCCGGCCGGCCTCGTCGCGAAAGATGCGCAAGCTCGGCGGCCTTGCGCGCCAGATCGTCGGCGATCGCTTCGGTGTCGTCGGGACCGACGCCGAGAAGGATCGACGAGGCCCCGATCCGATCTCGCCGACCACCTCGCCGTCGACGCGCACCCGCGCGCCCGTCGTCCGCTGGAGCAGCGCCCTCACGGGTAGCTGGGCGGCGGGATCACCCCGTGCTCGCGGATGAACTCCTCGCGCCAGGTCTCGGCCTCGCGCTCGTACGCGACGCGCGCGGCTGCGTGGCGCTCGACCACGAGCGCCTCGACGCTCGCGGGCACGAGGAGGTCGTAGTCGCGAACGCCGTCGGGGTTCATCCCGCCCTCGCCGCGGAGCATGACGACGGGGACTGCCACCGGCCTCGATCTCGGCCATGAACCGGTCGGCGATGTGCTGCGGCAGCGAGGTGAAGCGAACCATCTTGTCGCGCGGGATCGGCGGCACGCCGTCGTTGAGCGTGAACTGGTAGCCCTCGTCGGCGAGCGCGCGGATCAGCCGGATCTCGCGGCCCATGTCGTGGCCCTTGATGAACAGGGCCGAACCGACGACGAGGATGTCGACACCGAGCCCGCCGGCGAACTCGGCAGTCTCGCGGTTGATCCCGCCATCGACGTGGACCTCGCCACCGAACGACTTGTGGCTCAGCAGGTCGCGCGCCGCGAGCAGCTTCTCGCGCGCGACGTCCTTCATGAACTTCTGGCCACCGAAGCCGGGCTCGACGGTCATGACCATGACGATGTCGAGCAGCTCCCGGTACGGCTCGAGGGCGCTGAGCGGCGTGCCGGGTTTCAGCGAGAGCCCGGCGGCGCGACCGGCCGCGCGGATCTGTCGCAGGGTCGGCGCGATCTCCTCCTCGATCTCGACGTGGATCGTGATCGAGTCGCAGCCGGCGTCGAGGAACTCGTCGATGTAGCGGCCGGGCTCGCTGATCATCAGGTGAGCGTCGAACGGCAGCTCCGTCCGCGGTCGGAGGTGCTTGATGGTCTTCGCGCCGAACGTCAGGTTCGGGACGAAGTGGCCGTCCATGACGTCGAGGTGGATGCGGTCGGCGCCCGGCTTTCTCGACGCGGCGGACGGCGTAGGCCAGGTTCGAGAGGTCGGCGTCGAGGATGCTGGCGGCGACCCGAGCACGGCCGGTCTCGGCGCTCACTCCCCCACCCCGGCCGGCACCGGCTCGTGGCTGCGTTCGCCCAGGAGAGCCGCGGCGCTCTCGGCCACGAGGCGGGCGCGTCGTCTCGCGACCGCGGGTGCCGGCGGCTCCCCGGCTCGTTCGGCCGCGAGCTGACCGCAGGCCGCGCCGACCTCCTGGCCGCGGTTGCGGCGGATCGTCGTCCCGATGCCGGCGGCGCGGAGCGTCGCGGCGAAGGCCTCGATGACCGGCATCGGGCTCGCGGTCCACGGGGTGTGCGCCACCGGGTTCATCGGGATCAGGTTGACGTGGGCATGGTCTCCGCGCAGCAGCGCGACGAGTGCCTCAGCGTCGGCCGGCGTGTCGTTCACGCCGTCGATCATCGTGACCTCGTAGCTGATCCGGCGGCCCGTCTTGCGGCTGTGATCGCGGGCCGCGTCGACGACGTCCGCGACCGGCCAGCGGCGGTTGAGCGGGACGAGCACGTCGCGCAGCGCGTCGCGGGCGGCATGGAGCGAGACCGCGAGCGTGAACTGCGGACCGAGCGCCGTCAGGCGGCGGATCCCGGGCACGACGCCGGATGTGGAGACCGTGATGTGTCGGGCGCCCGAGCCCGAACCGTGCCGGGTCATTGAGTGCCTCGATGGCGGCGAGCACGCGATCGAGGTTGAGCAGCGGCTCGCCCATCCCCATGAACACGATGTTCGTGAGGCGGCGGTCGTTCGCGGCGAGCCGCCGGGCCGCCGAGCGGACCTGGTCGACGATCTCGGCCACGGTGAGGTCACGGCCGAACCCGAGCTCGCCCGTCGCGCAGAACGGGCAGCCGACGGCGCAGCCGGCCTGGCTCGAGATGCAGAGCGTGTTGCGCTCGCGCGATCCGCCGCGCGCCGGGTAGTGCATCAGGACCGATTCGATGAGCGCGCCGTCGCCGAGGCGGTGGAGGGCCTTCTCGGTCAGGCCCGGCGTCGGCGGTCGTCAGGTCGGTGTCGACGACGGTGTCGAAGCGGAACTCTTCTTCGAGGGCGGCGCGAAGGGCCGCTGGCAGCGTCGCGATGTCATCGAAGCCGGTCGCTCGGCCGCTCCACACGGCGTCCGCTACCTGGCGCGCTCGAAACGCCGGCTCGCCACGGTCGGCGAACCAGGCCGCAAGCTCCGTTGGGGTGAGGCCGGAGATGCCCGGCCGTCTCGTCTGTCGTCACGAGGTGATGCTATCCCGGACTCAGGCGACCGTGGCGGCCAACCAGTCCGGCCACCGGTCTCTCAGACCCCGCCGGAGGCAGCGCCGGTCATGCGCCGGCCGCCCGCCGGCTGGACCTCGTCGAGCGCCAGACGCCCGTCGACGGTCGCGCAGGGCGAGCGCCGTCCGCGTCGTCGGGGACGAACGTGCCGGGACGATCGCCCGGTTCGCCGGGCAGCACGTGGCCGCCCACACGACGATGCGACCGGTCGGCGTCTCCACGAAGGAACCGGGCCACGGCTGGTAGGCGCGGACCTGACGTTCGAGCTCGCTCGCCGGACGGGTCGGGTCGAGGCGGCCGTCCTCGCGACGCAGCGGCGGTCAGCGTCGCGCCCTCGGCCGGTTGGGGCCGGGCCGTGGCGTCGCCGCGCATCCACGGTCGGAGGTTGTCCGCGAGGAGGTCGGCCGCCATCGTCGCCAGCGAGCGTCTCGAGGTCTGGGCGCCGTCTCCGTCCCGGTGAGCGGCGAGGCGTCGTTGGGCGACGATCGGGCCGGTGTCGAGGCCGGCGTCCATCCGCATCAGGGTCACGCCGGTCTCGCGGTCGCCGGCAAGGATCGTGGCCGGGATCGGACTCGCGCCGCGATGGCGCGGAAGGAGCGACGGGTGGAGGTTCAGCGCCCCCAGCGGCAGGTCGAGCAGCGGTGCCGGGACGATCTGGCCGTAGTCCGCGAGCACGAGGAGCACCGGGTCGAGGCCGAGGACCTCATCGACGGCGGAAGGCGCACGAAGCCGCTCGGGCGTCAGCACCGGAACGCCGAGCTCGGCTGCGACATCGGCGATCGGCGTCGGACGTCAGTCGCTGCGAACGACCCGACGGCCGCGCAGGCGCCGTGACGACCGCCGACGAGATCGATCTCCGGATGCGTCGCCAAGCGTCGAAGGCTCTCGCGGCCGAACCCGCCGCTCCCGAGAAAGACGGTCCGCGCACGGCGAGCCGCTGGCTCGCTCGGCTGTCACGCCAGGGCGCTCGTCGCCTCGCGAACCTCGGCGTCGTCCTCGTTCCCGGCACCGACCGGCAGCAGCTCGTCCATCGAATCGAGGTAGTCGATGTAGAGCTTGCCGTCGAGGTGATCGAGCTCGTGCTGGAGCGCCCGGCCGAGCAGACCCGACCCGGCGACCTTGATCTTCTTGCCGTGGCGGTCCTGGGCGACGACCCAGACCCGCTCACGGCGGGTGACGTAGGCGACGTAGCCCGGGATCGAGAGGCATCCCTCGAGGTCGCGGTCGTCGCCCGTCGAACGGACGATCTTCGGGTTCACCAGCTCGTACAGCTGGCTCTCGACCTCGATGACGCAGGCCTGCATCGCCTCGCCGAGCTGTGGCGCGGCGAGGCCGACACCCGGGGCGTCGCGCATCGTGTGGGCAAGGTCGTCGAGCAGCCCGTGAAGGTACTTGCCGAAGCTGTCGACCGGCTTGCCCTTGAGGCGGAGGCGCGGGTCACCGAGGAGGACGATGGGACGGACACTCATGGCCGCGAGTATAGCGACGGGGTCAGGCGATGCCCCCGCCGCCCTCGTCCGGCGCGACCGCATCGAATTCGGAGACCGTCACGTCGCCGGTGGCGGGCGGCTGGTCGGCGCTTCCCGCTGTGGTGCTGGCCTGCGACGCGGCGCCGGTGTCGCCGGTGTCGCCGGCCGTGCCGCCGGTTTCCGTTCCGGTCGCTCCGCCGGCACCCGCTGCTCCGCCCGTGCCGCCTGGGAGGCACGGATGTCGGCGGCCCAGGTCCGGGAGCGCTCGGCCAGCTTGCCGCTCGCCTCCGCGGTCGCCTCGCCGGCCCGCTTCAGGAACGGGCGCCGTCTTGTCGGCCGTGAAGGCGGCGAGCTCCGCGATCCTCGCCGAGTACTCGCGCACCGTCGGCGAAGCCCGCTCGGCGAGGTCGTCGATGGCGTCGCGGAGCTGCTCGAGGACCTGCACCGCGGCGCGCCTGCCGTGCGCGCCGGCGGACTCGTCGCCCGGTGCCCGATGCCGCGCCCCAGCGCGTCGCCTGTCGACTCCGTGCCCTCGGGCCGGTCGAGCCCGACCACCCGGTCGAGCCTGTCGAGCCGGTCGAGTCCGCTCGAGCCCGTGGACCGGCCGCGTCCGACGACCCTGCCGTGCCCGGCATGCCGGTCGAGCCGGCCGTCTCATCGGTCCAGCTGGATGTCTCGTCGGCGCCGGCGCCGGTGCCCGCGTTCGGGTTCGGTTGCTCGTTCATCTGGAAGTCTCCTCGTTGCGATGGACGCCATCGTCGCACGAACTTGGCCGTCCAACCGTTACAGAAGCGATTCGGGGTCGACATCCACCGACCACGGGGCATCGGGGCCGCCGTCGAGCAGCGTGACCGGGATCCTCGCCCGCGCAGGACGACGTTCCAGCGCCAACGGTCCGCCCGGCGGGCGATGTAGGCAGGCGCCGGGCCGACCACCGTGACCGGCACGCCCCGCGCGATCGCGCGCTCTCGGAGTCGCTCGGCCATCGCCGTGGCCTCGCGCTCGGCGGCGTCGCGATCCGGCAGCCCGACGGTCAGCTTCACGATCCGCCCGAACGGCGGCGACCCGAACCGCTCTCGCATCGCCAGCTCGGCGTCGTAGAAGCCGGTCCGGTCGCCGCTCGCTGCAGCGACGATCGCCGGGTGCTCCGGTTGGTACGTCTGGACGATCGCCCGGCCCGGCCGATCGCCACGACCGGCCCGCCGATCGCCTGGACGAGCAACTGGTACGTGCGTTCCGCGGCGCGTTCGTCTGGCAGGTTGAGCGCGACGTCCGAGGAGACGACCGCCGACGAGCGTGACGCTCGGCACGTCGAGGCCCTTGGCGACGAGGCTCGTCCCGACGAGGACGTCGATCCGCCCGTCGCGTGAAGGCATCGATGACACGCTCCGCCGCGCCGCGGCGCTCGACGACGTCGCGATCGAGGCGTCCGACCCGAAGCGCCGGGAATCGGTCACGGACCTCGCGTTCGACGCGTTCGGTGCCGCCACCGAGATAGCGGATCCGCGGCGAGCTGCACGAGGGACAGCGAGACGCCAGCGGCGTCGCGCGCCCGCAGTGATGGCAACGGAGCGTCGTCCCGGCCTGGTGGTAGACGAGCGGGCGCTCGCAGTCGGGGCATGCCTGGACGTGGCCGCAGTCGCGACACATCACGACAGACGCCGTCCCGCGCCGGTTGAGCACGAGGATCGCCTGGTCGCCGAGTCGCCGTGTCGAGCGCGCCGAGCGCCGTCGCGAGCGCGCGCGAGAGCAGCCCGCGCTCCCCCGCGACGAGCTCGGCTCGGAGGTCCACGATCTCGACGTCGGGCTCGCACACCGGACGCGCGCGACGGCAGGACGACGTGGTCGTAGACGCCGCTGTCGGGCAAGGCCGACGCTCTCGACGGACGGCGTCGCGGATCCGAGGACGACCGCCGCGCCCGCCAGCCGACCGAGCCGGATCGCCACGTCGCGGGCCTGGAGCCGGGGCGTTCGATCGCTCTTGTAGGCCGGGTCGTGCTCCTCGTCGACGATGATCAGACCGACGTCGGCGAGGGGTGCGACGACGGCCAGCCGCGTCCCGACGACGATATCGACATCGCCGGCCCGGATCCGGCGCCACTCGTCGGCGCGTTCGCCCTCGCCGAGGCCCGAATGCACGAGAGCGACTCGAACGTCGAGGTCTGCCCGCAGCCGGTCGACGAGCGGCATCGCCATCGCGATCTCGGGGACGAGCAGCAGTGCCGGCCGGCCGGCGTCGAGTGTCGCGACGATCGACTCGACGTAGATCGCCGTCTTGCCCGCCCCGGTCACGCCGTCGAGCAGGAGCGGGCGCGGGTCGCGGCCGGCGATCGCGCGCCGGACGCGCTCGACGGCGTCCGACTGGGCCGAGGCTCAGGTCGCTCTCGGGCGGCCGGCCACCGCGGCGTCCCACCGGTCGGCTCGCGAGCGGCCGTCGCGGCCGCTCGCGGACCTCTGCTTCAGCGAGACCGCGCCGAACGAGCCCGGCCACCGCGCCGCTCCCGAACCGGGCCGCCAGGTCTGCCGCCGGCGAGCTCGCCGGACGGCTTCGGCCGCCAGCGCCTCGAGGACCGCCCGCTGCTTCGGTCCGAGCGGCCGGCCCGCCAACGTCCGGCCTCCCTCGAGGGCCTCGGCGGCCACGCGACCGGCCTCGGTCAGCCGCGACCCATCGTTCGTATCGCGGTCCGGCGCCGGCGCCCAGCAGCGTCCACTCGAGTGAGATCTCGCCGGCCGCGGCGAGCGCCCGCAGGCGGCGCAACGACCCCGCCCGACCGTCTGGGCCTGCCAGGTCTCGGACCGGCCGAGGTCCGCATCTCGAGCTGCGCGAGCAGGTCCGCGTCGACCGGGTCGGCGACACCGACAGGCCTCCCGGGCAGGTCCGGGCGCGCGTTCTGCCACCAACTCCAGCCGCTCCAGGAGCCCGGGTGGAAGCATCGCCCGGATGACGAGGGCAGGTGGCGCGAGGTAGTGCGCTGCGATCTCGCGGGCGAGCGCCAGACCGAGCGGCGGCAGGAGCGGACCGTCAGCGCGAACGCGTTCGACGATCGGCCGCGGCGTGATGCCGGGCGACGCTTCTGCCTCCGCGAGGATCGACGCCGAGCGCCTGTCGGCGTCCGAACTCGACGAGGACGGCCTCGCCGACGACCAGGTCGGCGAGCGCGGGAGGGACGAGATAGGTGAATGTCGAGCGAACGCGCTCCGGCCGCGTCCACCGCGACCTCGACCAGCCGGCCGGTCGGCACCTGCCGGCGAGGCCAGGCCCGACCTCCTCGAGCCCGAGGGTCACCGGCGGCGCCTGACAACCGGACGCGGCGCGTCGGGTGCCGGGCGTGCTCGGCTTCGATGATCTCGTCGATCCGGGCGGCGGTCCGCTCGACCTGGCCGGTCTCGTTGGTCACCACGTAGTCGTAGTCCTCCTGCCGGGCCAGCTCGATCGCGGCGTTGCGCTGGCGGATCTCGAGCTCGTCGGCGGATTCGGTCGCGCGCGCGCGCAGGCGTTCGAACAGCGTCTCCATCGACGGCGGCACGATGAACACGAGCAGCGCCTCCTCGACCCGCTCCTTGACCTGCTGCGCGCCCTGGACGTCGATCTTCAGGATGACGTCGCGACCCTCGGCCAGCGCGCGGCGGACCTCGTCGCGCGGCGTCCCGTACCAGTTGTCGTGGACCTGGTTGGCCTCGAGGAGCTCGCCTCGCTCGCGGAGCGCCTCGAACCGCTCGACGATCGATGAAGTGGTAGCTGACCCCGTCGATCTCGCCGGGGCGTGGCGCACGGGTCGTGCAGGTCACGACGTAGTGGTAGTCGGGATCGTGGGGACGCTGGCGCAGCGCATCGATGATCGTGTCCTTCCCCACCCCGCTCGGGCCCGAGATGATGACGAGCAGCGCGCCCTCGGCGCCGTGACCGTCAGCTGGCGTCCGGCGGCCTGCCAGCGTCGATGGCGGCCTCGACCCGGGATCGATACGCGGCCTTGGCGGCCGGATCGGTCACCGCGGGACCTCGCGAAGCGCGTCGAGGACGCTCTCGAGCTCGGGAGGCAACGGTGCCGTCGCGCGAATCAGGTGTCCATCGGACGGCGAGGTCAGCTCGAGCCGCCAGGCGTGCAGGAAGAGACGTTCGAGCCCGTCCGGTCCGCGCCGCGAGGTGCCCGTCCCGTACACCGGATCGCCGGCCACGGGTGACCGATCGCATCGAGATGGACCCGGATCTGGTGGGTCCGCCCGGTGACGAGGTCGAGCTCGAGGAGCGTCCAGCCATCGAACCGCTCGCGGACGCGGTATCCGGTGACGGACGGCCGACCGTCGGGGACCACGCGCCATCCGCGTCCGGTGCTTCGGGTCGCGTCCGATCGGCGCCTCGATCCGGCCGACCGCCGCCGCGACCGATCCCTGCACCAGCGCCTGGTACGTCTTCTTGATCCGTCGCGCCTTGAGCTGAGCCATGAGCGAGGCCTGCGCCGCGTCGTGGCGGGCGACCATCAGCAGGCCGCTCGTGTCGCGATCGAGCCGGTGGACGATCCCCGGCCGCTGGACGCCGGCGATGCCGCCCCAGGTGTCGCCGTCGCCGTGGGCGAGCAGCGCGTTGACGAGCGTCCCGTCGGAGTGCCCGGGGGCCGGGTGGACGACCAGCCCGGCTGGCTTGTCGATGATGAGGAGGTCGGCGTCCTCGTAGACGACCGCGAGCTTGATGTCGCGGTCGGGAGCGACGTCCAGCGCGACCGGCGCCGGGACATCGAGCCGAAGCTCCGCGCCCGTCCCGACGATCGTGTTGGCCCGGATCGGCATGCCGTCGGCGGTCAGGCGACCGTCGCTGATGAGCTTCTGGACGTAGCTCCGAGAGAGGCCGGTCGCGTCGGCGACGTAGCGATCCACCCGGCCGGCCGAGCCCTCGGGCACGCGCAGCACCCGGACGCCGGCCACCGCCGACGGATCAACCACCCTTTCGCCTTCGACCCGTTCCACGCTTTCGGGCGTTCGGCGGTTCCGAGGGTCGGTCGCTCCCCGAGCCTGGCAGAGCCGCGGGATGAAGGCGACAGCGAACAGCATCACGAGCGCCGTGCTGATGGCCGCGTCGGCCACGTTGAAGGTGTACCAGCGGAACCCGCCGATGCCGATGTCGACGAAGTCGACGACGTAGCCGAGCCGAAGCCGGTCGATCATGTTGCCGATCGCCCCACCGAGCAGCAGGCCGAGCGCGATCGACAGGTACAGGCTCCGCTCGGACTGCCCGTGGAAGGCGACGATCAGCCCGATGACGACGAGTGACGCGATCGCGAACAGGATCGCCTGGTCGCGGAAGAGCCCGAACAACGCGCCGGAGTTCTGGCTGAAGACCAGGCGGATGTAGTCACCGACCACCGACACGATCTGCCCCGGGTCGAGGTTCGCGACGAGGATGGCCTTCGTGAGCTGATCGAGGATGACGATCGTCACGGCGATCGCCGAAGAACACGAGCCAGTGCCGCCCGGTCCGGATGCCGGCGCTCGCACCGGCGCTCACGCCCGCCTGCACGCCCTCGCCGCTCGACGCCTCCAGCATCGTCCACCGTCCCCAGCCTACCCGTCGCCGGTGCGGCGGCGCAACGCGATCTCGACCGGACCGGCGTCGAGCTCGACCGTCGCGCGGTGGGCCGTCCCGTCCGGCGGCGTGCCGGAGGCGAGGTCGGCGAGGACGCCCGGCGGCGACCGCTGGGAGATGGACGGCGACAGCGTCGGGGACCGGCCCGACCCACAGGTCGACGCGGTCGTCGAGGGCCAGGTCGGCGTCCTTGCGGAGGTCCTGGACGGCCCGCTGCAGTTCGCGAGCGTCGCCCTCCGCGACGAGGGCCGGCGTCAGCTCGGTGTCGAGGACGACGACGAGACCGTCGTGGCTGGCAACGGCCGTCCCCGGCCGGGGTGTTGCCTGGATCTCGACCTCGTCGGGCGCGAGCGTGTGGCCGGCGAGCGTCACCGAGCCGTCCGGCGTCGTACTCGACGTCGCCGCTCCGCGCCGCGGCCATGACCGCCGGGATCGCCGATCCGAGACGCTTCCCGATCTTCGGCAGCAGCGGCTTCACCCGTCGTTCGACAAGGGTCGAGTCGTCGTCGATCACGGTGACGGTCTTGACATTGATCTCGTCGGCGATGAGCCGGAGCAGGTCGTCGCCGATCGCCGAGCCACGGTCCGGCAACGCGATCCACGCCTGGGCCAGCGGCTGCCGGTTCTTGAGGTGCGCCGTGCTCCGCAAGCGTCCGTGCCAGATCCACGGCGCCTTGCGCGCCGGCCATCGCCGTTTCGAGGCCTTCGGGTCGCGGTGGCCGCCGAGATCCGTCGCTCGGCCAGCGCGTCAGGTGGACGCTGTCGGGCGCGTCGGGCTGGACGGACGCGACGAGGTTCTGGTACAGGGAGTCGGCGAGGAACGGCAGGATCGGCGCGAGCATCCGGGCGGTCGCGGTGAGCGCCTCGTGGAGCGTCGCAAAGGCCGACGGCCCGGTCGGCCGAGTCGCTCGAGCGCGAGAACCGCCGCCGCGACAGCCGGAGATACCAGGTCGAGAGGCCGTCGAGGTAGCTCGACAGCGCGCGGGTCGCGCCAACGGGATCGACGTCCTGCAGCCGGTCCTCCATCGCGGCCGCCGCGTCCCGGCCGCCCGCGACAGGATCCATCGGTCGAGGATCGGGCCGTTCCGCGACCGGCGGTGCGTGCGTCGGCCGGGCGTCCACCCCGCGAGACGGGCGTACGTCACGAAGAACGAGTACACGTTCCACAGGACGAGCAGCTCGCGCCGGGACTCGTCCGCGGCGTGCCATCCGAACAGGATGTTGTCCTCGGGCCGTGCCTTGATGAACATCCAGCGCATGACGTCGACGCCCATCCGGTCGGCGGCCTCGTCGAAATCGATGGCGTTGCCCCAGCTCTTGTGCATCTGGCGGCCGTCCTCGGCGAACAGCAGCGCGTAGCCGAAGATCGTCTTGAACGGCTCCTCGCGGCGGAGCACGGTCGACATCGCGAGCATCGAGTAGAACCAGTTGCGGAACTGGCCCGGAAAGCTCTCGGTGATGAAGTCGGCCGGGAACCACTGGCGCCAGTACTCGGGCTCCTCGCGGAAATGGAGCGTCGAGAACGGGACGATCCCGGCGTCGAGCCACGGATTGCCGACGTCCTTGATCCGCTCGACCGGCGCACCGCAGCCCGGACAGGCGATCTTGACGGCGTCGACGTACGGTCGGTGCGGGGTGTGGCCCTCGAACGCCGCCCAGCCCTCGACGGCCCGCTTCTCGCAGCTCGTCGCGACCGCCGATCACCTCGATCGTCCCGCATTCCGCGCAGTCGTAGATCGGCAGCGCGAGGCCCCAGTAGCGCTTCTTGCTGATCATCCAGTCGTGCATGTTGCGGAGCCAGTCGAGCTCGCGTTCGTGCCCGAAGTCGGGGATCCACCGGATCCGGTCGACGACGTCCATGATCTGGTAGCGCAGGCTGGCGTCGACCTGCTCGGCGTCAGCGTCTCGCGCGGCTGGTCGTACAGCGGACCCATGCTGATGTACCACTCGTCGACGAGGCGGAACACGAGCGGCGTGTTGCAGCGCCAGCAATGCGGATAGCGGTGCTGGATCGTCTCGAGTCGATAGAAGCGGCCTTCGCGCTTGAGATGCTCGATGATCGGGTCGGCCACGTCGCGAACGTCGCGCCCCGACAGCGAGCCGAATCCGTCGACGACGATCCCCGACTCGTCGATCGGGGCGATGACCGGCAGGCCGAGTGACTTGCCGAGCTGGAAGTCCTCGGCGCCACAGCCGGGCGCGATGTGGACGATCCCGGTGCCCTCGTCCTCGCCGACCTCGGACCAGGCCACGACTCGGTGCTCGTACGGGTGATCCGGATCGTCGCGTGTGCCGGTCGCGAAGGCCGCCCGAACTGCCGGCAGGTCATCGAACGGACCGGCGTATCGCCAGCCGACGAGCTCGCTGCCCGCGACCTCCTCGAGGACCTCGAACGGACCCGCGAGTGCCGCCCGGACGGTCTCCTTCCCCAGCCAGAACTCGCTCGTCGCCCTGGCGGACACGGACGTACCGGAGCGTCGGCCCGACGGCCGCAGCGACGTTCGAGGTCAGCGTCCACGGCGTCGTCGTCCAGACGAGCAGCGACTCGCCGCGGCCGGTCGAGGAGCGGGAACCGGACCGTCAGGCCCGGATCCTCGCGGTCCTGGTAGCCCTCGTTCATCTCCATCTGCGAGAGGCCGGTGCCGCACCGCGCGCACCACGGCATCGTGTCGTGGCCCTTGTACAGCCAGCCGCGCCGGTGGCATTCGGCGAGGAAGCCCCAGATGAGGTCGTTGTTCTCGTTGCTGAACGTGAAGTAGCTGCCGCCCGTGTCGGGCATCCCGAGCCGGCCGACGAGCATCTCGACCGTGTCGGTGACGGCGCCCTTCGGTCCCTGGATGGTCGTGACGGCCGCCGGATCCGCACCGAGAAGCTCGCCGAGCCGGCGCAGCTCGTGCGGGTCGTTCCAGTCCATCCACATCCCGAGCCGGATCGACTGCTCGGTCTGGCGCGCCGCGTAGGTGAGGACCCGCTGCTTGCACAGCGTCACGAACTCGGCGATGCCGAAGGATTCGATGTCGCGCTTCGAGGTGAAACCGAGGTCGCGCTCGACGTTGACCTCGACCCAGAGGCCCTGGCAGTCGAACCCGTTCTGGTAGCGCTGGTCCTCGCCGAGCATCGCGTGGAACCGCTGGAAGAGGTCCTTGTAGGCTCGACCCCAGGCGTGGTGGACGCCCATCGGGTTGTTCGCCGTGATCGGCCCGTCGAGGAAGCTCCAGCGCGGGTCCGTCGGCGTTCTGGGCCCGCAACCGCTCGAACGTCCGACGCTCGCGCCACAGGTCGAGGATCTCGTACTCCTGCGCGACGAAGTCGGGCTTCGAGGTGACCGGTCGGAACATTCGGCCTCTGGGGTGCGGGAGGGTAACCCGCTGGCGAGGGGCGGGGCTGATTTCGGCGGGTCCGAGTATCCTACCCGCGATGCACGAAACGCAGGGCGCGCGTCCGCGCGCCCGGTCGCCCTTTGCGGCGGCATTCCTTTCCCTCATCTTTCCCGGTCTCGGCCAGCTCTACGCGGGTGCGCCGATGCGCGCCCTCGCCTTCGCCGCGGCACCGATCCTGTTCATCGCCGCGGTCGCCGGCGTCGTCCTGCGCCTCGACCGGGTCGAGCTGTTCGGGCTCGCCCTCAACCCGTTCATCCTGAGCTCGGTCTTCGCCCTGAACCTCGTCGATCCTCGTCTACCGCCTTGTCGCGATCGTCGATGCCTACCGGGTCGCCGAGTACCTCAACCAGTTCGCGGTCAGGGGCGATGGCGTCGTCGGTCCCGTCCGCCTGCGCAAGCCGTTGTCCGTCGCCGGGCCTGCTGGCGGTGCTCTTCGTCATGGCGGCGAGCCACGTCGTCGTCGCTCGCTACGACATGCTCGCCCTCGACGTCCTCGGCAGCGACTGCATCTTCATCGGCGGCGACTCGACGGGCGTCTGCGCACGCGGACGCATCGCAGTCCCCGGACGCCGAGCGCTCAGCCGACGCGAGCGACGCGAGTGACGAACCGACAGCCTCGAGCCGACCGCCTCGCCGACCCCCGACGCTTCAGCGGTCGGGACCGACGTGCCGCAGGTCTCCATCCCGCCGTGGGACGGCAAGGAACGCCTGAACATCCTCCTGATCGGCACCGACCAGCGACCGAGCCGAGGGCTCCTACAACACCGACACGCTCATCGTCGTGTCGATCGATCCGGTGACGAAGCAGGTCGCGATGTTCAGCCTGCCGCGCGACACGGTCGACGTGCCCGTGCCACCGGGTCCCGCCCAGCGCCTGTTCGGCTCGACCTACTCGGGGAAGATCAACAGCTGGTTCCAGGCCGTCCGCAATCGGTCCGACCTGCTTCCCGGGGACGGACCAGACCCGCGGCTACAACGGGCTGAAGGCGATCATCGGCAACCTCTACGGACTCGACATCAAGTACTTCGTCGAGGTCAACTTCGACGGCTTCCGGGCGGTCGTCGACGCGATCGGCGGCGTCACGATCAACGTCCAGATCCCCGTCTCGGACGACCACTACCCGGGGGACAAGGGCAAGCTCCAGCGGGTCTACATCCCGAGCGGGATCCAGCACATGGACGGCGACCAGGCGCTCCAGTACGCGCGATCGCGCCACGGCTCGATCGGACTTCGATCGCGGTCAGCGCCAGCAGCGGGTCCTGCTCTCGCTCCGCGAGCAGGCCGAACCCGCAGGACCTCATCCCGCGCCTGCCCGAGCTCATCAACGCGCTCAAGAAGGCCGTCCGGACCGACATCCCTGTCGATCAGCTGTCGCAGTTGCTCGGTCTCGCGTCGTCGGTCGACACGAAGGACATCCGGTCGTACGTGTTCACCCCGCCGTTCTACCAGACCGAGTACCTGAACAGCCCGCGCGGCTACATCATCGTCCCGAGCGTCGCCGAAGATCCGGGCGGCGGTCAAGACCGCGTTCACGACCGAGCCCGGCCGACGAGGCGCTCCGCGAGAAGCTCGCCGACGAGGCGGCCGGGGTCTGGGTCCTCTACGGCGGCGCCGATCGCGACCGCCCGAACCGCCTTGCGAGCTACCTCGACTTCCACGGCCTGGCCGCGTCGGCGCCACGCCAGAAGCCGCCCGGCGCGGTCCCGCCGACTACGTCGATCGTGGTCTACAACGGCGGCGTCCGAGCTGCCCGGCCACGATCGCGTACCTCGAGCAGACGTTCGGCGTGAAGTCGACCGACGAAGACCGACCCCGCGATCAGGACCGACATCGTCGTCACGATCGGAACGGCGACGCCCGACCTCCAGGCGCCGGTCGGACCGTAGGGGCTGTCTCGGCCGTCGGGCAGCGTGGCGCGGCGGGCCGGCTCGGCGGATGACAGGCGACCGGCGTTCGTTCAACTCCGAGAAGATCAAGCCGACAGGGTCCCGCTGCCCCGGCTGGCGGTGATGTCTGCCAGATACGAGCCACGTTCGTGTTATGCAAGCGGCTGCCGACTGGAGCGTGCTCCGAGGGCCTGATCCCTGCCTCCTACTAATGTCTCTCATGCGAGGCAGCGAACCCGTGGCAAACCGGGACCTGGCCGCGCTTTTCCTCGCACAACACGAGCCACATCGTTATCTGGCAGAAACCTCGGGGCCACTCGCCCAGGGACTGCTTTATGTGCTCGCAGTCCCGGCCCGGCGCGGTGTTCCCCACGGAACTGATTCCTGACGAATCCCTCGTGGATTCGCGCAGAAACGACGTTGGCCTGCAGTCTGGTCACCGGTCCACGAGGCGACTCGTGCGAAAACCGTTCTGTCTGGAACGGCGGTGTTCTCCGCAAGTCCCCGGCGCGCGCCGGCAGCCTCGTCCGGGGCGCCTCGTCCGGCGCTCCCGCGGCGTGCCCGGGACCCCTACCCGATCGGCGTCAGCCAGTGGCTGTATTCCGGAAGCCGGCCGCGAACCGCATCGAAGTAGCGGTCGCGCACGAGCCGGCCGATCGGTCCGACCTCGACCGACGCCGATCGGTCGATGGTCGATCTCGATCACCGGAGAGATCTGGACGCCGGTGCCGCACAGGAACATCTCGTCGGCCACGTACAGCTCGGACCGGTCGATCGAGCGGACCTCGAGCGGGATGCCTTCGTGCTCGAGCAGCTCCATGATCGCCTTGCGGGTGACGCCCTCGAGCAGGTCGTCGCTGACCGGTGGCGTAATCGCGACGCCATCGCGGACGACGAACACGTTCGCCGCCGACGCCTCGTTCACGTGGCCACCGGCTGTCAGGACGATCGCCTCGTCGAAGCCGTTCATCTCGGCCTCGGACTTCTGGAAGGCCATGTTGACGTACCCACCGACGATCTTGCCGCGGGCCGGGAGGGCCTCGTCGGCGTTGCGCCGCCAGCTCGATGTCATCACCCGACATCCTGCCTCGGTCTCGATGTAGTTCCCGAACGGCAACGCGACGATGTACAGCTCGTTGTCGAGCTCGTGGAGCCGGACCCCGATCGCCCGGGTCGACTTGTAGAACGACGGACGGATGTACGCGTCCTGCTTGAAGCCGTTCCGGCGGACCGTTTCGACGACGAGGCGGGTGAGCTCGTCGACCGAGGGCACGTCGCTTCATCAGGAGGATCCGGCAGGACTGGCGGATCCGCTCCGACGTGCTCGCGGATCTTGAGGCCGTAGAGCTGCCCCTGCTCCTCGTTCCAGTAGGCCCGGATGCCTTCGAACGTCGCCGTCCCGTACATGAATGCGTGGGTCATGATGCTGACCTTGGCATCACGCATCGGGACCCATTCGCCCTCGAAATAGCAGATCAGATCGTCGAGCGTCGGCCGGCGCCGGAGCGTGGTGCGCCGACGGCGCGGGGGTCTCTTCGGACTTCTCGGTCAGCATCGGCAGGCTCCTGTGAGGACGGTCGACCGAGTATAACGCGGGGCTCTGGCGGCCCAGATCGGCGCAACCGGCCGGACCCGCCGAGCGCCGACGAGCGCCGGCCGCCCGCGGACTCGAACTCAGCCGAACGCGCCGGCGATCGACCGCCGGCGATGAGCCCGAGATAGACGAGGTAGAACACTCCTCCGACCAGCAATCGGCGGCCGTGCAGCACGCCGCTTCGGGCCATCGGGATGAAGATCGCCGCCGACGAGATGAACGCGATCCCGGCCGACGCGAACGCGATGTACGAGCCGGGCGCGACGACCCAGGATTCGCTCGCGAAGATCAGCGCGACGACGGTCGGGATCGTCGACTGGAAGACCATCGCGCCCGTGATATTGCCCATCGCCAAGCGTGTCCTTGCCCTGGCGCACCCAGATGACGGAGTTGAACTTCTCCGGCAGCTCGGTCGCGATCGGGGCGATGACGAGGGCGAGGAGCAGGCCGTCGACGTGGAACTGCTCGGCGAGGTGCTCGACGGCGTCGACGAAGAAGATCGCACCGAGCACGATCAGCCCGAGCGCGACAACGACCTGGAGGTTCACCACACGCAGCCGCGGAACGGCGGGTTCACGCCGGTGCGCGCCTCGGTCGATGCGATGGAACCGGAGTGGCGCGAGTTCCTCGGCGTTCACCTCAGTCTCCGCCTGGAAGTGCCCCTTGACGTACCAGGCGTAGATCCCGATGAGCCCGACAGCGACGATCCACTTGAGCCAGACCGGCTCGAGCGGCAGGAATGCTGCCCCGATGGCGAGTGCGTAGGCGATGCCGAAGTAGCGCATGTCGTGGGCAAGGACGCCCGTATCGACCCGCATGGAATCGCCAGTCGACCGCTTGCGCGCTGACCACAGGACGGCCAGCGCCGGTCACGAACATGGCGAGCGTCGGCAAGCATGAAGGGCGCCCCCAGGATGGCGCCGACGCCGACCGCGTCCGAAGCCTCGCTCGTGGCGAACAGGATCGCGATGATCGGGATCATCGTCTCGGGAAGTGCGGTCCCGACGGCCGCAAGAACAGACCCGACAGCGCCCTCGGCGAGATCGAGCTTTCGGCCGAACCATTCGATGCCGTTCGTGAAGAGTTCGGCACCGATGAGGATCACCACGAAGGCAACGGCCAGGATGCCTACTTCCACGGTCTAGACCTCCACGGTGAGGGCCGTCGCGACGCCGACGGCGATGACGGCGAGGATGCCGATCGAGACAGCGACCATGAGTCGGTCGCCGGCCCGCGCGTAGTTCACGCCCGATACCAGCACCCGGCCGATCGGAGCCGCGATGACGGCGAGCAGCCCGATCCACAGGAACGCTGCCGGGTCGAGTGCCCGAAGCTGCTCCGCGAGCGTGCCGAGATCGAGGGGCGGGCCGCCGTCGAGCGGCGAGATCCCGTTCGCGAGCATGAGCACAAGGCCGATCGCCAGCAGCACGACCGACAGATAGGTCACGACGATGAGCAGCCGGCCGGCGACACGCTCGGCGCTGGCGCCCTGTGCCCGGCGCGCCGCGGTCCGCTCGAGGCCGCTCACCGGATCACCCGCAGGAACATCTGAAGCGCCGTGTAGAGCAGGACGGCGACGAACAGCAGGCGCAGGTATCGGACGTTGATCCGGTGCGCGACCCGCGTGCCGGCGGTCGCGCCAAGGAAGACCCCGATCGCGGTCGGGCCGGCGACATACGGGTCGATGCCGCCGCGGATCACGTAGATGATCGCGCTCGCGGCGGCCGTGATGCCGATCATCATGTTGCTGGTTGCGGTGGCCACTTTCAGCGGGACGCCCATCGACAGGTTCATCAGCGGCACCTTGATGATCCCGCCACCGATCCCGAGCAGGGCCGAGACGACGCCGGCGAACGTCGCGCCGACGATCCCGAACCGGAGATTCCGGACCCGGTAGCCCTCACCGGACAGGTCGTCCAGGATCGATGGCGAGGTGTCGGCGGCAGGCTCCTGGACCCGCGCCCCGGCTGCGCTGGCGGTCGCGCCGAGCCGCGCCGCTGCGGGCACGGCGGGCGGTATGCCGGCGGGCACGCCCACCGACGCGGCGGCGACGCCATCGGTCTCGAGGTCGTCGACCGGCGGCTCGGGCTCGGGCGCCCCGCGTCGTCCGCGGGCCATCGTGAACGCCACATACAGCAACAGGACGGAGAACAGCAGCGACAACACGCGTTCGTCGAGGAGGAACGCGATCGATCCACCGATCAGCGCCCCGAACGCTGTGAACAGCTCGAGCGACATCCCGAGGCGCAGATTCGCCACGTGCCGCTCGAGGTACACGCCGGCGGCCGCGCTGCTCGTCATGATCACGCAGACAAGCGACACCCCGACCGCTTCGCGCAACGGGAGTCCGAACCCGAGGGTCAGAAGCGGCACGATGAGGATGCCGCCACCGAGGCCAAGCAGTGACCCGAACGCACCCGCGGCCGCGCCGGCGCCGACCATCAACAGCCCGACCAGCACTGAGCCGCTCGGTTTAGCGTCCCGTGCCGCGAGCGCGGCGCGGGGGTCGGTGTCGGTCTGTCACCGCGTCCGGCTCAGGGCCGGAGATGCTGCGGCGCGTACGGGAGCAGTGCGACGTGGCGGGCGCGCTTCAGCGCGACTGCGAGCTCGCGCTGGTGACCGGCGCACGTGCCCGTCTTGCGGCGCGGCTCGATCTTGGCTCGCTCGGACAGGTATCGACGGAGGCGGTTGACCTCCTTGTAGTCGATCTGGACGGTCTTGTCGGCGCAGAACGCGCACACCTTGCGGCGGCGGCGGTCGCGATAGAAGTCGTCTCGCTTCTTGGGTCGTGCGGGGGGCGGCATGTCGGTTTCGGCTCCTCAGTCGGAAGAAGGGTCGGGAAGGTGCTGGAGTCAGAAGGGAAGGTCGTCGAGGTCGTTGTCGTCGGCGGGCGGGCGGCCACCACCGCCTCCGCCACCGCCGCCACCGCCACCGCCCGAGCTGTACCCGCCGGAGACGGGCGCGCCACTGAAGGCGGCCTCGTCCTCGCGCGGACGTCGTTCCAGGCTGATGACGTTATCGGCGGTCAGGTCAAGAGACGTTCGCTTCTGGCCGTCGTTGCCCTCGAACTCCCGCGTCCGAAAGCGGCCCTCGACGAACACCCGGTTGCCCTTGCGGAGCTGCTCCGCGGCGCGCTCGGCACGGTCCCCGAAGACGCTGACCCGGAACCAGTCGGTCTCCTCCGTCCACTCGCCGGTCTGCTGGTTCTTGGTGCTCTGGTTCACCGCGACGCTGAACTGGGTGACCGGACGACCCGTCGGCGTGTACCGCATCTCGGGGTCGCGCCCCAGGTTGCCGATGATCATGACCTTGCAGAACGCCATCGCAAAGTCTCCTGTCAGTCGATGGCGGCCGGGGCCGCCTCGCTCTCGGATTCGTCGATGAACTCGCCGGGGTCTTCGTCATCGTCCTGGTCCTCGAGGACCCGGCGCGATGTCTTCCTCGTCGAGCCCCTCATCATCGGCGTCTTCGGCCCGCCCGCCCTTGACCGGACGTTCGACTCGCGTCACGAGGTGGCGGAGCACCTCCTCGGTGATGAGGAGGGTCCGCTCGAGCTCGGCGATCGCTTCTGCCGGAGCCTCGAACAGGATGATGTGGTACGAGCCCTCGCGGTGGCGATCGATCGGGTAGGCCAGCCGGCGACGGCCCCACGGGGCGACCTTGACGATCTGCCCGCCTGCCGTGACGAGCTGCCTGGTGGTGCGGTCGACGAGTGCCTGGCTGCGATCGTCGGGCACGTCGGGCCGGACGATGAGCATGAGTTCGTAGCGGCGCATGCGCGCGATACTCCTTCCAATGGGGATGCCCCGCTGACGTTGAGCCGGCACGGAGCGGAAAGGACAAGACCCGAAGTTTAGCATGGCCACCCGCTGCGGCCCGGCATTGGCCTCGTAACGGCCCGGCAGTGGGCCTCGATGTATCCTCTCGTCCCGACCGGTCCCATCCGTCCATCCACCATGGGAGGCCACTTGCCCGCGAGCACCATCCTGCTCCTCGAGTCCGTCGCGAGCGCCGGCGAGGCGATCTCGTCGATCCTCACGACTGCGGGCTACTCCGTGACATTGACCGCCGACCCCGAGGTGGCGCTCGCTGAAGGGGCGAATCATCAGCTGGTGATGCTCGACGTGTCGTCGGGGCCGCGGTCGGGCATCGAGATCTGCCAGGCGTTCCGGGCCACGCCGAACGCCACCGGCGTTCCCGTGATGTGTGTGAGCAGCACCGACGACGTCGAGGAGCGGATCGCCTACCTCGAGGCAGGCGCCGACGACGTCATGGCGCGGCCCTTCGACGCGCGTGAGCTCCAGGCCCGGGTCGAGGCCCTGTTGCTCCGCTTCCAGCGCTCGAGGGACCTCGCGCCGGTCATCTCGTCCGACGGCGTGACGATGACGAGGGCCAAGCGGACCGTTGCGGTGTTCAGTCCGAAGGGCGGGGTCGGGACTACGACGATCGCGACCAACGTCGCGATCGCCGGCGCATCCCAGCGGCCGGACCGCATCCTCCTCGTGGACTGTTCACTCCAGTTCGGGAATGTTGCTGCGCACCTGAATCTCACCGCGCAGCAGACGATCGCCGACCTGCTCCGGGACGACGCCGGCATGCGCGAGCCAGACCTGCTGCGCACCTACGCCGCGCGCCACGACAGCGGGTTGCACGTCCTCGCGGCGCCGACGGGGCCTGACGCCGCGGAAGCGATCACCGCCGCCGAGATCCGACTCGTGATCCGTACCGCGCTCGAGGCGTACGACTTCGTGGTCGTGGATGCGGGCTCGACGCTCGACGAGCGGACGCGGGCGATCTTCGACGTCGCCGAAACGGTCATCCTGGTCGTCGGTCCCGAGATCGCGGCGCTCAACGCGATGCGCCGGATGCAGGAATATCTCCTCGCGGTGGGCTCGATCGCCGACAAGTCGGTCTTCGTGGTCAACGACCTGTTCGCCCGCCAGATCCTCAAGACCAAGGACGTCGAGGGGGTGCTCGGTACGCCCGTATCGATCGAGCTGCCGTACGACCCGTTCCTCTACCTCAAGGCCGTCAACGAGGGGATCCCCATCGTCGTGGGCGCACCGCGTTCGGCGACCGGGCGAACAGCTCGTCAAGCTGAGCCAGCTGGCATTCGGGGCCGATTCGGGGGGAGCAACGGGAGCGGCCGTTGGGAAGCGCTCGGCTCGGCTGTTCCGGCGGCGAGGCTAACGACGGCGGACCCACGATCCGGTCGCTTCGACGACCAGCGCTCGGTTTGGCGACCGACGGTCAACGGAACCGGGGTCGGGGCGCCGATCAGCGCGCGTTAACGGCCGCGTCCCGGCCTCACCGCACATCTATTCCCTGGACCTCCCGCGGCCGCGGGGTGGCGTGCGCGGCCGCGGGAGTAGACAGGGGCGCCCACGGGCCAGCGGGACCGGACGCTGGCCCGAGACGCGGCGGGGATTCAGCCTGAAGGCCCGACTTGACTGTCCTCCGATTTGGCGATCGTCCAGACGAGCCGCGCCAGCCGCTCCTCCTCCGCGGTGGCATCGGCGTGGCTCCGGCTTCCGGGCGTCGAATCGTGACGCCGGTGCGCAGCCCTTTGCAGCGCCGCCACCGCCTCCTCGAGAGGCGAAAGCGACATCCTCGGAACCGTGGATCGAGCCATGATTCGACCCTAGGCCGACGCGTTCGTCGCATCGAGGATGAAATCCCGCTGATGAGATTGCAACGGTGTCCCAAGCACGTGACAACGCGAATGTCGATAGGTACTCACGAGCCCCCACAGGTGACGCGACGCACCATTCGCGATGCGCCTGAGAGGCGGTTGGGGCCCAACTCAACGGCTGGCGGCATGACCGTGGCCGTACCTTGCCCTGACGGATCTCGGCTGGCGGACGCGAGCCGACCGCACCGGGGCATGTTCAGGGAGTCGCGCCGCTCACCTCGAGGTCTCCATTGTTGGAACCGGGTGGTGACGCTCGAAAGGGAGGCATGGGCCATGCGCGTCAAAGGACAAAGGTCGAACACGGCATATGTCGTGTTGCTGCTGCTGGCCGTGATCGTCCTCGCCGTGGTTGCGTATTTCCTGTTCATCGCCCCGCGGTAGGAGGAGATCGACGCCATGCGCAAGGGCAAATCAGTCATCGGCAAGCAGATCCTGTCGCTCGCGACGGGTGAGCGGCTGGAAACGGTCAGCGACCTCGTGCTTGACCCCGACGGGCGGCGGATGATCGCGCTCGTGGCGAGCGAGGGCGGCATCCTCACGAGCGAGAAGGTGGTGCCCTCGTCCGAGATCTCGAGCTACGGGAAGGACGCCGTGATCGTCCGCGCGCCCGACTCGATCATTTCGGCGAGCGACGAGCCCGAGTTGCGAGCGGCCGTCCATCACCACGACAAGATTCTCGGGAAGACCGTCTTCACGACGACCGGCGACAAGCTCGGCGCCATCTCGGACGTGTATTTCGATGAGCGCACGGCCGACGTCATGGGCTACGAAGTCTCCGGCGGCCTCATCGGCGACGCGACCAAGGGGACGTCGTACCTCGCGACCGATGAGATCACCAACATCGGGCCTGATGTCATCTACGTCCATCCCGTCACGGCCGAGTCCCTCGAAGCACAGGTCGGCGGAATCCAGGGCGCGCTCCAGGGCGCCGGCGAGCAGATCGGACAGGCGACGCAGAGCATCGCCGGCAAGGTCAGCGAAGTGGGCGCGGACGCAGGGGCCGGCGTCGCCGTCTATCGCGCGAAGCTGGCTCCCGAAGACAGCCTCGTAGGGCAACAGACGGGCTCGGACGTCGAGACGGACGACGGCTCGGTCATCGTGCCCAAGGGCCGGCGGGTCCGGCCCGAAGACATCGAGCGAGCGCGTGAGGCCGGCAAGCTCCCGGCGCTGACGTCTTCGGTCGCGCAGGCAGCTGCGCAGGAGGCCGGAGCGCGCGCGAGCGACGGCCTCGGCCAGGCCGGCGACACGGCGACGAGCCTGTGGGACCAGTTCACTGCCAAGATCGGCGAGATCACCGACAGCACGGGCAAGCGAGTCGACGAGCACCAGACCAAGAAGCGGCTCTCGGACATCGCCGATGCCGTCGGTCGCCCGGTGACGAAGGTCATCCTGGACCGCGAGGACAACGTCATCCTCGACATGGGCGACATCATCACCCATCAGGCGATCCAACGCGCCTACGACGCGGGAGGACTCGACAGCCTTCTGGACTCCGTCTACAAGGCCACGGTCGAGTTCACCAAGGAGGAGCTCCGCACGCCGCCGGGAGCCGAGGCGCAAGCGACGGTCGAAAAGGCGTCCGGCGGCGCCGTCGATCGTGGACGAACTCGAATCGAAGGTAGAGACCGCCGAGCAGGAGCGCCAGGCCGAGCAGGAGCGCAAGAAGCGCGAAGACGCCGCGGCACGCGACGCTCGCGAACGCGAGCGGCAGTCGCGCGCAGAAGATCGAACCAAGGAAGCGGAGGCGCGTTCCGAACAGGACGGCGCGACTGCGGGTTCGCCGAGCCGCTCGACGGAGTGACCGAAGCGCCGCCCGGCGGCGAATGACGAAGGGCCGACCCTGCCGGGCCGGCCCTTCGAACACGTGCCGAATAGCGTTGGACACTACGGCGTGAGATCGCCGTAGATGTTCTGGTCACGCGGTGCGCGGTCGGCCACGCGTGGTAGCCTCCGCCGGCTGTGAGCCGGCTCGTCGACATCATCGCGCCGCCCCGGCTCGGGGTCGGCTTCCGCTGGCTGCTCGGCTCTTCGTGGACGAGCAATCTGGGAGACGGGTTCGCGCTTGCGGCCGGGCCGCTGCTCGTCGCCTCCCAGACACACGACGCCTTCGTGGTAGCCCTCGCGGCGCTCGTGCAGTGGCTCCCGCCTCTCGTGTTCGGGCTGTACGCCGGAGCCCTGTCAGATCGGCTCGACCGGCGGATCCTGGTGGTCGCGGTCGACTTGTTACGGGCGCTCGTCCTCGCGGTCATCGCCGCATCGATCGTGACCGGGACGGTCTCGATCGTGGTCGTCCTCGTCTCGCTCTTCCTGCTCGGCACGGCTGAGGTCTTCGCCGACAGCGCGTCGCACACCCTGCTGCCGATGCTCATTCGACGCGAGGACCTCGCCCTCGGCAACGCCCGGATCCAGACCGGTTTCGTCACGGTCAACCAGCTCGCCGGGCCTCCGCTCGGCGCGGCCTTGTTCGCGGCGGGGATGGCCTACCCCTTCATCGGTCAGGCCGTCCTCGTGGCGACCGGAGCGCTGCTCATGAGCCGTATCGCCCTCCCCGCCCACGGCAGCCCCACCCGGCCCACGACGGCCATCAACCGGGACATCGCCGATGGCATCCGGTGGGTCCGCCACAGCCCTGCCGTACGAACGCTCGTGCTGACGATCTTCATCTTCAACATCACGTTCGGTGCCGCGTGGTCCGTGTTGGTCCTGTATGCGTCCGGCCGGCTCGGTCTGGGCGAGGTCGGCTTCGGTCTCATCACAACGGTTTCGGCGCTCGGCGGGCTGGTGGGCACCGTCTCATACGGGTGGATCACCCGCCGGGTCAGCCTCGGCAACATCATGCGCATCGGGCTGATCATCGAAACGCTTACCCACCTTGGCCTCGCGCTGACGACCATGCCGGCGGTCGCGATGGCGATCTTCTTCGTCTTCGGCGTTCACGCGTTCGTCTGGGGCACGACCTCCTTGACGATCCGCCAGCGGGCGGTACCCATCGCCCTCCAGGGGCGGGTGGGGAGCGTCAACACGGTAGGGGTGTTCGGTGGCCTCGTCTTCGGCTCGGCGCTCGGCGGCATCCTCGCTCAGCGGTTTGGCGTCACCGCGCCGTTCTGGTTCGCGTTCGCCGGCTCCGCGGTCTTCCTGGTCCTCATCTGGGGACAGCTGGCCTACATCGCCCACGGCGACGAGCCGCCGGTCGTCGGACCAAGCACGTCGGATGGTGTAACGGGGCCTTCCTCCGGCGGCTAGAATCGCCCAGCGCGGAGCCAGCCCACGCCTGGCCGCCAACGGGAGGGCCTACATGGCAGGAAACACAGTCGTTCTTGGATTCTTCAACGACGAGGCGTCCGCCGACGATGCGGTCGAGTCGCTGAAGCAATGGGACAAGCAAGAGGCGTCCGTCAGGCTCGACGCGATCGGCGTTCTTGTCCTCGACGACAAGGGGAATGTCAAGGCACACAAGCTCGGCCGGCGGAGCATCGGCAAGGGCGCGGGCATCGGCCTGATCCTCGCCGCGGTCGCACCGCCCACGCTCCTCGCGGGCATCGTTGGCGGCGGCGTCATCGGCTCGTTCCGGCACAAGGGTCTCGGCCTGAATGATGCGGACCGCGAGCGGCTCTCCTCACAGCTGACCAACGGCCGCGCTGCGGTCGGTGTCCTCGTCGCCGAGGACGAGGTAGACCTCGTGTCCTCGAAGCTCACCGAGCTTGGAGGTCAGCCCGAGACGCATGAGGTCCCGCAGGAAGCGATGGCCGAGGCCGAAGCGGCGGCACCCGAGGTCGAGGCTGCGACCGAGGCCGCAGGCGACGACCTGACGATCATCGACGGCGTGGGTCCCGCTCACGCCAATGCACTTCGTCAGTCCGGTGTGAACACCTTCGCGCAGCTCGGTGAGCTGACCTCCGATGACATCACGGAGCGGCTGGCGGCCGGGGGTTCGCCGTTGCTCGCGGGCCATAACGCAAACACCTGGCCGCGCCAGGCGAAGCTTGCGGCCGCGGGCGATTGGTCCGCGCTCCGACGCTACATCGACTCGACGAGGTAGCCGATCTGACGAAGTAGCCGATCTGAGCCTGCGCGGACCGAATCGCCCGCGCAGGCTTTTTCTTGCCCGTCGCCGGACGGGCGACGTTCGTTACGTTGCCGACGAAACCGGCTCTTCACGCGTGGTGGCCGGCGTCGGCCGTTCGGCCGCTGCCTGTTCGCGATCGGCGAACCGATACACACCCCACCCGATGACCCCACCGACCGTCGGCCCGACGATATAGATCCAGAGACTGCCGAGGTCGCCGCCGATCAGCGCCGACCCGATCGACCGCGCCGGGTTCACGGACGACCCTGTCAGCGTGGCGATCGCGAAATGGATCGCGACGAGCGTCAACGGGATGGCCAGCGCCGCGAGGCCCGGGGACCGCTTCGACGACATCAGGATCACGACGAGGAAGATCGCGGTGAAGGTCGCTTCGAGGATGACCGCGCCGATGTCGGTGACGCCCGCGCCCGGCTTGGTGATCCCGGCCGCGACCGCGTCCTGACTGACGGTGACCAGGATCAGTGCCGCGGCTCCGATCGCGCCGATGATCTGGGCAACGATGTAGCCGACGCCGTCGACCGGCTCCGTCCGGCGGTCGAGCACCATGGCGACCGTGACGGCGGGATTGAAGTGGCCGCCCGAGATGCCTCCGAACGAGAAGATCGCGGCAAGGAGGCCGAATCCGAACGCGAACGGGACGACGAGCAGGTTTGGAGTCGGCGCCGACGCGTTCGGGATCCCCGCCACCGAGGCGTAGCCCAACATCATGAACAGGAATGTGCCGAGCAATTCGGCCAGGTAGGTGCGAGTCTTCATGTTCCTCCCTCGACCCATCCTTCGATTGGGGGCGCTCGTACGATAGCGCACGATTCCTCCTTCTCCGCGACCGTGGCGCGCGTCGGAGGACGTCAGGAGATCATGGTCAGATCGACGGCGCGGCGGGTTGCGACCTACTCGCCGGCGGTCACCTCGCCATCGAGCAGTTCGGCATGGAGCTCGACGGCGAGATCCCGGAGCGCGGGAAGTCCGCCGTCGTTCTCGCGGTCGACCCCACGGTATCGGGCCTGAAACCGTGGTGCCGGAGGTGATTTTCAAACTCGGACGCCCTCGCGGCCGGGCCGTCGTCCAGCGGGTGCTCGCGGTCCTCGCCCACCTCCCGGACGAGACGGCTGCGTCGGGGCGCACCCTTATGACCGTTTCAGGGCATGCCCGGTCGAACGCAAAGACGGTTTGATGACACTCATGGGACCGACGGTTGTCGGATCGCCAGAGGAGTCGATCAGATGTTGTCGATGACCGTGGTCAAGCGCTACCCCGTCGCACTGTTCTTCGGCGCATCGGTCTCGATCGGGTGGATCGTGACCATCGCGGCAGCTCGTTTGTCGGGCGGGACGGCCCTCCTGCCGCTTGTGGCGATCCCCGTGAGCTACGTGCCCGCGGCCGCCGCCCTGGTGATCCTGTACGTAGCCGGAACCGAAGACGACAAGCGCGCCTTGCGACGACGACTCGCGACCGTGCGCGTCGACAAGCGCTGGTACGCCGTCGCGCTGCTCGTGCCTCCCCTGGCGCACCTGAGCGGCGTGGCACTAGCGACTCTGGCAGGCGGGACCTTCGCCATCCAACCGGCGATGTTCGCCCTCCTTCCGCTCCTGTTGATCACGAGCCTCGGCGAGGAGATCGGCTGGCGCGGCTACGCGCAGCCGAAGCTCCAAGAGCGGATGACACCGCTGGCGGCGGCGATCGTGGTCGGTTTTGGCTGGGCCGCGTTCCATTGGGTGGCTCTGCTCACCAATGCCGAAACGCCCCTTGCCTACGTCATCGTCAGCACGTTCCAGCTGATGGCGCTGAGCATCATCCTGGCAATCCTGTTCAACGAGGGGCGACAGGCATTGATCCTGGTGGTCCTGGCCCATGCCGTGTACGACACGGCGTCGATCGGCGTGGCGCCGTTTGCCTCGACCGGTGTCCCGCTCGTCGCATTCGCCCTGTCGGCTGCGGTCACGTGGGTCGTCGCGATCGGGATGCTGGTCGTCATCGGCCGGACGCAGACGCTGGCGAACCCAGAGGCGACGCCGCGACCCGTAGGCGGATGAGCGTCAGCGGCACGCGCCGCCGTGGGCGACTGCGTCGCGACCTTGCGGGCTCGGTTTGCGATCACGAGCCCGGTACGGACGGCGACCTCGAGCGTCCTCCAAGAGCAGCACATAAGCAGCGGGCTACGCGGCGCGGGATGGTCAGCGGCGCTTCTTGGAGCCGGACCTCAGGAACGAGCGCAGGGGTAGCCACAACAGTGCGGCAACCAGCGCGACAAGAACTCCGAAGATCCCGTGCTGCAACCCATTGCCAGTTTCGAAGGCCCCGAGCTGGCGCGCCGTGCTGATCACGTCGATAGGCGGGGGATCGCCCTGGGCCTTGGCCTCGGAGCGGTGACGGCGGCGGACCTTCTGGCGCATCACGCGAACAGGATGCACCTGTCGGCGCCGAAGGGCCAGGGCGCGGCCGCCCATGCCCGGTTGGCCCCGTCGGCCCGGTCGGCCCGGTCGGCCGGACACAGTGGCCGCCTGACGCGGATCGTGAGTCCGGGCGGGCGCTGGAGCGATCCCGGCCAGATCGGGCCGGCTGGACGAGCCGGTCGTCTACGAGTGCCTGTCGCGCCCCTTCACGATGGAGACTGTAAGCAATGCCGCGGACGCCAACGCAGCGGCTGCGGTCGGAACTGCTGCAAGGCGACCCGCTAGCCCCTCGTCTCTGGCGACCAGGGCGATGAGACCAAGGAATGCGGCATAGACGCCACCGACTAGCGCCGCGATGGCATACGTCGCGAGCGAAGGACCATAGAGCGCCAGACTGCCGGCGAGCAGGGGCGGCGCTGCCAGAGCGAGGTAGAACGCGAAGTAGAAGGCGGCGCCAAGGGCTGCGCGCGCCGTCGTCAAAACGATCAGCCCTGCGACGACGATGACGACGCCCAGTGCTACGACCAACCAAGCACCGATCTGCCCGACTCGGGTTGGATCGTCATGTCTCCCGAAGGTCTTCGACTGTGGCAGCACCCATCCAACGACTGGCGTCTCGGCCAATGGCACCGAAACCGTGGACGGAACGGGGGTCGGCCGCGCCCCGCAGTTCGCGCAGGACGACGCATCGTCCGTCGTCGGACGTCCACAACTTGAACAGTGGTACGCAGGCACCGCGCCCCACTCCGACGGGAGAGCCGCGCGCGTCGGAGTGCGCGAGCTCGGGTTCGGCGCGTCGAAGTCGGCGCTGATCGGCAGCAATACCGTGATCAGCTCTTGCACGTTGCCGAGTAACTCAACGATGAGACTCTCGTTTTCGTCGTCGTCGACTTCGTCGCCCATCGTCCCACCTCCCCGGTGAGGACCCTCGTCAGCGCCGCCCCGCTGACGGCTCGCGCATGCCCGCTTCAGTTGACCTGGCGCCGGCGCCCGAATTCGCGTTGTGGTGCCGGAGCCGAGATTCGAACTCGGACGCCCTTTCGGGCTGCGGAGTTTAAGTCCGCTGCGTCTACCGATTCCGCCACTCCGGCCGGGCGAAGAGCGTAACGGTTGGGCGGATCGTCGCGCGAGCCCGAGATGCGCTTTCAAATGGGGTCGCCGTCGGCACGGTGTGTGAAAACGGTCGGACGCTGTAGTCCCGCTGAATCGTCGGCGTACGTATCAATGCTCGGCGGCGCCGACCGCACGCGCCGACAGCCGCATGCGAGCAGTTTGGGCACGGGAGGTCAGGATGGAAAGTCACGTGAAGTTGCTCGGGCATCCGATCCACCCGATGCTGATCGTCTTCCCGCTCGGCCTGTTGGCGACCGCTACGATCTTTGACGTCGCGTACCTCGTGACGAGGCAACGCCGACCTGTCGACGTTCTCCTTCTGGGCTCTGGTTGCCGGCATCGTCGGAGGTCTGCTGGCGGCGATCTTCGGCTTCATCGACTGGCTTGCCATCCCCACAGGCACGCGCGCGAAGCGGATCGGGATGATGCACGGCCTGGGGAATCTCGTCGTGACCGGGCTGTTCATCCTGAGCCTCGCGTCTCGGTGGTCGTCGCCGGCCTATCTGCCGAGCATCCTTCCGGCGATCCTCAGCATCCTCGGTGCCGGCCTCGCGCTGTTCACGGCCTGGCTCGGCGGAGAGCTCGTCTACCGGCTCCGTGTCGCGGTCGACGAGGGGGCCAACCTCGACGCCGAGAATTCGCTCGCACCGCGACAGAACCGAGGTGCCCAAGTCCGGGGATGAGCCGTGTCCCACGGCTGGCCCTCGGCATCAGCATCGTCTGGCTGCCGCTCGCCTTCCTGACTGACGGCATCACCGTCCTCCTCCTCCCGGTGCGCCTGTCGGGAAGCGAGCGGGCAGCCAGCGCGATCGGCCTGATCTCGTTCGCGGGTCTTGCGGCGGCGGTCGTAGCCCAGCCGCTCGCGGGCCTCGTGAGCGATCGGCTCCGACCTCGTCTGGATCGGCGATGGTTCCTGGCCGTTACTGCGCCTTTGGCGGCACCAGTCGGGTTCAAGGTCGTCCGCGTCGACCTCGAACGTCGCGAGATCATCGACTTCGCCATCAACCGGATCGCAGGCCCCGCCTCGAAGCTGCCGCACGACGGGTTCGAACGTCCGAGTCATTGCGCGTTCGGACCTGATGACGCGCTGTATGTCACCGATTTCGGGGAGATCGAGATCGCGCCCGAGGCTGCCGGCATCCGGATCCAGGCGGGCACCGGGAGCGTGTGGCGGATCTCGCGGGTCGAAGGCCAGGCCGCGGCCGACCGTCCGCCGGCTCCGACGACCGTCCCGTTCTACCTTGGCCAGTACGCTGTCTGGGGGATCGGCCTCCTCGCGGCGGTTGGCGCGATCGCCCTGCTCCTGCGGAGGGCCGGCCGCCGCCGGACCTGAGAGGTGGCCGTCGAACCGTTCAGCCCGTCGCTGGGCCGCGAGACCTAGCGGCCGGCCGGTTCAGCAAGGGCGGGATCGGGCTCGGGGAACGGAGGCGGTACCGGTCGGTGATGCGCCTGGGCCTCCCTGATCAATCGCTGATACTCGTCGCGAAACCGGGCGGCCTCGCCGCGCAGGTACTCTTCTTCCTCGGATCCCTCGGGCGCGGCTTTGAGCTGTCCCTCGATCTCGCGCCACATGGCGAGCACGATCTCCGCTTCACGCTGATATGGCACTCCGCCGGTGCCCTCCCATACGGCTCGAAATCCCCGTGAAAGGGTACCGCGCCGTTCGAGATACAGCATTGCAACGGCGCGTCGAGCAGCCGGCCCACGCCGCGGTTCGACCTCTTCCGTCACGGGAGGGCGGCTGACGCCTCGGGATCGACGCGCGGCGTACACGGGGTCGCGATCCGCAGGACACCGGGCTCTGGGCTTATCGACCCTGTCACATTGATGTTGGAGCCACCGGTGTACTGCACGGTCCACGCGCAGGCCCGACCGAGAACCCGTCGCTTCCGGAGCCACCGGAGATCTTCACGTTGTCGGTAGATCGACCTCGCCGTCCATCCTCCAGCCGGCCGTTGGTGGCGGTCACGTTGTGGGTGACCGATCGTCGAGACGGGGCTCACGCACGCGCTGTCGCGAGATCGTCAACCCGACCACACGGGACACGACCAGGGCCACGTACATGAGCCCTGCGACCTGTTCGATCATCACCCAGGAGCGGGCGTGTGGGAGGACGGGCGTGATGTCCGACAGTCCAACGCTCGTCAGGTTCGTGAACGACAGGAACAAAAGCTCGAACCAGGTCCGCGGCGCGTCAGGCGCGATCGCGGCGGTGAACGAACCGGGCCAGATGACCTGAACCGCCATGAACATGTAGGCGAATGCCCAGGCGACGACTGTGAATGTGGCACCGACCGCCCAGATCTCATCGGTCGTGACGAAGCGGTCGAGGAACATGTACCTGATCAGGGCGAATGTCGTGTAGAAGTAGAACACTGCGTGCAGGATCGATGACGACAGAACGACCTGCCCGTTGAGGGGATCAGCGACCTCCAGGATGGTCAGCGCGATGAGCGGCAGGCCGATCCCTACGGCGATCCATGTCAATGCCGGCGTGGCGCGCACGGCCCTGACGGCCAGGAACAGGACGACCAGGGCGAACAAGGACAGGGCAGCCCGGCCGATTGCCGACTCGTCCATGAACGGATAGAGGAGCACCCCGAGCAGCTGGACGGCGAGCAGTACAGCCGAGGGCTGCTGCCAGATCCGGGAAACCCAGCGGGTCATAGCGGTCCAGTCTACGGGCGGACGTGCACCGGGGAGATGTCAGATCAACTCGTCGACTGACTCGCCAATCCGCCGCCCGCCTGCGCGGCGAAGCCGAGTCCGACACCGACCGCCGAGAGCACACCGAGGAAGAGGCTCGTCCGAACGAGGGAAGCGGACCACCCCACGCCGAGCGCTCCCGCGAGCATGGCGTATTCAGCAGCGAGGACGGCGCGGACTGCGGCGGGATCGTCCGTATCAGGTTGTTGTGCGACCGTCATGTCGGAAATGTTTGCCGGCCGCGTACGAACAACTGCGGCGCCGCGGCGAACGCTGGCATATCAATCGGTGCGCAGTCCTCGGCGATATCGCTCTCTTCGGCCGGGTCGAATGGTCCGCCTCCCCGGCGGCCTCGTACGCCCGCAAGCCGCTCGAGCGCCCTCACGGCGCCCAAGGCATGTGCGGCCCTTGCATGAAAAGGCGGCCGCTCGGCTCAGTAGTGCTCGATCAGACCGTCCGTGCCGTCGCGGATCTGGATCGTGCCCTGCTCCCACGCCGAATGATCCCGGACTGACCGGACCGCAGCCGCGATGAGCTCGACGAGCGACGGAAAGATGACCGGCGCAGCCGGGCCACGCGGGAACAAGGGCTGATTCTCGACGCGTCGGACCTGCGCCGGCTCCGCCGGAGGGCCATCGCACTCCACCACGATGTCGGCGGGACTGCTCCACAGCAACGGGAACCAGGTCGAACGCCACTGCTCTTCGTCGGGCGTTGGCGACGATGGGTCGACGTATCGATCGACGTTCTGCTCGTAGTCGCGATATTTCGTGACTGCCTCGTCCAGGTTCATGGGCCAGCCGAACCAGAAGAGCTCGGGATCGGTCTGGCCGCCTGCCGCCTGCCAAGCGTCTCGATCGTATGCGTGCCACGCGAACCACTCGACGACCTCCTCGGGAGGCACGAGCCCGAGGTCCGCGAAGGCCGTCTGGATCTCGGCGGGATCGCGCCCGGGCCTCAGGCTCGACAACAGGGGCGAGCCGATGTCTCGTGGGCAGCCAGAAGGTCTTCAAGGCCGCGTGACACGGCGGT
>CAWFLS010000007.1:0-247775 GCA_963816675.1 uncultured Chloroflexia bacterium
TCGTGCTGCTGATCCTGATTCCGATCGCGTATGGCGCGTTTCTATTGTTCCGGACGCCGGCGCCGACGCTGGCGACAGTCGTGCCGGCGACGCTGGTGGAAGGCGCAGACCAGCGGCTCGAGATTGACGGCACGAACCTCAGGCCGTTCATGCGCGTGTCGTTCGGCACCATACCCGCCAAGTCGTTTCTTCTTGGCAGCACGACGTACGCGCTCGTCGATGTGCCCGATTTGAAGCCGGGCCGCTATGACGTCGTCCTCTACGACTACATGCGGGAGGTCGCCCGGCTGCCCGAGGCGGTCGCCGTCATGCCGATGGCCACCGACGTCGAGCTCGAGGTCGCCGGCGCGTTCAAAGCGCCGCCCGACGCGTTCGTCGCGCAGTTGAAGACCGGCGACACGGTTTCCCTCGGCGGAGCGTCCGATCGCAGAGGTGGTCGCGGTGGGCGGCCCCGGCCCGGGGACTCTGCGCTTGCACGTCGGTGACGAGACGATCGCGGTGCCGCTGAGCCGACGGGATGTGGCGGCGACCCTGCGCGTCAGGTGTGCCACTGTCAGGTCGCCCGATGGAGTCGCGCGCTGCACGGTCCCCGGCCCCGACCGGCCGGTCGTCGTCGCGCCGGACGCGCTGCTCACGGTGGAGACGCCGCACGGTCCGGTGCTCTTCCAGATGCTCACGGCGCGGGCGCCGCAAGCCCCGTCAGGTCAGAGTCGATAGGTGAAACAGCGAACGTTCGCGTGGTGGCGTCTGGCGGAACATGTCTGCGCGAGCCTCGCCTCGCCGAAGACCGACGTCGCCGGTGCTGACGCGGCGATCGAGGCGCTCCTTCGCTCCAGCTGGTCGTGGTCGCGCGGCGAGGCGTTGGCATCGAGGGTGCACGCGGCCTGGCTCGATTCCATGTCTCGCCGCCTGATCCGATGGGCGGCGAGCCGCTGATCGTGAGCGACACCATCCGCGTGCTGGCGCTGTCGCCGATTCCTGAGGAAGGCGCAGGCTGCCGGTTTCGGATCGCGCAGTTCATTCCGTATCTGAGGTCGGTCGGCATCGACGTCACGCTGCGGTCGTTGTTCACCGCGGACTTCTTTCATCTGGTCTACAAGCGGGGGCACTACCTGCGAAAAGCGTCGCGGTTTGCGACGTTGTCGTTGAAGCATCTGGCATCGCTGCGCGATCTCTCGCGCTTCGATGCGATCCTTCTGTATCGCGAGATGTTCCCGATCGGACCGGCGGTGGTCGAGCGGCTGCTCGCGATGCGCGGCCGCCCCCCGGTCGTCTTCGACTTCGACGACGCGATTTTTCTTCCGAATGTGAGCGACGCCAACCGGTTCATCCGCGCGCTGAAGGCGCCAAGCAAGCTGGCGACGATCATCCGTCACAGCGATCGGGTGATTGCGGGCAATCAGTACCTTGCGTGCGTACGCGCGCCGTTTCAGCGACGCGGTGACCGTCATTCCGACCTGCGTCGACACCACGCGCTTCGTGCCGTCACCTTCCGCACTTTCGAACAACGGCGACCAACCGCGCGAGCCGATCGTCGGCTGGATCGGCAGCCCGACGACCGCGCCCTACGTGCGCGGCCTGACGAACGTGCTGCAGCGCGTCCGGCGAGCAGCAGCGGTTCGTCCTGCGGGTCAGCGGCGCCGGGGAACGGGTGGAAGTGCCGGGGATCGTGACCGAGCAGCCGCCCTGGGCGCTTGACGACGAAGTGCGGCTGTTCAACACCTGCGACGTCGGGATCTATCCGCTCGCCGACGACGAATGGTCGAGGGGCAAGTGCGGCTTCAAGGCGATTGAGTTCATGGCGTGCGGTGTGCCGGTGGTGGCGGCGGCGGTCGGCGTCAACCGCGAGATCGTCGAGGACGGCGTCAACGGCTTTCTCGCCGCGACCGACGACGAATGGGTGGAGAAACTGGCACGGCTGATCGCCGACCGGGAGCTCAGACGCCGTTTCGGCGAAGCGGGCCGCCGCACCATCGAGGCGCGGTATGCGTTGCACGTCCACGCTCCGACGCTCGCGGCGACGCTGCGAGACGTCGTGGAGCGCAGGCCGCAGTAGTTGTCGCAGGTTGGGTTATTGACATGAGCGACGTCGCCATTCGCGCCACCGGGTTGACGAAGGTATACCGGCTGTACTCGAAGCCCGGGTATCGCTTCCTCGACATGTTCGGGATGCTGGGCGAGAAGCCGGGCGCGTTCACCGAGCATGCCGCGCTCGACGGCATCAACCTCGAGATCCGCCGTGGCGAGAAGGTCGCGGTCATCGGCCGCAACGGCGCGGGCAAGAGCACATTCCTGAAGCTGGTCACCAGCGTGATCCAGCCAACGGCCGGGATCGATTGAGGTCCAGGGCGACGTGCACGCGCTGCTGCAGATCGGAACGGGATTCCATCCGGAGTTCACCGGCCGGCAGAACGTGCACGCCTACCTCGCTCAACTCGGAGTGACCGGCGCTGAGGCCGAGCGCCGCTGCGCCGATGCGATTGCCTTCGCAGAGCTCGAGGAGTACATCGACCAGCCGGTGAAGACCTACTCGACGGGCATGGCGATGCGGCTGATGTTTTCGGCCTCGACGGCGATCTCGCCCGATCTTCTGGTGCTGGACGAAGTGCTCGGCGTCGGCGACGCGTATTTCGCGCAGAAGAGCTACGACCGGATGCGGGAGCTCTGCGAGCGAAACGACGCGACGCTGCTGCTGGTCACGCACGACATCTATTCGGCGGTGCGGATGTGCGAACGCGTCATCTGGTTCGATCGGGGTCGGGTCCTGATGGACGGTGACGGCGGCAGCGTGGTGAAAGCGTACGAGGACTCCATTCGCCAGCAGGAAGAGCACCGCCTCCGCCTGAAGAAGCAGCAACGGATGCTGGAACTGCAGCAGGCGGGCGCGACCGGATCGGCGGCGAATCAGGTCGATCACGTCGTGCTCGAAATCTCGAGCACCGGCGGCCGCCCCCAGCCGGGACTGGTCCACTTCGCCGACGTCGCACTGCTGCTTGACGGTGAACGGGTCGACGCCTGGCCGATGGACGCCGACGCATTCAATGCGGCCCGCGGCACGCATCTCGAACGCGCCGGTACCAGTTGGGGAGAAATCGGTGCCTGGCAGGGCCGGGTCTGCTGGCCGATGCTCAACTACGGCAGTCCCTTCCACAAGGTGGCGGGTGTGTTTGCCGTGCCCGGACAGATGGTCGACTCCGCCGCCTCGTTCGCCTGTTCGATCGACTACGCATCTCCCGAACCGTCCGATCTGACCGTCCGGCTCTACGTTCGGGGTCGCGAGATGTCGCTCGGCCGCATCGTCGACGAGGGCACCGGGTGGAAAACCTATACGGCGCTGGCATCCGACGATGCGAGCGGCGCGGCCACGCGGCCCTTGAATGTGACCGGAGTCCACGGGACCGGCTCACTCGTCGTCACCGGCGCCAGGTTCGTGTCCGACGATGGTCGCGAGGTGCACATTCTCGAGCATGGCAGCATCGCGCGGCTCGATATCGATTACGCCATCTTCAAGCCGGATCTGCTCGAGCGCTGCCAGGTCGTCCTGGCCCTTCACAAGGATGGCATCGAGGACGTCGCTCGTTTCATCACGCGGGATCTGCTGTTCGACGCACGGGAGCGCCCGCGCGGGACCGTCCGGCTGACGATTCCGCGGCTGACGCTGACCAACGGGACCTACGCGGTGACGCTGATGATCGCCAAGGAGCGGTACTACGACACCGATCAGGCGGTGTTCTATTCCATCAACCCGTCGGTCTACTGCTGCGTGTCGCGCTACTTCGACGTATCGGTCGTCGGTTCCGGATTGATCGGGACCGGCACGCGGCACGTGCTCGAAGGCGCGTGGAGCCTCCAGTGATGGAGCTCGAGGAGAAACTGGATCTGGATTTTCCGCGCTGCCTCGAGGCGGATTTCCCCGCCGATCTCCCGGGCGCCGCCTCGGCGTTCGAATCGATTGCCGCGGCGATTGCCGGCGCGGACTTCGAGCCGCTGGCCCGCCACTCGCCGGCGCTGCGCGGCTTCGACTGGACCGGGTATCTGCGGTGCAGCATCGCGCGAATGGTGCATGCGGGCGCGGCGCTGCGCCGCCGCGGAGTCGTCTCCGGACGCCTGCTCGACTACGGATCGTATTTCGGGAACTTCGCCCTGATGTTCGCGCGCGCCGGGTTTGCGGTCGACACCGTCGACTCTTACCGCGCCTACGAGCACGCCTTCGATGGTCCGAGGCGCGTGCTCGCCGACGCCGGCGTGCACCTCCACGACTTCGGCGACGTGGGTTACGGACTGGCCGGGCTCGACGCGAGCTATGACGTCGTGTTGTGCATGGGCGTCATCGAGCACATCCCGAGCTCGCCCCGTCCGCTGCTCGAGACGCTCAATCGCGTCCTCCGACCGGGCGGGCTGCTCGTGATCGACACGCCGAATCTGGTCCACCTCTACAACCGGCAGAAGTTCGCCCGCGGCGAGACCGTGCTGGCCGATATCCAGGCGCAGTACGAGACCGAGCTGCCCTTCGAGGGGCACCACCGCGAGTACACGATCCCCGAGCTGGTGTGGATGCTGCGCCGGATCCGCCATCGCGGGATCTCGGTCGAGGCGTTCAACTACAGCTCGTACGCGCTCGGCACGCTGGCGTCGCGCGACGTGCACAACCACTGGAACATGGTTCGCGATCCGACGCTGCGCGAATACCTGATGACCGTGTCGGTGAAGCCCGCCGAAACCGCGGCTCCGGAGACGGACACGAGCCCCTGGCGTGAACTGATCGACGATCCCGAGCAGTCATGGCTGCGAGCCCTCCCGGCGGTGATGAAGGACCAGCCGCCATTCGACGCCGATCGCGAGCTCGAGCTCGTCAGGATGCAGCACGAGATCACCGTCCGGGACGCGGAGCGCGCCGCCGTCCAGCAGGAAGTCAACCTGAGGGATGAGATGCTGCGGGATTTGCACGACCGCATGGTTCGCGAAGTGCAGCGCCGCGACGAGATCATCGACGGCCTTCACCGCGAGCAGGATTGGATGCGGCGCGGCTGGCGGCGCTTCGTCATCGGCAGGCGACCGCACCGCGGAGAAAACGCCTGAAAACGCTGCCAAATCTGATGCCGTTGCGAAAATCTGGCGTCGTGCAGGGCGTGAGTCCTGCCGGCCCGTGCAGACCTGAAGGTTCCGCACGACATTCGCAACGCTGAGGGACGGACTTACCAAAATGTGCGGCATCGTCGGATCGTTCAAGGCCAGGCCGGACCGGCTCCGGCCCGGACATCGTCGCGCGCATGCGCGACCGGATGGCGCATCGCGGTCCGGACGGCGTCGGTCTCTGGTGCGCCGCGCGATCGGCAGCTGCACGCTCGGCCACCGCCGGCTGTCGATCATCGATCTCTCGACCGACGCGACGCAGCCGATGGTCAACGACGCCGGCACCGTGGCGCGTGACGTTCAACGGCGAGATCTACAACCACGCGGAGATTCGCCAGGAGCTCGAGGCGCTCGGCAAGTACCGCGTGGCGCACCGATCACTCCGACACCGAGATGCTCGCTGCACGCCTACGAGGAGTGGGGCCTCGACTGCGTCAATCGGTTCTACGGGATGTTCGCCTTCGCGGTCTACGACGGCCGCGATCCCGGCCGTCCGGTCGTGCACCTGGTCCGCGATCGCGTCGGCATCAAGCCGCTGTATCTGACCCGAACCGCGGCCGGCGAGTGGCTGTTCGCCTCCGAGATCCGCGCGCTGCTCGCGCATCCCGACGTCACGCCGGAGATGGATCGCACCGCGTTCTGGCACTACCTGACGTTCATCGTCACGCCGGCGCCGCTGACGATGTTCCGCGGGATTTTCAAGATTCCCGCCGGCCATCGCGTCACGATCGACTGGCGCGGCGAGGCGAGCGCCACGCAGTGGTGGGACTGCCGGCCCGACGCGCGCGCGGATGCTGTCGGAGCAGGACCTCAGCGAGCCCGAGGCGGTCGCCGAGCTGACGCGGCTGCTGAAGCAGTCGATCGCCCGGCGCATGGTGTCGGACGTGCCCTTCGGCGTGCTGCTGTCGGGCGGCGTCGACTCGTCGCTGAACGTCGCGCTGATGAGCGAGCTGATGACGCGGCCGGTGACGACGTTCACGATCGGCTACGAAGGCAAAGAGGATTACAACGAGTTCCAGTTCGCCGCGGCGAGTCAGCGCCGCGCTACAGGACCGACCATCACGAAACGCTGATCAACGGCGAGGAGGCGCAGGATTTTCTGCCGCTGCTGGTGCGGCTGCAGGACGAGCCGATCGCCGACAACGTCTGCATTCCGCTGTACTTCCTGTCGAGGCTGGTCAAGCAGAGCGGCACCACCGTCGTGCAGGTCGGCGAAGGCGCCGACGAGAATTTTCTCGGCTACTGGTGGTGCGAGCACTATCGGCAGAAGTACGAATCGGTCTACCGGCCCGCGCGGAACGGCTCGCAAGGATGGCGGCGTTTTCTGCCGGCGCTCAAGGCGCGGACGCCGGGCTTGAGCGGCGAGGATCTCGAGATTCAGCGGCGCGCCGAGGCCGGACAGGAGTTGTTCTGGGGCGGCGCCGTGTGCTGGTGGGGCGAGATGCGCGATCGGCTGACGCCGAGCCGCGAGCCGTTCGCGCAGGCGGTCGACTGTCCGGTGGACGGTCTTCTGCCGCCATCGTTCACCGCGCTCGACAGCCACGCGGTCGTTCGCGAGTACCTCGGCCCGCTCGACGGGCGGCTGCGGGAACCCGAGGTGCTGCAGAAGATTCCGTACCTGGAGATGAAGCTGCGTCTGCCGGAGCATCTGCTGATGCGCGTCGACAAGCTGACGATGGCGCACGCGGTCGAGGCGCGGGTGCCGTTTCTCGATCACGACGTCGTCGACTTCGCGACGCGGCTGCCGCCGTCGTACAAGCTGCGGGACGGCGTCGGCAAGCGGATCCTGAAGAAGGCCGCGGAGCCGTACCTCGACCACGACATGATCTACCGCCGCAAGCAGGGGTTCGGCGCGCCGATGGAGGAGTGGTTTCGCGAAGGCGACTTCGGGCGGCGCAGCCTCGCCGCGTTCGAGCGTTCGGAGCTGACGAAGGAAGGCTTCTTCGACAACGATTACTTCCGCGGACTGCTCAAAGCGCAGATCAACGGATCGGGCGGCTACAGCTTTCAGCTCTGGACCGTGTTGAACGCCGTGCTGTGGCATGCGTCGTGGATCGAAGGCCGGGAGGACTGTTTCTGAAGCGGTTCCGTGCGTGCGCGATATGGGGGACGGCAACGCTTGGCCTGTGGTTGCTCTCGTCACAGTATCTCGACCTGGCGCGGCTGTCCGGGTGGTACCACAGCACACAGGTCCTTCTCGCGGCCTCCTCGAATCCTGACTACGACCTCACCACGCTGCACTGGCAACTGGTGCATCCGCGCGTGTTCGAGATCCAGCAGGGCAGACTCACCCTCGCGACCAGTTCCGAAGCGTACGAGTATCAGGCCTACGCGACGATCGAGACGAACGGCGCGAACACTGCCGGGATCAGGTTCGACGCCGACGTTGACCAGGGTGGTGTGACGATCGGGCTCCTCCAGGCCGGCAAATGGATCGCCATCAACTCGTCCCAGACCACGGGAGCATTTTCGGAGGTGAATTCAGCGCTGCTTGGCTACCGCCGGTCGTTGACGGTGATGATTGCGAACCGGAATCCCGCTGGTGAGTCGCGGGTCACGATCAAGTCCCTGCGGCTGTATCTGCGACGATGACATCGTTGTCGCGGATCGGCCGGGTTGTCATCGTCGCCGAATGTGCGCTGGCTGTCGCCGTCATCGTGTACGCCGGATTTCACGACCGTAGAGACGTGTTCGTCGGAGCGCCACCCGGATTGCCCGTCCGCTTCGCCGCGACGTGCCAGGCGGTCGAGCCGGCGTCGCCGTGCCATGTGACGGTCGCCGAGCTGTCGGACGAGCGATACCGGCTTGCGACCGACGCGCCGGCCGCGCAGCTCACGATCGAATTCGAATCGCCGGACGCGATGCAGAAGGCCCGTCATCTCCTGGTCAGCGTCGCCCAGCCGCCGAAGCTGCAGCTGCAGACGCGGCCGAACGACGATGCGGTGGGCATCGACCCGATCCGACTGTCGAGCGATCACGGGCGAACCGTCCGCGCTCTGCCCGTTGGCCGGGCGGTCACCGCGCTCTCGTTCTCGTCCGCGCCCGAGACACAGTCGGCGCCGATCGTCGTCGCCGAGTTTGCGCTCTACGAGGACAGTCGAGGATTGGTCTCGGACGTGCGTCCGCTGTTTGACGCCATCCCGCCGCAGAGGTATCACGCCACTCTGGTGCCGGGGACCATCGCTCGACTGTGTTTCTTCACGATGCTCGCGGCGTTTTTCGTGCGCCCATCCTGGCTGAAGAAACTGACGCCGGTGTTGTTGGCGTTGGTCTGCTTTTCGCTGTCCCTCCTGGATCTGGCGATCCTCTACTCGCCGTATGCGGCGCGCGACCTGCGATCGTTCTATGCCAGCGGACCGTTGCAGGAGATTGCCGGCAGCAACCTGAACGGCGCGATCTGGGAGGCGGCGCGGCTCCTCCACGGTCAGGGGCTGACGGTATCGGACGGCCTGGTGTCGTGGGCGAAGATGCCGGGGTATGGCCTGTTTGCGGCGGCCGCGGGGTTGCTGTTCGGACACCGGACGCTCGTCGACCTGGTCATCGCGACCGTGTTCCTGCAGGTCCTGCTCTACAGCATCGCCCTCGGGTTTTTCGCATGGGCGGCGGGTCGGCTGTGGCGGCCGGCGGTCGTCTGGACTGTCGGGCTGTTGATCGCGATGCTTCCGAAGCAGCTCGGGTACACGCAAGTCGACTCCGTCATCGCGCCGATTGCGTTGCTCGTCCTTGCCGCATTGTGCCTTCGCGTCGACGCGCAACACGAGGGCCGTCGCGTGCCCCTCGGCGTGGACGGGTTCGTCCACCTGACGTTTGCGTTGTGGTTCCTGATGCGGCCCGACGTGCTGCCGGGATGGATCATCGTCTCGCTGATCCTCCATGCCCGCTCCCCGCGCCGCCTGCTGATGCCCGCGGCCCTCGCGGCGACGATCGGAATCGGGTGGGCCGGTTACAAGATGCAATACACGCGAGAATTCGTGCCGACGACATCGACCACCGGTGCCTCGCTGCTCTGCGGCCTCTGGGAGGTGCCGAGCCGGTTTCCGTGGGTCTGTTCGGACGATTCGTATTTCCAGTGGGTCTCGACCCACACGCCGTTCGACGAGAAATCGCAAGCCGGCAGCAATGTCGTCGTTCGCGAAGTGTTCAAGTTCTGGCTGACGTATCCCGGACGTTTCGTCTTCATGGTGTACCACAAGATGATGCGATGCCTCGCCGGCGATCTGTGGCCGGGCATTCCGACCGATCTCCAGCGGTTCCTGTTTCAGGTTGCCGGCCGGGGACCATTGGTGCTGTTCTTGTTGACCACCATCGCGCTGGCGGTCGCCGCCGGATATCAACGCACGCGTACGCTGCTGCTGACATGGCCGCTGTTCCTCAACGCACCGCTGTTCTGGATCATGCAGACCAGCGAAGGACGGTACTACGGCGGGGTGGGTGTCGCGCTGGTCGTCGGCGCCGTGCCACTGCTGTTCGACAAGCAGTTCTATGAGGCGCTGGCGTCACGCCACCTGGCGACGCTGGCGGTGCTGTTGGGCGCGGGCGCTCTCGCGACGATCGCGTGGCCGCTTCACGACTGGCTGCTGCGCAACGACGCGTGGCAATACTGGACCCCTTTTCTCGACCCGTCGAAGTCGGCATGGGGCGTCGTCAGGTAAATGAAAACGCGCACCTGTCTCGTCACCGGCTCGTCCGGTCTGATCGGCTCGGAAGTCTGCGTCTTCTTCGCGTCCCAGGGCTGCCGGGTCCACGGCGTCGACAACAACCAGCGCGCGGTGTTCTTTGGCGCCGCCGGGCGACACGCGCTGGAATCAGCAGCGGCTCGAGCGGACGCTGAAGGACTTCCACCATCATCGAGTCGACATCCGCGATCGCGCCGGCGATCACTGCGATCTGGTCGCGGACGTCCGCCCCGACGCTCATCGTGCACACGGCGGCGCAGCCGTCGCACGATCGCGCCGCGGCGATTCCGTTCGACGATTTCGACACCAACGCCGTCGGCACGCTGAACCTGCTCGAGGCCGCGCGGCAGGCTCTGCCCGGAATCGCCGTTCGTCCACATGTCGACGAACAAGGTCTACGGCGACGCGCCGAACGCGATCGCGCTGAACGAGCTGGCGACGCGCTGGGACTACGCCGACCCGGCCTTCGACGCACGGCATTCCCGAGACGTTCTCGATCGACCAGTCGAAGCATTCGCTGTTCGGCGCGTCGAAGGTCGCCGCCGACGTGATGGTGCAGGAGTACGGCCGCTATTTCGGCATGCCGACCTGCTGCCTGCGCGGCGGCTGCCTGACCGGCCCGAACCACTCCGGCGTCGAGCTGCACGGCTTCCTCAGCTATCTGGTGAAGTGCAACCTCGAAGGGCGCGAGTACACGGTCTTCGGCTACAAGGGCAAGCAGGTCCGCGACAACATCCACTCGCTGCGACGTCGCCGCGCTTCATGGACGCGTTCTGACCAGGCGCCGCGGATCGGCGAGGTCTACAACCTCGGCGGCGGCAAGGCCGAACTCCTGCTCGATTCTCGAGGCCTTCGAGCTGGCCGAGTCGCTGACCGGCCGCGCCGCAGCGTCCACACCTACGTCGACAGAAGCGCGCCGCGGCGATCACATCTGCTACTACAGCGACCTGCGCAAGATGAAGGCGCACTATCCCGGCTGGGACATCACCAGGTCCCTGCCCGAGACGGTCCGCGAAATCGTCGAGAACTGGCACGCCCGTATGTCCGCCTGATGAAGATCGCGATTACAGGGATTTGCGGCTTCGTCGGCAGCGAGCTGGCGTTGCAGCTGTCCGACTGCTTCGACGGCGTGCGGATCGCCGGCATCGACAATTTCAGCCGGCCTGGCAGCGAAACCACGCGAGGCCGGCTCAAGGCCGCCGGAATCGTCGTCAAACACGGCGACATCCGCTGCCAGAGCGATTTCGATGTCCTGCGCGACGCCGACTGGGTCATCGACGCCGCGGCGAATCCGAGCGTGCTCGCCGGCGTCGACGGCCGGACCAGCAGCCGCCAGGTGGTGGAGCACAATCTGACCGGCACCCTGAACGTCCTCGAATTCTGCAAGCAGGGCGGCGCCGGCCTGGTGCTGCTGTCGACCAGCCGCGTCTACAGCGTGAAGTCCTTGAACACGCTGCCGCTCGTCGTCGACGCCGATGCCTTCGCTCCGGATCGAGTCCGGCGCCTGGCCGCCCGGCGCGTCGCCAGCCGGCGTCGCCGAGGAGTTTTCGACCGCCGCTCCGGTCTCACTGTACGGCGCGACGAAGGTGGCGTCGGAAGTCATGGCGGTCGAATACGGGCATGCATTCGGCCTGCCCGTCGTCATCAATCGATGCGGCGTGCTGGCGGGGGGCCGCCAGTTCGGAACCGCAGAGCAGGGCATTTTTTCGTATTGGGTTCGCGCCTGGGCGTCGGGTCGCGAGCTGACGTATCTCGGCTTCGATGGAACGGGTCACCAGGTACGCGACGCGCTGCATCCCGCGGATCTCGCCCTGCTGATCGAGCGGCAGATACGCTCCGGGCCGTCCGCGTCCGGCATCTGGAACGTCGGCGGCGGCGCATCGAACACAATGTCCCTGGCGCAGTTGAGCGACTGGTGCTCGAAGCGATTCGGACCGCGGACGGTGCGCGTGGAGCAGAGTCCCCGGCAGTGGGACGTACCGTGGCTGGCGATGGACCACGCACGAGCGACGGCCCGGTTCGGCTGGGTTCCGTCCCGGCGGGTGACTGGCATCCTCGACGAGATCGCCGAGCATCACCAGCGCCATCCCGGTTGGTTGTCGCTGACCGAGCCGTTCTGACCAATGGCTGCCGCGCTTCCGCGTGACCCTTTGCTTCGCAGCTTCAGCGTCGTCATCCCGGCGCGCGACGAGGAGGATGCCATCGGCACGACCGTCCGGCACTTGCATGTCGAGCTGGTCCATCACTCGGTCCCGCACGAGATCGTGGTTGTCGACGATGGCAGCAGCGACGGCACGTGGAACGCACTGCTAATGCTCCAGGCGTCGATTCCAGACCTGCGCGCGATCAGGAACGACGGTCCGCACGGGTTCGGCCGGGCGGTGATCCGCGGGATCGAGGTCGCGACAGGCGACGCCGTCGCGATCGTGATGGCGGATGAATCCGACGACTGCCGCGACGTTGTCCGCTACTGGAACAAGCTGAACGAAGGCTACGACGCCGTCTTCGGCAGCCGGTTCATGCCCGGCGGCGGCACGATCGATTATCCCGTTCCCAAGTACGTGCTCAACCGCGCCTTCAACTGGTTCATACGGATCCTGTTCGGCCTGAAGCTGAACGACACGACGAACGCGTTCAAGGCCTATCGCATGACGACACTCCAGGGGCTGCGGCCGTTCCTGGCGCCACACTTCAACCTGACCGTCGAGCTGCCGCTGAAGACCATCGTGCGAGGCTATTCCTGGACGGTGATTCCGATCACCTGGCGCAATCGGCGCAGCGGCATTGCCAAGCTGAAGATCAAGGAGATGGGCGCCCGGTACATGTTCATCGTGCTCTACGTCTGGCTCGAGAAGTACTTCAGCCGCGGCGATTTCCGGAAGTCCGCCGGGACGTGATGCGATGCAGATGCCATGCTGGCGTTCGTGATCCTGTGCGTCGTGCTCGACGCGATCGAGCGAGTGTGGGTCGAATGGGTCGGGCTCGCGCTCTGGATCTGGGAGAAAATCGTCCTGACGCTGAAGCGCGGCTTCGGCCGGAGTGCCTGATGCACGTTGCCGACATGCGCGTGGCTGCGGCTGGCATCGTCGAATGACGGCGTTCAGCCAGGGAGCGATGGCGGGCCGGAACCTGCGGTCGATCGACGATCCCGGTGGGCTCCTCGCCGACGACGCTCGTCTCCAGCAGGTGCGGGACGATATCGCCGCGGGTGACGTCTACATCGCCCGTCGTCAGTTCAACGCCGAGATGCTCGACGACATCCGCGCCTATCTCGAGGGCGTCGGCCGCGGGTCGCTGCCGAACTACGGGCCGATCGAGGCCGGCGCGCCGAACTTTCATCGCATGAATCGGCGGGACCCGCGCGCGCACGTGCAGGGGTGCTTCCATCAGTTCATGTTTTTTCCGTGGAACCAGGATCCGTTCGATCTGTTCACGGTGTGCGCGCCGATCTACCACATGAGGAACCGGCTCAGCGGCCTCGCCGCCGGGCGGTTTCTCGGGATGCAGCCGGACGACGGCTGCACGGCGAGGCTCGCCTTTCAGATCTATCCGCGCGGCGGCGGCTTTCTCGCGCGCCATGCCGATCCGATCGACGACCATCAGCTCACCGTCCCGATCATGCAGATATCGCGGAAGGGCGTCGACTTTCGCAGCGGAGGATTGTTCGTGCAGATGGCCGACGGACACGACCTGGTGATCGACGACATCGCCGAACCGGGCGACGTCGTCTATTTCAACGCCGCGTGTCCGCATGGGGTCGAGCCGATCGATCCCGACGCGACGCTGCGCTGGACGACGTTTGCCGGCCGATGGATGCTGCTCTTCGCAGTCAACCGCCTCGCCGGCGGCACCGCCGTCCGCAACGCGGTGCCGGGACCTCGCCCGTGACGCGATTCGACTCCCTGGCGCACGTGACGAGAGACGGCGGATGGATCAACGGCAAGGACGATGCGAGCTATTCGCGGCTGATTGTGGAGATGGATCGCGCAGCCATCGGAAGGGCCTGCCTCGTCGGGCTCGCCGGGGTGGTGGACAACCGCTACGTCCTCGACTGCGCACAGGAGTCGAGCGGGCGGCTGGTGCCGATTGCCGGCGTCGACCCGTCCCGCTGCGCCGATGCCGCGGCGATCGTCGACGAAATCGCGCGCCTCGCCGCCGAAGGATTCGCCGGGATCAAGCTCCATCCGCGGCTGAACGGGTACGACCCGGCCGGGTCTCACTGCGTCGCCGCGATTCGCGCCGCGTCGGAACAGCGCCTGATCGTGTTCCTCGACACGCTGTTCAGGCAGAAGTTGCATGCGACCGGTTACGCCGCGGATGTCATCGATCGGATCGCTCACGATTGCGCCGGCGCCCGGATCGTCCTGCTCCACGGCGGCGGCGCCGCGTTGCTCGACGTTGCCGAGATCGTCCGGTTACATCCCTCGCTGACGCTCGATCTGTCTTTCACAGTGCTGCGCTACGCCGGCAGTTCGCTCGACGCGGATATCCGCTGGGTGATGGGAAAGCTCGATCAGCGCCTCGTCATCGGATCCGACATGCCGGAATACACGCCGGCCGAAGCGTTCGAAAGAGCCGAACAGCTCGCGGACGGACTGGCGTCCGAGAAATGGGCCAACATCAGCTTCGGGAATCTTGAACGCCTGTTTCCAGCGGCGTCGCCGCGTCCGGCTGCGTATGCACGCGAACAGGGCCGGACCGACCCGACCGACGGCACGCCGCGATGAGTAGCGCCGCTGTCGATCCCGAGCTCGCCGGCAAGCGTCTGCTGATTCTCGGCGGCGGCCTGTGGCAGCTGGAATACGTTCGCCGGGCGCGGCAGCTCGGGGTGGAAACCTGGGTCACCGACTGGTCGTCCACAGCCGTGGCCCGCAACCACGCCGATCATTTCGAAGCCATCGATTTGAAGGACCGTGAGGCGACGCTGGCGTTGGCGCGGCACGCCCGAATCGACGCGGTGTTGACCGCAGCCGACATCGGCGTTCCGACCGCCGCCTACGTCGCCGGGCAGCTCGGACTTCCCGGATATCCACCGCAGCTCGCGGAGTACGCGACCAACAAGTTCGCCATGCGTCAGCGCAGCGAAGCGGTCGGCATCGCCGGTCCGTGGTACCGCCGCGTCCGGACGGTCGAAGCGGCAATCGCGGCGGTTGGCGATCGAGCGTTGCCGGCGATCGTCAAGCCGGTTGACAATTGTTCGAGCCGGGGTGTGCGGTGGATCGATCGGAAGGCGGATGTCGCCGCCGCCGTCTCGGATGCGCTGGCAGCGTCGCTGGGCGGCGCCGCGCTGGTCGAAGAATTCCTCGTCGGAAGCGAAGGGTCGATCGAAGCGCTGGTGCAGGACGGCCGGGTGACCGTGCTCGGTATCTGCGACAAGACCAAGTCCCCCCTGCCCGACCGGTACGATCTCGAACTGCGGTACCCGGGCACCTGGGATGCGGGCGTCTGGAGCGAGCTCGAAGCGCTGGCGCACCGGATCGCCGCCGGATTCGAAGTGCGCAACGGCATCCTGCACATCGAATTCCTGGTGTCGCACCAGGCGAAGGCGGTGTACCTGGTTGAGTTTGCTGTGCGTGGATGTGGCAGCAAAGTCGCGACGCACCTGATGCCCGCGCTCACCGGCCTCGACGTGGTGCGAATCCTGATTCGCCAGGCAGTCGGGCTCAGGTCGCGCATCGAGCCGATCCGCCACGGTGACGGTGCACTGCACTTCCTGATGTTTCCACGCGGGCGCATCGTCGACGTGCGCGGCGTCGAAGCGGCGAAGCGGCTGCCCGGGGTGATCGATGCCGCCGTCGAGCGTACGCCTGGCGAGCTCATCGACGACGTGCATGACGGCCGAAGCCGTCCGGGCCATGTCCTCGTCCGCGGCGACGATCGCGCAGCCGTTCAGCAGACGCTCGCCGCGGTACGATCGCTGATTCGGATCGACTACGAACATGCCGCCGACGTGGCGCCGCTCGATCTGGTCAACGCCGTCGGGTCCACCTGATGACGATCCTCGAATGCACGATTCGCGACGGCGGCTATGCCATCGACTTTCAGTGGCCGCCGGACGACGTCGAAGCGATCATCAGGGGCCTGTCGACCGCCGGGTTCCGCTATCTCGAGGTCGGACACGGGCTGGGCCTCGGCGCATCGAGAACCTCGACACCAGCGCTGTGCTCGGACGAAGAGACGGCGGCGCGTGCGGTTGCCGCAAAGGGTGATGCCAGCGTCGGGGCCTTCTTCATCCCCGGTGTCGGGACGGCCGACGACCTGCGCCGGTTCCGTGATGCGGGCGCCGACTTCGTCCGGATCGGCACCGACGTCTCGAAGAGCGAATCGTCGTGGCCGTTTGTCGAGCTCGCCGCCGCGTTGGGGTTCGAGGTCTTCTACAATTTCATGAAGTCCTACGCCGCGGCGCCGTTCGAGCTCCTCCAGCGTGCGATTCCGATCGTCGAAGCTGGCGCGACGACGGTGACCGTCGTCGACAGCGCCGGCGGGATGCTGCCGACCCAGGTTGCCGCGTATGTCGAGGTCCTGAAGGCAGGGCTCGACGCGCGGATCGGGTTTCACGGCCACAACAATCTGCTGCTCGCCAACGCCAACACTCTTGCCGCCGTTCAGGCCGGCGCCGGCGTCGTCGACACGACGCTGCTCGGCATGGGACGGGGAGGCGGCAACGCGCAGACCGAAACGATGCTCGTGGTGCTCGAAAAGGCCGGCTACCCCACCGGCATCAACCCGCTGGAGGTCGCCAGGCTTGCCGAACGGTTCGTCGCGTCGAAAGTGACCCGGTTGAAGGGCGCCAGCGAACTCGAGCTGATCTACGGCTTCGCTCTGTTCCACAGCGGCTTCACGCAGCGGGTCCAGGACGTGGCGACGGCCTACGGGATCCCGTATCAGGATCTGATTCTCGAAGTCAGCCGATATGCGAAGGAAAACCCGTCACAGGCGCTGGTCGAAGAGGTCGCGTCACAGCTGCGGCAGGGCGGACCGGTCGAGATTCATTTTCCGAAGTTCTCTCACAAGACCTGGAGCTGATCCCCGATGTTGATGCCAGACCAGTTGGCGACGTTGCGGGATCGATTCGATCATGTCGCGGCGCTCGCTGCGCGCACGAACAAGGCCGCCGTGCTGGTGATCCAGCAGTTTCCCGTCAGCGAAGACCGCGGCGTCTCCTTCCCACCGGTGCGGGAGAGCATCGCCAACCTGATGGCGTTCGTCGAGCTCGGCGCCGCGCAGGATCTGATCTCGATCGTGGACGTCGCTGGAACGTTCAACTGGATCGCGGTCGATTGCGACCACAAGCTGCCGCAGTCGCCGGCGATCGTCGCCGCGGCGTCCTCGCGCGTTCCCTCCGACCGCCTGTTGTTCTACAGCGACAACCAGGTCTGGTTCGATTCGGCCTTCGACATGGTGCAGCGTCTCGAAGCCGGGCTGAGCGGGAAGGCGGTGGTGCTCTGCGGCACCGGGCCGCTCGCCGACTCCTTTGCCTTTCTGCTGCCGCGGATCGGCGCATCGGTCGTGGTGCCCGATGCGTCAACGTCGCCGATCGACGCCGCGATCGTCCTCGGCGCGGCACAGAAGCGGGAGAGCATCGACGCCGGACTGATCGCGCGCCTGCCGGCCGGCGCCGCCGTGTACGACCTCGGGATCGGCAACCTCTCGCTCGAGGCCGCGGACCTGGCCCGCTCGCGCCGGTTCCGGATGTACCGGGTGGACAATCGGGCCGGCGTTTCGAGCGCGATGGTCCGGCTGCTCGAGACCGACTATCTGGTGTCCAGGGTGATGGGAAGAGCGCGGCTGCGAGACGTGGAGGTTGCCGCCGGGGGCCTGCTGGCGCCGCCGGGTGCCGTCATCGTCGACGACATCCGCCATCCGACGATGATCTTCGGCGTCGCCGACGGTCAGGGGCGATTCAAGGACCTGCCCTTGTCCGCCGAAGACCACGAGCGGTCGACATACGTGCGATCGCTCATCGCGCACGCGCTCGACGCCAGCCCCAGCCGCGGTTGACCATGACCGACAGGGACCTCCAGCCGACACTGGATCGTGACACGAACAGCCTCGCACGGCCCGGGGCCGTGCCGGCCGCCAATCGATCGTCGACGGCATGCTGACGGCAACGGCCGCGTGGACCAAGCTCGGTCGGATTCTCGAGCCTGATGTGAGTCGCGAATGGATGGCGACCTATACCGGAGCGTCCTTCGCGCTTCCCCGTTCCGATGGTGACGCGGTCGATGTCTACGTCACCGGGCGCGATTCCAGGAACCGGTCGCGCGTCGGCGTCATCGCCCTCGATCCCGAACGTCCCGTCCCGGCGGTCTCGATCGGCGACTACCCCGGTGTTCGACATCGGCGATCGTGGCGCCTTCGACGAGAATGGCGTCTCGTACCCGTGGATCGTCGAGGTCGGCGATACGCAGTACATGTACTACGTCGGCTGGATGCCGACGGTCCTGACGCCGTTCCAGAATCATGTCGGGCTGGCGATTCGGCAGAACGGCGGAGCGTGGCGGCGCTACTCGCGCGCGCCGATTCTCGAACGGACCGACGAGGACTATCTGTCGATCGGATCCGTTTCGGTCGTCCGTGAGGCCGATCGGTGGCGCATGTGGTACACGTGCTTTCGCCGCTGGGGACAATCGCCCGACGACCCCAAGCACGTCTACGCCATCAAGTTTGCCGAATCGACCGACGGTCTCAGTGGAGCCGTCCCAATCTCGTGTGCATCGACAACAGCTCCCCCGATGAATACGCAGTCTGCCGGCCGTCGGTGCCTGCGCCACGACGGCCTCTACCACATGTGGTTCAGCTATCGCGGCGAGGAATACCGCGTCGGCTACGCTTGGTCTCGACAATGGCGTCGATTGGACGCGCCGCGACGACCTCGTCGGCATCGATGTCTCGAAGAGCGGCTGGGACAGCCAGGCCATCTGCTACAGCCACGTGTTCGGTTGGAAGGGCGCATTCTACATGCTGTACTGTGGCAACGATTATGGCCGGGAGGGGATTGGGCTGGCGGTGCTGCGATCATGACGGCGATTGAGGCGCCCGGTGCTGTCGGTCGCGACGCCAGTCTACCGGTCGGCGTCCCTGGTCGGCGAGCTGGTGGCGCGGATCTCCGCCGCCGCCGGCGCGATCACCGATCGATTCGAGGTCCTCCTCGTCGAAGACGGCAGCCCGGACGAATCGTGGGCGGCGATCGTGCGCGAATGCGACCGCGACCCTCGCGTCAAGGGTGTGCGACTCAGCCGGAACTTCGGCCAGCATCCGGCGATCACGGCCGCGCTCGAACACGCACGCGGCGAGTTCGTCGTGATCATGGATTGCCGATCTCCAGGACGATCCCGAGTACATCCCCGCCCTGTACGCCAAGTGCAGGGAGGGGTTCGACATCGTCTTCGCGCGGCGGCGGGCGAGAAGATTCGGCTGGTGCGAAGAACGTCACCGCGCGTCTGTACTACACGCATCTTCCGGTGGCTCGCCGACATCGACTACGATCCGCGGATCGGTACGTACTCGATCGTGTCGCGCAAGGTCGTGGACGCCTTTCTTCAATTCGGCGATTACCGTCGCGGCTACGTCGTGGTGCTGCACTGGCTCGGCTTCGCCCACAGCTATGTCGATGTCGAGCACCGCGACCGCCCCGACGGCGCGAGCTCGTACTCGACGCTGCGGCTGCTGGCGCTCGCGTTGACGATTGCGCTCACCTACTCCGAGAAGCCGCTCCACCTGTCGATCTACATCGGCGGCGTGCTGTCGCTGCTGTCGTTCGTCTTCAGCCTGTGGTTGATCGTGCGCTACTACACCAGCAACGTCGGGCAGCTCGCGCTCGGGTGGACGAGCCTGATCATCAGCCACCTGTTCCTCAGCGGGCTGATCCTGATCAGCCTGGGCGTGGTCGGGATGTATATCGGCCGCGTCTTCGAACAGGTGAAGCAGCGCCCGATCTTCGTCGTGCGGGAGACGAGAAACATGCCTGCGCCGGCGCGGACGGAAGCGTCGGTCGGCGCCGGCCTGATGAACCGCTGACCGTGGCCAGAATTCCTTTCAACGTGCCGCTGGTCGTCGGCAACGAGCTGGAATACATCCGCGAAGCGGTGGCCAACCGCCACCTCGCGGGCAACGGGCCGTTCACCGAACGATGCCACGTCTGGCTGCAGCAACGGCTGCAGACCGGGAAAGCGCTGCTGACCCATTCGTGCACCGCCGCGCTCGAGATGGCGGCGATCCTGGCCGAGGTCGGCCCCGGCGACGAAGTGATCATGCCGTCGTTTACCTTCGTGTCGACCGCCAACGCCTTCGTGCTGCGCGGAGCGAGGCCGGTATTCGTCGATATTCGTGAAGACACCTGCAACCTCGACGAGTCGCTGGTTGAGGCCGCCATCACCCCGCGCACGAAAGCGATCGTCGCCGTGCACTACGCCGGCGTCGGCTGCGACATGGACCGGCTGCTCGCGATCGCACTGCCACGAGTTGCTGGTGATCGAGGACGCGGCGCAGGCGCTTCTCGCGACCTATCGCGGCCGTCCGCTGGGACGCCTGGGCGACCTCGCGGCCCTGAGCTTCCACGAAACGAAGAACGTGATGTCGGGCGAGGGAGGCGCGCTGCTCATCAACGACGCGCGCTGGTCGGCAGCGGGCGGAGATCGTCTGGGAGAAAGGCACCAATCGCGCGCAGTTCTTCCGCGGGGTCGTCGACAAGTACACCTGGGTCGACGTCGGATCGTCCTATCTTCCGAGCGAGATCAGCGCCGCGTTCCTGCTGGCCCAGCTCGAGTCGGGCGACACGATCACCAAACGGCGCTTCGCGGTCTGGCGGCGGTATCACGACGCGTTCGCCGCGGCGGAGAGCGCAGAGGTATCGTCCGTCGCCCGATCGTGTCCGCCGGACTGCAAGCACAATGCGCATCTTTATTACCTGCTCTTCGCAGATCTGTCGCAACGAACGGCCGCGTAAAGACTTCTGCGCGCGTGAGGGGATCGACGCGGTCTTTCACTACGTGCCGTTGCACTCGTCGCCGGCGGGCAGTCAGGTACGGACGGGCCGCCGGGCCGCTGCCCGTCACCGACCGGACCGCCGATCGGCTGCTCCGGCTGCCGCTGTGGGCCGGCATGAACGATGGCGAAGTCGACCTGGTCGTCGAAACCGTTTCACGCGCGCTGGTCGAGGTGTGCGGCGGATAGTATGGCGCCGACCTCACTCGTCGAGCACGGCTGGGCGCTTGTTCCATCGATCGCGCCGGCGCCGTTGGTCGCCCGCCTGGCGAGCGAGCTCGACCAGGTCTATCTCGAGCAGCGCGCGTTGCAAATCGAACATGGCGTCGGCGTCGGCGCCGACGGCACGGTCCATCATCTTCCGTGCGCGGGCGGCGCGTTCCTCGAACTGCTCGGGCAGGAGTTCCTCCAGGCGGCGCTCGAGCCGTTCTTCGACGGTCCGTATATCCTGAATACGTACGGCGGCGTCCTGAACCTGCCGAACGACGCCTCGTATGTCGGCCGCGTCCATCGCGACCAGCGGACCTTTTCCGGCGATCTTCACCTGATGGCCCAGCTGCTGGTGATGCTCGACGACTTCACCGAGGAAAATGGCGCGACGTATTTCCTGTCCGGTTCGCACCGCTCGCCGGCCAGACCGGGGGACGAGGAATTCTTCAGCGCAGCGTCGCGCGCCGTCGCGCCCGCCGGGTCGACGGTCGTCTTCGATTCGAATCTCTGGCACGCGGCGGGCGTGAACCGGTCCGATCGTCCGCGCCGCGCGCTGACCCTGGCGTTCACGCGGCCGTTCATCAAACAGCAGCTCGACTACCCGCGGGCGCTCGGCTACGATCGCGGCCCGTCGTTCCCGCCGGCTCTCCGGCAGCTGCTCGGCTACAATGCACGGGTTCCCGCATCGCTCGACGAATGGTACCAACCGCCCGATCGACGCATGTATCAACGCGACCAGGGCTGATTCACTATTGCGCACCGGCATCTTCACCTCATGAATTCCATCAAGACCGTGTTCGTCACCGGCGGGGCCGGCTACGTCGGCGCCGTGCTGGTTCCGCAGCTGCTCGAGCGCGGCTACCGCGTCCGGGTGCTCGATCTGTACCTGTACGGCGACGACGTGCTGCAGTCGGTCGCGGACCACCCGGCCTCGAGCAGATCAAGGGCGACATCCGCGATCGCCGCCTGCTCGAGCGGAGTCTGCCCGGCTGCGATGCGGTCATCCACCTGGCGTGCATCTCGAACGACCCGAGCTTCGAGCTCGACCCGGAGCTCGGCAAGTCGATCAACTACGACGCGTTCTTCGACGCTCGTCGCGGTCGCCAAGGACAGCGGCGTCGGCCGCTTCATCTACGCCTCGTCGTCGAGCGTCTACGGCGTCAAGACCGACGACAACGTCACCGAGGACCTGCCGCTCGAGCCGCTGACCGACTACTCGAAGTACAAGGCGCTCTGCGAGGAGGTGCTGCTGAAGGCGCAGTCACCGGAGTTCACGCACGGTGGTGCTGCGGCCGGCCACCGTCTGCGGCTATTCGCCGCGCCTGCGGCTCGACCTGACCGTCAACATCCTCACCAACCACGCGGTGAACCACGAGCCGGATCACGGTCTTCGGCGGCGAGCAGAAGCGGCCCAACATCCACATCGACGACATGGCTGACGTCTACCTCCGTCTGCTCGACGCGCCGGCCGAGCTGATCGCCGGCAAGACCTTCAACGCCGGCTACGAGAACCATACCGTGGCGCGAGCTCGCGGAGATGGTCCGCTCGGTGGTCGGCCGCTCGACCGAGATCGTGCACGACGCCGAGCGACGACAATCGCTCGTACCACATCTCCTCGGAGAAGATCCGCCGCGAGCTCGGCTTCGTCCCCGCGCATACGATCGAGGATGCCGTCCGCGGGCTCGTCGACGGCTTCGACGCGGGCAAGATTCCGAACTCGATGACCGACATCCGCTACTACAACATCAAGACCATGCAGGCGCTTCATCTCAAATGATGTGTACGGCGCTCGCCGGCGGACTTGCCGTATTCCTGCTCTCGCTCGGGCTGCACGTGATCGTCTGGCGGATTCGGCGTCCCGAGTCGTACCGCGCATGGCTGCCTGCGCTGGTCGTCATCTTCGGGCCGGTCGCCGCCGCCGTCGCGTGGGCCCTGATGCCGACGCCGCTCGACGCCGCAGCGCTCCTGCTGCTGCACGGATCCCTCGCCGCCGTCTACGTCATCGGCTACACGTTGATCTCGGCGTTCAGTCCCTCGGTGGAGCTGTTGAAGCTGCTCGATCGGACCCCCGCCGGTGTCCCGCCGGCATCGTTGCGCCTGCCGTTCCTGGCGGGGGCGTTGACCGGCGATCGGGTCGAGAATCTCGCCGCCGCCGGTCTGGTCACGCAGGCAGGCCACCGCCTGGAGCTCGGACCGCGCGGAGTCTGGCTGACACGGATCGTGCTCGCGTATCGTCACGCGATCGGATTACGCGACGGTGGAGGCGGCTGAGACCTCGGTGCTGGCTTCCCTGCTTCTCCTCCTCGTTCTCAGCCCGATCGTGATGTTCGTGGCGCACGCGATCGCCTTTCGAGCGATGGACCGGGCCGGCTCCAGGCCGTCCGCGCATTCGTCTGCGTTCGTCGCGCTCGCCGCCGCCTTCGTGCCCGTCTTCCTCGCCGCATGGCGCCTCGGCGCCTTCGACAGCAGCCCGGGCCTGGGGACGGCGCTCTGCGGCGTCTTGTATGTCATCTGCGTCTACGGCGCGCTGTCGATCCTCTACCTCGACGTGGTCAACATCGCGGAAACGTCGCTGCACATGCATCTGCTCCTCGAGCTGGCGTGGACCGGCGGTGTGCCGATCGCCGATCTGCTCCAGCGCTACAGCGCCGACCGCATGATCGCCGCGAGACTCGAGCGCCTCACCTCGCTCGGCCAGGTTCGCGTCGACGGCGGCCGCTGTTACGTCGGCAATCGATCCACCCTGATGGTGGCCGGCGCGATCGATGCGTGGCGCATGGTGCTCGGCCTGCCGACAACGCCGCCCACGGCGAAGGAGCCGCCGGCCGATGCCGTGCGGCACAACGGGCGATGACGGGTGCGGTTGGCATCGATTTCGACAACACCATCGTCAGCTACGACGAGTTGATGTACCGCGCCGCTCTCGACCGCGGGCCTGATCGGCGACGGCGCCGACCGGACCAAGCGTGCGGTGCGCGATCGCATCCGGCGGCTGCCGGACGGGGAGGTTGAGTGGCAGAAGCTACAGGCGCTGGCCTACGGTCCGCTGATGCGGCATGCCCAGCCGACCGAGGGGGCCGAAGACTTCATCCGCGGGTGCCGCCAGGCCGGGACTCGACGTCTTCATCGTCAGCCACAAGACCGACTACGCCACCTACGATCGAACGCGAACGAATCTGCGGACCGCCGCGCTCGAGTGGATGACCGCCCGCAGTTTTTTCGATGCCGACGGTCTGGGCTTGAGCCGCAGCCGCGTCTACTTCGAGTCCACACGCGCGGAGAAGATTGCACGGATCGCGGCGATCGCTTGTGCCGTATTCATCGACGACCTCGAAGAGGTGTTCCTCGAGCCGTCGTTTCCCCCGAACGTGCACAAGATCCTCTATGCCCCCGGCGCGCCGCAGAGCGCTGCGAGCGGCGTCACTGTGATGCGGAGCTGGCGGCCCTTCGTGATGACCTCCTCGATAGCCGCGCCTGATCTTCGCGCCATCTGCCGCGACGCGCTCCGGCGCGAGGTCGTGGCGTCGGCGCCGATCGGCGCCGGCCGCAACAGTCGTGTGTTCCGCGTCAATCTCGACGGCACGGACGCGGCGTCACCATCGCAGGTCGTCGTGAAGTTCTACCGTCGCGACGCCGGTGATCCGCGCGACCGTCTCGGCACCGAGTTCGGGAGCCTGCAGTTTCTGTGGCAGAATGGCATCCGCGCGGTGCCGCGTCCGATTGGCGATCGATCGCGATCGACAATGCGCCATCTACGAGTACATCGACGGCGAAATGGCGACCGTCGGCGCGATCGTGCCGGAAGACATCGACGCGTCGGTGATCTTTCTGGCCGCGCTCAAGCGGCTGCGGGACGCGCCTGGCAGTGAGGCGCTCCCTGCGGCATCGGAAGCGTGTTTTTCGCTCGCCGACGTCGTCACGAGCGTCGAGCGCCGGCGCGCGCGCCTGCTCGGCTCGCCGGCCGGCGGCGACGAGGGCGTCTGGCTGCGCCGCTGGCTCGCGGAGACGTTCGATCCGCTCCTCGCCGAGGTCCGGGAGTGGTGCCGCGACGCCGCACGCCGTTCGGAGATCGCGTTCGACTGAGCCGATCGCCGCGGCGGCGCGGACGCTCAGTCCGTCGGATTTCGGCTTTCACAACGCCATCCGCCGGGCCGACGGAGGCGCTGGCGTTCGTCGATTTCGAGTATTTCGGGTGGGACGATCCCGCGAAGACGATCGCCGACTACCTTCTCCATCCGGCGATGGCGCTCGGAGACGCGCTGAAGCGCCGCTTCGCCGACCAGGTCGCAGGCCGCTTTCGGCGAGCTGCCGGCGCTCGCCGCGCGCGCGCGCCTGGTGTATCCCTGTTTGGCTTGAAATGGGCGCTGATTCTGGTCAACGATTTCTTGCCCGAGCGTTTCTCCCAGGCCGGATGCCGAGCGGCGGCTGGCACAGCTTGCAAAGGCGCAGGCGATGACCGCTCGAGTCGCCCGCGAATACGCCGACAACCCGTTCCTGTCCTGACATGACCGATCCGATGACGATCCGCCTCGACGCCCGGTCGCTGGCGCTGCGCCGGACGATCATCCGCACGCTCGAAGCCGGCCAGCGCGGCCACGTCGGCGCCGCGTTTTCGCTCGTCGAGATCCTGCGCGTGCTGTACGACGACGTGCTGCGGTTCGACGCCCGCAACCCGCGCTGGCCGGAACGCGACCGCTTCGTCCTGAGCAAGGGGCACGGCTGCCTCGCGCTCTACGCGCTCCTCGCGGACAAGGGCTTCTTCCCGCGAGGCCGAGCTCTCGACAGTTCTGCAAGAGCGACGGCATTCTCGGCGGCCACCCCGAGCATCACATTCCCGGCGTCGAGGCGTCGCACCGGCAGCCTCGGCCACGGGCATGTCGATCGCGCTCGGCTTCGCGCTGAACGCCCGCATGCGACCGGTCGCCGCACCGCATCTTCGTCGTCCTCGGCGACGGCGAGTCGAACGAAGGCTCGGTCTGGGAGGCGGCGCTGTCGCGCCGGCAAGCACCGGCTCGGCAACTTCGTCGTGCTCATCGATTACAACAAGCACCAGTCGTACGGCAGCACCGCCGAGGTCCAGGACCTCGAGCCGTTCGCCGACAAGTGGCGCGCCTTCGGCTTCGCGGCGATCGGAGGTCGACGGCCACGACGTCGACGCGCTGCGCGGCGTCCTGACGCGACGTGCCGCTCGATCCGGCCAAGCCGACGGCGATCATCTGCCACACCGTCAAGGGCAAGGGCATCGCCTTCGCCGAGAACAACATGACGTGGCATCACAAGAACAAGGTGACCGCGCAGGACGCCGAACGGCTGCTGGCGGCGCTCGAGGCCCGCTGATGCGCAAGAACTGCCTCGACATGGTCTACGAGCTCGCCCAGAAGGACGAGCGGATCGTGTTCATCGGCTCGGACCTCGGCGTCGGCACGCTCGACCAGTTCAAGAAGGAGATCCCCGACCGCTTCTTCATGGAAGGCGTCAGCGAAGCCAACATCGTCGGCATGGCGGCCGGCCTCGCGCTCGAGGGCAAGATCGTCTACGTCAACACGATCGCGACGTTCCTCACCCGGCGCTGCTTCGAGCAGGTCGCCGTCGACCTCTGCCTGCACAACGCCAACGTGCGGCTGATCGCCAACGGCGGCGGCGTCGTCTACGCGCCGCTCGGGCCGACGCACCTCGCGATCGACGACATCGCGATCATGCGCGCGCTGCCGAACATGACGATCGTCGCGCCGTGCCGACGCCGACGAGATGGCGCGGCTGATGCCGCTGACGGTCGACCACCAGGGGCCGATCTACATCCGGCTCGGCAAGGGCGACGACCCGATCGTCTCGAGCGACGCCATGCCCTTCGCGATCGGCCGGGCGCTGTCCGATGCGCGCGCGGCGACGACGTGCTGCTCGTCACGACCGGCATCACGCTGAAGATTGCGCTGGAGGCGGCGGCGGCGCTCGAGGCCGACGGCATCTCCGCCGGCGGTGCTGCACATGCCGACCGTCAAGCCGCTCGATGTCGAGGCGTTTCTGTCGCACGCGGCGCCGGTCGACGCGATCGTCGCCGTCGAGGAGCACACGATCATCGGCGGCCTCGGCGGCGCGCTCGCCGAGGTCATCGCCGAAGCACGGATTCGAGCCGGCGAAGCGATTCAAGCGGATCGGCATCCCCGACGTGTTCCCGCACGGCTACGGCTCGCAGGCGCGATGATGGCTGCTACTGGGCATCACCGCCGAACGCGACGCGTGGCGGTCGTCCGCGAGCTGCTGGCGTTGCGTCCGGCACGCACCAACTGAGGACACTCGATCGATTATGGGACAACTGCTGAACGTCGTGACGCCGCTGCACAAGCGGACCAAGCGCGATTACCTGGCGCGCATGGTGGACGACAAGGTCCACTGCATGCTGAAGGCGAAGGAATACGAGTTCGACTACTGGGACGGCGACCGCCGCTACGGCTACGGCGGCTACCGCTACGACGGACGCTGGAAGATCGTCGCCGCAGCAGCTCATCGATCACTACGGCCTGCGGACCGGCGGCACGGATTCTCGACGTCGGCTGCGGCAAGGCGCATCCTGCTGCACGAGCTCAAGCAGCTGCTGCCGGACGCCGACGTCACCGGCTTCGACGTCTCGAAGCACGGCCTCGCCGACGCGCCGGAGCCGATCCGGCCGTATCTGTTCCGCTATCGGGCCCAGGATCCGCTATCCGTGCGGCGACCAGCACTTCGATCTGGTGATCTCGCTTGGCGCGCTGCACAACCTGCGCGCTGTTCGAGCTCGAGACCGCGCGTCGCGCGAGATCGAGCGCGTCGGCAGGCAGAAGTACATCATGCTCGAGAGCTACCGGAACGAGCTCGAGCAGTTCAACCTCGCAGTGCTGGGCGCTGACCGCCGAAGTCGTTCTTCGACACCGCCGAATGGATCTGGCTCTACCGGCACTTCGGCTACACCGGCGACTACGAGTTCATCTACTTCGAGTGATCGGCCGTCGATGACAAGGCCGCCGATCCTCGTCGAGCTGAACGCGCCGCTGATCGTCGCCGACCTCGAGTTGCCCGCGACGCTGTCGTTCGGGCAGGTGCTCGTCAAGGTCCACTACAGCGGCATCTGCGGCGCCCAGATCAACGAGATCGAAGGCGCCAAAGGGCCCGACAAGTTCCTGCCGCACCTGCTCGGCCACGAGGGCTCCGGCACCGTGCTCGAGGTCGGCCCCGGCGTCCGCACGCGTCAAGAAAGGCGATCGCGTCGTCATGCACTGGCGGCCGAGCGACGGGCTGCAGTCGGAGACGCCGACGTATCACTGGAACGGCACGCAGCGTGAACGCCGGATGGGTGACGACCTTCAACGATCACGCGGTCGTGTCGGAGAACCGCGTCACGCCGATTCCCGCCGACTTCGATCTCGCGGCTCGCGCCGCTGTTCGGCTGCGCGGTCACGACCGCGATGGGCGTGGTCAACCGCGACGCGGCGGTGCAGATCGGCCAGTCGGTCGTCGTGTTCGGCGTCGGCGGCGTCGGCGTCAACATCGTCCAGTCGGCGGCGATGGTGTCGGCCTATCCGATCGTCGCGCGTCGACATCGTCGACTCGCAAGCTGGAATGGGCGCAGCCGGTTCGGCGCCACGCACGCGATCAATTCGAAGACGGCCGCGGACCTGGCGGGCGAGATTCGGCGAGGTCGTCGGCAGCCGCGGCGCCGACGTGGTGGTCGACACGACCGGCCGCGCGCGCGTGATCGAGGCCGCCTACGACGCTCACGCACGCCGACGGCAAGACGATCCTGGTCGGAGTGCCGCGGAAGGGCGACAACATCTCCATCTACTCGCTGCCGCTGCATTTCAAGAAGGTGCTGACCGGCTCGCATGGCGGCAGCGCCGAACCGCACGTGGACATCCCGCGCTACGTCCGCCTGATGCAGGCCGGCAAGATGACGCTCGACGGACTGGTGACGCACGAGTTCACGCTCGATCGAGGTGAACGAGGCGATCGCCACCGTCCGGCGCGGCGAGGCGGGCCGCGTGCTGCTGAAGATGGACTGACGGGATGGCGGACAAGACCTACGAGCCGCAATATCAGGCGCACGTGGCGCTGCGCGATGCGAAGGGGTTCACACGCCTCGGTCTTCGCGCCAACGCCGCGTGGCACGCCGATCCGAAGCGGCTCGGCATCGTGCTCGCGCGCTACAAGTTCGTCGCCAAGATGCTCAGCGGCAAGGCGCGCGTCCTCGAAGTCGGTGTGCGGCGACGGGTGGGCGAGCCGCGTCGTGCAGACAGGAAGTCGAGACGCTGGTCGGGATCGACATCGATCCGGTGTTCGTCGACGACGCGATCGCCGCGATGGAAGAGCCGTGGGCGCTTCGAATGTCGCGTGCACGACATGCTCGCGGGGCCGATCGCGCCGCCGTTCGACGCCGCCTACGCGCTCGACGTCCTCGAACACATCGACGAGAGCGATGAAGACGTGTTCATCGCGCAACATCGCCGCGTCGCTCGCGCCGCCGGGCGTCGCCGATCGTCGGGCTGCCGTCGCTCGAATCGCAGCCCTATGCCTCGCCGGGCAGCAAAGAAGGACACGTCAACTGCAAGATCGGCGCCGGATCTGAAGCGCGCTCATGCAGCGCCATTTCCACGAGGTCTTCATCTTCTCGATGAACGACGAGGTCGTGCACACTGGCTTCCACAAGCTCGCGCACTATCTGTTCGCGTTGTGCGTCTGCACGCGACGCTGATGACGCCGTTCAGCAGCATCGTGCTCCTCGGACAGACGGGATACATCGGCAGCCGTCTGGCGGCTGCGTTTCAGGCCGCCGCGCCCGCCGTCCCGCTCATCGGCCGGTCGGCGCCGACGCTCGATCTGACTCGGCCCGATGCGGCGAATGTCCTCGAAGAGCTTCTCGACCCCGACGCCGTCCTCGTCGTCTGCGCGGCGATCAAGAAACAGCTCGGCGACACGCCGGAGATCTTCGAGCAGAACCTCGCGATCGTGTTGAACGTCTGCCGAGCGCTTGCGGCGCGGCCGGTGCGGCGCGTCGTGTTCTTCAGCTCCGCCGCCGTCTACGGCGAGGACGTGCAGCACGGCGTTATTTCCGAGACGACCGCGGTGCAGCCGACGTCGCTCTACGGGATCGGGAAATTCACGGCTGAGCGGCTGCTCGCCCGAACTGCGGCGCAGATCGCCCGGAATGTCGCTGCTGATGCTGCGGCCGGCCCTTGTCTACGGCCCTCACGAGCCGGCCTATTACTACGGCCCGTCCGGCTTTCTGCGCAACGCGCTGACCAATGCACCGATCACGCTGTGGGGCGACGGCCAGGAGCTGCGCGAGTTCCTGTTCGTCGACGATGTCGTCGCGCTCACGACGAGGTTGACGTTCGGCGATGCCACCGGCGTCCTGAACGTCGCCAGCGGGACGAGCTACACGTATGCGCAGGCGCTGGCCGAGATCGCGCAGCTGACGGGGCGCGAGCCGTCGATGCACGTCGCGTCCGCGCTCGAAGGCCAAGGTCGATCACCGCTTCGACGCCGGCGCGCTGCGCCAGGCCAGTCCCGGATTCGCGTTCACACCGCTCGCCGAGCGCGCTGCGCCGCATTGCCGCCGACATGGCGATGCCGGGAGCGCGCGCATGAAGCCGCGCGTGCCTGCGTGTGCGGCAGCCGCGAGCTCAGCGCCGCTGCTCGACATCGGACCGCAGCCGATCTCGAACCGGTTTCTGCGCACGCCCGACCAGGCCGAGGAACGGTTTCCGATCGCGCTGCAGCAGTGCGAGACTTGCGGTCTCGTGCAGATCGAAACGCCGGTGCCAGCAGACGCGTTGATTCCGCCGTTCGACTGGATCACCTACAACGAGCCGGAGGCGCATCTCGACGATCTCGTCGAGATCGCTGCTCGCGCTGCCGGGCGTCGGACCGGGCGCGATGGCCGCCGGCGTCAGCTTCAAGGACGACTCCACGCTGGCGCGACTCGAGCGCAGGGGGCTGCGGACCTGGCGTCTCGACCTGAGCGACGACCTCGGCGTGACGGACGGGCGATCGGGCCACGGTGTCGAGACGATTCAGGATCGCCTCACGCCCGATGCGGCACGAAGCCATCGCCGCGAGGCGCGGCCGCGCCGACGTGCTGCTGGTGCGGCACATTCTCGAGCACGCGGAGCGGCCGCATGAGTTCATGGAGGCGCTGAAGATGCTGACGGCGCCACACGGGCAGGTCGTCGTGGAGGTGCCTGACTGCAGCCGCGCCATGGACGCGTGCGACTACACGACGATCTGGGAAGAGCACACGTTGTACTTCACGCCGGAGACGTTCAGTCAGGGGCTCGGGGCCGCCGGGTTCGACGTCGTGCGCTCGGCCAACTATCCGTACCCGTTCGAGAATTCGCTGGTGGCGATGGCGACCGCCAACGGCGCCGGCCACGGCGCCGCGCCGGCGGGCCCCGCGGTGGCCCGCGAGCGCGACCGCGGTGTCACGTTCGGGCGCAGCCTCTCCGGTACGCGCGACAAAGTGCGGCGTCGTCTCGAGGAGCATCGCCGCCTCAGAGGACCGATCGCGCTCTTCGGCGCCGGCCATCTCGCCTGCACGTGGGTCAGCGTCTGCGGCGTCGAGGACACCATCGAGTGCGTCGTCGACGACAACCCGCACAAGCGCGGCCTGTTCATGCCGGGTTCGAAGCTGCCGATCGTCGGCTCGCCGGCGTTGCTCGAGCGCGACATCACGTTGTGTCTTCTCAGCCTGAACCCGATCGGCCAGGACAAGGTCATCGCGAACAACGCCGCGTTCATCGAACGTGGCGGGACGTTCGCGTCGATTTTCCCCGCCAGCGCCCGCGCGCTGCCGCTCTGATCGATGCCTTCTCACACACTCGTCGTCGGCGGCAGCAAGGGGATCGGACGGGCGGTCGCCCGGCGGCTCGCCCAAGAGGGTCACGTCGTGTCGATCGTCGGCCGGACGCGTCCACCGGACGAATCGGAACCGAGCGGGATCAGGTCGTGGACCGCCGACGTCGCGGATCTGCCTCGCCTCGAGGCCACGCTGGCAGACATGGTCAGCGCGCAGGGGCCGCTCAGTGCGGCGGTTCTGCTGCAGCGATATCGCGGCGGCGGCGACGACTGGGCCGGCGAATTCGCGACCAGTCTCACCGCGACGCGCACCGTGATCGAATGGGCGGGCGAGCACTTCGAGGATCGCGGCTGCGGCAAAGCGCTCGTCGTGGTCGGCTCGATCGCCGGCGGCCTGGTCGCCTCGGAGCAGCCGGTCAGTTATCACATCGCGAAGGCGGCGATGTCGCAGATGGTCCGGTACTACGCCGTGTCGCTCGGCCGTAAGGGGATTCGCGTCAACGCCATCTGTCCGGGAACGATCGTGAAAGAGGAGTCGAAGCCGTTCTACGCGGAACACCCGGAGGTTGAAGCGCTGTACCGGGAGATCGTGCCGCTCGGGCGGATGGGCACGTCGGAAGACGTCGCCGATTTGTCGGCCGTTCCTCCTGAGCGATCGCGCCTCGTTTCTCACCGGTCAGAACATCGTGCTCGACGGCGGCGTGTCGCTTCAATCGCACGAGTCGCTGTCGCGGCGCCTGTCGGGCGTGAGGTCGCGATGATGGCGAGAGAGATGGAGCGACACGCGCGCCCGCCGGTGGTTCATCGCACGACCTGCCGGATGTGCGACAGCACCGATCTATCGGTGGTCCTGGAGCTCGAGCCGACGCCGCCCGGCGATCACTACGTGACCGCCGAGTGCGCTGGCGGTGCCGCAGCCGGCGTATCCGATGACGCTGGCGATGTGCGAGCGCTGCGGCCTTGCGCAGCTGCCCGACGTCGTGGACCCGGAAATTCTGTACCGCGACTACATCTACAACACCTCGATCTCGCTCGGGCTCGTCCACCACTTCGATCGCTACGCGGAGTCGGTGCTCGCGCGCGTCGGGCCGCCGTCCGGTTCGACTCGTGATCGACATCGGCAGCAACGACGGCACGCTGCTTCGAGCGTTCGAGAGCCGCGGCATGCGTGTGCTCGGCATCGATCCGGCGCGCGAGGTGGCGCGAAAGGCGACGGCCGCGGGGCTCGAGACCGTCAACGCCTTCTTCAGCGCCACGCTCGCCGCCGAGCTCCGGCGCGATCGCGGCGCCGGCGGCCATCGTCACCGCAAACAATGTGTTCGCGAACGTGGACGACCTCCACGACTTCATCGAGGGAGTCCGGCGGCTTCTCGCGCCCGACGGCGTGTTCGTGTTCGAGACGGGGTACTTTCCGGACCTCGTCCGGCAGAACATCATCGACAACATCTACCAGGAACATCTCAGCTATTACTCGGTGAAACCGCTCCTGCAGTTCTTCCCGCGCCACGGCATGGAGCTCGTCGCGGTGGAGCACGAACCGACCAAGGGCGGATCGATTCGTGGCTTCGCGCAGCTCGCCGGGCGCGGCGCCGCGCCGTCGAACGGGAATCTTTCGGCCCTGATCGAGGCGGAACACGTGGGAGGGTTCGGCCAACCGGAGCATCTTCGCGTCTTTTCCGACGGGATCGGCGCGCTTCGAGTAATCTCGTCGCGCTCGTCGGCGACCTCGGTGCGCGCGGCCGAACGCTCGCGGGCTACGGCGCGTCGGTCGGCGTGACCACGCTGCTTTACTATTTCAAATTGGGCGACGCGTTGAGCTTTCTCGTCGACGACAACCCGGTGCGCCACGGCCGATTCACGCCCGGCCATCACATTCCGGTGCTGCCCTCCGACGCGTTGTACGATCGCAAACCCGACGACGTGCTCGCTGCTGGCGTGGCGGTATGCGGATCCGATCTGAGCCGGCACGCCGCGTTCAGGCAGTCGGGCGGCCGCTTCATCGTGCCGCTGCCGGAGATCTCGTTCGCATGACGCGGCGCGAAGGCACGGTGGTGCGCGCGAAGGCCGAAAGCCCGGAGGTCAGGTACGCCACCGATCGGATCGTGCTCGTGGATGCCGCCGACGTCGTGCGGCTGAAAGGGGAGGCGGAGAACAACGCGCGCCGGCGCATCCGGCTGTGCGCGCATCACAGCGTCGACGACCGGCTGCATGAAATGCTCATCGTGCACACGAACGACACCTACGTGCGGCCGCACAAGCATCTCGACAAGAGCGAGTCGTTCCACGTGATCGAGGGCGAGGTGGACGTCGTGGTGTTCGACGAAGCCGGCTCGGTGACCGAGGTGATGCCGATGGGAACGTTCGCGTCCGGGCGGCCGTTCTTCTACCGGATTGCCGCGCCGTTGTTCCACACGCTGCTGATTCGATCCGAGGTGCTCGTGTTTCACGAGACGACGAACGGCCCGTTCCGGCGCGGCGGACACCGTCTTCGCGCCGTGGGCGCCGGAGGACGGCGACGGCGCCGCCGTCAGCCGGTTCCTGGCCGATCTCGAAGCGCAGCTCACGCGATGACCGAATCGCTGCTCGACTTCTACCGCCGCCATCGGATTTCGCCGGTCCGGCAGGACATCCGGGATCTCGACGCGCATTTCGGCCGGCGCGCGGCGTTGTACCGCCATCTCGGCATCCTGCCCCCGTTCGTGCGCGGCCGAACGGGGCTCGAGATCGGTCCCGGGTCCGGCTTCAACTCGCTCTACACGGCGTCGCTCGAACCGTCACGGTACGTGCTGGTCGAGGCGAATCCACGCGGAGTGGAAGACATCCGTCAGCTGTTCGCAGGGTTTCCGGACCTCGCGGCGCGCATCGAGATCGTCGCCGCCTCGGCTGACGACTACCAGAGCTCGGACCGGTTCGAGTTCGTGTTCTGCGAGGGCATGCTCGCGCTCGCCGGGGTGCCCGATCCGGCGGCGCTGTTGCGCACGGTCGCCAGCCACACGGCGCCCGGCGGCGTGCTCGTGATCACGTGCATCGATGCGGTGTCCGATTTCGCCGAGACCCTCCGGCGGTTGATCGCGCAGTGGCTGATCGATCCGGCCGGCGAACTGGCGGAGCACGTGGATCGGCTGCTGCCGGTGTTCTCGCCGCATCTCGCGACCATCCACGGCATGAGCCGGCGCCACGACGACTGGATCGTGGACAACCTGCTCAATCCGGCGTCGATCGGTCCGCTACTCTCGATTCCCGATGCGATCGCCGCGCTCGACGGGACGTTCGACGCGTTTGGGGCGTCGCCGCGCTTCCTCACCGACTGGCGTTGGTACAAGGCGATCGCGAGCGAAAGCGACCGTTTCAACGAGCTCGCCGTCGCGGACTACTGGTCGACGGTGCACAACCTGATCGATTACCGCGACGTGTGGCCGGCGCGCGATCCGCACGAGAATCACCGTCTCTACGACGCGTGTGCGGCGGTGCGGAGTGCAGTTCAGAAATACGAGTGCGATCGCGACCGCGCCGTCCTGCCCGCCGTGCTGGACGGCCTGGAGACGATTGCCGCCAGCACACGGACGTTTTCGCCGGCGACGAGTCGCGCAGTCGCCGCCGTCAGGACGCTTCTCGAATCCCCGGCGCTCGACGCCGCAGCCGTGGCCGCGAGCCCGGAGTTCGCGTCATGGTTCGGTCGCGGGCAGCAGTACCTCAGCTTCAGCAGGCGATCGGCAACAACAGGAGCGGATCTTCATGACCGTGGCGATCATTGACAGGCTCGAGACCATGACCAGCAAACCGCTCGGCGACCGCTCGATGAGCGTGATCGTCACCGCGATGAACGAGGAGGGCAACCTCCGTCCGACCGTCGAGTCGGTGACGCGCGCCGCGGCGCCGCGGTTCACGCGCTACGAAATCATCATCATCGACGATGGCAGCAGCGATCGGACGCCGGAGATCACCGCCGCGCTCGCGGCCGGCAATCCGCGTATCCGGGTGCATCGCAATCCGCGCAACATCGGTCTCGGCCGCAGCTACCAGATCGGCATCGATCTCGCCGCCCACGAGTACACGTCGTGGGTGGCGGGCAACAACATCGTTTCGCAGCAGGCGCTCGAAGACATCTACGACCGCGTCGGCGAACGCGACATGGTCATCAGCTACATTCTCAGCGACGTCCGCGGCTTGCGCCGCCGGACGATGTCGCGTGCGTTCACGATCTGCATGAACCTGCTGTTCTCGCAGAGGATGCACTACTACACCGGCCCGTGTGTCTATCGCTCCGCCGTCGCCAAGCGGTTCCAGATGCGCGCGCTCGGCTCGCTGTTCGTCGCGGAGCTGCTGGTGCGGCTGCTTCGAGCGCAGCAGACCTACGTGGAAGTCGGGCTTCAACCGTTGCCGCGTTCGAGCGGAGCGACCAAGACCTTCCGTCTCAAGAACATCATCGATGTATTCGGATCGGTGATGCGCCTGTTCTGGGAACTGCGCGTATCTCGCGCCGCCGCCTCGTCTGCCGCGGCCGACGTTCGCGTTGGCGAAAACGATTCGGCCATTCATACCCGCTGATCCTCGTGCCCTGTCATGGATAGCCGGCTCGACGCGGTCGCCCGCGTCGCACCACCGGTCCGCGCGCTGGTGGCCGGTTCCCCCGGCGTGGCCTGGCTCGACGTCTCGATCGCCACCGCGGTCGCGGCGCTGACGCTCGCGATCGCGTTGTATTTCAGCGCCGAGGGGATACCAGGCGGGCTTCGTTGACATGGCGCACGACGGCTATCAGCTCCGGCAGGTGCTCGACCTGAGCGAAGGCGCGGTGATTTTCAGGGACACGTTCGATCAGTACGGGCCCGGCAGCGGTTATCTCAACACCGCGGGCTTCCTCGCGCTCGGGCGGCGGCTCCTGGCGGTGAAGTACTTCGTGTGTGGCGTCTACGCCGTGACTGCCGTGGCGTTGTTCGCGTTCGCGCGCCTCTGGCTCGATCCCGTGCTCGCCGGCTTCAGTCTGATGGTGTGGCTCGGGCTGGCGCCGTTCTATCAGCACGGCATCATGATTTCGCCCCATGCCTACGTCCTGTTCTTCCAGACGCTCGCGACGATCGTCGCCGCCCGCGACCGGTCGTTCGACCGCCGCCGGTTCGCGGCTGTCGGCGTGCTGACGGGCCTGTCGTGGTGCATGAAGCAGTCGATCGGCGCGCTGTTTCTCGCCGCCATCCTCGCGTACCTGGCGTGGCGGCTCATCTCGGGCGCACGAGACCAATGGAGGCCCGCCGCAACCGCGGCGATTGCCTTGGTGCTCGGCTTTGCCGGCGTGGTCGGCGTCGTGCTCGCGGTGTTGTGGACGCAGGGCGCGCTTCCGGACTGGTACCTCCAGACGGTCGCGTTCCCGCGAGACTTCTACCTGCTCGAACACAGTCGGAGGCTGAGCGACGAGCCGCGCGGGGGATGGCTGTCGCGCGCCGTTCCACCGGTGGCGGCTGAATTCGTTCGCATGCAGCTGGCGCAGCCGCTCTACTGGATCGTCATTCGCGCAGTGGTGCTGGTCACCGCGATCGCGCAACTGCGGCGGCATCCGGACGACAGGCTCGTGCTCGTCGCCGCGATCACCGCATTTCTCTGGCTCGGCGCGTTTCCATCCGCCAACTTCATGCATCAGTGGTGGGCGGCGAGCCTGACGATCCCGCCCTTCGTCTGGTGCGTGCGTCGGCTCGCGGCGCGAATCTCGTCGCGTGAGGCAACTCGTGTGACGTGCACCGTCGTGCTCGTGCTCGTCGTCGCCGGCGCCGGCATTCTCGATCGCAAGCGCGCCGCGACGTTCAGGGCCGGCGCCCTTCGCGAGACGATCGAGGTGCCGCCGGTGCTTCGCGGCATCCGCACCGACGCGCCGATGAAACGCGCGCTCGCCGCCGTCTACGGCGCGATGGCGCGCTATCACGCGCATCACCCTGGCACCAAGGTCGTCGCGATCGATTCGGCGGACGGTTTCTTTTCCGGGATCAACGAAAGCCTGGTGTTCTTGTCCGCGTTCGAGGGCAATTCGCACACCCAGCCGGTGTACTGGAATCTGCCGGTGCTCTCGACCACGACCTATCCTCGATACACCGAGCTCTTGCAGCGTGAGATTCGCGATCAGCATCCGTTGCTGATCGACCATCGCACGGGTCAGTACCAGCCGCTGCAGATCGACGATTACGCGCTGCTCGCGGCGGTGCAGAGCGACTTCGGGTACTGGTACGTGTACGGTCCCGAGCATGCCGACCGCCTGCAGCACGCCGAGGCATCGGTGTTTGTGGCGCGTGACGGGGCGGCCGACTCCGGATTTGCCGAGAACGGGAGAGCGCCGGCGGTTGACTCCGGGTTGAATCCCGCCGCCGAGGGCGCCTCGCGCGGCGCGGTGTCGGGCCACGGCGCGGTGAACGTCTACACATGGCCCGCCGACCTGCCGCTCCGCGGCTTCGACTCGTCGGTCGAGCAGGTGGGCGACCCGGTTTTCCGAGCCGGGATGATACGAACCGACGCCGGCGGCGGCTGGACGGTGGACGGTTACGCGGGCCGGCGCTTCGACGACCTGGTGCGGTTTCCGCCGCAAGCGATGAGGCGCGGCGCCGTTCTGATCGTCCGTGGTGAGATCGACGAAGGCGGGTTTCAGGTGGGGTTCATCCAAGGCGGCCAGTGGTCCGGCTTCGTCACCGTCACCGATCGCGGTCCATTCGAGGCGGTGCTCGAAATTCAACGCGACGGTCAATACGGCCTGACGCTCGCCAACTGTCTGGAACCGGCGGGCTGGCAGACAGCACGGCGTCATTGGATACGCGGGACGCTGGGGATGCTCGTCGGCGGCTTCATGCCGAACCGTTTTCGGATCTCGCAGTTGGGCTGGACCCGCGGCGCATGACACCGTCCGCGCCGCGTGGCTGGGCGGACGCGTGGGTGACCGCCGCCCTGTCGGTGTTCGCGCTCATCGTCGCCGTCGCATATTGCACGACGTTCGAACGTCTCGGCCGCCCGCCGGAACCGTGGACTCGCGAGCTCGGCGCGGCGATCGCCTTTGCGTGCGGCCACGGCTTCGTCGACCCCGGCTACGAGCCGAGCCCGGCCGTCACCGCGTTCCTCAACAAGCAGATCGATCGGTTGTCATGCGAGGCGCTTCCGGTGCCGGCGCGGGAGCGTTCACCCAATTTCACGCAGCGCCTCTATCGATACATGACCCTCGCCGTCGGGATCACGTGGAAGCTGTTCGGCATCTCGTGGACCATGCTCGCGATCCTGTTCGGCGTGCTCTATGCGGCGACGACCGGCGCCATCTACGGTCTGTTCCGGCTCGTCACCACGCGCACGGCGGCGTCGGCTGGCGCCGCCATCATGACCGTGTCGCCGCTGCAGCTTCGCTACCTGCCGCAGTTGCGCGACTACGCCAAAGCGCCGTTTCTCCTGATGCTGATCCTGATTCTCGCCGCGCTCGTGCTGCGGCCGTTCACGCCGCGCCGGTTGCTGGTGCTGGCCGCCTGCTACGGGGCCGCGCTCGGCATCGGCTTCGGCTTTCGCAACGATCTTTTGATCGCGGCGCTGCCGTTTGTCGTCACCGTGGTCGCGTTTCTCCCGGTGCCGTTTCGCCAGCACGCCGCGGCAAAGGCCGCCGCGCTCGCCGTGTGCGCGGTCACGTTCACGGCCTGCGCGTGGCCGATCATCACCGCCTATCGATCGGGCAGCAACTCGGGACACGTGGCGCTCCTGGGGCTGATGACGTACTTCGACAAGCCGCTCGGCGTCACACGATCGGTCTACGACTGGGGCGCCCCGTACGACGATGGGTATGCCGTGCAAGGTGATCAGCAGCTTCACCGAACGCGTGCACAATCGCCAGGTTGCGCCGCTGTCGTCCGAGTACCGACCGCGCGATGATTGATGTACGTCTTCCTGATCGGCCGTCACTGGCCCGCCGATATCCTCATCCGCGCCTACGCGTCTGTCCTTCGGGTGATCGAGCTGCCGTTTCAGGTCCGCCTCTATACCACTGCAGCTCCGCCCGGCCTTGGCGACGGAATCGTCGGGCGGATCTATGGGCTCTGGGTGGGAGGGTTGTCCCGGTTGAGCGGAATCGGAACGCGCCGCCGTCGTGGTGGCGATCGTCGCCGCAGCCGGCGCGAGCGTCCGCGTTGCCGTGTGGCTGGCGTTATCGGTGCTGTACTTTGCCGGCTATCCTGCCATCCAGTTCGACCCGAGACATTTCTTTTTCCTCGAGTTCATCCCGTGGCTGGCGCTCGTATCGCTCTGTGCGGGCGCGCTCCGCATCGCGGCATCGCCGACACCACGCGCGAACATCGCCGGCCGCCGCGTCGCCGCGTTCGCGCTGGCGCTTGGCGTCGTGCTGATTGGTACGGTCGCCGCGGCCCGAGCGTATCAACAGCGGCACGCTGACACAACTCATCGACGCCTACCTCGAGATGCCGGCCGAGCGGCTGACGCTCAGCCCCGAGTCGCTGGCTCGGTCGCAGACGTTGCTGCGGGCCGACGCGCTTGGCCAGTCGACGGAAGGGTCCGTGCGGGCCGAGTATCTGGTCGCCGAGATCGCGTCGCGGCAATGCGCCGATGCGGTGGTTCCCGTCACCGTTCGTTACGTGACGATACCGGGTTATGCCGATCTGTCGCGGCAGTTCGAGGTGCAGGTGCCGCGCTCCGACGCGCCGTTTCGCCTGTTCTTTCCTGTGGACTGATTCGCCCGGCGGGTACTTCGCCGGCGTCGAACTGCCGGATGCCGACCGTGCGTGCGTCTCCAAGTTGCGCCGCATCACGAGCCTCGCCCGCACGCCGATACTGCTGAACCTGTCGCTTCCACCCGAGTGGCGGCAGATGAAGCTGTATCAGACGCTCACCCCTCGAGGCGTCCGGTTCTGGTCCCGTGGATAAGGCCGTTCGACGCACGTCGCTGAGGTTCGTCGTCGCGACGGCGCTCAGCGTGATCGCCCTGTGGCTGGCGTCGCGGAACGTGCAACTGGACGGCCTGCGGTCAGCAGTCGCGGGAGCCTCGCTGTGGTGGCTGCTCCCCTATCCCTTCATCTGCCTTGCGCTGAACGTCGTGCGCGGCGAAATCTGGCGGCAGCTGCTGCGGCGCCGTGTCACCACGACCGAGGCGTTCTGGGCGTACAGCGTCGGCTTTCTGGCCAACAACGTCCTGCCGTTTCGTATCGGTGAAGCCGTCCGCGTCGTCGTGCTCGCCCGGCGGCGCCACCTGCCGTTTGTCGAAGTGCTGGCCGCCGCCGGCCTCGAGCGGCTGCTGGACATGGCCGTTCTGGCGCTGATCCTCGCGATCATTGCGCCAGGGGTCGCGCATGTTCCCGGCCTGGCGAGTGGCGCGGTGCTCGTCATCGGCATGGTCACCGCGATGGTCGTCGGCGTGGCCGTCCTGGTGCGATTTCGCGAACGCCCTCCGGCGCGTGATTGAGTGGTTCATCGGCGCGCTCCCGCCGCGAGCCGAACGGGCGGTGACGGTTCGATGGCGCGATCTCACCAACGGCCTCGCCGCGCTGCTGGAGCCGGCGATCGGGATCCCCGCTGCGGCGGGCGCGATTGTCGTCTGGATCCTGACGATCGTGCTGCAGTGGCTGGTGCTGCGCGCGTTTCAGCCGCACGCCGGCGCGCTCGATGCCGCGTTCATGGTCGCCGTCGTCTCGCTCGCCATCGCGCTGCCGGCGGCGCCGGGCTTCGTCGGCGTCTATCACTGGGCCGGGCAGCAGTCGCTGGTGGCAGCGTTTCCGCACTTGTACGACCCGAACACCGCGCTCGCGGCTGCGACGGCGGCGCACGCCGCATCGTACGTGACCAGCACGGCGCTGGGCCTCGTCGGTCTGTGGTACTTCGGCATGCCGCTCTCAACGATCGTCGACGCCGTGCACCACGGCCAGCGAAGCGATGCGCAACGATGAATACATTCCAGATCCCGCACACTCGACCGATCGAGTCTGAAGCGGCGCTCATGTTGGCGGTCCTGCTGTACTTCGTGGCCGCGCGGATTTCAGGGCGGGTTCGTCGACCTCGGACATGACGGATATCAGCTTGCTCGCCGGGCTGTGCTGGGCAGTCAAGCAATCACTCGGCGTGTTTCTTTCTGATGGCGATCGTGGCGTGGCTGCTGATACGATCGGTTCGCCGAACGGCAGCCCGGACCGATGTGCTGGCCGCAGCCGCAGCGGCCTGCGCCGGGTTCGCAGGAGTCATCGCCGTCTGTTTCTCCTTTCTGTATGTCAATGACGCCGTTCGCGATTGGTATCTCCGGAGGTTTTTTCGCGGCAGTTCTACGTGTCTGGAGCGCCTGTGCGCGGATTACTGGACGCTCTTCAACCACTGTTGAATCAGTTCACGCAGCCCTTGTACTGGATCCTGATTCGCTTCGCGGCATGCTCGGCCTTTTGGGCCGCGGATTCTATCCCAACCGCTTCCGCGGCGCGCAGGCCGGCTGGATCCGGCCGCAGTCACCCACCGTCAGTTAGTTGCATCGGTTCCGACGTTGCTGATCGAACAGCTTCCAGCGAAGCCGCCTGAAACGAAGGCCGGTCTCACGCCGCTCTCTGTGGCGGATGCATACGTGGCGGCAGCGCTCGCGGTGCTGACGCTGGCGTTGGCCCTCTACTTCGCGCCGCGCGGATTCCATTTCGGATTCGTCGACATGGGCCATGACGGCTACCAGCTGCAGCAGGCGCTCGACCTCAGCCGAGGCGGCGTGATCTTCCGGGACACGTTCGACCAGTACGGACCGTTGAACGGCTACATCAACACGGTCGGATTCCTCGCCTTCGGCCGGACTCTGCTCGCGATCAAGTACTTCGTCTGCGTTTGGTACGCCCTGACGGCCATCGCGCTGTACATTCTGGCGCGCCGCTGGCTGAATCCGTGGCTGTCCGCGTTCACGATCCTGCTCTGGCTCGCGCTCGCACCGTTTTACGGTCACGGGATCATGATCTCGGCGCACGTCTACACGCTGTTGATGCAGGCGGTGGCGACGATCCTCGTGGTTCGCACGACCGACCTGAGCCCGCGCCGCTACGCCCTCGTCGGCCTGATCGCCGGCGTCTGCTGGGCGGTGAAGCAGTCGACGGGCGTCCTGTACCTGATCGCCATCATGGCGTATCTCTCGCTGTGGCTCTATTCGGCGCCGGCGTCGTGGAGAAAGGTCGCGGACGCCACCGTGGCCCTCGGCGCGACGTTTCTTGGTGTGGTCGCCGTCGCGCTGGCGTGGCTGTGGACCCAGGGGGCGTTGCACGACTGGTATCTCCAGACGGTCGTGTTCCCGCGCGAGTTCTATCTGATGAGTCCCTCGGTCTCGACCGGGTTCTGGCCGGCGGACATCGCTGACCGTGTCCGCGGCGGCTTCGTGGCGTTCGCGCAGTTGCAGCGGACCGAGTCCGCACTGTGGATCATCGTGCGCGCCGTTGTGTTTGCCGGCGCCGTTGTCGCAGTCGCGCGGGGGCGGCCGACCGCCGACATCGTCCTGATGGCGCTGATCACGGCGACCCTGTGGCCTGGCGCGTATCCGTCCGCGAACTTCATGCATCAGTGGTGGACGTCAAGCCTCGCGCTCGCGTCGTTCGTCGTCTGCGTCCGGGCGGTGTTCGGACGCGTCGTGCGCGCGCCTCTGGTGTCGGTCGCCACCGCTGTGTCCATCACGATCCTGTCGTCGGTCGACATCGCGCAGCGTCTCGAGCAGGCACATGGCCGGGCCTGGGGACTGAACCAGACGCTCACCGAACCGCCGCTCCTCCGCGGCATCAAAACGGATCTCGCCACGCGAACGGTCTTCGACACGTTCTGGACCGTCATGACGCAGTACCGCGCGGCGCATCCGGACACGCGCATCGTGGCGATCGAGGCCGCGGACGGCTGGAACGGCGGCATTGCCGACAGCCTGCCGTTCCTGGCGTTTTTCGACAACAATCGACACACGCAGCCCGTCTATTGGAGGCTGCCGATTCTGTCGACGCGGATCTATCCGCGATATGGCGAGCAGTTCTGGAAGGAAGTCGCGGCAGAGCGTCCGCTGCATCGTCGATCACAACCCCGGACGATACAGGCCGCCGCACGTTGCCGGATACCAGGTGCTCGCGGCCGCACAGAACGACAATGGGCATTGGTACGTCCTCGCGCCCGGCTCCGACGAGGTCACGAAGGCGGCAACCTATCTCGCGAACGACGGTACCGTCACACGGGGATTTTCGAACGAACGAGGCCCGGCGCTGGCCTTTCGCATGGACCCCAGCCGGTTCGGCGCCTATCGCGGTCAGCTCGAGCCGCCGTCGGCTGATGATGTCGCGCGCGTGGTGGGTGATTACCCGATCGCATTGTCCGAATCGCCGCGCCGACAGTCTCCCTTGCCGGTGAACCTGTACACGTGGCCCATGAACCTCGAACAGGCGTCGGTCGGTCCGGAGCTCGAACCGGTTCGCGCCGCGCTCGAGTGGCGCGGGGGCAAGTTCGACATCGTCCGGGAGTTCCGTGCCGACGCATGGACCGTGGACGGCAATGCACAAATACAGTCCGGGTATCTGCTGCAGTGGGCTGAGGAGCCCGTCGACAAGGGTGCGACGTTTGTCGCACGCGGCGTGGTCGTCGAAGGCGGTGTCGAAGTGGGATTTCTGAGCGAAGGGCGGTGGGTTGGATCGGTCTGCGTCGCACGGCCTGGACCGTTCGAAGCCGTTGTGAAGATACAGTCCGCCGCTCGCTACGGCCTGGTCGTCGCAAACTGCATCATGGGAGGCTGGTGGACTCGGACGAAAGCGCACCCGCTCGATGGACTGCTCAGCCTGTTCTCCGAGGGGCATCTGCGCAACCGCTTCAGCGTCTCGCAGGCCGGGTGGGTCACGCACCCGACGGTCATGCCGTAGCAACCTATCGTGTGGTCACTCTCGAAACCATCTGATCATCACGGACTGTCCTTCGACGGATCGGTTGTCGCATCCACGGTGACGAACGACGACCGACTGTTGTTCGGCGCGACGGCGCCGATCTCGATCGCGGTGCTCGCGGTATATCTCCCAGCGCTGATCCTGCCGTACTACTTCATCGACGATCTCTGGTTGTATCGGCCGCCCGACGTCGGTTTTCCGGACGTCGTCGAAATGGTGATGATTCGCCAGGGTCGTCCGGTCTTTGGTGCGCTGTCGCTCGCGACGCAATATCTGCGATCCGCAGTCGGAATCGACGCCATGATCGTCGTCCGTGCTGTGGCAGTGATTGCGCTCGCCGCCTTCGCGTGTTGCGTCTATCAGTTCGTTCGCCTCTGGCACACGTCACGCGCCGCGCTGTGCCTGACGATCTTGCTCGTCACGCTTCCCAGTTTCCAGATGTATGTCACTGGGGGCCCCCTCCTGGCGCCATCCCTGGCCTACTGCGGATTCGTCGTGTTGGCGTTCGGAAGAGTCGCCAGTCGAGAACACAACACGAGGCGGCAACTGTTGACCAGCGTCGCCGCGACGATGGGGTTGGTGATCGCCTGGGCCACTTACCAGGCGCTGCCGCTGGTGGTCATTGCGCTGCTCGTGCCGATGTTACTCTCCGATCGGTGGCATTCGACGCCGCGGTGGCGACAGCTCTTCTCGTTTTGCGCCACGGTTGCCGTATCGCTCGTCTTGTACTATGTCTGGTGGAGGATCGCGAATAGTGCACTGCCATCGGATGATCGATATTCGCCAAAAGCGGTCGGATTTCATGTTCTCGAGAACGTCGAACCATTCTTGCGCCTGCGTCTTCCGCAGGTGTTCGGCTTCTGGGACACCCGTTCCGGCGGATCAGGTCATGTTCGGTTCTTCTTCATCGTCGTGATCACGGCATGCGTCGTGGACATCGCTGCCAAATCCGATCGCCGTTTTCAATGTTTCTGGTGTTGGGCGCTGGCGGTTCTCAGTGTCTTCGCGGTCGATTGGCCGTTGTTTCTCGTCCCGAAGTCAAACACCTTCAGCTACATGACGTCGGCGCCCGCTGCTGCCGCGGCGTTTCTCGTGCTTGGAACAGCGGTTGTGAAGCTGACGCAGCACGCAACCGCTAGAGTGCCTCAATTGAATCTTGTCGCAAGCGTCGCCGGCCTTTGTCTGTGTCTCGCGGCGGTCGCAGCCGGGGCCAGAAGCGTTCTCCTCTATCACGTCGTGCCGAACTGGCTCGAGTACGCGCTGGTTCGTGGAGAGCTGCGCAACCATTTGAAGCAGGGCCCGATTTCCCGGGTGACGATCTATGCTCGTCAGAGTCTCTTGGGTGGCGGCCGCGACGAATTTTCGTGGGCCAATTTCCGATTGCCCTTCTGGGTGCACTGGGCGGTGCGTGACATTCTCGATGAGCTCGGGGCGGAGTCGCGTGTCCGCATCGACGTCGTCGGCAGCGATGGCACGATCGTGACCGCGCCTCAGTCGGTGGTTGCCGAGACAATTAATCCGGTGAGTGCGGGAAGCAGCGTGACGATCGATCTGCGAGCACTAGATCTCAGTAGCCCGCCCGGAAGAATCTTGCGAGTGCCGCCGCCCTTGCCCGGTTATCATTCTTCGTCGAGCCGCGAGCGCGTCGCTGAATTGATGCATCGAGCTCCAGTCAACCTTCATCTGCTACCGATCGCCGCGATTGAATCCACGCTGACTTTCAATCGACTTGGTGCTGCGGGCGAGCGCGCCGCGATCGACGGCAACGTGGACACGTCGGCTGCCGATCCCGGCGGGTTCCACCCGGGCAGCGTGATCACGATCCGGCTTCGTTCAGTGGCCGACGTGTATGGAGTGCGAATACTGTCAGCCCGTGTATACGGAATCGAAAAGCCAGGCACGCTGCGCGCTGTCTGTGATCAGGACGGCGGTCGCGAGATTGGCCGGCTAGCGCTCGAGGCTGGCACTCTGACGGTGAGTGAAGCGTTATGGGACAAACCGTGCCGCACCGCCGTCCTTCGGATGATACCTGTGGGGATCGCGGCCAACACGAACTTCTGGATCTCTGAAATCCAGGTCATCGGCCGTCCGGTTGACCAACAAAGTGGGAGCGGGCGTGACTGATTCCTCTCGCCGAGTCGTCGTTACCGGCGGCGCCGGGTTCATCGGCAGCCATCTCGTCGAGCGTCTGCTCGCCGACGGCTGCCGCGTCCACGTCCTCGACAACATGAGCACCGGGCGCACGAAGAATCTCGCGCACGTCGCGTCGGATCCCCGGCTGTCGGTCGAGGAGGTCGACGTCAGCGACGCACGCCGCATCGCGCCGCATTTCAAGGGCGTCGACTGGGTCTTTCACATTGCGGCGCTTGCGGACATCGTGCCCTCCATCCAGCAGCCGCTCGTCTATCACCGCTCGAACGTCGACGGCACCGTCTCCGTGCTCGAGGCCGCCCGGCACGCCGGCGTGAAGCGGTTTCTCTACACCGCGTCCGGCTCGTGCTACGGTATCCCCGATGAGATCCCGACGTCGGAGACGCGCGCCGATCCGGCCGCAGTATCCGTACGCGTTGACCAAGTAGGTGGGCGAGCAGTACGCGCTGCACTGGGCGCAGGTCTACAAGCTTCCGGTCGTGTCGCTGCGGCTGTTCAACGTCTACGGCCCGCGGTCACGCACCTCGGGAACCTACGGCGCGGTGTTCGGCGTGTTTCTCGCACAGAAGCTGCATGACCAGCCGCTGACAATCGTCGGCGACGGCACGCAGACGCGCGACTTCACCTTCGTCACCGACGTCGTCGACGCGTTCGTGACGGCGGCGCGATCGGACGTGTCGGGTGAGATCTTCAACGTCGGCAGCGCCAACACCTACAGCGTCAACCGGCTGGCAGAACTGCTGGGCGGCGACATCGTCCACATCCCGAAACGGCCCGGCGAGCCCGACTCGCACGTTCGCGGACATCCGGAAGATCCAGCGCGTGCTCGGATGGACGCCCAAGATGCACCTTCGAGCAGGGCGTGGCGATCATGCTGCGAGAACATCGACTACTGGCGCGAAGCGCCGGTCTGGAATCCGGCGACGATCGCCGAAGCGACCAAGGAATGGTTCGAATATCTGTCGCCGTCAGCTGACGCGGCACAAAGGGCATGACCATGAACGCTGACCACGGTGCGGCGCCCGGCGGTTACCTCCTGGAGTTCGCCCGCGCGCTCGAACGGATCGAGATCACCAGCGGCGACGGCGCGGCGCTCGCGATCGATCAGGGGCTCGACGCCGTCATCGAACGGATCATCTCGGTGAAGGAGAACCGCCGCAAGGCACTGCTCATCGGCAACGGCGGCAGCGCCGCCATCGTGAGCCACGTGCAGAACGACCTCTGCAAGGCGGTCGGTCTTCGAGCGCTCGTGTTCAACGAGACGCCACTGCTCACGGCGATGGCGAACGACCACGGCTACCACGAAGTGTTCTGCCGCCCGGTGGAATTGTGGGCGGACCGCGGCGATCTGCTGATTGCCGTCAGCAGCTCCGGTGAATCCGACAACATCCTGAAGGCGGCGGCGCTCGCCAAAGACAAGGGCTGCCACGTCGTGACCTTCACCGGGTTCAGCCCGACGCAACCGGTTGCGGCGGATCGGCGACGTGAACATCTACGTGCCCACGGCGTCGTATGGGTACGTCGAGATGGCGCACTCGGTGATCGCGCACTGCGTCACCGACCTCGCCGTGGTGCGTACCTCCGCGTCAGTCTGAGGCGTTTGCTTCCATTTGCCAATCCTGTGAGCGGCGCGCCGCGACTGTCGCGCGCGGTGGCGCGCGACGCCGTTCTCGCCGCCGCGCTGTTGGTCGTGGCCGCTCTCGTCGGCGGTGCGTACGAGCGCGCGTTCGATCGCACCGGCGTACGGACGCCGCCGGACCTGAACACCCTGCCGTCGCGATCGATGTGGTACGGGCAGTCGGATTTCGGCGCCGCCGTCGCGCTGGCGTGCGGGCGCGGCTACGTCGACCCCGGCGACAACCTGACGCCGGGCCTGACGCGCGTTTCTCTCGCTGCAGGCGGACAGCTTCTCGTGCGCTGAACTACCCGAGCCGCTGCCGCCGCGGCCACTGCGGCTCACGGCACGTTTGTATCGCATATCTGCTCTCGGCGATCGCGGGCGTCTGGGCCGTCCGCGGCGTGTCGTGGTCCGGCCCTGTGGCCGCTGTTCGGGCTGCTGTATGGCGTGACGGTGGCGGTGTGCTACGGGCTGTTTCGCCTGGGCATGGGGCGAGCGGCCGCGCTCGCCGCGTCGGTGGCGCTCATGGCGTCGCCCGTCCATCTCGGCAACCTGCCGGGTCTGCGCGACTACGCGAAGGCGCCGTTCATTCTCGGTTCGATCCTGATCGCCGCGCTGCTCGTACGGCACATGGGCCAGACGCGGTCGAGGTTCGCGCTCTCGGCGCTGTTCGGACTGACCCTCGGCGTCGGCTTCGGGTTCCGGAACGACCTCCTGATCGTCGTGCCCCTGATCCTCGTCGCCGTGCTGGCGTGGAATCCGCCGCGCGATGCGCGCGCCATCGGGACGCGGCTCGCGGCCCTCGCGGTCGCCGCGCTGACGTTTGCGGTCGTCGCGCTCCGATCCTGTCGGGGTACACGCGCGGCAGCAACAGCGGGCACGTCGCGCTGCTGGGCTTCATGACGCCGTTCGACGAGCCGCTCGGTGTCACACCGTCGGTCTACGAGTGGGGTCACGTCTACAGCGACGGGTTCATCGACACGACTCATCAAGAGCTATAGCTACCGCGTCCACGACCGTCCGGTCGACTATCTGTCGGCGGAGTACGACCGCGCGATGGTCGAGTACCTCGTGCAGCATCGCGCGCCACTGGCCGGCCGATATCGTCACGCGGGCCTACGCTGCCGTGCTCAAGATCGTCGACATGCCGTTCACGCCGGGGACGCATGCGCACGTCGTTCCCGACGGCCTGACCGGTGCGGCCGTCACCGCCTGTTCGGCTGGTACAACACGACCGTGAGCCTCATGAGAGGCAAAGGGATCGTCGCGGTCGCGCTCGTCCTCCTCCTGATCAGCGCAACCAGCGTCTGGTGGGCCGTCCTGCTGCTGGCGTATCTCCTGTATCTGGCGGGCTATCCGGCGATCCAGTTCCAGCCGCGGCATTTTTTTCATCTGGAGTTCGTCGCCTGGTGGGCGTTCGGCGTGCTCCTGGAGCGCGCGGTCGCCGGCATCGTGACCTTCGTCCGGGCGCGGCGTGGCGGCGATGCGCGACCGACAGTATCTCTGCCAGCCGTCAGGCGCATGGCGACGTTCGCGCTCGATCGCGCTGGCGGTCCTGGCAGTGCCGTTCGCGGCCGTGCGGACTGTACCAGGAGCGGCACATCCGCGCGAACTGCTCAGCCAGTATGTGGCTGCGCCACGCGATGCGGTCTCGATCGACGCGGTCCCATCCGGCGAGCGCACGCTGCTGCAGGCGCCCGCGTTGTGGAACGATCGCGATCGCACGCTGACGGTCGACACGCAGTACCTCGCCGCCCGGTTCTCGCCGGCGGCATGCCCGGTGGTCAGGCTTCCGCTGACATTCCGATACGCCGTCGCCAAGGGGCAACAGGACTTTTCGTTCGACACCGTCGTCACGTTCCTGCCGCCGCGTCGCCGGTCGAATCTATCTTTCCCGCCTATGATGTCGCCGACAAGACCCGATTCGCCGGCATCGAGGTGTCGCGCGGCTTCGAGCGCTGCGTCGAGCAGGTCTCACGGGTCCGCGATCTGCGACCGACTGCCGATGCTGGTGAACCTGACGCTGCCGGCCGGCTGGGACGAGGGCCCGCTCTATCAGACGCCTGGCCGAATGGGAAGTCGGCCGATCGCACGCCGATCTCCGCGCTGTATCGCGCTGCCGCCAGAGCTTGACCGTTCCGCGCGCGCGACGCTCGATGCGAGCCCGGCGCCACCATCGGTGTTGTGGCAGACGCCGATGGTTCAGCGACGATCCGCCAATGGCGTGGAGCATCGCCGGCACGCCGCCGTCGCCGCATCTGGCCGCTCGCTGCGAGTTCGCCGCCGCAGCGGCGAACGCCGGACGATCGATTCGTGATCGAGGGCGAGGTCGTGCGCGGCGGGATCACGGTCGGACTGGTGCGGCGATCACCAGTGGACATCGGACGGCAACCTGACGATCGCGACGACCGGGCCGGTTCGTCGCCGTGCTGTCGCCGCGCGTCGACCGGGGAATACGGCGTGCTCTTGGAGAATGGGCTGTTCGACTCCTGGTTCCTCCGCCACGCGCCGCTCTCCCTGCTGCAGCTCGCCGGACGGTTCCACGATTTCAACGATGTGCGGATTACCAAAGCCGGGTGGATCTCGGCGGGAGCGTAGGTTGTGGCGATGGTGACGACCAAGATCAAGGATATCCACGAGCTGGCGGCGGAGCTCTCGCGAGGTTCGGCGCGGCAGGGCGGTCGTTCACTGCCACGGTGTGTTCGACCTGCTGCACATCGGCCACATCCGGCACTTTCAGGCGGCGAGGAAGAGAGGCGAGATCCTGGTCGTCACCGTGACGCCGGACCGCTACGTGAACAAGGGCCCGCACCGGCCGGTGTTCACCGAGATGCTGCGGGCGGAAGCGATTGCCGCGCTCGACGGCGTCAACTACGTGGCGATCAACAAATGGCCGACGCCGTCGAGGCAATCGAGCTGCTTCGCCCCGATGTCTACGCCAAGGGTTCCGACTACGCCGACGCGTCCAGCCGATCACACGGGCGGCATCGCGCGCGAACGGCACGCGGTCGAAGGCGTCGGCGGCAGTCTCGTCTTCACCGACGAGATCACCTTCAGCTCGTCGATCGCTGCTCAACCAGCACATGTCGATCTTCTCGAAGGAGGTGAACGACTACCTCGACGCAGTTCCGGCGCAAGTTCACCGTCGAGCGACGTCACCGGCTACATCGCCCGCGCGCAGGCGCTTCGCGTGCTCGTCGTCGGCGAAGCGATCATCGACGAGTATCACTACTGCGAAACGCTCGGCAAGTCCGGCAAGGAGCCGATTCTGGCCGCGCAATTCGTCCGCTGCGAGAAGTTCGTCGGCGGTTCGCTCGCCGTCGCCAACCACGTCGCGTCGTGCTGCGGAACGGTGCGGCTGGTGACGATGCTCGGCTCTCAGGATTCGCACGAAGACCTCATTCGCGACGACGCTCGCGCCGGGCGTCACGCCGGACTTCCTTTATCATGGACAAGGCGCCGACCCTCATCAAGCGCCGGTTCATCGAGACCTATCCGTTTCAGAAGCTGTTCGAGGTCTACGTGATGGACGAAGAGGCGGCACAGCGCAAGTCCGCACGATCTGTGCGCCGCTGCTCGACAAGGTCGTTCCGGAGGTCGATCTCGTCGTCGTCGCCGACTACGGCCACGGCATGATCGGACCGACAGGCGGTCGAGATCCTGTGCGAGCAACGCCCGGTCGCTCGCCGTCAACGTGCAGGTGAACGCGGGCAACCACGGCTTCAACACGGTGTCCAAGTATCGCCGCGCCGACTTCATCTCGCTCTCGGAGAAAGAGATTCGACTCGAAACGCGGAACCCGACCGGCGATCTGCGGCGAGATCGTGCGAGCGCGTGGCGAAGGAGCTTGCGCTGCCGGCAGCTGCTCGTCACGCGCGGCGCGAAGGGCTCGCTCTGTTACGGCTCGGATGAGGGGTTTTTCGAAACGCCCGGCTTCGCCCTGCGAACCGTCGATCGCGTCGGCGCCGGCGATGCGGTGTTCGCGATCGGGTCGGTCTGCGCGGCGCTGGGTGCGCCGATTGACGTGATTGGATTCATCGGCAACGCGGTCGGCTCGGAAGCCGTCGGCATCGTCGGCAACCAGCGCTTCATCGAACGCGCGCCGCTGCTCAAGCACATCGAGGCGCTGCTCAAGTGAGATACCCGCGTAAGCGAGCGCGGAGAAACAGCGCGAGGGTCGGGCCGTCGGTGATCTCGCCCTCGGCGATCAGACGTTCGACGTGCTTGGTCGGACAGCACTTTGATGCTTTCGATCGCTTCGTGTTGGTCGGCCTTGCCGACCGACGCGATGCGCGCGAGAAACAGCTGATGTTCCTCGTCGAGGCAGCCGGTCGTCGAATGCAGGAATCCGAGATCGACGATCTCGGTCGGCGTGCGATCCGATTTCCTCGACCAGCTCGCGCTGCGCCTCTTCGCTGGACGTGCCGACGCCCGAGAACGCGCCGCGCGGCGCTTCGAGATGCCATCGCCGTGTGCCGTGGCGGAAGCGATGGAGCAGCGCGATCGAGTCGCCGAGCACCGGGAGGATCGCCGCGCCCGCCGGGCACGAGCAGCCGGTTGTACAACCCGTAGCTGCCGTCGGCGAAGCGAACGGCGTCGCGCAGGACGAGGAGATACGGATCGACGGCGAGGACGCCGACCCTGGTGTCGTCGGACGGAAGCCGCTCGTCGCGGCGATGGCGCTCCGCATCGCGCCGTGCGCGATCGATCCGCGGCGTATCGAGCAGAATCTCGTAGATGTCTCCGTCCGGATTGGTGAAGCGATCTGGTCGTTCGCGGACCAGCGCGAGATACCGCTCCAGACAATCGGCCGAATCGAAATCACTCATGGCTCGGCTATTCTATTTGGACCGAAGGTGAAGTGACCACGCGCGACTACAACGCGGAATACAAGGACGGTGCCCGCAAGTACGCCTACCAGTTCGACGCCGTCCTGCGCCGCTACATCATGCGGGCGCTCGACCCGTTTCTGCCGCCCGGCAAGGCGCTCGAGATGGGCTGCTACACCGGCGACGTGACCGAGTTGATTGCGGCGCGCTACGGCGATCTGACGGTGATCGAGGCGTCCGAGGAGCTGGTCGCGACCGCGAGCGCGCGCCTGGCGGCGCGCGCCCGGTTCGTGCACGGCACGTTCGAGACCGTCGACGTCGCCGAGCGCTACGATGCGATTTTCCTGATTCACACGCTCGAGCATCTCGACGATCCGGTGGCGGTGCTGCGCCGCGTCCACGACTGGCTCTCGGATCGCGGCCGGTTGTTCATCGTCGTGCCGAACGCGGACGCCGCGTCGCGGCAGATCGCGGTTCAGATGGGCCTGATTCGCTTCAACGACGCGGTCACCGACGACGAGCGCGTTCACGGCCACCGCAAGACCTATCGGCTGGACACGCTCGAACGCGACGCGCTCGACGCGGGGCTGCGCATCGTTCACCGTGGTGGCGTGTTCTTCAAGCCGCTGGCCAATTTTCAGTTCGACGAGCTGATGGGCGGCGACGTGATCTCCGACGACTATCTCGAAGGCTGTTATCGTCTCGGCATGCACTACCCGGATCTGTGCGCGAGCATCTGGCTGGCCTGCGAGCGCGGGACGCGCGCCGATGACACGCGATTTCGAAACGCTGGCAGGTTCATCTGCCCGAGCATCAGCGCCCGCAGGACGACGAGTACTACAGGCGCCTGAACGATTACTACGCCGCGCAGCGCCGGCTCGAACGTCGACAAGCTGCGGGCGTTCCCGAAGTTCGTGCCGGTGGCTGAGCTCGGACGGTTTCTCGCCAAGAGCCGGCATCTTCGAGCGGGTGCTGACGGTGCCGGGCTCGGTCGTGGAATGCGGCGTGTTCGGCGGCGGCGGCCTGATGACCTGGGCGACGCTCAGCGCCATTCTCGAGCCGCTCAATCACGTGCGGCGCGTGATCGGCTTCGACACGTTCGCGGGATTCGTCGCGACCGGCCCGAAGGACGCGGCCAGCTCGGAGAACCCGAACGCGATAGCCGGCGGCCTGGCAGCGGATATGGCGGAGGACATCGCGCAGAGCGCGGCGATCTTCGACCTGTATCGTCCGCTCGGCCACATTCCCGAAGGTCGAGCTCGTCAAGGGCGACGCGTTGCACGACGATTCCACGCTACCTCGACGACAATCCGCACCTGGTCGTCTCGCTGCTGTACCTGGACTTCGACCTCTACGAGCCGACCAGGTGCGCGCTCGAACGGTTCGTGCCGCGGATGCCGAAAGGCGCGGTCATCGCGTTCGATCAGTTGAACCACCGCGCGTGGCCGGGCGAAACCGATGGCGCTCCTCGACACCGCTCGGCATCCGCTCGCTCCGGCTCGAGCGCTTTCCGTTCCAGCCGCAGATCTCGTTCGCCTGCCTCGAGTGACGTGAAGCTCGGCGATCATGCAGCCGTATCTCTTCCCGTACATCGGCTATTACCAGCTGATGCACGCGGTCGACCGCTTCGTCGTCGCCGACGATGTGACGTTCATCAAGCAGGGGTGGATCAACCGCAATCGGCTGCTGATCAACGGCAGCGCGGCGTATTTCACGGTGCCGCTGCAGGCGGCACCCGGCCGACGCGCTGATCCAGGACGTCGAGATCGACGACAGCCAGGAAGCAGCCGCTGGCGCGGCACGCTGCTCAAGACGATCGCGAATTTCTACCGGCGTGCGCCGTCGTTCGATCGCGGTCTATCCGCTCGTCGAACGCGTGATCGGCGGTCCGTTCACGCACATCGCCGACATGGCACGGGCGAGCCTGCGCGAAGTGTGTCGATTATCTCGGCACTGCCGGTCGTCGATCGTCGATTCGTCGGCGGTCTACGGCAACGCGCATCTGAAGGGGCAGGATCGCGTCATCGACACCTGCCGCGCCGAGCGCGCCAGCGACTACGTCAACGCGATCGGCGGGCAGGCGCTGTACTCGCGCGAGGCATTTCTCGCGCACGGCATCCGCCTGCATTTCCTCAGCAGCGCGCCCGATCGAGTACTCGGCAGTTCACCACGCCGTTCGTGCCGTCGCTTTCGGTCATCGACCTCCTGATGTTCAACCGCCCGGAGAGGCGCGCGAGCTGTTGACAGCGGTACGAGCTGGCATGATCCGATTGGCGGCTTCCTGCCGCTGGAGATCGGGCGGCTGCGGCGAGCCGCTATCACGCCGGGCGCCGTCGCGCTGACGAGCGGCCGCGCCTGCTGGCATCGTCATTCTCCGTACGCTGCCGGCCGTCCCGCGTTCTGCTGCCGTTCTACATCTGCGATGCGGTCGCTGCAGCCGCTCGACGGCGACGCGCACGCCGTTCGAGTTCTACCCCATCACCGAGGCTTCGTGCCGATCCGGCGATGCGCACGCCCGTCGGCCGGCGAGCTGATGCTCGTCGTCAACTACTTCGGCGTGCTGATCGCCGGTTGATCGAGGCCGCGCGCCGCGCGCCGCTGCCGGCCGAGTCGTGGTCGACGACACCCAGGCGTTTTTCCGCCGCGGCCGGCCCGACGCGTGGTCGTTCAACTCGGTCCGCAAGTTCTTCGGGGTGCCCGACGGCGGCTTCCTCTACGGGCCTGCTGCGGGCGTCGAATGCGCTGCCGCCGAGCGACGTGGCCGATTGCGAACATCTGCTGACGCGGCTGTCCGGCGACGACGCAGACGCCTGGGAGCAGTTCAAGCAGCACGAAGCCCGAATCGGCATCGAGCCGCGCGCGATGTCGGTGGTGTCGGCGCGCCTGCTCGGCGCCGTCGATCTCGATCGTGCGCGCCGGCGCCGCCGGCGCCAACTTCGAGGCACTGCACCGGCGGCTCGGCCCGCTGAACACGATCGGGCTGTCGCTCGACGATGCCGGCCGCGGATGGGCCCGATGTGTTATCCGTTTCTGCCGGCGGCCGACGTCGATCGGGCGCGCGCTCGGCCGCCTCGGGGTCTTCGTCCCGGCGTTGTGGCCGGAAATTCCGATCGCGGCAGCGACCGGGTTCGAGTGGGAGCGGCACGTGGCGCAGCGGCTGCTGCCGCTGCCGATCGATCATCGATACGGGCCGTGCGACATGGAAACCGTGTGTCAGGCGCTGTCTTCAGGTGCTTGCCATGATTACGCTGCGCGAGCTCGGCCCGCGAGGACATTCCCGTCATCAACCGCTGGCGGCAGGATCCCGATGGTGTCGGACGGCATCGGCGCGCCGCGCCGGTTCATCGGCCTCGATGTCGACCTGCAAGTGGTATCGACGACTACCTGCCGCGGCGCGGCAGCGAAGTGCGGTGCGCGGTGTGCCTGGCCGATTCGGGTCGAGCTGGTCGGGATGGTCAGCCTGACGCGCATCGACCACGTGCATCGCACACGCCGAGTACAACGCGATCGTCGGCGGCGCGCGAGCAGGACCGGGGCATCGGGACCGCGGCGACCGCGCGATGGTCCGCCACGGATTCTTCGATCTCAACCTGCACCGGATCTACGTCTCGATCCTGCGCGACGAACGTCGGCTCGATCCGCATGTGCGAGAAGGCCGGCTTTCGCGAAGAAGGGACGATTCGCGAGGGCGCCTACAAGAACGGCCGGTATCACGATCTGGTGCTGATGGGTGTGCTCAAGTCGGAGCTGCAGGCGGAGGCGACGCGCGTGAGCCGCGCAGCGCGGACGCCGGACGCCGTTCGACGAGCCGGTCTACGTCACGCGTCCGCTGCTGCCGCCGCTCGCCGCAGTGATGGCGCGGCTGCGCGGAGGTCTGGGCGACGCAGCAGCTGACCAACATCGGCGTGCAGCACGAGCGGCTCGAGGCGGCGCTGCGCGATTATCTCGACGTCCGCGAGCTGTCGCTGTTCACCAACGGCACGGTCGCGCTGATCACGGCGATGCGCGCGCTCGACCTGACGCGGCGAAGTGATGACGACGCCGTTCACGTTTCCCGCGACGCCGCACGCGCTTGAGCTGGTCGGGCATCACGCCGGTGTTCTGCGACATCGATCCGGTGACGCTCAACGCTCGATCCGGCCGCGCGTCGAGCGCGCAGTCACCGGCGCGGACCACCGGCATTCTCGCCGTGCACGTCTACGGCATCCCGTGCGACGTCGACGGCCTGCAGCGCGTCGCCGATCGCCACGGTCTGAAGATCATCTACGACGCCGCGCACGCGTTCGGCACGCGCGTCCACGGCCGCGGCATCGGCAACGTTCGGCGACGCCACGATGTTCAGCTTTCACGCGACGAAGCTGTTTCACACCGCCGAAGGCGGCGCGCTGGCGTGCGCCGACGCCGGCGCTGCAAAGCCAGAATCGACGACCTGCGGAATTTCGGCATTCATCGGCCCCGACGCGGTCGAGGCGATCGGCCTCAACGGCAAGATGAACGAGCTGCAGGCGGCGCTCGGGCTGTGCGGTGCTCGACGGCGTCGCCGACGAGTTGACGCGGCGCCGGCGGCTGCTCGCGCGCTATCGCGAGCGCTTCGCGACGATCGACGGCATCACCTGGTTGAGCGCGAGCTGACGGCGTCGACGCGCAGCTGTCAGTACTGCGTGGTCCGCATCGACGAAGCCGCGTTCGGCTGCTCGCGCGACGCCGTGCATCGCGAGCTCCAGCAATTACAACGTCTTCGCGCGAAAGTATTTCTATCCGCTCTGCATCGAGTACGACTGCTACCGAGACCTGCCGTCGGCGGCGCCGGCCAACCTGCCGGTGGCCACGCGCGCGGCGCAGGAGGTGCTGTGCGTGCCGCTCTACGGCGACGCTGACCGAAGCGGACGTCGACCGGCATCTGCGACATGATCGCGTCGTGCGCGAGCACGCCCGGCACAGTCGCCGCGGGTGCCGCGGAATGAAGCGCATTTCGTTCGTCATCCCGGTCTACCGCAACGAGCGCGCGGTGACGCTGACCTACGAGCAGATCCGCCAGGTGCTGCGCCGCCGACCTGCGCGACTACGCCTACGAGTTCGTCTTCGTCGACGACGGCTCCGACGACGGATCGCTGGCGGAGCTGCTCGCGATCACGGCCGCGCGACCCGCACGTGCGGGTCGTGTCGTTCACCAGCAACTTCGGCCAGATGGCGGCGATCCTCGCCGGCCTGAAGCAGGCGACCGGCGATGTGATGCTGCAGCTCTCGGCCGACCTGCAGGATCCGGTCGAGCTGGTGCCGCAGATGGTGCGCGAGCACGAAGCGCGGATCCGAGGTCGTCGTCTGCCACCGCGAGCATCGTGAGGACCGCTGGTCGTCGCGCGCTCACGTCGCGCGCGCTCTACGCGATCCTGCGCCTGTCGTTTCCGCAGATTCCCGCCGGCGGGTTCGACTACGTCCTGCTGGAGCGCAAGGTCGTCGACTCGTTCAACGCGGTCGAGGTCCGCAACCGTTTTTTCCAGGGCGACATTCTGTGGTTCGGCTACAAGACGACGTTCATTCCGTACACGCGGGCCGAAGCGGACGATCGGCCGATCGCAGTACACGTTCGCGAAGCGGCTGAAGAACTCGCTCGATGCGATCCTCGACTCGTCGTACCTGCCGATCCGGTTCATCTCGCTCGTCGGCGTGCTGACGGCGCTGCGTCGGGTTCCTGTACGCCATCGACATCGTCTACGCGCGGCTGCGGCACAACATCCCGTTCACCGGGTGGGCGCCGATCATGATCCTGATCCTCGTGATCGGCGGCGTGCTGATGCTGATGCTGGGCATCATCGGCGAGTACGTCTGGCGCATCTACGACGAGGTCAAAGGGAAGCCGAACTACGTCGTGCGGAACGTGTTCTGAAGGTGGGACCACGCCGCGGCCGACGCGGTCATCGCGGTCGTCATCTTCGCGCTGTCGGCGATCTGGGGCAGCGTGTTCTACAGCCGGTACATCAGTACGGGCGGCTCACCCGTTTTTCTATCAGCCTACTTCGAACCGGCGGTGATGGTGGCCTGCGGAAAAGGGCTTTCTCGTCTCACGACCCTCAGCCCGCCGCCGCTGCGGGCGTTCCTCCTCGAGGAGACCGACCGGTTCTCGTGCGACGAACTGCCGCAGGACTTGACGGTCGGCACGCAAGGGTCTCTACCAGCGACCGTGGCGCTACCTGATGACGACCGTGGCGATCGCCTGGATGGTGCTCGGCATCAGCTGGTCCGGGCCTCGCGCCGCTGTTCGGCGTGCTTTTCGGGGTGACGACGGCGCTCGTGTACGCGCTGTGCCGGCTGGTGGTCGGCCGCACCGCCGCGATGGCCTGCGCGGCGGCGATTGTCCGTGTCGACCGCTGCAGCTGACGAATCTGCCGAACCTTCGCGACTACGCGAAGGCGCCGTTCACGCTGGCGCTCGTCATCGATCCTGGTTGCGCTGGTGGTGCGGCCCTGGCGCACCGCGCGATGTGCTGCTGCTGTCGCTCGGCGTATGGGCTCGTCCTGGGCGTCGGCTACGGGTTTCGCACCGATCTGCTGGTCGACATCCCGCCGTTTCTGATCACCGATCGCACTGTTCCTGCCGGGCGGCGTGTTGCGCAACCTGCCGGTGAAGGCCGCAGCGGTCGGCGCTGTGTGCCGCGGGCTTCATCGCAGCGCGGCTGGCCGATCATCACGTCGGTCATCTCCGGCGGCGGATGTCAGTGGCACGTCGTTTCTGCTCGGCCTCACGAGCGCCGTTCAACGAGGCACTTGGCGTGACGCGGCGGTTCGTACGGTTGGGGGCATCTTCTACCAGGACGAGTACCTCTGGGCGACCGTCTCCGAGCTATGCCAGCCGGTTCCGTCCCGACCTCGGGCTACATCGAGTACTGCTCGCACGAATATGACGTCGCGAGTTGGGAGTACCTGCGGCACATGCTGGTGACATTTCCGGCCGACATGGTGACGCGCGCGTACGCGTCGACGGTCACGTACTTCGGAACCTGCCGTTCGAGCGCGTTGGCCGTCTGCTGCGTATCGCATTGGCCCGCGGTGCTGGCTGGCCGTCGTTCGTCTGGCGAGTCAGCTGGTCGAGCCTGCGGCTGGCGCTGTTTGCCGTCTTCGTGATGCTGTATTTCGGCGGCCATCCGGCGATTCAGTTTCTGCCGCGTCACTATCTTCCTTCGAGTTCATCAGTGGCTGGCATCGCGTTTCTGGCCGAACGCGGCGTCCGACTCGGTCGCGACTGCTCGAGGCTCGAGGGCACGAGGGCCGTCCGGCGCGCGCAGTCGTTCAGCCGTCGGCGATTGCTGCCGTTTTGTGCTGCCGGTGATCGCTTCTGACTGCCGCTCGCGGTCCTGCGTTGGTATCAGAACGGCCAGGTCACGCGCTTGCTCGAGACTCTACGCTGCGCTCGCTGGTCGAGCCTCGCCGATGCCGCTGGTCGGCGACGGCGCCGGGCCAGTTCCGAACGCCCGCCGAGCCGACGGCCGGCAGCTGTCGCCGAGCACCATGGAGCCGATCGCGAGCGCGTAGGCCGCGCGCAGGCGCGGTTGGTCGCAGGCCGCAGTCGACGCGGCGGCCTGCCGACCGCGGCACGACCATGACGTTCCGGTACGATCCGGCATACCCGCGACCGATTTTTCCTACGCGGTGCCGCTGCGATCGGCGCGCCGGTCCGCCGACGCGCTCTTCGAGCCGGTGTACGACGGGCTTTCAGGGCATCGATGTCTCCGATGCGTCGCCCGCCTGTGCGTCCGCGCGCGTCCTCGTTGTGAACGAGCTCGGATCGTTTGCCGCTCCTGCTGCCGGCGCGAGTTGCCGCCCGACTGGGAGTCGCAGCCGCAATACCAGCACATCTGGCGTATCCACGATGAAAACCATCGTCCACGTCATCGGCGCGCGGCCGAACTACATGAAGATTGCGCCGCTGATGGAAGCGCTTCGCGACCGGCAGCCCGTTCCGCCAGGTGCTCGTCAACACCGGGCAGCACTACGACGACATGATGGCCCGGTCGTTCGTGCGCGATCTCGGGCTGCCGACGCCGGATTACGATCTCGGCGTCGGGTCGGCGTCGCACGCCGTGCAGACCGCGAACGTGATGATCGAATTCGAGAAGGTGTGCCTCGCGGAGCGCCCGGACCTCGTGGTCGTCGTCGGCGACGTGAACTCGACGATGGCGGCGTCGCTCGTCGCGGCGAAGCTGCTGATTCCGGTCGCGCACGTCGAAGCCGGCCTGCGCAGCTGCGATCGGACGATGCCGGAGGAGATCAACCGCATCGTCACCGATCGGCTCTCGGACCTGCTGCTGACGCCGTCGCCCGACGGCGACGAGAACCTGCTCGCCGAGGGAGTGCCGGCTGAGAAGATCCACCTGGTCGGCAACATCATGATCGACTCGCTGCTGCGGCATCTGCCGGTCGGCGACGCTCGATCGGATCACGCGACCGGTTCCGTGACGGAGCGAGCGTACGCCGTGCTGACGCTGCATCGGCCGTCGAACGTCGACGACCCGAGTCGTTCTGCCGCGATTCTCGACGGCGGTGCGCGACGATTGCCGAGCAGCATGCCGGTGGTGTTTCCGGTGCACCCGCGCACGCGCCAGCGGATGCAGCGAGTTCGGCCTGGACGGATCGCTCGGCAGCGTGACTTGACCGAGCCGCTCGGATACATCGATTTTCTCAGCCTGACGTCGCATGCGCGGCTGATCCTGACCGATTCCGGCGGACTGCAGGAGGAATCGACCGCGCTCGGCATCCCGTGCCTGACGCTGCGCGAGAACACCGAGCGCCCGATCACCGTCACCCAAGGCACCAATCAGGTCGTCGGCACGGACACCGACGCGATCCTGGCGGGATTCAAGCGGGCGCTGTCGCCGCCGGCCCCGCGCAGGACCCTGATCTCTGGGACGGCCACGCCGCCGAGCGCATCGCGCGCGTGTTATGCCGCTTTCTGGCGAATTGAACCGGCCCGTCGACCGGCCAACAGCGGCAGACCGGCTGCAGCGCGGCGTCAGCCGCGTTCTCTGGCACGGCAGGACGCCGTGGTGGATCGACGCCACGATTGCACTGCTGCTGTTTGTCGGGGCGGCGACCGGGGGGATGTCGTACTGGAAAGGCGCCGTCACGACCGGTCAGCCTTTCTATTACCAGATCTACTTCGAGCCGGCGGTGATGATCGGTTGCGGCAAGGGATTCGTGGTCGCGCGACCGCAGGTGCCGGCGATGGTGCCTTTCCTGTGGCGCCAGGTGGACCGGTTTTCGTGCGATGCGATCGGACCCGATGCGCCGCTCGGCACCGACGATATGTTTCAGCTCGGCTCGTGGCGGTACCTGATGCTCGCAGTCGGGTACACCTGGCGTCTGTTCGGCGTGTCATGGAGCGCGCTCGGACCGCTGTTCGCGCTCTTGTTCGGCACCACGATTGCGAGCGTCTACGGCGATCTTTCGCCTCGGCATGGGTCCGCTCCTGGCGGTCGTGGGCGCGCTGCATTCTGAGCGTCTCGCATCTGCACCTGCGATATTTCCCGGTGCTTCGCGACTACGCGAAGGCGCCGTTCACGCGTGATCCTGATCTTCCTCCTGGGCCTGCTCGTCAAACGGCGCGCCGACATGGAAAGGCGTACTGGCGATTGCGGCCGCGTACGGCGCGGTCCTCGGCCTCGGCTACGGCTTTCGAACGGATTTCCTGGCGGATCTTCCGCCGTTCTTCGTGGCCCTCGCGGTTTTTCTGGACGGCGGGATTCTCCGCAATCTGCGGCCTGAAGCTGGCTGCCGGCGCCGCGTGCATCGCGACGTTCGTGGTCGCGGCGTGGCCGGTCGTCTCCACGTTAGACCGGTCGCGTCCCGGGTGTCAGTGGCACGTCGTTCTCCTCGGTTTTGCGAATCAGTTTGCCGAACCGCTGGGCGTCGACCCCGCGCCGTACGAAGTCAGCCGCGAATACCTGGACGAGTACGCGTACACGACGGTGACGGCTACGCCGCGCGCGTGCAGCCGGGCGATCGGACATATCCAGTACCGCGAGGCCCAATACGGCGCGGTGACCCGCGCCTACCTGCGGACGTGGTCAAGCGTTTCCCGCGGACGTGATCGTCCGCGCCTACGCGTCGGTCTTGCGGATCGTCGAATTGCCGTTCGTCGGCGCCGTGCGGCCGACGATGACGACGACGGGCAACCGCACCCCGCGCCGCGCGGCAAATGGGACCGGGCTCGCGCTCGTTGTCGCCGCGATTGCTGTGGCGACGGCGGCGAACATGCGCATCGGCCTCTTCCTGCTGTTCTTTGTGCTGTATTTCTGCGGGCTTCCGGCGATCCAGTTCGACGCCCGCCATTTCTTCCACCTCGAATTCGTCACCTGGTGGGCGGCGGGTTCCTGCTGCAATCGGCCGTCAGTCACGTTCGTCCGCGGATGCAGCTGAACGCGTGGCGGCCGGCCGCGGCGCTCCCCTCGCGCGCACGGCGGTGCGTGCTGACGGGATGCCTTGTCGGTGCTTGTGCTGACGCTCTGGACCGCGCGCACATATCAGCAGGCGGCCGCCCAGTCGCTGCTCGGACGCTATCTTGCGGCGGGGCGCGAGCAGCTGCCTCTGGCACAGGTGCTGTCAGCAGTCGTCGGCAGGCGGCGATCCGGGTTGCACCGCACACCGATCCGGAAACCGCCGATTTCATCGTGGTCGATCTCGACGCCTCGCGGTGCGGAGCGCACGCCACCGTCGCCTTTCGCTACGACGAGAAGAACCGCGCCTACGGGCGCGTCTTCAGCGTGCCGCGCGACGCCAATGCGCGCGGCTTGACCCACATCTTCATGCCGATCTACGATGGCTTCGAGCGCCTCGAATTCTCCGACGCGCCGCCGGGCTGCGTCGATGGCGTCTACCGCGTGCGGGAACCGGAGCGGTTCCCATTGCTGCTGGAGGTCATGCTCCGGCCCGGGTGGCGACGCGCGCCGCTCTATCAGCGGCTCCACGCGGCGGGCACGACACCTGTGCAACACATGCGAGAGCCGCACTCATGACTGAGTGGATCCGCTTCGCGTTCATCGTGTTCGTCATTGCGGTCGATGACGTCCTGCGGGAGCTGATGATGTCGTTCACGACCACCCGCGACTTCCTCCGCTACCGCGTTCGGTGGATCGTGCAGGACAAGATGCGTTCGCTCTGGCGCCGGGGTTCATGACGAAACAACGCTCGATCGCAGCGCGTCTGGGCCGCGCGCTTCGTCGCTCGCCCCGCTATCTCGTCCGGCGCGCAATCGACTCCGCGAGGCGCCGCGCCAGGCGGCCGTGGTCGTACGTCTAGCCGCGGCTGCTCACCGAGCGCGCGCTTGCTCGCCTCGCTCGGCGCGCGCGACATCGATCGGTTGTGGATCGACTGGCGGCACAGCCGTTTTTCATTCGCCGGCCGATCGAGCGCAGATCGCCGGCGCGTTCCTGGCCGAGTACCCCGGCGGCGCCGCCGAGATCACGCAGGCGGCCGACGCGGTGCTGCGCCACGAGTTCGATCTGCTCGGGTCGGGCCCGCAGTCGGCTCGGCACGCCGCTGCCGTGGCATGACCGACTTCAAGACCGGCCGCCGAGTGGCCGCTCGCAGTACTGCACCGACATCGAATACAACGAGCTCGATCGGCCGACCGACGTGAAGGTGCCGTGGGAGCTGAGCCGCTGCCAGCATTTCACGCGTCTCGGCCAGGCGTACTGGCTGACGGGCGACGAGCGGTACGCGGCGGAGTTCGTCGCCGAGACGACGCGACTGGATCGCCGCGAATCCATTGTCGCACGGCGTGAACTGGGCCTGCGCGATGGACGTCGCGCTGCGCGCCGTCAGCTGGATCTGGGGCTTTCATTTCTTTGCGCGCTCCGACGCATGTCGCGACTCGCGCGTTCCGCAGCCGCGTTTCTGCGCGCGCTGTTCCTGCACGGCGAGTTCGTCGTCAAGCATCTCGAGAAGGCCGATCTCAACGGCAACCACTACCTGTGCGACGGCGTCGGCCTGGTGTTTCTCGGCTGCTTCTTCCGGCGCGCCGCGTCCGGCCGCAGCTGGCTCGCGCTCGGCCGCGCGCATCGTCGAGCACGAGATCTTCGAGCAGACCACGCCCGACGGCGTCGACTTCGAGCAGTCGACGGCCTATCACCGGCTGGTGCTCGAGGCGTTTCTGACGAGCTACCAGCTGCTGCGACGGCACGGCGAGCAGGTCCGCCGGAGCGTTGCTGGCAGCGGCTCGAGCGCATGTGCGAGTTCGTCGCAGGCGTACACCAAGCCGGACGGCCGCGCGCCGCTCATCGGCGATGCCGACGATGGCCGCGTGCAGATCCTGGGGACGCAGGCGATCGGCGATCACCGCTACCTGCTCTCGACACGCCGCCGTCCTGTTCGGCCGCGGCGGACTTCAAGGTCGCGGCGGGCGCGATGCTGGGACGAGACGTTCTGGCTGCTCGGACCTGAGCGCGCCGGCTGGAGTTCGACGGCTGCCGGCGCGACCGCCGCCGCGCATCGACGGCGTTTCCCGACGGCGGCTTCTACGTGCTGCGCGGCCCGCGGACGCACCTCGTCGTCGATTGCGGCGACGTCGGCATGCGCGGCCGCGGCGGCCACGGCCACAACGACATCCTCAGCTTCGAGCTGTTCCTGAACGGCTTCAACGTCGTCACCGATTGCGGCGCGTATCTGTACACCGCGTCGCGCGAATGGCGAAATCGATTTCGAAGCACCGCGTTCCACAACACGCGTGCAGGTCGACGGCGAAGAGCTGAATCGTTTCTCGGCGCCGGATGCGCTCTGGCAGCTGCACTACGACGCGCAGCCGGTCGAGCGCGGTCGTTGCACGCACGGCGATCGGCGTCGACTGTTTTCGCGGCGGCCATCGCGGCTACGCGCGGCTGGCTCGCCCGGTCGTCGCACACGCGAGGATTCGTTCGTCGACACACGACCGCCCGCGCGTGCTCGTTCGCGATCGGCTCGACGGCGACCGGCAGTCACGCGCTGGTCTGGCGGTTTCATCTCGATCCCGGCGGTCGACGCCGGATCGATCGACGGGTCGACGTGCGCCTGTCGTCGGCGACGGCAGGCACGGTGTGGCTGCTGCCGGACGACACGGCCGCGCGGTCTGACGCTGTCACTCGAGGCCGGCTGGGTGTCGCCGAGCTACGGCGTCAAGGTCCCGACCACGGTGCTCGTCTGGACAGGCCGCTCGTGCGCCGCTGCCCGATCGATGGCGTCGTATCTGTTTGCCGAGACGCAGCTGCGCGCCGACGAACGCGCCGTCAGTCGCGAAGCCGCGTGGCTCTCAGCGTGCTGAAGTGGTTATGACTCTATGCGTCAGATTCTCATGAACAGCGGCGGCGCGGTCGTCGCGCGTGTGCCGCGGCCGATCGTCGAGCGCGGCGCCGTGCTGGTGCGCGTGCAGTATTCGCTGATCAGCGTCGGCACCGAAATCGCGCCGCTGCGCTCGATCGGCGAGCGCCGCGCCCGACAGCATCGTCGATCGAACGCGGGCATCGAGTACGCGGCCTCGCGCGGCACTATCTCCGCGCGTCGCTTGCGCGATCCGCGAAAGGCGATGAACCGCGTCGCGACGATCGCGCGGCGCCGCGTCGCGCGCGCTTCGGCCCGCGCGCCCGCTGCGCGGTGACGCCGGCCGTCGCCGCCGGCGGGCTGTCCTGGACGCCGGCGAGCCCTGACGCGACGGCTGCACGATCGACGGCGACGCGATCATCGCTCGTCACCGACGAGACGCCGGCCGGCTACCAGATCATGTCGCAGGCGATCGCCGGTGCCCGCCGGATCAGGTGCCGGTCGTGCGCGTGCAGGGCCGCGTCGACGACGGCGCGATCGCGATCGGCCTGCTGAACGAAGGCGCGCGACGCTGGCTCGGCTCGCGCACCTACGAGCCGGGCCCGTTCGAAGACACGCTCATCTTCGATCCCGCGGGCTCGCGCGACAGTGACGGTCGTGGTGACGACCGCCGGCGCGCCGGGCCGTCGCGAGTGACGCTGTCGAGCGGTCGACGTCGGCATGGCGCCGCAGACCATCGGCGGCCTGCCGCTGAGCGAGCTCGACACGCAGGGCTGGGACGTCGGCTACTCGGCCGCCGGCGAAGTGGTCGCGGTCGGCGAGGGCATCACCGATCTCGCGGCCGGCGATCTCGTCGCGTGCGCCGGCGCCGGCCAGGCCAACCACGCCGACTACGTCAGTCGGTGAAGCGCAACCTGGTCTGCCGCATTCCGGCCGGCTGTCCCGTCAACCTCGGCGGCGTCGACGACGGTCGGCGCCATCGCGCTGCAGGGCGTGCGCCGTGCAGCGCCGCAGCTCGGCGAGCGCATCGCCGTTCTCGGCCTCGGCCTGATCGGCCAGATCACCGCGCAGCTGCTGCGCGCCGCCGGCTGCGACGTCGATCGGCCTCGATCTCGATCCGGCGCGCGTCGAGCGCGCGAAGCGCTCGGCATGGCGTACGGCGCGAGCGATCCGGAAGCGTTCAAGGCGCTGGTGCGCGACGCGACCGGCGGGCGCGGCGCCGACCGGACGCTCATCACGGCGGCGACCAAGTCGCACGCGGTCATCAACCTCGCGATGGACGTGACGCGCGCGAAGGGCACCGTCGTCATCGTCGGCGACGTCGGTCTGAAGGTCGAGCGCGAAGTGTTCTATCGCAAGGAAATCGACCTGCTGATGAGCACGTCGTACGGACCGGGCCGCTACGATCCGTCGTACGAGGTCGACGGCCACGACTATCCGTTCGCCTACGTCCGATGGACGCTGAACCGGAACATGCAGGCGTATCTCGATCTGATCGCGCGCGGCCGCCTCGACATCCAGCCGCTGATCGATCGGGTGATCTCGGTCGACGAAGCGCCGAGCGCCTACCGCGCGCTGGCCGACGGGACGACGACGCTGCCGCTCGGCGTGCTGATTCGTTATCCCGACGACACGCGCGAGCTGCCCGAGCCGGCCGACGCGACGCGCGTCGTGATTCGCGGCCACCGCACGGCGCCGGCCGGGCCGCTGAACTACGCGCTGGTCGGCGCCGGCGCATTCGGCACGGCGATGCTCGTGCCGCAGATGAAGAAGCGGCGCGACCGCTTCTTCCTCAAGGCGTCGTCAGCCGCAACGCGTCGCAGGGCGGCAACTTCGCGCGCGAGAACCAGGTCGAGGTGCTCACCTCGGATCTGGACGATGTCCTGCGACGATCCGGCGATTCGATCTGGTCGTGATCGCGACGCGCCACCACGAGCACGCCGAGTCAGGTGGTTCGCGCGCTCGAAGCGGGCAAGCACGTGTTCGTCGAGAAGCCGCTGGCGCTGACCTGGAACGAGCTCGATCGGATCGCCGACGGTCTACCGCGGCCTCGAGCGCGCCGCCGATGCTGATGGTCGGATTCAACCGCCGGTTCTCGCCGGCGCTGACGATGGTCAAGAGCCTGATCGCGGCGCGCCGCGCGCCGCTGGTGATCGAGTATCGGCTGAACGCCGGCTACATTCCGCTCGACACTGGGTCCACGGCCCGCAGGGCGGCGGCCGCAACATCGGCGAGGCGTGCCACATGTACGACGTGTTCCGATTCCTGACCGGCTCGCCGGCGAGCTCGATTCACGGCCGACGGCGATCGATCCCGGCGACGCTGCCGTATCGGCGGAACGACAATTTCAGCGCGACGATCGGCTACGAGGACGGCAGCCTCGCGCATCTGCTCTACACCTCGCTCGGTCCGAAGACCGGCTTGGCAAGGAGCGGATCGAGGTGTTCTGCGACGGCGAGACCTACGTCGTCGACGATTTCAAGCAGCTGATCAAGGGCAGCGACGGCTCGGTGCTGTGGCAGAGCGGCGAGCCGGACAAGGGGCACTTCGAGGAGTTGAGCCGGTTCGGCGACGCCATCGCCTCCGGCGGTCCGTCGCCGATTCCCGTTCGACGAGCTCGTCGAGACCAGCGCCGTCGCGCTGCACGTCGAGGATCTGCTTGTTGGGGCGGTTCGACGGCGACGAGGCATGATCGGTCGGGGCGTCAGACGCTCGGCTGACGCGCTCGACAGCTGGGCGCGCGTCGGCGATGATCGTCACGGTGATCGTGCTCAACGGCATCTGGGAGGAGCGCTGATTCTGAGGGCGGAGTTCATGATGCTGGTTCGATGGACGCGCGACGTGCTTCGGTACGACGTTCGGTGGACGTGCAGGAGAAGATGCGGCTGCTCGCGCATCGGCGAACGCGATCGATGAAGGAGTGACGATGCGGTGGTGTACGTCGACCCGCGCGGACACGTCGGCAGCTCGAGGAGCCGCGCCTGACGCGACGAGCGAGCGGCATCTGGTCGCGCTGCCGCCGCCCGCGGTCGCGCCCGGCGATCCGATCGCCGCTCTCGGCGAGATCCCGCGCTCGGCATGGTGGTCGAGATGGCGAGCGGGTGTCCGAATCACAGGCAGATCAGGCTGCTGGCGCGCGCCCTCGCACTCCGGCGTCGCGTCTGGGTGTTCTGGCCGGAGGAAGGCCTCGTCGAGTGTGTCACGCCGGAACGCCTCGGCAGCTATCGCCGGCACTGGCTCGTGATCAATTTCTACCGCTTCGTGGCGGAGCCGGTGCTGCGTGTGGCCGCCGGTCCGAGGCGTCTCAGCTACGCGTTGCGGGACATGCCGCCGCGCGAGATGCCGGGATGGATTCGTCAGGCGGATTGGGCGCATGCTGTCGGCCTGACAGCGGCCGCCGCGGATGCGCCGGCCGATCAGGCGTCAGCCGGCGGAAGCACGCGCCGCACGGCGCGCCGATGGTTCGTCACGCGCAGCGTCTGGGAACGCTGCGCGAGGCTCGCCAGACCGCGAAAGCCGTCCCGTTTCCGCCGTTCGCCGCGTCTTCCCGATCGACAGCAGCCGATCCGCGGATGCGGCGTGTACCTCCGGACGGATTTCTGGGCGCCGATCGTTTCCGGCGGCAGCTACGGCCACACGTGCTACGTCGCGAAAGAGCTCGCCGCGGTGACGGAGTCCTTTGTGTGCTTCATGGCGAATCCGTTCCCGATGCTCGACGAGTTCGGGCTGCGGCAGATCGTCATGCCTCGGCCGAGCGCGACGAACAACGAGGACGACATCGCCGCGGCGACGCCGTACTACCTGAACCTGCTTGCGCCCGGCGTTCGAAGAGCTGCGGCCCGCGTACATCTACGAGCGCCTGTGTATCGGGAACTCGGCGGCCGCGCTGCTCAGCGCGGAATTCGGGGTGCCGTACATCCTCGAATACAACGGGTCTGAGATCTCGATGCGACGCAGCTTCGAAGGCACCGGCTACGTGTACGAGGCGGAGTACCCGAGACGGAGGCGCTGGCGCGCAAGGTGCGAGCCATAGGCGACGTCGGCGGCGCCATCGAGCGCGCTCCGGGCCGCTTCGCCGGCCGCCGACCGCGGCCCGGGCACGGACACCACGATCGCCCCATGAGCCCGAGCCTGGAGCAGCTTCGCCGGCGAGGCGTCCGCGGGCACGAACAGTCGGAGACGCATCCCGGCCCGGGCCGCGTACGCCGCGAACGAGGCGCCGGCATTCCCCGACGAGTCGACGACGATCTCGCGAACGCCGTTTTCCCGAAGCCACGAGACGGTCACGGCGGTTCCGCGGTCCTTGAACGACCCGGTCGGCAGCCCACCCTCGAGCTTCGCCAGGACGGTGCCCTCCCCCGCCACCTCGACGAGGGCCGTCGTCGGCTCGCCGAGCGACAAGGGCTCGACCGCGGGCAGCCAGCCGCGATAGCGCCAGACGCCGCTCGCCTCGGCGTCGACGAACGTCGACGGATCCGCAGGCGGCAGCTCGAGCTCGAGCGGCGAACCACACGCGCTGCATCGCCAATCGGTCGCTCCCGGTGCCGCGGCGCCACACGACCCGCAGGTCAACCCGGCCACGGGCGGCAGCCCTAGCCGCCGAGCGGCAGCGTCACGACCTCGTGGCTCGCCGCGGACCGGTCGGCCGCCTCGACGATCTCGACCGCCGCCCGGCCGTCCTGCCCGGTCACGACCGGACTCCGGCCATGCGTGATCGCCTCGGCGAAGTCCTGGACCTGTGCGGCGAACCCCTCCAGCCGGTTCGGATCGAGGTAGTCGCCCAGGAAGTCGAACGCCACCTGCTTGTCCGCGACCCGCCAGCCGTCGGCGTCGCCGAGCCGGACCTCGCCGTAGTGGTCGGCCTCGATGATCCCCTTCGAGCCGACGATCCGCGTCCAGTCGTTGGGCTCGAGCCCGGGCTCGGGCGTCTCGTAGGTCATGAGCATCTGGGCCATCACGCCGTTCTGCATCGTGAGCTGGACCTGCGCGGTGAGGTCGACCGGCGGCGGCGTCCCGAACGTGTGGTACTCGGCGTAGACGCGGGCGACCTCGGAGCCGGTCAGCCAGCGCAGCGCGTCGGTCTCGTGGACGCCCCAGTCGAGGAACTGCGAGCCCTCGGCCGGATCCCACGCCCATTCCTTCTTCGGGATGATCACCCGGCCGGTCGCCTCGTCGACGATGTCCTCGAGCAGGAAGCCGGTCCACGTTCCGCGCATCTCGACGATCCGGATGTCGCCGATCGCGCCCTCGTCGACCAGCCGCTTCATGGCCTTCGGGGCGTGGCGGAACCGGGTCACGAAGTTGACGGTGAGCTTGACGCCCGCGCCGTCGCAGGCCGCGATGATCGCGTCGCAGTCGGCGACCGAGACCGACATCGGCTTCTCGATGTAGACGTGCTTGCCAGCGGCTGCCGCGGCCTCGGCCTGTGGCCGATGCGCCGTGTGCGGCGAGGTGATGACGACCGCCTCGACTTCCGGCCGGGCGAGCAGCGTCGCGAGCGAGTCGTCGGCCTCGACGCCGAACTCCTCGGCCAGCGCCGGCGCTCGCTTGCCACCCCAGACAGAGATCAGACGACCGTCCGGCACGTGCCGGGTCAGGCACGCCGCGTATGTCCGGCCCATGTAGCCGCTGCCGATGAGCCCCATCCCGACCGGGCTCACGAGGCCGACACCCCGGCCGGACCGACGCTCGGCCCCGCGGACAGGTCGATCGCCCTGGACGAGCGCATCGACCTTGCCGCCCATCCGCTCCGGCTCGCCCGGCAGCTCCTCGCGTGGCGGCAGCCGGTGGAAGGGCACGGCGAAGACGGCATCGAACGCTTCGGCGTGGCGCGACGGCCAGCCGATGTCGAGGGCGTACCGCAGGCCGAGATTGACCTCCCATTCGACGAGGTCCTTGGGCCACTCGTCCTCGAGCCCGCGGGTCATGACCGCCGCCAGCTCGATCTTGCGCTGGACGATCTCGACCGGCAGGTCGATCCAGACGTTCGGATGGAAGTCGAGCGTCGTCGAGGCGATCGGGAAGCGCAGGACGCGGCTCTTGTAGGCGAACGTGCCGGCCAGGTCCGTGGCGTCGAGGAGGACGCCGGCCGACCGTCGTGTGGTCGGAGGTCCAGTCGCCGGTCGCGGGCGGTCCGAAGACGTAGGCCGGCCGGCGCTCGCGGAGGATGCCGGCGAGGGCGTCCTTTACCCGCTGGGCGTGGTCGGAGATCCGGTGGTAGGGCGCGTCGAGGAACTCGATCGTCGCGCCGAACGCCGCCGCCACGTCCCGCGCCGCCGACTGTTGGATCGAGGAGACGGCAACGATGTGGATGTCGTCGTCGGCGTGGGTGATGAGCGTCCCGCCGACGCCGTAGATGAAGTCGTCGGTGTGGGGAGTGACGACGAGGATCTCCACGAGGGCCCTCCGGATGACGGTTCGGCTGGACTGGGACGGCCGGTCGGGCGACCGTCAGGACGATCGGATCAGAGCCGTCACACCGGCACCGCGCGCCGCGGGTTCGAGCCAGTCGGCGTAGTCGGCCTGGAGGAAGCGCAGGCACGCCCGGTAGTCGTCGTCGGTGAAGCCGCGGTACGGCGACAGCAGGCGCAGCGGGAACTCCGGCAGCATCCCGAGCTTGACGAGCATCTTGTCGTAGGCGCCGTCCATGTGCGGCCCGGGCTTCGGCTGCGCCCAGAGGTCGGTGCCCATCCGCGCGAACGCGTGCTGGAGCCGCATCAGCTCGCCGGCGTCGCCGGTTCGGCCGGCCTCGAACAGCGCGTACGTCATCCGTGGAGAGAGCTCGGCGTACGAAGCGAGCAGCGACGCCTCGCCGAACATCGCGCCGTGCGGAAAGTTCGCCTCGCCCATGAAGTGCTGGAGCTCGCCGGCGTGGCGGATCAGCTCCTCGGCGGCCGCCATCCCGCCACCGGTCGTCTTGGTCGCCACGAGGTTCGGGACGACCGGGATGATCCTGGCGTAGTCGCGGCCGCCCAGGACGCGCTTCGTCCGCGGCAGGTTGTAGTGGAGGAAGCGCGAGTCCGGGAACGTGCCGCAGACGTCCGAGAAGAAGCGCAGGACTTCGTCGTCGTCGAGCGGCCCCCACGACGGGAGCGAGATCTGGAACATCCGGAAGCCGACGTCGTGGGCGTACTCGAGACGCTCGACGATCTGGACCGTCGAGAGCCCGATGACGCCGACCATCGCGCTGACCGGCTTGCCGTCGACCTCCTCGTGGAAGACGTCGACGACCTGGCGGAAGCGACGGGTGTCGACGGCATAGCCTTCGCCGCCGGTCCCGAACACGTAGCAGTGCTCGAACCCCGCCGCGAGAACGAGCCGGACCTCCTCGCGCAGGAGCTCCTCGACGAGCTCGTCACGGTCGTCCCACGGCGACGGGCAGGCGACGAGGATGCCCTGCGGGTAGCGCGCCATCAGGCGGCCACGGCGATACGCCCGCCGGCCTCGAGGAGGTCCAGGACGTATTCGGCGGCGAGCCGGTGGAGGTCCTCGACGGCTTCGAGCGAGGAGCCCGCGATGTGTGGAGTGAGGACGACGTTCGGGAGGCCGGTCAGGGGATCGTCGGCGGGGTCGGGCGGCTCTTTCGCGCGGACGTCGAGTGCCGCGACGGCGACCCGGCCGTCGCCCAGCGCCTCGGCGAGCGCGTGCTCGTCGACGTGACCGCCACGCGAGATGTTGACGACGATGAGGCCCGGCTTGACGCGCCGCCAGCGCCTCGCGCGAGATGAGCGGCGGGGCACCCGGTGTGTAGGCGGCGGCCACGATGATCGCGTCCGACGGCGGCGAACAGCTCGTCGCGGTCGACCAGCGGCAGGTCGGGATCCGCGCTGACCGAGATGAACGGATCGAAGGCGATCGTCCGGAAGCCGAACGCCCGCGCCTTGGCGGCCACGAGGCGTCCGATCCGGCCGGCTCCGGCGATCCCGAGGGTCTGGCCGCGGAGCCGCCGCAGCGAGCCGGTGATCGAGCGGTCGTCGTTCGGCCAGCCACCGGCCGCCGTCGCCGTCGCGAACGGCAGGATCCGACGTTCCGCGGCGAGCAGCAGGGCGAGCGCGTGATCCGAGACCTCGTCGGTGCAGTAGTCGGGGACGTTGCGGACCGGGATGCCGGCCGCGGCCGCCGCCGGGCCGTCGACCTTGTCCATCCCGATGCTGTAGCAGAGGATGCCGACCGCCCGTTCGAGGCCGGCGACACGGTCGGCGTCGAGCCGGCCGTAGCCCGTGACGATCACCGCGTCGGCGGTCCGGATCGCCTCGTCGGCCTCGGCGGCATCGCCCGGCACGACGAGGTCGACGCCCCGGCTACCGAGGATGGCCGTCTCCGGACCCCACGTGGAGGCACCCGGAACAGGGTCGAATACGACGACCGTCGGACGCCCGCCGGACTCGTGGCGGGAGGGGCTTGCGGCGCTCTCGGTCATCGGGTCTCCGTTGCGGTCGGGATGTACATTGTCGACAATCTAGGGTCGTGGGCTCGGACCCGTCAAGGCAGTTCGGGCATGCTCGGACGGCGCACCGACAGGAGGATCGACCGATGACGGTCATGGAACGCACGGAGACGGTCGCCCATTTCATCGGCGGCGAGGAGGTGCCCTCGGCATCGGGCAGGAGCTTCCCGTCGATCGACCCGTCGACCGGGCGCGAGATCGCCCAGGTCGCGTTCGGCGAGGCCGAGGACGTCGATCGGGCGGTCGCCGCAGGGCGGGCGGCGTTCGAGTCGGGCGCGTGGTCGAAGGCGGCGCCGGGTCATCGGGCGGCCGTCATGCGCAAGCTGGCCGACCTCATCCACCAGGACGCCGACCGGATCGGCGCGATCGAGTCGCGCGACACCGGCAAGCCCCTCGGCGCAGGCGACGGCCGAGGTCCACCTCGGTGCCGACTTCCTGACCTACTTCGCCGGTCACGCCGAGCTGCCGAACGGCACCACCTACCCTGCCGACGCCGGCTACTTCGTCTACTCGGTCCGCGAGCCGTATGGCGTCGTCGGAGCGATCAGCCCGTGGAACTACCCGTTCCTGCTCGCCTGCTGGAAGACCGCGCCGGCGCTCGCGGTCGGCAACTCGGTCGTCCTCAAGATGGCCGAGCAGACGCCGCTCTCCACCGCCGAGCTGGGCCGCCTGACGCTCGAAGCCGGCATGCCGGCCGGCGTCTTCAACGTCGTCCACGGCGACGGTCCGACGACCGGCGCCGCGCTCGTCGCCCATCCGCACGTGCCGAAGCTGACGTTCACCGGCTCGACCGTCACCGGCCAGGCGATCCTCCGCTCGGCCGCCGACCACATCAAGAGCGTCCATCTCGAGCTCGGCGGCAAGACGCCGAGCATCGTCTTCGGCGACGCCGACCTCGACCAGGCGATCTCCGGTTCGCTGTTCACGGCCTTCTACAACACCGGGCCAGATCTGCACGAGCGGGTCGCGCCTGCTCGTCCAGCGCAACCGCGCCGACGAGATCATCGATGCCTTCGTCGAGCGGGCCAAGGGCATCAAGGTCGGCGATCCGGCCGATGCGACGCTCGCAGCTCGGGCCGCTCATCAGCGAGGAGCAGTACGAGCGCGTGACCGGCTACATCGAGGAGGGACGGCGCGGCGGCGCGCGGCTGGCGCTCGGTGGCGGGCGGCCGTCGGTGCCGGTCGCGGACGACGGCTACTACGTCGAGCCGACGATCTTCGTCGACGTCACCCCGGAGATGCGGATCGCCAGGGAGGAGATCTTCGGGCCGGTCCTGTCGGTGCTGACGTTCGACGACGAGGACGACGCGATCCGGATCGCCAACGACGTCATGTACGGCCTGGCGGCGACCGTCTGGACGACCGATCTCGGGCGCGCCTTCCGGGTCGCCGACAAGATCGACGCCGGGATCATCTGGACGAACTGCCCGCATTACCTGCCGGTCAACGTGCCGTACGAAGGCCACAAGATGTCGGGTCTCGGCGAGGACCTCGGCGTCGAGGCGCTCCAGACGTTCACCCACCTGAAGACGCACTGCATCAACTTCAACGGCGGGAAGATGGCGTGGGCGTGAGTCCGGCGGCCGCCCGACGGCGACGGGCACGGCCGATCTCGCCGCCATCCGCGCCCAGTTCCACCCGGCGCCCGGCATCACCTATCTCGACAGCGCGACGTACGGGCTGCCGCCGCAGGCGACGGTCGACGCGCTCGACCGGGCGACGCGCATGTGGCAGGCGGGCACCGGCGACTGGGTGACCGACTGGGACGCGCCCAGCGACTCGGCGCCGCGCGACTTCGCGCGGCTCATCGGCGCATGCCGAGGACACCATCGCGACCATCCCGGCCGCGTCGGTCGGGACCGGGCTGGTGGCCGGGATGCTCGGTCCGGGTGACGAGGTCGTCGTGCCGGCCGACGAGTTCACCTCGAGCCTGTTCCCGATCCTCGTTGCCAAGGAGCGGGGCGCGACGGTCCGCGAGGTGCCGTTCGACGAGCTGGCTGCGTCGGTCGGGCCGGCGACCACGCTCGTGGCGTTCAGCCTCGTCCAGATGCAGACCGGCAAGATGGCCGATCTGGCGGCGATCACCGAGGCGGCCGGCCGCCACGGCGCACGGGTCATGATCGACGGCACGCAGGCCGTCCCGTTCGTGCCACTCGCGGGCGTCATCGACCGGATCGACTACATGGTCGTCTCGGGCTACAAGCACCTGCTGTCGCCGCGCGGCACCGGCTACCTGTACGTCCGGCGCGACCACTGGGACGAGCTCGAGCCACGGAACGCCAACTGGCGCGCCGCGGACCTGCCGTACGTCCGCTACTTCGGCGGGCCGTTGACGCTGGCACCCGACGCGCGCCGGTTCGACGTCTCGCGCGGCTGGTTCGCCTGGATCGGAGCCGCAGAATCGCTCCGACTCCTCGCCGAATGGCAGTCGACTGGCGCGTTCGAGGCCGTTCGCGACATGGCAAAGGGCCTGGCCGGCCGTCTGGGCGTGCCCTGGTACGGCGGTTCGCTCGTCTGCGCGCAGCTCGACGACGGCGAGGCGGCCCGCGCCGCGTGCCTGGCGGCCGGCGTCAAGGCATCGGTCCGCGGGACGGCCGTCCGCTTCTCGGTCCACGTCTACAACACCGAGGCCGACCTCGACCGCGCCGCGGAAGCGATCGCGCCGTTCACCGGAGGCTGACGCTCACGGTTCGCGGATCCGCGAACGCCCTGTCGGCCGTGGTGTGCTCGAAGAAGGTCGCGGAGACGCTGCCGAACGTTTGGCCGCCGGTGGTCGGCAGTCGACAGAGTACCGGACTACCCGGCGGACGCGACCCGAGTCGCGCGTCTCGACGGCGCTTACCTTCGCGCATCTGTCGGCGACTGTCCTCGACGTACCAGCCACGGAAACGGTCGAGCGGCCCGTGACTCGCAGTCAACAAAGTCCTGGCTGCCGGACGTTGCAGCGTCCGAATCGCGGTCCCGAACGGGCATCTTGTTGACTGGCAGTCGACGAAGTCCCGGCTGCGGGACCTTGAAGCCGCCGGACGTGGCTCGTCCCGACGCCGATTACGCGGGTATCAAGGTCGCGGAACCCGACCCGAGTTCGGCGGCTGTCACCGCATACGCCGCGTCCCGGGACCGCGTGTCCGCGTGTCGCCGAGACTCGGAGCATCTTGTCGAACGTGGTCGCAGTCGACCAACGTCGCGCGCTTGCCGCCCCGTCGAACGTCAGCCGTATCGCGGCTCGCGGACCGCGGGTCTGTTGACCGGCAGTCGCCGACGCGAGCGCCGACACAAGCAGGGCCTCGACGCGTACGGCCGTGATCAGGTCCCGAGGTCGCGCTCGACTTCGAGGAACGTCGCTTCGAGGCGCTCCGCGATCTCGGCGATGTCGGCCTCGGTCACGATCAGCGGCGGGTAGAGGGAGATGATGTCGCCCCGCGCACCGTCCGCCATGCCCGAGCCGGGGTAGGTCACGATCCCGTTCCTCAGGCCGGCCTCGCGAACTCGCGTCCCGAACCGCATCGATGGATCGAACGGCTCCTTCGTCTCGCGGTCGGCGACGAACTCGATACCAGCCATGAGGCCCGGTCACCCGGACGTCGCCCACGAACGAGTGCTCGCGAAGCCGGTCGAGCGCGGCGGTGAAGGCCGTCTCGAGCGCCGCAGCCCGCTCCGTGAGCTGCTCCCGCTCCCAGATCTCGAGGACGGCGAGCCCGGCAGCCGCCGACACCGGATGGCCGCCGAACGTGAAGACGTGCTCGAACGCGGCGCCCGGGCCCTCGAACGCGTCACGCACGTGATGACGCGCCGCGACGGCACCGAGCGGTGCATACCCGCCGCTGACGCCCTTGCCCATCACGAGCAGGTCGGGCACGACGCCCCAGTGGTCGGCCGCGAAACGGCGCCCGGTTCGTCCGAAGCCGGTCAGCACCTCGTCGAGGATCAGCAGCACGCCGTGGCGGTCGCAGATCTCGCGCACCAGCGGCCAGTAGTCGTCCTGCGGCCGGATCGCGCCACCGACCGAGGCGATGATCGGCTCCCCGATCACGGCGGCGACACGGCCGGGTCCTGCCTCCAGGATCGCGGCCTCGACCTCGGCCGCGGCAGCCGCGCCGCAGTCCGGATGGGCCTCCGGCCACGGGCAGCGGTAGCAATAGGGCGTCCGAACGTGCGGCGTCTGGAGCAGCATCGGCTCGTAGACCTTCCGCCGCAGCTTCGAGCCGCCGACGGTGAGCGCGCCGAGCGTCGCCCCGTGGTAGTTCGTCCAGCGTGAGACGACCACCGAGCGGTCGGGCTCGCCGCGGAGCACGTGGTAGTGGCGCGCCATCTTCAGCGCGACCTCGACGGCCTCCGACCCGCCCGACGTGAAGATCACGTGGTCGAGGTCGCCAGGCGTGAAACGCGCGATCCTCTCGGCGAGGGCGATGGCGGGCGCGGTCGCCAAGATGTTGCCGACGGCGTACGGCAAGCGAGCGGCCTGGTCGGCGATCGCATCGACCACCTCCTGCCGGCCGTACCCGATGTTGGCCACCGCGATCCCGGCGATCGCATCGAGGTACTCGCGTCCGTCGCGGTCCCAGACACGGATGCCGTCGGCACGGTCGAGCACCGGGTAGGCCCGCGTCGGGTCGAGCGTGAACAGGGCGCCGGCGCCGGCGTCGATGGACATCACATCCCCTCTTCGGTCAGGCACGCTGACGTCCGCGAACTCCGGCCGCACGCGCTCGAGGAAGAGCTCGATATCCGAGGTGTCCGGGAATTTCGGGAAGACGAGCTGGATGTGCTCGAAGCCAAGCTCGGCGAGCGCCGCGAGGTGGTCGACCATCGCCGCGGGTTCGCCGGCGAACGCCAGCTGATCGCCCTCGAGACGCGGTCCTGCGGCGCGCCGGGCGGCCGCGCCGTCGGTGTCGAGAAAGGCGACGAACGTGATCGTTCGCAGGATCGACGCCGGGTCGCGCCCGACCGCAGCGCAGTGCTCGCCGAGGATCTCGACCTTGCGCCGAAGCGCGTCCATCGGGCGCGGCATCGCATTCCACCAGTCGGCGTGCGTCGCCACCGCGCGGAGCGTCACCCGCTCGCCGTCACCACCGATCATGATCGGCGGAGGCGGCTCCGGGATCGGGAACGCCATCGCCTCGGTCAGCCGGTAATGCTCGCCGGCGTAGTCGACCGGGCCGCCCGTCCACAGCGCCCGGATGACATCGATGCCCTCGACCATCTGCTCGATCCGCGTCCGCGCCGAGGGGAAGTCGAAGCCGTAGGCGCGGTACTCGTCCTCGGCCCAGCCGGCGCCGTAGCCCAGGATGAACCGGCCGCCGCTCAGGTACTGCAGCGACGCGGCCATCTTGGCGAGCAGTGCCGGATGGCGATACGAGTTGGCCATCACGATCGTGCCGAGCAGCGGCTCCGGAAAGCGAGCCGCGATCCACGTCAGCTCGGTCCAGCATTCGAGACGGAACCGATCCTCGGTCATGAGGTGGTCCGAGATCCACACGGACTCGAAGGCGGGCGCCGCGAGCTGGAGGACGTGGTCGAGATCGGCGCGGAACGTCGCGGGATCGACCCGCTCGATCTTGCGGTTGCCCGTCGGCGGGTTGTAGCCGAACGCGAGGCGCGGACGATCCATCAGCTATCCCGACGCTCCGCAACGGGTGCTTGGCGACCTCGGACTCGACGATGTTCGCCCCGAGCCCGGGCCGTGACGGCACGACCAGCTCGCCATCGACGATCTCGATCTTCTGGTCGATGAGGTCCCATTTCCAGGGGATGTCGTCCATGTCGATCTCGAAGATCTCGAAGTTCGGCATCGCGGCGTACAGGTGGGCGTTGACGAGCGTCGACAGCGGGCTCATGTAGTTGTGCGGCGAGACCATCGTGTCGTAGTGTGCCGCGAGCTCGCAGATCCGGCGCGCCTCGGTCAGGCCGTTCATCAGGACCTCGACCATCACGACGTCCGTGACGTGGCGCTCGAGGAACGGCCGGAACTGCTCGCGCCGGATGAGCGCCTCGCCGTGGCACAGCCGCGTCCTCGTCCCCCGCCGCGCGGTCAGGAGCGCATCGGCATCGAACCCTTCCGCCTCGAGCCAGTAGAGGTCGAATGGCTCGAGCGCCCGCCCGAGCTCGATGATCCCGCCGTGGCGGTACTCCTGGCCGACGTCGAACAGGATCCCCATCTTCGGCCCGACCCGCTCGCGCAGCGCGCCGACGAACGCCACCGCGGCGTCGATCCGGTAGCGGTCGATCGCGCCGTAGAGCGTCGGCGGCAGGCCGGTCGTGAGACCCGGCACCAGCAGGTTCGTCTTGAGCGCCTTGAAACCGGCCGCCTCGACGTCGTCGACGAGGGCGATCCAGCTGTCCATCGTCCGCGCCGGCTCGACGCCGAGCGCCTCGGGGTCGATCGCCCGGTACGACGCGAAATGCGACCAGTACAGCGGCAGCCGGTCGCGGTACAGCCCGCCGAGCAGCTCGTAGACCGGCACGCCCAGCCACTTGCCCTTGATGTCGTAGAGCGCGATCTCGATCGCGGCGAGGACCTTCATCCGCTCCGGGACCCCGGCCTTGCCGACGTCCCACATCCGCCGGCCGATCAGGTCGATCCGGCGCGGGTCCTCGCCGATCAGCTCCGCCCCGAGGACCCGGATCGCCTCGGCCAGGACCGATCCCTTGTGCCAGTCGTAGCCCTCGCCCCAGCCGACGATGCCCTCGTCGGTCGTGACCTTGACGAACAGCCAGTCGCGGCCGCCGATGCCGCTGTCGCAGGTGATCGGCTCGACGGCCGTGATCTTCACGGCAGGCGCTCCGCCGGCAGCGGATGGGCGCGGACGACCTCCTCGACGATGTCGGCGCCCCAGCCCGGACGGTCGGACACGACCAGCTGGCCGTCCTCGATCTCGAGCGGATGCGTCAGCAGGTCGTTCTTCCACGGCACGTCGTCGAGGTCGATCTCGAGGATCTCGACGTTCGACACCGCGGCGCACAGCTGGGCGTTGATGAGCGTCCCGAGCGGGCTCATCCAGTTGTGCGGCGAGATCATCGTGTCGTACAGCTCGGCCATCTCGGCGATGCGGCGCGACTCCGACAGGCCGTTCGACAGCGTCTCGATCATCACGACGTCGGTGACGTGCTTCTGGAAGAACGGCCGGAACTGCTCGCGGCGGATGAGGCTCTCGCCGTGGCACAGCCGGGTCGTCGTCTGCTCGCGGGCCGCGAGGAGGGCGTCGGGTCGAGGCTCTCGACCTCCAGCCAGTACAGGTCGAACGGCTCGAGCGCCCGCGCCAGCTTGACGATGCCGCCCATCCGGTAGTCGAACTGGACGTCGACCGCGATCCCGATGCCCGGGCCCGACGACGTCTCGCAGCGTCCCGATCCACGTCACCGCGTCGTCGATCGTCGCGTTGTCGATGGCGCCGTCGAGATAGCGCGGCAGCCGCGCGCGGCCGTCCGGTCCGCCCTCGGCGATGAGGTTCGTCTTGAGGACCTTGTAGCCCTGAGCGACGACATCGCGGGCGCCGGCCGCCCACTCGGCGTACGTGGAGGTCGGCGGCTGGCCGACGACCTCGGGCCAGACCGCGCGGTACGTCGCGAAGTGCGACCAGTAGAGCGGGATCCGGTCGCGGAACAGGCCGCCCAGCAGCTCGTAGACCGGCACGCCGAGCCATTTCGCCTTGATGTCCCAGAGCGCGAGGTCGATCGCGGCAAGGACCTTCTGTCGCTCCGGGACGCCGGGCCGGCCGCCGTACCAGATCCGCTCGTTCATCAGCTCGATCCGGCGCGGATCCTCGCCGATGAGCCGCCGGCCCATGACCTCGAGGGCCGTCTTCAGCGACGCGGAGGTGTGCCAGTCGTAGGTCTCGGCCCAGCCGACGATGCCCTCGTCCGTGGTCACCTTGAGGAACCCGAACTCCCGCAGGCCGCCATCGCAGACGAACGGCTCGATGGCCGTGATCCTCACTCCGACCCTCCCGAATCGTGCGTGCGTCGGGTTGACATCGCCCCGGATTGTCGACAATAGTATCGGCACGCCGGGGCTTGAGGGGCCCGGTTCCGACCCGCCGACACCCGGCGGCGGCGTGCCCGGATGGCTGCCTCCTCCGTCATCTGAGCACGCCCGCTGCCACTCCGACCACGTCGCAACGACAGGAAAGGATGGACGCCAGGATGAGCGTCGGGTTCGGTCTGATCGGCTCGGGGTTCATGGCGCACACCTACGCCCAGTGCCTGGCGGAGCACGTCCCGGACGGTCACCTGGTCGCCGTCGCCGAGGGCTCGCGGGCGCCCGGCCTTGCCGCCGAGTACGGCGTCGACCACGTCGCGACCGCGGCCGAGCTGCTGGCCCGCGACGATGTCGACGCCGCGCTCATCTGCACGCCGCATTCGACCCACCGGGCGTTGACCGAAGCCGCCGCCGCGGCCGGCAAGCACGTCTACATCGAGAAGCCGATGGCGGTCACGCTGGCCGACTGCGACGCGATGATCGCCGCCTGCCGCGACGGCCCGCGTCCTGCTCGACGTCAACCACGTCACCCGCCATCGAGCGTCGCCGGTCGCCGCCAAGCGGCTGATCGACGACGGCAGCATCGGCGAGCTGCGGATCGTGCGGATCCTGAGCTCGGTCGTCGCGTATCTCACCGACGACCACGGCTGGGCGCACAAGGCGGGCGAGGGCGGCGCGTGGCTCGACATGGGCGTCCACCTGTTCGATGCGCTGCGCTGGTTCACCGACTCGGAGGTCGAGGTCATCTTCGCGAAGGTCCGCGACTTCGCCGGCGACCCGAACCAGCAGCGGACCGGCCTGGCCGAGGTGGTGATGCGCAACGGCGTCATCGTCCAGATGCTGATCAGCTTCGAGGTGCCGAAGCCCGGCCTCGGCTCGCAGAGCCAGTGGACGTTCATCGGGTCGGACGGGATCGTCGAGTCCGATTCGTACGGCAAGGTCCGGCTCGGGCGCGGCGACGGCTGGGAGGACATCTACGAGATGCCGCCGTTCGCGCTCAACGCCGACGTCTACAGCCCGATCCGGCTGGCCGCCTTCGCCGAGCAGACGCAGCAGTTCGCCCTCGGCGTCCAGGCCGGCTTCGACGCGGCGGGGCTCCACGGCGAGGACGGCCGGGCGGCGGTCGAGGTCGTCGAGGCCGGTCTGCGATCTTCGGAGCGCGGCGAGGCGATCCACCTGCCGATCGACCCGGCCTGACGCGGTCGGAGGGCGCCTCGCGATGGAGGTCATCGAGCGCGCGGTCGTCTCGGCGGCTGTGCCCGGCACGTCGCGGGCGTTCGCGACGTTCCCGGCGTTCGTCGTCCTCGCTGACGGCAGCCTGCTGATCAGCTACAGCATCGGGAGCGGGAAGGACACCGACGACCTCGACATCGAGCTGCGCCGCTCGACCGACGGAGGGCGCACCTGGACCGAGCCCGTGACGCCGTTCGAGACGACCGTCGATGGCCGGCGCGGGTCGCTGAAGGCCGCTCCGATCACCCGGCTCGACGGCGACCACCTGATCGTCGCCGCGCTCTGGATCGACCGCGAGGCGTTCCCCGGCCAGCCGTTGTTCAACCCCGAGACCGAGGGCTGTCTGCCGATGACGGTCCTGCTCGCCGATTCGACGCGACGCCGGCGCTGACGTGGACGCCGTGGCGCGTCGTGCCGATGCCGGACGACATCGGGCCGCCGTCGCTGACGAACGCCGTCCTCCGCCTGGCCGACGGCCGGCTCGTCCTGAGCATCGAGTCCAACAAGCCGTACCTCGACACGTCGAAGTGGTTCCAGCGGGTCGTCCACCTGCGCTCGTCGGACGGTGGCGCGACCTGGTCTGAGCCCGTGACGATGCTGGAGGACCCGACCGGGCGGATCGCGAACTGGGACCAGCGTGGCGCGATCGCCCCGGACGGCCGGCTCGTGACGTTCACGTGGACCTACGACTTCGAGACGGCGAGCTATCTCAACATCCAGCGTCGGATCAGCGCCGACGGCATCGCGCCATTCGGCCCGGCCGAGGATCTCGGGTTCGCCGACCAGCCCGGGCATCCGGCCGTGCTGCCGGACGGTCGTGTCGTCCTCGCCTGGGTCGACCGGTTCGGGACGGCCAGCATCCGGGCGCGGCAGGCGGATGCGATCGACGCGCCCGTTCGAGGAGGCGACCGAGGTGGTCGTCCACCGGCCGGGCGACGGGCACGAGGCAGCCGAGGCTGCGGCGACGCCGGCGGCGGCGCGGCGGTCGCGGCGCGAGCCCGACGACGACCGGCGAGGCCCTCGTCGACATGGGCACCTGGTCGTACGGTCTCGCCTATGCCGAGGCCCTGCCCGACGGCGACGTCGGCGTCGTCCACTACGCGGCGGGCGCCAACGGCGGCACGGACGTCCGCTGGGCTCGCCTTCGGCTCGACCCGTGAGCCTGCGACTCCGCGTCAGGGGCGGCTGAGCAGCACTTCGCCGATCGCCACGACGCCCGAGCGCAACGGTCGCCCGAGCCACGCCAGCCAGACATCGTTCTGGAACAGGCCGCCCGCGACCGGCCGGCCGTCGACCGAAGCGCGGCCGGCACCCGCCTCGATCAGCACGCTGACGATGTCGTCGGTCGGCACGCGCGGCGCGGGACCCATCGCGAACGTCGGCGGGCCGAGGTCGGACCACTCGACCTCGATTCGGAGGCCGGCGGCGACGACGGTCTCGGTCACGGTCGTGCCCGCCAGCGGCGTCGACTCGAAGGTCGCGACGGTCGGCGGTCGCTCGACGTCGTGCGGCTCCCAGGCGCGCGGCGCGAGGCGACCAGGCCTGTTCGGCGGCCAGCGCCACCGCGTCGGTCAGCACAAGCCGTTCCATGCCTCGGCCGCGGTCGACCTCGACGAACGCAAGCTCACCGACGGTCCCGCTCGCCGCCCAGCGGAACCGGTAGTGGCTGAACGTGAAGACCGGCACGCCCGGTTCGCCGTCGGCCGTCAGCGACAGGAGCAGATGGTCGAAGATGGCCTGGACCGCGCCGGGTGGACGGTCGCCGCCGGTTCCGTGCTCGTGCCCATCGGCGATCCCTTTCCATGGCCCGCCCACACTGGAGACTGACCGGATGATGCAGCCGGATCCGCTCGCCAACGCCACCCTCGAGGAGATGGAGACCTTCGCGGCCGGGCTGCTGCCGACGAATGCGCTTGACTACTATGCGTCGGGCGCCCGTGACGAACAGACGTTCCGGGGCAACCTCGCCGCGTGGAAGCGCTGGTGGCTCGTTCCCCGGATGCTCATCGACGTGTCGACCGTCTCGACCGCGACGACGATCCTCGGCGAGCCGATCTCCCTGCCGATCATGATCGCCCCGATGGCAGCGCAGGGGATGGCCCATCCCGACGGCGAGCTGGCGACCGCCCGGTCGGCCGCCGCGGCCGGCACGATCATGGTCGTCTCGACGAGCACGATGGTCCCGATCGAGGACATCGGCGCGGTCCCGGGCCTCCGGTTCTGGTTCCAGCTCTACCCGTTCAAGGACTTCGAGGCGACCGTCGCGATGATCGAGCGGGCGATCGCGGCCGGCGCGAAGGCGGTCTGCCTGACCGTCGACGTCGCCAGCTCGTTCGACCCGAAGCGCCGCCCGCGCGGCGGGATCATCACGCCCGAATGGGTCAAGTACCCGATGCACCCGCCGATCCCCGAGACCGAGCCGGCCCTGACGTGGGCCTATGTCGACCGGCTCCAGGCGCGGCTCCCGGTCCCGATCGTGTTGAAGGGCATCCTCCATCCCGACGACGCCCGCGCAGGGATCGATGCCGGAGCCGCCGCGATCGTCGTCAGCAACCACGGCGGCCGCACGCTCGATGGCGCGGTCACGACCGCGGAGATCCTGCCGGAGGTCGCCGAGGCGGTCGACGGTCGAGTCGAGCTGCTGGTCGACGGCGGGATCAGGCGCGGTGCGGACGTCCTTCGGGCGCTGGCCCTCGGCGCGCGGGCGGTGCTCGTCGGCCGGCCCTTCCTGTGGGGCCTCGCGATCAACGGTGCCGCGGGCCAGGGCCATGTCTTCGCGCTGCTGCGGCACGAGCTCGAGGAGGACGCCCGGTTCTGCGGGATCCCCGACCTGACGTCCGTGCCGCCGGGTCTCGTCCGGCTCAGCAAGATCGGACTCGGCTGAGCGATGCGGATCACCGAGATCCGGGCCGACACCCTGACACTCGGCCCGACCATCGTCCGCGTATTCACCGACGAGGGTCTGGTCGGGCTGTCCGAGCTCGGCTGGCAGGACCCGGCGATCTTCGCCGCCCACCTCGACCGCGTCATCCGGCCGCAGCTCGTCGGGCAGGACCCGCTCCGGCCGGGCCGCCACTGGGAGCGGCTGACTGCGGGCACGCACGACCTCCCCTACCCCACCTCGACCTCGTTCGCCGGCGTCATCGATATCGCGCTGTGGGACCTCATGGGCAAGGCCGCCGGGCCGGCCGATCCACGCGCTGCTCGGTGGCGCGGCGCGCACCGAGATCCCGCTGTACTGGAGCGTCGGGGCCGGGTTCGAGAAGACGCCCGAGAAGATGGTCGCCGACGTCATGGTCGGTCGCGACCAGGGCTTCACGGCATTCAAGATCCGGATGGACTGGGGGCCCGATCCGCTGCGACGTCGACCCGGCCAAGGACCTCGAGATGGCGCGCCAGGTCCGGGCCGCGGTCGGGGCCGGATGTCTGGCTCGGGTTCGATGCCAACCGGGGCTACTCGGTCGGGACGGCGATCCGGCAGGGCCGCGAGTTCGAACGGCTGGGTCTCGCCCACTTCGAGGAGCCGCTCCCCGAGCACGATCTGGCCGGGCTGCGCGAGGTCTGCCGGGCGCTCGACATCCCGGTCTCGACCGGCGAACAGCTGAAGCATCGATGGGACTTCCGCGATCTCATCGAACGGGCCGACCCGGACATCCTCCAGCCCGACATCGTCGACGCCGGCGGGATCAGCGAGGTCGTCCGGATCTTCCAGCTCGCCGAGGTGTTCGCCAAGCCCGTGATGCCGCACAGCCCCTCGGCCGGGATCCTGTCGATCGCGAGCATGCACGCGTACTCGACGGTGCTGTCGGGCGTGCGGCCGCACGAGTACTCGGTCGAGTACGGGCCGGCGCCCGAGCGGATCGCCGAGCTGTTCGTCGAGCCGGTCCTCCACGACCACGGCGTCTTCCGGCTGTCGGAACGGCCGGGGCTCGGGGTCACGCTGAACGCGGACGTGTTCGAGGGGTTGCTGCCGGGCTGATTCGATCCCTTGCGAGGAGGGCTGGCGATGCCGTTCACGTTCACGAGGCGCCGCGAGGATCGGGCACGAACGTTCCGCCGTCGCGGGAGGCGGCGATCCTCGAGATCCTCGACGACGCGTGCCGCAACATTGGCGTCCCGATGCTCGATAACGGTACGTGTACCTCGCGGCCGCTCGCCTATCGCTGCATCGCTCGGAGCTCGACTGGGCACTCGTCTTCGAGATCTTCGGCTACTCGCCGCGTTCGATGTCACCCGACCTCTCGATCTGGTCTCTTGGCAGCCGACTCGCCGGCCAAAAGACCGCAGCAGACTACGTGGACGATGCTGCGTACACGGATTCGAGTGGTCGCGCCTGCCCGGAGCGACCCCACATCGTGCGCGATCCGAGCGTGCTGACGCTGTGAAAGGTGCCGCGCACTTCGTTGGAGATCGATCCTAAGGCGCACCTGGTGGACGCAAGGCAGGAAGGCGGCGTTTCGCCGGCCAGATCAGCTGCAGCAATGCTCGCTGGTCACGGCCGGGGCCATTCGAGGACCGGGCGACCGGCACGCAGCACCTGGACCGGGTCGCGCAGCGCCCCGATCGATTCGAGCGGGTCGCCGTCGACGACCAGCAGGTCGGCGACCTGGCCCTCCTCGACGAGACCGACGTCGCCTGCGAGCCCGAACAGCTCGGCCGTGACGGTCGTGGCGGAAGCGAGCGCGGCGAGTGGCGTCATGCCGTGCCGGACGTACAGCTCGAGTTCGTCGACCATGTCGCCCATCGGCACGAGCGGTGCGCCGCCGTCGTTGCCGGCCGCGATCCTCACACCGGCCCGGATCGCTGGCTCGAGGAACGCGACGAGGCTCTCGTGCAGCGCCTCGCATTGCTCGACGACGAAGGCCGGGATGCCGGCGGCCACGCCGTGGTCGATGATCCGGCGGTCGGACAGGATCGTCGGGACGAGGGCGGTCCCCCGCTCGAGCATCATGTCGATGATCTCCTGGTCGCCGCCGTGGCCGTGCTCCACCGAATCGACCCCGGCCAGGATCGCGTTCCGGACGCCGACCCGGCTCTCGGCGTGGGCCGCGACCGGGACCTCGCGCTTGTGGGCCTCCTCGACGGCGGCCGCCATCTCCTCGATCGTCAGCTGCGGCTGGCCCGCCTGCCGACCGGTCGTCATCATCCCGCCGGTCGCCATCAGCTTGATCGAGGTCGCACCCGCGCGGAGGTTCTTGCGGGTCGCGCGGCGGACCGCATCGGGACCGTCCGCCTGACGGCCCATCCACCAGCCGTGACCGCCGGTCATCGTGATGACCCGGCCGCTGGCGAGCATCCGCGGGCCGGCGATCTCGCCCGTCGGCGATCAGCCGCGCGAGCTCGATGGTCATGTCGCCCGGGCCGCCGACGTCGCGGATCGTCGTCACGCCTGCCCGGAGCGTCGCCTCGAGGCGCTCGATGCTGCGGACCACGGTCTGGCGTCCGGTTCTCGCCATGGAGGACGGTCTCCGGGTCCGGGCCGCCGTCGAGGCAGGCGTGAGCGTGGGCGTTCATCAGGCCCGGCGTGACCCACCGCCCGCCGAGCGACACGACCTCGGCGTCGCCGGCCCCGAGCGCGGCTGCGTCCAAGCGCTTCGCCAATGGCCGCGATGCGACCCGCCCGGACCAGGATGTCGACTCGCCCAGGCCGAGCGCCGCGCGCGTCGACGGCACGCACATCACGCAGGAGCAGGTCGCTCACACCCGCACCCGTGCCCAGCGGCCGCTGCGCGTCGTCCCCGTTCCGCCGTAGAACACGACGAGCACCTCGCCGCTCGGCAGCAGCGCGCCCCGCGGGTGCCCGAACTGCCACGCGCCCATGTCGTTCCAGTACTCCTCCTGCGCCCGCGGCGCTCCAGACCCGGGCTCGTCGCCCGCCTCGCTGGCCCAGACCACCAGCTCGCGATCCAGGTCCCACGTCCGCCCGAAGTCCTCGCGACAGGGCCGCATGGATCCCCGGCGGGTCGCTTCGATGCGAGTAGACCGCCAGCAGCCGGTCACCGCCGAGCGCGATCGGCTGGCAATGCTGGCCGGGCAACCCCGTACCGACGGGCTCCGTCCAGGTCCGGCCGTCGGGCGTCCCCCAGGCGATGTGGACGTCGATGTCGCGGCCGTCCGCCGGCACGTGCGTCCAGAACATGTTCACGAGGCGTCCGTCCACGGGATGCGTCGCGAGGCGCTGGTCCCAGTAATAGACCGCGTTGTCCGGGTGGCGCGCGACAAGGACGTCCTCGGTCCAGGTCGCTCCCTCGTCGCGCCGACAGCCGCAGCCAGGCGGCCGGGACGCCCGGCGACGGATCCTCGTATTCCTTCCAGTTCTCGAACGGCTGACCGAGGGTCCCGTCCGCCAGCCGCAGGACCGGCCCGGTGACCGACGCCCCCGGATGCGGACCGAGGTCGATCCGTCGCCGATCCGGCCACGACCGTCCGCCATCGGTCGAGCGGATCAGGTAGCTGCGCATCCCGAGCAGGCCCTGCGTGACCGGGTGGACCCACGGATGGCTCGGGTCCGAGCGATCCGTCCACAGCACGGACGCCAGCAGCTCACCCGGCTCCAGCTCGGCGACGTACCAGCCGCGTGCCTCGCCCGGCCAGCCGTCCCAGACCCGTTCGTCGAGGCCCAGAAAGCGGACCTCCCACGATTCGCCGCCGTCGGCCGACGCGAACACCCCGACGTGCCCGTCGGCTCCCTCGCGATCGGACCCGAGCCGGCACGTCACCAGCACGGACCCGTCCGCGAGCGCGACGGCCGACGTCGACGAGGCGGAACGCTCGTTTGCCGGTGCCGTCCTCGCGTCCCAGAACGTGCCCGAGCCGACGACCTCCATCGTGGTCTCCATGTGGGGCGATTGTCGACAATCTACAATGGCGCCGGCCGGGTCACTCGCTCCCGGCGCCGTCCCGTCCGCAGGGGGATCCGTGGCCACGACCAGCGCCGCCGCCATCGATCCACGGCTCGGCCGACCGAAGGCGGACCTCGACACCCCGTCCCTCCTGCTCGACCTCGGACGGTTCGAGGCCAACGTCGAGCGGCTGTCGAGCGCCATCGCGGCCGGCGGCAAGGACTGGCGTCCCCACTCGAAGGGCCACAAGTCGCCATGGATCGCCCGTCGCCAGATGGACTTCGGGGCGATCGGCGTCACCTGCGCCAAGGTCTCCGAGGCGGAGGTCATGGTCGACGGCGGCATCCCCAGCATCCTCGTCGCCAACGAGCTCGCGACACGGATGAAGGTCGAGCGCGCCGCACGCCTCCAGGCCCGCGCCGAGGTCATGATCTGCGCCGACGACCCGTTCCACGTCGACCTCGCCAGCGACGTCGCGGCCGCGGCGGGCGTCGACATCCCGATGGTCGTCGACATCAACGTCGGGATGGACCGGACGGGCGTGACGCCCGGTCCCGCCGCCCTCGAGCTCGCACGCCGGATCGATCGCGCGCCGGGTCTCCGGTTCGCCGGGATCATGGGCTACGAGGGCCACACCCTCACGGCATGGCCGAACGAGGAGAAGCTCCGCCAGACGACCGAGGCCATCGGCGGCCTCGTCGAGTCGCGCCGGCTCATCGAGGCCGACGGCATCCCGGTCGGGATCGTCAGCGGCGGCGGCTCGGGCAACCACATGTTCGCGGCCGCGCTCGACGGCCTGACCGAGCTCCAGGCGGGCGGCGCCTGCTTCATGGACCCGTTCTACGGCGAGCTGTGCCACCTCGAGGAGCTCGGGTTCGAATACGCCCTGACGATCCTCACCACCGTCACCAGCCGGCCGACGCCCGAACGCGTCATCACCGATGCCGGCTTCAAGACGCTGTCGGCCAAGGAGGAGTGGCACGCTGTCGTCCTCGGCCACGACGACTTCGAGCTCGTCTACCTCTCGGCTGAGCACGGCGTCTGGCTCCGCAAGCCGGATGGTCCCGAGGTCCGGATCGGCGAGCAGCTCGAGATCATCCCGGACTACCACGACACGACGACGTTCCGCCACGACGCGTTCGTCGGCCTGCGCGACGGCGTCGCCGAGACGGTCATCCCGCTCCTCGCCCGCGGCCGGCTGACCTGACCGTGGAGGTCGACCTCCTCATCCGCGGCGGCACGGTCGTCGACGGCACAGGCTCGCCCGGCGTCGCGGCAGATGTCGCCGTCCGGAACGGGAGGATCGTGGCCGTCGGGGCGATCCCCGATCCTGCGCGCGGCCACCACCATCGACGCCGCCGGCCGCGTCGTCGCACCTGGTTTCATCGACGCCCACGCTCACTCGGAGACCGCGCTCCGCGGCAATGGCGAGATCTGGGGCTCGATCCTCCAGGGCGTCACGACACATCTGACCTCGCCGGACGGCTTCGGCTGGGCGCCGCTGCCCGCCGACGCCTGCGCCGAGCTGTGGCGCTCCACCGCGTTCGCCTACGGCCAACCCGACATGGCGCCTGCCTGGCCGACGATCGACGCCTACCTCGACGGCTTCAAGGACACGATCCCGCTCAACGTCGTGCCGATGGCCCCTCACCAGCCGATCCGATTCGCGGTGATGGGCTGGGACGACCGACCGCCGTCGGCCGCGGAGATGGATCAGATGCGGGCACTCACCCGCGACTGGATGGAGGCGGGCGCGGTCGGGCTCAACACCGGCCTCGACTACCAGCCGGCAGCGAACGCGTCGACCGACGAGCTGGTCGAGCTCGCCAAGGTCGTCGCCGAGTACGGCGGCGTGTACGCCGCGCATATCCGCTACAACGCCATCGGCAAGACGGCCGCCTACCGCGAATCGATCGAGATCGGCCGGCGCGCCGGCGTCCCGATCCGCCAGTCGCACGAGTCGGTCGATGACGAGACCGAGCCGCTGCTCGAGGAGGCCCGCCAGGCCGGCGTCGACTTCGGCATCGACTGGTACCTCTACCCCGCAGGCTCGAGCCACCTGCTCGTCTGGCTCCCGCCCGAGGACCAGCTCGGCGGCTTCGACGCCACCGTCCAGCGGCTCCGCGACGACCCGGCCCACCGCCGCAAGGTCGCGGCGATCATCGAGGAGCAGATCGCGGTCACCCACGCCATCGGCGGCCGCGAGTACTTCTCGGACACCCGGACCGGGCGGTACATCGGGATGTCGATCGGGGAGGTCGCGGCCGAGCGCGGCACCGAACTCGGCGAGACGGCGGTCGACCTGATCATCGAGGAATCGCCGAACGCGATCCTCGTCTTCCGGCGCGGCATCACTCCCGAGGCGTTCGACGCCCAGGCCAGGCGGACGCTCAACCATCCGTCCTTCATGGTCGCGAGCGACAGCGTCTACCACGGGGCACTCCCCCACCCCCGCGGCTACGGCTGCTATGCCCAGGTGCTCGGCACGTTCGTGCGCGAGCGCGGCCTCGTCACCCTCGAGCGCGCGGTCCACCTGATGAGCGGCTTGCCCGCCGAGCGCTTCGGGATCACCGACCGCGGGCGCATCGCCGAAGGCCTCGCCGCCGACCTCGTCGTGTTCGACCCGGCCACCGTCGCAGCCGGAGCGACGTGGGACGAGCCACGGAACGCGCCCACCGGCATCGACGCAGTCGTCGTCAACGGCGAGGTCGTCGCGCGCCATGGTCGACCGACAGACGCCCGACCGGGTATCGTCGTTCGTGCAGGCAATCGTCACTGAAGTACGACTGGACGCAGCCTTGACAGCGCGCACCTGTACTGTAGGAAGTCGACGGTGCCCGGCCTGCAGGCTGCACGTGTCCGTTCCGGTCGCGCGCTTCGACCTCCCCGCCGTCACTCCGACTCGTAGCAGCCAGAGGGGTCATGATCCAGGCAGCCGAGACCACTGACCCGCTCGACGCCCCGGCCGTGATCCACGACCGCGGACGTCCGGCGACGCCGCTCCTGTCCGTGAACGACCTCCAGGTGGAGTTCGTCGGCCGCGGCCGGACGGTCCGCGCCGTCCGCCGCCTGTCGTACGACATCGGCCCGGGCGAGACGATCGGGCTCGTCGGCGAATCCGGGCTCGGGCAAGAGCGTCAGCGCCCTGTCGCTGCTCGGGCTGCTGCCGAAGCGCGTCGGCCGGGTGTCAGGTGGCACGGCCGTCTTCGGGGGCAAGGACCTGCTCAAGATGTCCGAGGACGAGCTGCGCAAGATCCGCGGCGCCCAGATCGCGATGATCTTCCAGGACCCGCTGTCGAGCCTCAACCCGGTGCTCACGATCGGCCGCCAGATCACCGAGGCGATCGAGACGCACAAAGGCGTCGGCAACAAGCAGGCCAAGAAGCGCGCGATCGAGCTTCTGGAGCTGGTCGGTATCCCGAGCGCGGCCGCCCGGGTCAACGACTATCCGCACCAGTTCAGCGGCGGGATGCGCCAGCGGGCGATGATCGCCATGGCGCTCAGCTGCGAGCCGAGCCTGCTCATCGCCGACGAGCCGACGACGGCGCTCGATGTGACGATCCAGGCGCAGATCCTGGACCTGCTGCGCAGGCTTCGGACCGAGCTCGGGATGGCCGTCCTGATCATCACCCACGACCTCGGCGTGGTGGCCGGGTTCGCCGACCGCCTCGCGGTCATGTACGCCGGGAGGCTCGTCGAGCTCGGGCCGACCGAGACGCTCCTCGCCGACCCGGCCCATCCCTACACGGTCGGGCTGCTGCGCTCGCTGCCGCGCCTCGACCGTCCGCGGCAGGCGGCGCTCACGCCGATCGAGGGCTCGCCGCCGGATCTCGCCTCGGCTCTCGAGGGCTGTCCGTTCGCGCCGCGGTGCGGCTGGCGCCTGACTCGCTGCTGGACGGACGCACCCGCGCTCGTGATCGCCGGCGGCGAACGACTCGAGGATGCGACGCTCGCCGGCCATCGTGTCGCCTGCCACAACCAGCCGACGCGGGACGAGGCCATCGCCGGCCAGCCGCTGACGCCCGGCTTCGCCCCGGCCCCGCCACCCGCCGCCGTGGTCGAGGCGCTCGAGGCCGCCGCCACCGCCGCGGACGCCGAATGAGCGCCACGCTGACGCCGGCGAACGCGACGGCCGGCCCCGGGTCCGTCCACCGCCACGCCGCCGACTCCCAGGGCCCGCTCCTGACGGTCAAGGACCTGCAGGTCTACTTCCCGATCCTGACCGGCGTCATGCGCCGGCGGACCGGCTGGGTCCGCGCGGTCGACGGCGTGTCCTTCACGATCGACCGCGGCGAGACGCTCGGGCTCGTCGGCGAATCCGGGCTCGGGCAAGACGACCATCGGCCGGTCCATCGTCCGGATCACCCAGCCGCTGGCCGGCTCGATCGACCTCGGCGGCGTCGACCTCCTGGCGCTCAAGGGCGACGATCTCCGGCGCCGGCGGCGGCGCTTCCAGATGGTGTTCCAGGACCCGTACTCGAGCCTCGACCCGCGCCAGACGGTCGGCGAGATCCTGGCCGAGCCGCTGCGCGTCCACAACCTCGCCCAGGGCAAGGCCCGCGAGGCGCGGGTCGCCGAGCTGCTCGATCTCGTCGGTCTCGACACCTCGTTCGTCGAGCGCTATCCGCACGAGTTCAGCGGCGGCCAGCGCCAGCGCATCGGGATCGCCCGGGCGCTCGCCGTGGAGCCCGAGATCATCGTCTGCGACGAGCCGATCAGCGCCCTCGACGTGTCGATCCAGGCGCAGGTCATCAACCTGCTCGAGCGGCTCCAGGCCGACCTCGGGCTGACCTACCTGTTCATCGCCCACGACCTCGCCGTCGTCCGCCACATCGCGGACCGGGTCGCGGTCATGTACCTGGGCAAGATCGTCGAGATCGGACCGGCGGACGATCTCTACGCCCAGCCGCTCCACCCGTACACGGTCGCACTGCTGTCGGCGGTGCCGGTCCCCGACGCCCGGACCGAGCGTGGCCGCCAGCGGATCATCCTCAAGGGCGACATCCCGAGCCCGGCCGATCCGCCGTCGGGCTGCCGCTTCCACACCCGCTGCTGGCTGCGCGAGCGTCTCGGCAACCCCGAGATCTGCGCCACCGTGGATCCGCCGCTCGCGCCGATCCCGACCGCCCATCCGGGCCAGACGGTCGCCTGCCACTTCGCCAGCGAGCTCGTCGCGGCACCGGTCGTCGCGGACGTCGTGCCGGACATCGAGGAGGAGCCCGTCATCGAGTGCCGGCGCGACGCCGCCCGGCAGAGCCGCTCGCGCCGCCGCAGGCCGCGCGCCAGTCTCGACGGTCAGCCCGGGCTGATCACGATCTGCCAGACGCAGCCGGGATTGGCCGCGACGTCGAGGTAGTAGGTCCCGCCGGCGAGGTTCGCGAGCGTGTAGGTCGGTTCGACGACGATGCGCGAGCTTGTTGTCGCTTGCCGTCGTACAGCGTGACGAACGGGATGACCTTGTTCGACGCGCACACGCGACACCGTCATCTGGGCGCGAACCGGCCGGCAGCTCGAAGTCCGGCGACTTGCCGGCGCCGAGGCCGGCGACCGTCACCTTCCCGCCGTCGGTCGTGACGACCGGCTTGCCGGGCACCAGGGCTGACGCGTCGGGCGCCGCGCTGCTGGCGGCCGCCCCCGGGCGCCGCTGACCTGGCCGGCGGCGAGCCCGTGAAGCCGGGCGGGGCGCTCGGCTGGCACGGCGGCGACGACGGACCACGGCGAGACCGCCGGCGAGCGAGCCAGCGCGCGCCGCCGAGCACGGCCGACAGCGCGGACGACGCGGCCGCTCACGCCCTCACCGACCTTTCGCGGCTCGCGGATCGATCGCGTCGCGCAGGCCGTCGCCGATGAAGTTCACGGCGAGGACCGTGCTGCGTGATCATGATCGCCGCCGGGACCCATTGCCACGGCAGCTGGGTCAGGACGACCGGGCTGACGGCCTCCGTGATGAGGTTGCCCCAGCTGGCCTCGGGCGGCCGGACACCCAGGCCGAGGAAGCTCAGGCTCGACTCGAGCAGGACGGCCGTCGCGACGCCGAAGGTCGCGACGACCGTCAGCGGCCCGAGGATGTTCGGGAGCATGTGCCGAAACAGGATCGTCCTGTCCGGGACGCCGACCACCCGGGCCGCGGTGATGAACTCGGATTCGCGGAGCACGAGGAGCTGGCCGCGGACCAGGCGGGCCGTCACCGGCCAGCCGAGCAGCCCGATGACCGCGATGACGGACAGGATGCTCGGACCGACGAGCGACACGAAGACGATGATGAGCAGCAGCGGCGGGATGGCCATCAGGGTGTCGGTGAAGCGCATGATCCCCTGGTCGATGAACCTGCCGTAGAAGCCGGCCGCCAGCCCGAACAGCGTGCCGATCACGAGGTACAGCGCGACCGCGCCGAATCCGACCAGGATCGACGTGCGCGCGCCGTACAGGACGCGCGCCCAGACGTCGCGCGCGGAGACGTCCGTGCCGAGGATGTGCTCCGGGCTCGGCGGCTGGCGAGCGCCGGTCGAGAAGTCGATCCAGTTGGGCGGCCACGGCGTCAGGAGCGGCGCGAAGATCGCCATCAGGATGATGATCGACAGCATGATCACGCCGACGATCGCGAGGCGGTAGCGCAGGAAGCGGCGGAACGCGGCGCGCCGGGGGGAGACGTGCTCGCCGACGACCACTTGCGTGCCGAGCGCGACCGGCATCCGGACCAGGTCCGTCTCGGCCATGCTGTGGAGCGCTTCGGGCTCATTTCGCGCGGTCATATGCCACCCGTGGATCTGCGACGGCGTAGCCGATGTCGGCGATGATGTTGGCGACCAGGACGGCGATCCCGGTGATCAGGATGATGCCCATCATCAGCGACGGGTCGCGCGCGCTGGCTGCCTTGACGGCCAGCTGGCCCATCCCGTTCCAGGCGAAGACCTGCTCGGTGATGACCGCGCCGGCGACCGCCTCCGGGAATCAGCAGGGCCATGATCGTGATGATCGGGATGAGCCCGTTCCGGAACGCGTGACGCATGATGACGAGCCGATACGACAGGCCCTTCGAGCGGGCGGTCGTGACGTACTCGCTGTTGAGCACCTCGAGCATGCTCGCCCGCGTGTAGCGGACGAGCGGCGCGGCGTTGACGATGGCCAGCACGGTGGCCGGCAGGATGAGGTGGTAGACGACGTCGATCGGGTCGGTCCGCCCGACCGTGTGCATCTGGCCCGTCGGTAACACGTGGAGGTTGACCGCGAAGACGTAGATCGCGATCAGGCCGAGCACGAAGACCGGCGTCGAGGCCAGGAAGATCGCCGCCGAGTTGAGCACGTAGTCGAGCTTCGAATACTGGCGCACCGCGGTGATGACGCCGATCGGGATGCCGATGAAGATCGCCATCGTCAGGGCGACCGACCATCAGCAGCAGCGTCTGCGGGATCCGCGAGCCGATCTCGTCGACGATCGAGCGATGCGACGTGATCGAGTAGCCGAGGTCGCCCTGGAGCAGGTTGCCGACCCAGGTCAGGTACTGGTTGGGGAAGATCGGCTGGTCGAAGCCGAGACGATGACGCTCGGCTTCGAGCAGCTCCGGATGCGACATGAGATTCGCCAGCACCTCCGGGTTGACGGAGGTGAGCAGCGGATCCCCTGGCGCGAGCTTGAGGGCGACGAACCCGATGATCGTGATCCCGATGAGGACCGGGATCGAGATCAGGATGCGTCGAACGATATAGGCGCCCACCGAACCTCCTCTGCGATGGTCAGGATACGGCCGATGGGCGCCGGCTCACGTTCTGGTGTCGTCGCGTTTACTGCGAATACGTCCAGTCGAGGATCTTCTGGAACGACTCGCGCTCGTTCGGGTAGATGGCGAAGCCACCGCCGAGCTTGTCCGAATAGACGTGCAGGTAGTTGGGCTGCCAGAGGTAGATCTCGGGCAGGTTCTCGTTGAGGTCGAGGGCGAGCTTGTGCAGGATCGTGTCCTGCGCGTCGCCGGTCACGGCCGAAGCCGCCTCGAACTGATCGTTGTAGATGCACTGATCCGTCGGGCAGCTTGAGCTGGCTCTTGCCGAGGCCGGCGCAGTCGAAGTAGATCGAGGACTGATACCAGCCCACGCCCTCGCTGCCACCGAAGCTCAGGAAGGCCTCGAAGTCGTTGCTCTTCTGGATCAGGTCCGTGTACGGCGCCGTCGGCAGCGCGGTCAGCTCGACCTTCAGGCCGAGGGCCTCGATGTACTGCTGGAGCGCCGGTGCCGTGACCGTGAAGTTCGGATCATCGGCCAGCAGCGCCAGGCGGAAGGTCTTGCTCTTGTCCCACTTGGACGTGGCGAGGTTCGCCTTGCCCTTGTCCAGGTTGAACTCGTACTTGTTGATGTCGTCGTAGACCTTGAACCCGGGCGGGATCGTGTAGTTGAGGGTCGCGAGGCCGCCGAGGACCTTCTCGATCGTCTCCGGCCGGTTGATCGCGTAGGCGATCGCCTGGCGCAGCGCCTTGTCCGTGTTGGTGTTGTTGAAGTTGATGTTGAAGATGCCGACGCCCGGCACGTTCAGCTGCTTGAGGCCCGCGACACCGGCGAGCCCGGGGCCCTCGGCCGGCGGGACGCGGATGACCAGGTCGAGCTCGCCGGCGGCCAGCTGGCCGACGGACACGTTCGACTCCTGGATCTTGTAGACGAGGTTGTCGATCTGCGAGTCCTTGCCCTTCCAGTAGTTCTTCTTCGCCTTGAAGCTCGCGCCGGTGGCGGAGATCGACTCGGAGAAGTCGTACGGGCCGGAGCCGATCGTCTCGCCGACGGTGCCGAGGCAGAACTTGCAGGTGTCCGCCTCGCGCGCCGGTCAGCCCGTCGAGCTTGTGCTTCGGCAGGATGTAGTAGACCGCGCCGGCGATGCGGCGCAGGAAGGTCGAGTCCGGGGCCTTGAGCGTGATCTCGACCGTGTTGGCGTCGATCTTCTTGATGCCCTCGGGGATGTTCGTGGTCCCCTTGACCGCGTCGCCGCCCTTGACGTTGTACCACATGCTGGTCGGGATCTGCTTGAACGCGTCCGGGTTCTGGGCGGACCAGGCGATCGTCCATTCGACGTCGTCGGCGGTGACGGGCTTGCCGTCGCTCCAGACCGCGGCCGGGTTCAGGTGGAAGGTGTAGGTCGTCGCGTCGGGCGAGACCTCCCATCGGTCGGCCAGGTCGGGCAGGATCGTGACCTCGTCCTTGTCGACGTCGACGAGGGTGCTGAACACGATGTCCGCCATCAGCTCCTGGTTGCCGGTCCCGAGGTCGACCGGGTGGATGCTCGGCAGGAAGTCCGAGATGCGCGCGACGCGCAGCGTGGTCCTCCGCCGGCGGCTGCCGAGGGCGGCCGACGAAGCCGCGCCGACGGGGCTGCGGACGAGGCTGCGGCGGACGGTGCCGCGCCGACGCGGCCGACGAAGCCGCTGCCGACGCAGCGGCGGACGGTGCCGCCGCAGACGGCGATGCGGGGCTCCCCGCGCACGCCGCCGCGATCACGGTGATCGCGGCCAGGACAGCCGGAAAACGGGCTTTCATAGGTCTCCTCCTCAGCCGGTTGCCCTGCACGGGCAATGCCTCCGCATCCTGCAACCCGACTGCGCCTGTGTCAACTTATTACAGTACTCAATGAACAACGCCCGCCGGCAGACGCGGGCGACGAGCGCCGGCTCGGGCAGAGCGGAGGGATCTGATGATGATCGAGCCGAGTCGGCGCCAGGCCCTGCGGATCCGTGTCGGTCGCCTGCTCGACGGGACCGGCGGCGCCGGCCGTCGAGGGAGCGGCGCTGCTCGTCATCGACGGCCTGATCGCCGAGGTCGGACGCGATGACGCGGTGGCGCTGCCCGAGGACGCGCGCACGCTCGACCTGCCGGGGACGACGGCCCTGCCGGGCCTGATGGACGCCCACGTCCACGTGACGATGCCGCCGACGATCGACCCGCTGGCGAGCCTGGAGGCCGAGACCGACGAGGACGTCGTCGTTCGTGGCTCGGTCGCCAGCGAGCGGATGGTCCGTGCCGGGATCACCACGGCGTTCGACTGCGGCGCGCGCGGGATGACCGGCTACGCGATCCGCGACGCGATCGCCCGCGGCCTGATCGCTCGGGCCGCGGCTGCTGGTCAGCGGCCGCCCGGTCACCCAGACGCGCGGCCACTGCCACTTCTTCGGCGGCGAGGCCGATGGCGTCGCGGGCGTCCGCGAGGCGGTCCGCCGGTTGCTCGAGGACGAGGGTGCGGACGGGATCAAGATCATGGCCACCGGTGGCGGCCTGACGCCCGGGACGGACTCGCGCCACGCGTCGTACTCCCTCGAGGAGCTCACCGCCGCGGTCGACGAGGCCCACCGACTCGGCAAGAAGGTCACCTCGCACGCGCACGGCGTGCCCGGCATCGACAACGCGTCGAAGGCCGGCATCGACTCGATCCAGCACTGCACGATGCTCGGCGAGAACTGGGAGTGGGCGTTCGACGAGACGGTCGCCCGCGGCATGGCCGAGCGCGGGACGCGGGCGATCCCGACGATCTCGGCCGGGACGCGCTACGAGGTCGAGACCGGGCAGGCCGCTCAGCGAGCTCCAGCCCAACCCGGGCGCGATGACGCGCGAGGACTGGTACTCCAACGCGCGCGCGCTCGACGGACGTCGGGCGTGACGCTCGTCCCGGGCACGGACGTCGGGATCAACTTCACCGACTTCGGCGAGGAGCTGTTCATCGAGCTCGAGGCGTGGGTCGGTGTCGGGATGGATCCGGGCGACGTCATCCACTACGCGACCGGACGGGCCGCCTGGCACCTCGGCATCGAGGGCGAGACGGGCGTTCTCCGGCCGGGCCTCGCGGCCGACGTCCTGATCGTCGACGGCGCGCCCGACCGCGAGATCACCGACCTGCGGCGGACGCGGTTCATCCTCAAGGGCGGCCAGCGCGTCCAGCCGACCCCGCCGCGACCGAAGCCGGTGCGCGGCCAGGACTCGATCCCGGCCTGAGCCGGGCTGGAGCGCGCCGTGCAGGTGTCTCCGCGCCGGCGAGGGCGTCCGTCTCGTCCGCGACGTGCTGATCCCGATGCGGGACGGCGTCCGACTCGCCGCGGACCTGTACGTGCCGGACGCCGGCGACGGCGTCGGTGACGGCGGCGCCGGACCTGCCGGCCGAGCCGCTGCCCGTCGTCATGGAGTACCTCCCCTACCGCAAGGACGAGGTCGACCCCGGCGGGACGCTGCGTCACTACCTCGAGCTGCCGCGGAACGGCTACATCCTGGCCCGGGTCGACATCCGCGGCACCGGCGGCTCGAGGGCCACGCCGTCGACGAGTACGTCGCGCAGGAGCAGGAGGACGGCTACGACGCCATCGAATGGATGGCCGCCCAGCCGTGGTGCGACGGCCACGTCAACATGATCGGGATCTCGTACGGCGGCTTCACGGCGCTCCAGGTCGCGACCCTCCAGCCGCCGCATCTGACGTCGATCATCCCGGTCGACTTCACCGACGACCGGTACACCGACGACTGCCACTACCGCGGCGGCCTCATGCGGATGTACTACGACGTCGGCTACTACGGGACGCGGATGGTCGCCTGGAACGCGATGCCGACCGACCCGACCTTCTCGGCCGATGGCGCCCGCGAGATCTGGGAACGCCACGTCGCCGAGGACGAGCCGTACCTCGCTCGCCTGGTTCCACCACCAGGTCGACGGGCCCGTACTGGCGCCAGGGGCTCCGGTCGGGGACATCGCCGATCGGATCGTCTGTCCGACGTTCCTCATCGGTGGCTGGCGTTGCGATGCAGGACGGCCGGTCTCGCCTGACGCGTCCCGTGACCGCGACCTGGAGACGTCCCGCGCGCGGTGGCGGTCGCGCCGAGTCGTGCCTCGGACGCCGGCCCCGGTCCGGCGCGATCCCGCGCACGCCCTCGTACGCGCCACGCACCGGTGCGCGAGCAGCCGCGACGGGCACGCGGTCGAAAGCCGCGCCGAGACGGTCATGGCCGGCACCGCCACCGCCTTCGACGTCACCATCGACCTCGTCGTCACCGTCGACGACGAGCCACCCGTCAGTCGCCGGTGGGTCGAGCGCATCCCGCGCGAGCTCCTCTGACCGGAACACCAGGAGGACACGATGGCCGATCCCCGTCCACGTCTCGTCGCCGACGGACCACTGGAGCTCATCGACGCGAAGACGCTCTTCGCCGACGCCCCGCTCGGCCGCCGTTCGGCGGCAAGCCTGGCGAGGGTCGAGTCGACGGGACGCCTGCTGCTGACCTTCTCGCACGTCGTCGGTGCCGAGCTGGGCAACCAGGCGGCGCTGATGGTCACCCGCTCGGACGACGACGGGACGACGTGGTCCGAACCTGTCGCCGTCTACGCCCAGCCCGGCTGGTTCTGCCTGGCGATGGGCGGCTTCGCCCGGATCGCCGATGACGACATCAAGCTGATGCTCGGGCGGATCCAGATCGACCTCTCGATCGGCGGCACCGAGCCGATGACCGGCTGGTACGTGGCATCGACGACGACGCGTGACGGCGGCGAGAGCGTGGTCGGACCTGTCGCCCGAGATCCGGCTGTTCCCCGAGTGGACCGAGCTGTACGGCGCGAGCAACCCGCACCGCCTGTCCGACGGTCGGCTGCTGTGGGCGGTCATGGGGACCCGCGGCCGCGACGTCGGCTGGCATGCCGGGGTCAGCGTCAGCGACCCGGCCGGCGAGCACATCGGCCCGCCGACGATCATCGCCGAGGCCGACGGCCGCGACTACAGCGACATCGACGTCATCCGGCTCGACGACGGGCGGTTCCTGGCCGTCGTCCGCGAGCATCAGACCCGCCAGAGCGTCTGTTCGCATTCGAGCGACGAGGGACGCACGTGGTCCCCCATCCGGCCGACGCCGTTCCTCGGGTCGAACATCAAGCTCTTCCGGCTTCGCTCGGGGGCGGTCGCCTGCGCGTACCGCGACGAGGACCCGAGCCTGCGCGGCGTGAGCCTGAGCGTCAGCGAGGACGGCGGCGAGACGTGGACGTTCGGCGGTCAGCTGTACGCCGCAGACCCGGACGCGCTCCACGAGCCCGGCAGCGTGTGCGGCTACCCGGACGTGGCCGTGCTCGGGTCGGGCGACCTTGCCGTCGTCCTCCACGCGTACCCGACCGCAGTCGACGGCACCCAGCTCCACTGGCTGCGACTGCGGGACCGGACGTAGTTGGCTGATCCGGCTCCGGCGCGGCCGTCAGATCGGGACCGAGCAGTCGACCTCGCGATCGGCATCGTTGAGCGGGCGCAGGTCGATCGGCGTCTCGCTCGCGGCGTGGAGGACGCCGCCGGCCATCGTCCAGACCGCCTCGAGCTGCCGGCGGACGGTCCGGCGCACGCCTTGCGCGTCGGGCAGGTCGCGCGGCTCGTCGACGAGGCGCAGGACCGTGACGTCGGCCGGGCCGCCGGCGCGCAGCGTCCCGAGGTCCGGCCGCCCGACGATCGTCGCCGGGCCGATGGTCGTCGGCCCGGACGACCTCGGCGAGCGACAGCCCGAGCTCGAGGAACCGCGACATCGTCGTCGGCAGGTCGACGACCGGTCGTTCGATCGAGTAGCGATGGAGGTCGGTGCTGATGGCGTCGGGCATCAGGCCCTCGGCCAGCGCCTGGTCGGCCGCCTCCCACGAGAAGCTTCCGCAGCCGTGACCGATATCGAACCGGACGCCGCGCTCCGCGGCGCGATGCGCCTCCGGCATGATCCGGCCATCGCCGCCGCGGATCCCCGTCCCCGACGCGGTGAAGGCATGGGTGACGATGTCGCCCGGTCGCATCCGCTCGAGGGTCGTCGGGACGTCGGCGCCGTCCGAGATGTGGGCCATCAGCGGGACGCCGGCGAGGGTCGCCGCCTCGAGCGCCGCGTCGAGCGCGGCCGCCACGTTGGTCCCGCACGGCTCGGTCCCGAGGCGGACCTTCACCCCGACGATGACGTCGCGATGGTCCGCGATGACCGCCGCGGCCTCGCGCGGACGCGCGATACGCGGATGTCGTGCAGCTCGCCGACGAGCGTCGTCACGAGGCCGGCGGCCGCGACGTGGAGGAAGGCCAGGACGCGGACCGGAGCCCGCTTCGATGGTGTGCCGGCGAAACGACGCGAAGTTCGAGAAGCCGGTCGTCCCGGCGTCGACGGCGGTCGTCACGCCGCCGGCGAGGTTGACGACCGGGTCGATGCCGTAGGGGCTCGTGTCGGACCAGTGGCCGTGGAGGTCGATCAGGCCGGGAGTCACGATCAGCCCCGTCACGTCGACGACGCGGTCGTCGGGCGTCGGGCGCCGCCGTGCCGCTCGGGACGACCTCCGCGATCCGCTCACCGTCGATGACGAGGTCGCGACGGTCGTCGACGCCGGCCGCCGGGTCGATCAGCCGTCCACCAGTGAAGATGGTCCTCGTCACGTCGCGATCGTACACACCAGCGAGAGGCCGCATGACCATCTACGACGATCTCGGTGTCCGGACGCTCATCAACGCGCGCGGCTGCGCGACGCTCGCCGGCGGGACGCTGATGGAGCCGGAGGTCGTCGCCGCGATGGCCGCCGCAGCCGAGTCGTTCGTCCGGATCGGCGACCTGCAGGAGGTCGCCAGCCGCCGGATCGCGGCCCTGACCGGCGCCGAGGCAGGCTACGTCACGTCGGGCGCGGCCGCCGGGCTGACCCTCGGCGCGGCGGCGATGCTCGCCCGGCTCGACCCGGACCTCATGGAGCGCCTGCCCGAGACTGGGTCGTCGCCGGCCGAGATCGTCGTCCAGGCCGCGCATCGCAACCCGTACGACCATCTCGTTCGGGCGTCGGGCGCGCGCCTCGTCGAGTTCGGCGGCGTCGGCGCCGCCGGCGCGCGACGGTCGCGGACATGGAGGCCGCGATCGGGCCGGCGACGGCCGGTGCCTTCTATCACGGCCAGGCCGAGGCCGACGGCCTGTCGATCGAGGACTTCGTCGCCACGGCCCACGCCCACGGCCTGCCGGTCCTCGTCGACGCCTCGATGAACCTGCCGCCGCGGAGCAACCTGCGACGCTTCATCGCCGCGGGCGCCGACCTCGTCGCGTTCAGCGGCGGCAAGACGATCCGCGGCCCGCAGGCGTCGGGCTTCCTCGCCGGGCGCGCCGACCTGCTCGTGTCGGTCGGGCTCCAGCAGCAGGACATGGACGTGCTGCCCTCGACCTGGTCCCGTCGCTCGCTCGTCGACGCAGGCGTCATCGCCCGGCCGCCGGCGCACGGGATCGGCCGCTCGATGAAGACCGGCAAGGAGGAGATCGTCGGGCTGCTGGTCGCGCTCGAGCGATACGCCGCCCGCGACGAGGAGGCCGAGGCGGCCCGCTGGACGTCGGTCACCGAGCACCTCGCGGCCGGACTGGCGGACATCCCGGGGTTATCCGTCCGGACCGACACCGACACAGGCCGACGGCCGGCCGGTCCCGATGACGATCGTGACCGTCGATCCGGTCGCCTTCGAGCTGACCGCGGTCGAGCTCGTCGGCCGGTTCGCCGCCCGCGACCCGATCATCATGGTCGGCGACCACGACGCGGAGGAGGGCGTCCTCCGGCTCGACCCCGAGAACCTCGACCTCGCCGCGGCCGACGCCGTGATCGCGGCGTTCCGGACCGGCGGCTGACGCCCGCGTCAGACGAGCGCCCGGCCGTCGCGGACGACGAAGCGTCCGGCCTGGATGACATCGCGGACCCGTCGAAGCGCCGAGAGGTCCGCGATCGGGTCGCCCTCGACCGCGACGAGGTCCGCCGCGAGACCTGGCCGGATCGCCCCGGCCGTCTCGCCGAGACCGAGCGCCGCGGCGGCATCGACCGTGATGCTCGCGATCGCTCGCCACGGCTCGAAGCCGAGGAGCCGCTGCGTAGGCCTGGGCGCTGCACGCGACGGAATCGAAGGTCACGATCGGCATGCCCATCCCCATCCCGCCGATGAACCGGACGCCGCGCTCGACCATGTCGCGCATGAAGCCGAGCCGCGGCTCGAGCTCGCTCGGCACGTCGGGCAGCGCCCAGTGGTCGAACTCGGGCAGCTCGCGTCCGGCCCGCCGCCTCGTGCTCGCGATGGAGCTCGACCTCGCCGATCGTCGGGTCGACCCAGATGCCGCGCTCGGCGATCAGGTCGGCCACCGCCGGGTCGTACGCGTACGCGCGGTCGCGGACCCGGTAGTCGGTCCACCAGACACCGCCGTGGATGATCGTGTCGACGCCGGCCTCGGCGCAGATGCGGTTGCCGGCCGCGGTCAGCGAATGGGCGAGCACCGGCAGCCCAGGCGATGCGCCTCGGCGACGGCGGCCGCGCATCGTCTCGAGCCGAGTACTGCTCGGAGCGCGGGTTCGAGGTCGGCGTGTAGCCGCCTCCCGACGCCATCACCTTGATCGCGTCGACCCCGGCCTTCTTCCGCTCGCGCACGCGCGCGACGACGGCCTCGGTCGTGTCGGCCTCGCCGCCGAGGAACCAGTAGTGGCCGGCGGTCGTCGTGATCGGCGACCCGACGACCAGCAGGCGCGGACCCGCGATGACGCCGTCGCGCACGGCCGAGCGGATCGCGAGCGCCACGTCCATCCGTGAACCCGTGTCGCGCGCGGTCGTCGCGCCCGACAGGAGGAGCCGCCGCATCGCCTCGGTCGCGCGGATGATCGAGCGTTCGACCGGCTCCGGCCTCGCGATCTCGCGATAGTCGGGCGCCGCCGGGAAGTGCATGTGGATGTGCGTCTCGACGAAGCCCGGCAGCAGCGAGACGTCGCCGAGGTCATGGATCTCGTGAGTCGAGCCGGTGTCGGACGGCAGATCCGCGCGCGCTACCGACCGATGCGATCCGGCCGTCGACGATCTCGACGACCGCGTCCGACAGCCAGCCGTCGAGCGTCGCGTTCGCGACGCGCGCGGCACGGACGAGCTGCCGAGTCGTCAGCGTGGCCTCCAGCGTCGGGCCGCCCGGGACCGGGCCGGCCGATAGAGTAACGGTGCCGATCGAGTCCGGTTCGCATGGGAGGACAACGACATGACCAAGCCGAAGGTGCTGGTGACCGGGGCGAGCGGGCTGATCGGCGGCCTCGTCCTCGGCAACCTGTCCGACCGCTACGAGTTCAGCGGCCTGAGCCGTCACGCCGTCCCTGGCATCCCGTACACGGAGGCGCCGATCACCGACCTCGAGGCGGTCCGACGGGCCGTCGCCGGGCCAGGACATGGTCGTGCACCTCGCGGGCGAGACCAAGAACGACGACGACTGGGACGATCACTTCCAGGTCACGGCCGGCGGGACGATCAACGTCCTGCGCGCCTCGGCCGAAGCTCGGCACCGTCCGGCGCGTCGTCGTGATGAGCACCGGCAGCACGATGTGCGGCTGGGAATGGGACGACAGCCTGCCGTACGGTCGGTTGGCGGCCGGCGAGCGCGACCTGCCCGCCTGGGACCTGCTCGACTACCGGACGCCGCCCCGTCCCGACAGCCCGTACGGCGCGGCCAAGCTGTTCGGCGAGGCGGCCGCACGCTGGTTCTCCGACACGACGCCGATGAGCGTGCTGGTCATCCGGCTCGGGGCCGTCCTCAAGGAGAACCGGCCGATGCTCATCCGGCACTTCCCGGGCTTCCTCGCCCAGGAGGACGCGGTCCAGATGATCGATCAGCTGCCTGTCGGCGCCGGCCGACGTCAAGTTCGGGATCTTCGACGCGATCTCCGAGAACAGCACCCGCTGGCGCGACACGACGCCGGCCAAGGAGGTCCTCGGCTGGCAGCCGACTGGCTCGTCGGACCGCTTCGACCCGTCCGAGCTCACGCGGTGACGCTGCGGGCCGGTTTCGCCCGTCGCGACATCACCCAGCCGCTCGGGACGCCGTCGAGCCTCGGCCTGTTCACGTCGGTCACCGAGATCTGGGATCCGCTCAGCGCGACGGCGGTCGTCCTCGAGTCCGACGGCGAGCGCGTCGCGCTCGTCGGGCTCGACCTGTGCGGGCTCCTCGAGGCGCTCGCACCGGTCGATCCGCGAGGCCGTCGCGACCCGGACCGGACTCGCGGCCGACCGTGTCGTCCTCAACGTGTCGCACAGCCACAGCGCTCCGTACATCAGCGCCGACCTCCAGGAGCTGCTCCGGCCGTACGGACTGCGACTCCACGACGACGACTACGCGGCGTCGCTCGAGACCGCGGTCGTCGACGCGGTCGCGGAGGCCGCCGACACCGCCACGCGCGGCTCGCGTCGCCGTCGGCCGCGGGCTCGTCGAGCGCGTCGCCGGAAATCGCCGCCCGAAGCTGCCCGACGGCCGCACGGTCCACCGCTACGGCCGCCCGCCGCAGGAGCTCCGTGACCTGCCCGAGGGCCTGATCGACCCGGAGGTCATGGTCGTCCGCTTCGACCGCCCGGACGGCGGCCCGATCGGGGCGATCCTGTCGTACAGCTGCCACCCGACCGCGTCCGGGCTCGGCTACCCGACCAACGTGTCGGCCGATTTCGTCGGGCACGGCCGGACGACGGTCGAGGAGGCGTCCGGCCTGACCTGCGTCTTCCTCCAGGGCTGTGCCGGCAACCAGGGCACCGGCAAGTGGGTGTCCGGAACGCCGTGGGAGGACACCGTCGCGATGGGCGAGCGGTTCGCCCGCGGCGTGACCGAGGCGCTCAGCACCGCCCATGCCGTCGAGACGGACGAGCTGCACGTCGCCCGATCGTGGCTTCCGCTTCGATCTCGACCCGATGCCCGTCGCCGAGCTCGAGGCGCAGTTCGACGCGGCCGCCCGCGACAGGAAGTCGGCCGACATCGTGGCGATCGGCGACAGGCTGGTCGTGGCCCGCCGGCTCGACGAGCTCGCGGGAGCGCCGATCGTCACGATCCGCCTCGGCCCGGCGCTGGCCATCGTGGTCCTGCCCGGCGAGGTGTTCCTCGAGCACGGGCTGCGGATCCGGGCGGCCTCACCCTTCGCGGACACGCTCGTCGCTGCCTACAACGACAACACGCTCCAGTACATCCCGACCGAGGCGGCCTTCCCGGACGGCGCCTACGAGGTCGATGGCGGCTGGCGCTACATCCGCCCCGGCGAGGGCGAGCGCATGGCCGACGAGGCGATCCGACTGCTCGAGACCCTGCGCGCGGTAGGTCCCGGCGGCGCCCGCGGCGCGGAACCGCTGGACGGTGCCGCCGGCTCAGTCCGGGAGATCGACCGCCGTCGCGATGATCCGCGTCCGCCGCTGCATCAGGTCGGCCTCCGACTCCCTCGCCCGCTGGAGCAGCCAGTCCGAGACCGGGAACGTCCGGCTCACGTTCGGCAGATACGTCATGAACCCCTCGCCGTACGCGACGCCACCGGTCGACCCCATCGCGCCGTCGACCATCTCGATCGTCTTTCGGGCGTAGTCGCCGCCGTACTGCTGGCTGCGCATCGCGTCGAGCGCCCGGACCTTGGCCTCGACGACGTCGGTGATGTCGACGATGAGATCCGGATACCAGGGCAGCGGGCCCGGACATGACGTTGGACGGCATCACCAGCGCGTGGGTCGTGAAGAAGACCTGGGCGACTCGGTGCGGCGGGTTCGGGTCGCCCATCCCGACCCCGTGCGCGGCACCGATCCCGTTGAGGACGAGCTGCGCGGTCATCGCGTGGTGGTTGCCGTACTCGCCGAGCTCGTTCGGGTGATGGGTGATGATGACGTCGGGGCGGACCTCGCGGATGAGCGACGCCATCCGGAGGATCAGCTCCTCGCGGAGGGTCAGGACCGCGTCGTCGTAGCCGAAGAATCGAACGTCGGTGATGCCGAGGAAGCCGCACGCGCGCCTGACCTCGTCGGCTTTGACCTCGGCCCGCTCGGCCATCAGCGCGGCGAGCTCGTCCGCGCTCGGGGATCCGGTCGCGAGCGCGCATCGAATCCGAGATCACGACGTCGTGGATCCGCGTGCCGGCGGTCAGCGCGACGACCGTGACCTCGTCGCCGTCCTGGACGTGATGAGCGAGCGTTCCGCCGGCGCCGTCGAAGGTATCGGCCGGGTGGCCACCGATACAGAGCAGACGAAGCCGAGGCGGCATCCGATCCTCCCATTCCCCGCAGTCGCGCGACCGGTTCACTATGAGTCGAACGCCGCGCTCGATTTTACAGCCCGACTGCGCGACTACCGTATGCTAGCCTCTGCCCTTGACGAGGTTTCCCTGGCCTCGTCCGGTGCATATGAGGAGGACCAGCATGCTCCGAACTCGATGGGCGAGAGGCCGTGCCGCACTACTGATGGTGGTGGTCGCGTCTCTCCTTGTCACCGCGTGTGGCACGGCCACGACGAGCCCAGCTGCCAGCACCGCCGCCTCCGCCGCCCCGTCCGCCGCCGCCTCGGTCGCGGCATCTGCCGCAGCATCGCGGCGCCATCGGCCGCCGCCTCCGCGTCAGCGTCCGCGTCTGCGTCCGCGGCCGCGAGTCCCTCGGCCAGCGCCGCCGCCGGCGGCGACACGGAACCCGTCGTCCCCGGTGACGCGCGTCTGACGTCGGGCCCCGACGGTGGCACGTTCACCGGCGCCTTCGTCGGCCCGTGCTGCGTCGGCGTCGACAACATGAACCCGATGAGTGCCGGCGGCGACTACGAGTTCCTGCACTTCATCTGGGAGCACCTCGTCACGTACAGCGTGGTGCCGAACACGGTCTCCAAGAACCCGTTCTCCGGCCAGTACGGCCCGCTCGTCCCCGAGCTCGCCGACTCCTGGAAGGTCTCTGACGACCAGAAGACCTGGACGTTCAAGCTCCATCCGGGCGTCAAGTGGTCGGACGGCACCGACTTCACGTCGGCCGACGTCAAGTTCTCGTTCGAGCTCTGCCTCAACCCGAAGGTCGGGCCCTGCTACCCCGGTGGCAGCATGTCGAGCATCAAGGGCGCCGACGACGTCAAGAAGGGCACGACGACCGAGCTGAGCGGCGTCCAGGCGCCCGATCCGCTGACCGTCACCATCGAGACGACGGAGCCGAACTCGCTCCTGCCGTACAACGTCATGGACCTGTTCATCCTCCAGAAGTCGTCGCTCAAGGACATCGATCCCGCGACGATGGAGAAGAACGACTACTTCCGGACCGCCGGCAAGGCCGTCGGGACCGGCCCGTTCATCGAGAGCGCCTACAGCGCCGGCCAGTCGATGGAGCTGAAGCGCAACGACAACTACTGGCGCGCCAAGCCGAGGCTCGAGAAGATCATCCGCCGCGAGTTCAAGGACACGACCTCGGCGCTGCTCGCGTTCGAGGCCGGTGAGGTCGACTACACGTACGTCACCGCCGACGAGGTCGAGCGGGCGAGGCACGATCCCGAGCAGCACGGTCCTGCCGGGTCCGTCGGGCGTCGACCTCGACATCGTCCTCAACCCGCTCAAGAACAAGGACTTCGCCGACAAGCGCGTCCGCCAGGCGTTCCTGTACGCGATCGACCGCAAGTCGATCCTCCAGAACGTCTACCACATCCCCGAACCGACACTGCTGAACTGCCTGTACCTCGATCCGACGCTCAACCCGCCGGACGTGCACACCTACGACTTCGACCCCGAGAAGGCCAAGGCCCTGCTGACCGAGGCCGGCGTCGACCCCTCGAAGTGGGGTGAGCTCGACTTCGACACCTACTACGGCGACCAGGGCTCGCTCGACGCGATGACCGCCATCCAGTCGAACCTGGCCGACGTCGGGATCAAGGTCAAGATCACCCAGCTGGACAGCGCGGCCTGGTCGAAGAAGTACTACGACAACGCCGGCTCGACGATGTCGATGATCGGTGGCGACGGCGGCGGGGCCGCCGGTGGCTACGGCATCGGCACCCTCCACTCCAAGAACGCGTGGCCGAAGGGTGGCAACGGCTGGAAGGGCTACCATTACGAGAACGCCGAGCTCGATGCGGCTCTCGACGCGATCGGCAAGGAGTTCGACGCCGCCAAGCAGAAGACCCTGCTCCAGAACGTCTGCAAGATCGACGCCGAGGAGCAGCCCTACATCAACCTGTGGGCGACCACCCGGTACTGGTTCATCAGCGACAAGATCCACAACTTCGTCAGCACACCCGGCCCGGGCATGGGCAACTACTACAAGGCCGCTGAGACCTGGTTCCGCCAGGAGTAGCAACGCCGCACGGTAGTCAGCAGCGAACGTCGTGAGGGGCGGGGCCACCGGTCCCGCCCCTTCCGCAACCCGGCGCGGAGTGCACCTTGGTCACCTACATCATCCGCCGGCTCCTCATCGCGATCCCGATCTTCTTCGGGATCACGATCCTCGTCTTCCTCCTGCTGGCCGCGGCGCCGGGTGACCCCGTCTCTGCGTTCATCCGGCCCGAGCTCGCGGGCAACGACGAGATGCGGCGGATCATCATCGCCCGCTACGGCCTCGATCAGCCCCTCCCGCTCCGCTACATCCACTGGTTCGCCGAGGCCGTCCAGGGCAACCTCGGCTTCAAGGCAGGCGGCGTCGGCCTGCCGGTCCTCGACACCGTCAGGCGCGGCCTCGGGGCGTCCCTGCTGCTGATGGGGACGGCCCTTCTGATCGGCATCTTCGTCGGCATCCCGCTCGGGGTGCTGTCGGCCCTGCGGCAATACTCCAAGACCGACTACGCCCTGACGGGCATCGCCTTCCTCGGCATCTCGATGCCGTCGTTCGTGCTCGGGATCGGCGGCCTCTACGTCTTCGGCCTGACCTTCCGCATCTTCCCGATCGGCGGGATGGTCACGGCCGGCGCTCCGTTCTCGATCCCGGACCTGCTCAGTCACCTGGCCCTGCCGGCGATCGTCCTCGGCGTCGGCTACGTCGCGATCCTGATGCGCTACACCCGCTCGTCGATGCTCGAGGTGCTCGGCTCGCTGTACGTCACGACCGCGACGGCCAAGGGTCTGTCGCCCCGGGTCGTGGTCTCGCGGCATGCGTTCCGCAGCGCCCTCATCCCGATCATCACGATCATCGGGCTGTCGCTCCCCGAGCTCGTCGGCGGGGCGGTCATCATCGAGACGGTGTTCAGCTGGCCGGGCCTCGGCAGCATGATGGTCGAGGCCGTCTCGGGCCGTGACTATCCGATGATCATGGGTCTCAGCCTCGTCGTGGCGATCTTCGTCCTGCTCGCGAACCTCGCCACGGACGTCGCCTATGCCGTCGCCGATCCGCGGGTCCGGTACAGCTGATGGCAACGACGACCCAGACCCAGCCCACGGCGATGCCCGCCACCGCGACGTTCGTCGGCCGGCCCGTCGAGCGACCGGTCGTCCGGACGCTTCGCCGGTTCGCCAAGCACCGGATGGCCGTCGTCGGCGTGATCGTGATCGTCGTCCTGATCATCCTCGCCATCGTCGGCAGCGAGGCGGCGGCGCTCAAGCAGAACCTCGCGATCGCCAACAAGCCGCCGTCGCCGGAGCACTGGTTCGGGACCGACCGGAACGGCCGCGACGTGTTCGCCCGGACGCTCGTCGGCGGCCGCGTGTCGCTCGCCGTCGGATTGATCGCGACGATGTTCTCCGCGCTCATCGGGACGATCCTCGGCGCGATCGCCGGGTTCTACCCGCGGGCAGACCTCGTCGATCATGCGCGTCGTCGACATCGTCATGAGCTTCCCGACGATCATCCTGCTGCTCATCGCGGTCGCGGTCCTCGGCCCGGGCATCGTCAACCTGATGATCATGATCGGCCTGATCACGTGGACGATCCCGTGCCGGATCGTGCGCGGCCAGTTCCTGCTGTTACGCGAGTCGGACTTCGCCACGGCGGCGCGGGTCGTCGGCCTCAGCGACACGGCGATCGTGACCAAGCACATCCTGCCGAATGCGACCGCGCCGCTCCTCGTGTTCCTGAGCCTCGGCGTCGCGTCGGCCGTGCTCATCGAGGCCGGCCTCAGCTACCTCGGCCTCGGCGTCCAGCCGCCCACCCCGAGCTGGGGCAACATGCTGAACGCCGCCCGGTCGATCACGACCCTCGAGAAGCATCCCTGGGAGTGGATCCCGCCGGCGGTCTTCACGGTGGTCTTCGTGCTCGCGGTCAACTTCGTCGGCGACGGGCTGCGCGACGCCCTCGACCCGCGAGGCTCGCAAGGACGGCTGACGCCGCGACCCTGCCGGGACTCGGCCGGACCGCTCGACTCGTCCCCAGCCCCGCCGAGCCAGCCCAGCCAACAGAGCCAGCGAAGGAGCACGTCACGTGGGAACGATGCGCATCATGGGCATCTATGCCCACCCGGCCGACGTCGCGACCGAGGCCGCCGGCACGATGGCCATCCACGCCGACCGCGGCGACGAGCTGACCGCGGTCGTCCTGAGCGACGGCATCCGGATGCATCCGCACTTCATGACGGCCGGCGAGGGCGCCGCCTCGAGCGAGCCCGTCAGCCACGCCGAGTACGCCGAGTTCAAGCGCGAGGAGGTCCGTCGGGCGGCGCGGATCATCGGCATCGGAACGACCGAGTTCATGGGCTGGGACGACGACTTCTTCGACGCGACCGACGAGCGCATCGCGATCCTCGCCCACGTCATCGTCCGCTACCGACCCGACGTGATCCTCACCCACTACCCCGTCGGGCCGTACCTCATCGACTCGAACGCGTTCGCCGGCATCTACGCGACCCGGGCGATGGACCTCGCGACGACCCTCATCCCGCAGGTCGACGGCGTCGAGCCGCATTTCACGAAGCAGCTCTTCTTCTTCCTGATGGACCAGTCGATGGACACCCGCTCGAAGGTCGACACGCCGGGCCTCGTCGCCGACTTCTACGTCGACACGACGTCGGTCATCGATCGCAAGGTCCAGGCCTTCGACCAGTACGTCAGCCAGGGCTACGAGGGCCAGTTCGCGCGCAAGGTGGTCGAGGCCCGCGACGGCCGCCACGGGATGCACGCCGAGACGTCGTATGCGGAGCCGTTCCTGCTGTCGCGCAGCGTCACCTACGACGCGCTGCCGGTCGCGCCGCGACTCCTCGACGGCTCGTACGTCGCGAACAACCTGCCCGGCGACCAGCTGCTCGCCTGGAACGTCCCCTCGGCGACACCGCCGGAGGCGTACCGCCTGCGCTGACCGATGACCGGGCCCGATGATCGTCGACTCGCACGCCTACTGCTTCAGCGCGCCCGACACGCCGGCCGGTCACCCGACCGTCGCAGGACCACATGGCGCTCTGGCAGTGGGGCTACGCCCGGCACCACCAGCCGGCGTTCCGTGTCCGCGACCGGACGCCGGGCGACTCGTCCTCCTGCTCGAGACGGCGCCCGACGGACCGTCGGCTGGCGCCCGATCGCGACTTCCGCGTCGATCGCGACCGCGAGCGGCTCGTCTGGACCGTCGACGGCGAGGACTTCACCAAGGTGTTCCTGCCGCCCGAACACGCTCGAATACACGGCCGGCAACCTCATCGCCGACATGGACTACGCCGGCGTCGACTGGGCGCTGCTCCATGTCGATGCCGCCCTGTCGAAGGACGTCGAGTACCAGGCCGACTGCGTGCGCGCCTACCCGGATCGACTCCGCTCGATGGCGCCCGGTCGACGAGTGGCGGATCGAGAGCGAGCCGGACGCCGTCATCGCCCAGGCGCGCGAGGCCATCGAGGTCCACGGTCTCCACGCGCTCAAGATCATCCCCGAATACGCCTATCTGCTCGCCGGCGCCGACGGCTTCGACGGGCCGGGATGGCGGCCGTTCTGGGACGCGGTGACGCAGCTCGACGTGCCGATCTTCTTCACGCTCGGTGCGCCGCCCGGAGTCGACCGATCCTCGGCAGGGCTTTCTCGACGAGCTGTGGACACTGGCTCGCTGGGCGGACCGCTACCCCGACGCACGGGCGAGCGTCACCCACGGCTTCAACTGGCGGCACCATGTCGTCGACGACCGGATCGAGCTGTCGGACGCGATGTGGGAGCCGTTCCGCGACCGTCCCAACCTGACCATCGAGGTCAGCTTCGCGGTCCGGATCGGCGACCTGTTCGACTATCCGTGGACGGTCACCCAGCCGGTCCTCGAGGCGATGGTCGAGAACATCGGCGCCGACCGGCTGCTGTGGGGCACGGACATGCCGTTCCAGAACCGCTTCTGCACGTATCGCCAGTCGCGCGACGCGATCGAGCGCTACTCGCCGTTCCTCGACCCGGACCAGATGGCCGCCCTGATGGGTGGCACGGCGGCCCGGATCCTCCGAATCCCCGGCGCCTGAGCCGTCGACGACCAGCGCACCCGCCGACCGACGCGTCGCCAACCGAGGTGGCATCGATGACCAGCCGCGATCCCCAGTCACACCTTCGACGAGACGGCGCGGCTGATGGCCGAAGGCGCCCGCTGGCTGCCCGGCGGCGCCAGCAGCGACTACCGGATGGGCTCATCGGCGCTCGTGATCGACCACGCCGAGGGCGCGCTGCTGTTCGACGTCGACGGCAACCGGCTCATCGACTACTACCTGGGAGCCGGGCCGATCATCCTCGGCCACGACGCGCCGGTGGTCATCGAGGCCGTCACGCGCCAGCTCGGCCGCGGCGTCCAGCTCGGCGGCGAGACCGTCGAGGAGTACGAGGCCGCGCGCCTCGTGACCGAGATCGTGCCGTGCGCGGAGATGGTCCGCTTCGCCAACACCGGCAGCGAGGCGGTCCAGCTGGCGTTCCGGATCGCCCGCGGCGCGACCGGCCGCGACACGGTCGTCAAGTTCGAGGGGCACTATCACGGCTGGCTCGACAGCGTCTTCGTCGGCCTGCCGGGCCGCCCGAATGTGGCGCCCGGCGGTGACCAGCGGCTGCGCACGTCGTCGGCCGGTCAGGACCCGGCCGCGATCGAACACACCGAGGTCCTGCCGTGGAACGACCTCGACGCGGTCGAGGCCCGGCTGGCCCGTGGCGACGTGGCGGCGGTCATGACCGAACCGCTGTGGCGCGGCTACATCCGGCCGGCGGCGGGCTTTCTCGAGGGCCTCCGCGAGGTCTGCACCCGTCACGGCGTCGTCCTGATCTTCGACGAGATCGTGTCGGGCTTCCGGGCCGGTCTCGCCGGCGGCCAGGGGCTGTTCGGGGTGACGCCGGACCTCGCGACCTACGCCAAGGCGATGGCCAACGGCTTCATCATCTCGGCCGTCGCCGGGCGGCGCGACCTGATGAGCCTGATCGGCGGCGGGCCGGTGATCCACCCGGGGACGTACAACGGGAACGCGCTGTCGATGGCCGCGGCCGTCGCCACGCTGTCGACGCTTCAGGAAGGCACGCCGTACGAGACCATCGAGCGCGCCGGCGGCCGGCTGATCGCGGGCTTCTCCGAGGCGCTCGGGCGACGCGGCATCAAGAGCGTCGTCCAGGGCGTCCCGGGCTCGTTCAACGTCCACCTCGGCATCGACCAGCCGGTCGGCTCGCTGCGCGACACGATGGCAGGTCGACGCCGAGCGCGGCGAGGCGCTGACCGCGGCCCTGCTCCGGCGCGGTGTCCGGGCCATCCCGGGCGGGCACTGGTATGTGTCGGCGGCCCACACCGACGCGCTCGTCGACGAGACGCTCGACGTCTTCGAGGACGCACTGCGCGACATCTGACCGTCCGCACCGATCGCCGTCGCCCAGACACGAGGAGGTCCCATGTCCCGGCCGACCCGTCCCCAGGTCTTCCCGATGTCGCGCGCCGACGCGAAGCTCAACAACCCGACGTCGCGATCGGTCCGCCTCGTGACGCCCGAGTCGTCCGGCCAGGACCGGCTCTACGCGGGTGCCTTCTGGTCCGACCCGGGCGCCGACGCCGGCTGGGCGTTCGTCCCGGGCGACCCGAACCTGAACACGATGGCCGACGGCATCCCCCACCTCGGCGACCACGACGAGGTCTACCTGTGCCTGGCCGGTCGGATCCTCGCCGATTGGGAGGGCAACGGAGAGAGCGGGTCGTTCGAGTTCGGCGCCGGCGACGTCGTCCACTGGCCGTCCGGCTTCACGATCCGCAACCGCGTCATCAGCGAGGAGCCGGCCCACGTCTTCTGGGTCATGGGTCCGGCGCCCGAGTGGATGATGCCGCTGACCGACCCGACGGACGCCTGACCGACCCGACGGACGGCCGACCGCCGGCTCCGCCGCGTTCAGTCGAGCCCGAAGAGTCTCGCTGCGTTGTCCCAGTAGACGGCCGCCTGGTCGGCCTCGGGGATCTCGGCGTCCTGGTACGTCCCGAGGACGAACGCGGGATCGAGCAGCGGCGCGTCGGTCCCGAACAGCATCTTGTCCTTCGGGATGATCCGCAGGAACTCGCGGACGGTCGCGAGCTGGGCGAAGCTCGACGACATCTCGGCGTAGATGTTGTCGGCCTGGGTCGCGATCCGGGCGCCCTCGAGGTTCGGGAAGCCGAGTCCCGCGTGGGCGATGATGATCGGCAGCTTCGGATGCGTCGCGGGCGATCCGGAGCAGGTGCTGGTCCCAGTCCGGCCCGTCGTTGTGGATCTTGACCGGCCGGCCGTGGTCGGCGAGGACGTCGAACAGGGCCGCGATCTCCGGGCTGCCGGTGTGCCGGTGCGACCACTCGGTGTGGACCTTGACGCCGACGATGCCCGGCTCATCGCCCCATCGCCGGAGGATGTCGCGCGACGCCTCGATGTCGTTCGGGATCGGCGACGAGGTAGCCGAGGAGGCCCTCGTTCCGGGCGCAGGCCTCGATCGCGCGGCGGTTGCCGGCCTCGAGGTCGGCCGCGATGGCGAGCACGTTCGAGGCGACTGCGTAGCGCGTCGCGTTGTCGCGGACGAGGGCCGGCATCAGCGCGTCGTCACCGATGTCCGGGACGTCCCACGGCATCGGCCCGGTGTGGGTGTGGACGTCGATCGCGCGCGGCGGCCGGACGATGTCGGTCAGCTCCACCGCGCGCGTTCCCGAGGCCGAGCAGACGTGCCGCGTTGCCGGCCAGGATCGCCCGCTTGGCGTCGTCCGGGATGGCGGCCGACGAGGATCGCGTTGATCGACGACTGGATCGCCCGGAACGGCGAACCGCTGCCGAACAGGACGCGCTCGGCGCCGAGCGCGCGCGACGGCCGTCTCGATCGCCCGGAAGTGGGCCATCGAGCTCGTGTCGAGGTGGAGGTGCTCGTAGCGCCGGCCGGCGGCCAGGTCCTCGACCGACGTCGTGTAGTGGCTGCCGGTCAGGACGACCGGCGACGCCGAGTCCCTCGGTCGCGGCACCGATCGCCGCCGACGACCCCCAGCCCTTGATCGGCACGAACAGCGGACGGCCCGTCGCCGCAGCGGCGCGGACGACGGGTTCGGCCGACAGGCTGCGACCGGGCGTGACGAGACCCTCGAGCCAGAACCCGCCGACGCGCGAGGCGAGCGGCCCGGCCCGGTCGACGTCCTCGGTCCGGTCGAGCGACAGGACCGCGATCGGGACGAAACCGGGGTCGTCCGACACCTCGTCGAGCAGCAGCCGGTTGCCGAGCTCCGCCTCGGCGAGGAGCGCGGTCCGGTGGCGGACGAGCGAGATCCGGATGCCATGCGACTCGCGCTCGCGCGCGGACCAGGTCGATCGGGGCACCGCGCGCGCCGCCGGTGACCGGGCCGACCTGGACGTTGGCGTCGATGTACCCGAGATCCCGGCGTCTGCGTCATTCGCTCCCTCCTCTAGCCAGGTGACAGACGGACGTGGCGGCCGCGTCCGGGCGCTCTCGTAGGCTGCATCGATGACCTCGAGCGCACGCACGAGGGCGTCGATGGGCGCCTCGGTCGCGCGACCCTCGCGGATCGCACCGATGAGGTCGACGACGGCCGCCCGGCCGCCGGCGCCGTACCCCGCGACCGGCGGCTCGGCGAAGTCGCGCCGCTCCTCGATCAGGCGTGCCGTCGTGCGCCGCGGGTCAGCACGACGAGATCGTCGCCGAGACCCAGCTCGACCGACGCGTCGAGCCCGCGCAACGCGAGCCGGCCGCGGTAGCCGCGAGCGGGCAGCGCGTACGCGTGCGCGATCGTCCCGACCGCGCCGCCCGCGAACCGGACCGCCACCGACGCGACGTCCTCGACCGCGAGCGCCGGGTGCCCGACCGCGCCGGTCATCGCGGCCACCTCGACGATCGACTCGCCCGACAGCCACAGCAGGGCGTCGATGTCGTGGACGCCGAGCCAGCTCAGGATGCCGCCCCCGCTCGCGACCGGGTCGAACAGCGCGTTCGCCGGGTCGCGGACCGCGACCGACGACGTCGCGAACACGGCCTCGGCAGCGACGAGGCGGCCGAGCGCCGCCGCACGCGACGAGCGCCCGCGCCGCGCGGGCCGCCGGCGGCGTAGCGCCGGGTCAGCCCGACAACGCACCGGACGCCCGAGGCCTCGACCGCTGCGGCGGCGGCGCGGAGCTCGCCGGCCGTTCGGGCCGCAGGCTTGTCGACCAGCAGGTGGATCCCGGCCGGACGCCAGGCGGGCGATGGCGGCGGGAGCGTCGGCGTTCGGCAGCGTGACGAGGGCGACGTCGAGCTCGTGCCGGTCGATCAGGTCGTCGAGGTCGGTCTCGAACGGGACTCGTCGATACGCGTCGCCGAGCGACGGAGCGCAGCGACGGGTCGTGGTGCGGCGGAGCGAGCGTCCGGCCGCGCTCGGGATCCGGGTCGTAGAGGGCGACGATCTCGAGCTCGTCGGCGAAGCCCTCGAGCGTCTCGACCCAGCCGGTGACGTGGTAGTGGGCCAGCCCGACGACCCCGACACGAAGGCGTCGAGGTCGGGCCGTCGTCATGGCGTCAGCCTAGCGTGCACGACGGATTGTTGACAATCTGGTTTGACACGCGGTAGAGCGCGTCCCGATACTCGGTAGGTGTCAACGGCCCGCGATCGACCGCCCCGGATCGCCTCGCGGCGCCGCCCTACCGCCCGGCCGGCGCGTCGCTCGGACGGTACGCGAGCGTCGCCGCGATCGTCGCGACGATGGCCGGCATCGCCTGCCGGACGTCGTCCGGGTCGAGGTCCGCGATGCGCTCGGCATGACCGGCTTCGGTGCAGCATCGCCGGGATGTCGGCCAGGCGAGCCGTGATCCAGCCGAGCGGATCGGCGCTGGATCGTCGGATCGCTGACCCGCTCGCAGGGCGTCAAGCCGTCGAACGTCGGATGGTAGTGCGCGGCGTCGTACGGACCCTTGCCGCCGACCTCGGTGAACAGGTCGGCGCGCCAGATCGGGCGCTCGATGTGCCATTCGACGGCGTCGCGCCGCGGGACGGGCGGCGGGATCGGGCGCGGGAACCGTCCGCACCAGCCGCAGCTGGACGCGGCAGCCGGTCTCGCGGGTCCCGTCGGCCTGCGTTTCCTCCCAGTACTCCGTCGTGACCGCAAGATCACCGAGGATGACCGCCGATCGCACGCCCGACCTCCGACTCCGCAACGGTCGGCCAGCGTCGGCGCCGACCGCTGGGGTCACTCTAGCGGCGGCACCGACCGACGATGCGCCTGCGTCCCAGCCGCCCGGTCGCCCTGCCCCGCCCCGTCCGGTCCCGCTGTCGCGCCTCCGGCCCGGGCGCCCGTCCGCGTCGGACACCATCCACAACGCGCGGATCATGCGCTCGGACTCGATCGCGATGGGCGTGGTCAACTCCGCATCGCCGTTCCTGCCCGTCCTCGTCGCGCGACTTGGCGGCACGGCCTTCACGATCAGCCTCCTGACCTCGATCCCGGCGGTCGCCGGGTTCACGCTGGCCATCCCGATCGGCCAGTTCCTGCAGCGCCGCGGTCAACCGGTCAAGTGGTACAGCACCGCGCGACTGATCTCGAACGTGTCGTACGCGCTGATCGGCCTGACCGTGGCGCGTCGCGCCGCGCGAGGTGGTCGTCCCGATGATCGTGGCGATCTGGGCCGTCGCCGCGATCCCCTCGACGATGGGCATGGTCCTGTTCCCGGTCGTCATGGACGGCGCCGCAGGTCCGCACGGTCGCCTCGAGCTGATGAGCCGGCGCTGGTCGTGGATGGGCCTGACGACCGCCATCACGGTCTCGATCATCGGCGTCTTCCTCGAGCGCGTGCCGATGCCGGTCAACTACGCGATCGCGTTCATGTCGTTCACCGTCGGCGGCGTCGCGAGCTACTTCTTCTCCCGCCAGTTCCGGGTCCCACGCGTCGACGCTGCCACCGCGAGCCAGCCGAGCGTCCGTCGCTGCCGCAGAGGTTTCGAAGCGGCCTCAACCTGATGCGCAGCCAGCCGGCCTTCCTCGGCTACAGCATGCGACAGCTCGTGTATGTGTCAGGGACGCGGCTGGCACTGCCGCTGATCCCGCTGTACTTCGTCACCGTGGTCGATGCGCCCGACGCCTGGATCGGCATCATCGCGACCGGGCAGTCGCTGGCACTGCTCGGCGGCTACCAGTTCTGGAAGCGCCAGTCACGGATCCGCGGGACACGGATCCTGCTGCTCATCGTGATGTTCGTGTCGGCGCTCTACCCCGCTGCGCTCTCGCTGACCGACCAGTTGATCGTCGTCGCCGTGCTCGCCACGGTCTCGGCGTTCTTCGCGGCCGGCGTCGACCTCATCCTGTTCGACGAGCTGATGCGGACGGTGCCGCGGCAATACGGGGTCACGTTCGCGTCGATCGACACGACGCTCGTCAACATGATGACCATCGTGATGCCGCTGGTCGGCGCGGCGATCTCGGGGCTGTCCGGCATCGAGACGGCGCTCCGGGTGTCGGCGCTCCTGAGCCTCTGCGGGCTGCTGCTGTTCGCCCAGGCGGCGCGCCGGCGTGGCGCCTCGACGCCGGCGTCGGCTCGGTCGTGTCCGGAGTCGCGAAGCCCGTCCAGGACGAACCGGCTCAGGTGTAGTTCGCTCGACCCTCGGTCGTCGTCAGCGCGCCGCTTCTGACCGTCCTCGACGACCTCGCGCAGATCGGCCATGTAGGCGTCGACATACGGCTCGTGCCCGGGCGATTGCATGAACCGCAGCGCCGGCACCGGATCGCTGTCCATGTACACGATCCAGCCGCGGTCCTCCATGCCCTTGCCGATCGGCGTACATGTCGAGCGTCCGCGAGGCGACCGCGAAGACCGACATCGCCGGCTTGCCCATCACGTACAGCCCGTCGATCTCCTCGATCGCCGCCCACCAGCGGCGCAGGTAGTCGAGCGTCCGGCGTGTCCGATCGAGGTAGCCGGCCTCGCCGAGATAGGTCATGACGGCCCATGCCGCGGCGATGGCGCCACCCGGTCGCGTCCCGGTCATCGATGGCGTCACGTACCAGTCGTCGGGTCGCGTCCCGCCGCCGTAGCGGAACGGCTGGTGGTCGAAGACGTCGCGATCGCGCGACATGATCAGCGAGGCGCCCTTCGCCGTATAGCCGAACTTGTGGAGGTCGGCCGAGATCGTCGTCACGCCCGGCACCCGGAAGTCGAAGCGCGGGATCGGCTCGCCGAGCTTCTCCGCGAAGGGCAGGAAGAAGCCCCCGACGCACGAGTCGACGTGGAAGCCGATGTCGCGTTCGGCGGCGATCGGTGCCAGCTCCTCGATCGGGTCGACCATGCCGAGGGTCAGGCTCGGGGCGGACGCGACCAGCAGGACCGTGTCGTCGTTGACCGCCGCGCGATAGGCGTCGACGTCGATCTGGTAGTCGGGGCCGAGCGGGACCCGCGTCTCGACGAGCCCGAAGTAGTCGGCGGCCTTGGTGAATGCCGGGTGCGCCGACTCCGGGACGACCATGTGCGGCCGGTCGATCGCCGGATGGAGCCGGCGGGCGCGGTCGCGGGCCGACTTGACGCCCATCAGGATCGATTCGGAGCCACCGGACGTGATGCTGCCGACGGCGTCGGGGCCGTGGAACAACCCGGCCGCGTAGTCGATGACCTCGCGCTCGAACCGGGCGAGGCTCGGGAACGTCCCCGGCAGCAGGCCGTTCGTCGAGAAGAAGCGCAGGTACGCCTCCTTGGCCACTTCGAGCACGTCGTCGCCGGCCGGGTAGTTCGTGCCGGTCGCCATCCGGGTCAACCAGTCGAGGTCGCCGGCGGCCGCCTCTTCCATCACCTGTCGGAGCTCGGCGGCCGGCGTGCCCGTCCGCCGGGAGCGGCGTCCGCTCGCGCTCCTCGGATGCCTGCCGCCATCGGTTCGCTGGGTGCCGTCGCCATGGCCCACCTCGTGATGCTGGTTCGTCCAGCCGAGACGGTCGTAGATTGTCGACAATCTACGACATCGCGGCGCCGCCGACGGCTCGCAGGAGGGTGGCATGAACCTCTCGAACGGACCACTCGTCGTCATCCCCGAGCCGATCCGCTCGATGGGCTGGACCTACGACGTCGAGCGCAGCATCCTCGAACCGCTCGGTATCCGGCTGCTCGTCCCCGACGATGACGCCGCGGCGCAGGCAGCCCTGCCCGAGGCGGACGTCGTGTTCACATCGAGCAAGCTCGAGGCGGACGACATCGCGCGGCTGGGCAGCAACTGCGTCGGGATCCTGTGCTACAGCGTCGGGATGGACTATCGTCGACGCCGCCGCAGCCAAGGCCCGCGGCATCCCGGTCTGGAACTGCCCGACCTCGAACAACGAGGAGGTCTCGGACCACGCGATGCTGCTCATCCTCGCCACGCAGCGTCGTCTGCTGCCGTTCGCGATGGCGGCCCGCGACGGGAACTGGGACGTGTATGAATGGCCGCTCCTGCGCGAGATCCATCGGCTGCGGTCGCGAACGGTCGGGATCATCGGTCTCGGGCGGATCGGCCATCTCGTCGCCCAGAAGCTCCACGGGTTCCGGCCGACCGTCATCGCCTACGACCCGTTCATCGAGTCGACCCGCGACACCGAGGTCGAGCTCGTCTCGCTCGACGAGCTCGCCGCCCGCGCTCGGACATCGTCGTGTCCTGCGCCGCGCTGACCGACACCTCGCGGAGCATCATCAACGCCGACTTCCTCGCCAAGACGAAACCCGGCGTGCTCATCGTCAACGTCTCGCGTGGCGGGATCGTCGACGAGGACGCCCTCGCCGACGCCCTCGACCGGGGTCACGTCGCCTACGCCGGCCTCGACGTGCGGTCGCCGGAACCGCCGGTCCCCGGGCAGGACCGGATCACGGGCCGCGATGACGTGGTCCTCACCCAGCACATCGCGGCGAGCTCGGTCGAGTCGGTCGCGGGTCTTCACGTCGAGGCCGCCGAGCAGATCGTCGAAGATGCTGCGCGAAGCGGGCCGGCTCCCGGCAGCGTGAGGCTCTCGCGCTAGCCGAGCATCGACGTGGTCGTCGTCAGATGGGCGACAGGCCAGCCTCCGGCTATCCTCCCCATGGGCATGCAGCATCGCGGGGCGCCACTGGGACCACCGCCACGCTGCTCGTCCGGTCCGCGCGACACGAGGAGGACGCCGTTTGACGAGATCGGTAGTACGTTCACGGAGGACTCGCACAAGGCATCTCTTTGGAGGAGGAGACTGATGATGCGACTGCGTCTACCGGCGATCGGCATGGCGATCGCACTGCTCGCCGCGGCATGCGGCACCACGACTACGTCGACAGCACCGTCGGCGGCGGCGTCATCGCCGCGTCGGCCGCGGCGCCGTCAGCAGCGCCGGCCTCGGCGTCGGCTTCGGCGGCGGCCACGACCGCGCCGGCGAGCGCGAGTGCCAGTGCGAGTGCCGGGGCTGGCGCCGGCGCTGGCTCGGTCCTGCGCGTTGCGCGGCTTGCCGACCATTACAACTTCTGGCATCCGGTCGAATTCCAGACCGGCAACCAGTTCCAGTGGTGGAGCAGCGTCTTCAACACGCTGGTCGAGGCCCAGGCCAATTCCAAGACGGTGATCGGCGACCTGGCGGAGACATACGACGTCTCGCCCGATGCGAGCAAGTACACGTTCCACCTGGTGAAGAACGCCAAGTGGCACGACGGCGAGGCCTTCACCGCAGACGACGTCATGTTCACCGTCAACTGGACGGTGCAGAACTACGACGCGTTCAAGGGCTTCCTGCCCGCGTGGAACCAGATCAAGGGAGCCGATGCCGTGCTAGGGCACCACGAACACGCCGGAGGGCCTCAAGAAGATCGACGACTCGACTGTCGAGATGACCCTGGCGGCGCCCAACGCGCGGTTCCTGTACAGCATCACCGACATGGCGAACGTCATCCTGCCGGAGCACATCCTCAAGGACGTCACGAAGGCCGACGTCGAGAAGGTCGACTTCACGGTCGGCAAGCCCGGCGTGACCGTCGGGACAGGACCGTACAAGCTGACCAGCTTCACCGCCGACCAGTCGGTCGAGCTGGACGCAAATCCCGACTACTTCAAGGGCGCACCGAAGATCGGAAAGATCATCTTCAAGCTCTTCGCCGACCCGGCGCTGGCCGTCGCTCAGCTCGAGTCGGGCGACCTCGATCTGGCCTTCCGCGTCTCGCCCGGTGAGTTCGACCGCCTCTCGGCGATCTCCACCCTGAATGTGATCTCGGCGGAGAACCCCGGCATCGTCCGGATCGTGTTCAAGACCGAGGCCAAACCCTGGAGCGACAAGCGCGTCCGCCAGGCGTTCTACACCGCGATCAACCGAAAGGCGATCGTCGACGACTTCTACAAGGGCCGGGCCAAGGTGCTCATCAATCCACCCGGATTCACCGAGTATCCCGACCTCAACAAGTACGACTACAACGTCGACACCGCGAAGCAGCTCCTCACCGACGGCGGCTACAAGGGCGAGACGTTCAAGCTCCTCTACAACCAGACGTTCCCCGACGCCCAGGCGATCATGCCGCTCATCCAGAGCGACCTGCAGGCTGCCGGGGTGACCGTCGAGCTCGTGCCGACCGACAACGAGGCCTACCTGGCCAAGTACAACGACCGGACGCAATGGGACGGCTTCATCGCCGTCGGCGGTAGCGAGGGCCTCTCGCCCGACCGCTCGGCGCAGTACTTCACGAAGGACGACCCGAAGTTCGAATCGGGCTACACGAACCCAAGGATCTTCGAGCTGTGGGCCGAGGGCCGGGCGACGGCCGACCCGGCGAAGCAGGACGAGGTCTACCACGAACTGGCGAAGATCCTCAACGAGGACGTGCCGCAGGCGAACCTCTATTCGCCGAACCTCGTGATGGTGGCCTCGAAGCGCCTCGGTGGTGGCTTCGATGTCCATCTCAACGAGCGCGAATCCTTCATGGACGTGGAGACCTGGACGCTCCAGTAGCGCACCGGGTCGCGCTCGAGACCGACGCGGCGCCCGCTGGGAGACCGGCGGGCGCCGTGCGCTGAGGCGAGGTGTCGTGGCCGCCTACTTCATCCGCCGCCTGCTCATCGCGATCCCGGTGCTCATCGGGATCACGGTCGCCGCGTTCGTCGTCCTGTCCGCGGCGCCCGGCGACCCAGTCCTGGCGCGGCTGGATCCGGAGGTCCTCTCACGCCTGACGCCGGCCGACATCGAGGCGCGGCGGAAGGACCTCGGGCTCGACCAACCGATCCCCATCCGCTATCTCCGCTGGCTCGGTGACGTCGTGCAGGGCAACCTCGGCTACTCGATCGTCAGCGGGCGACCCATCGCCGACGAGGTCGCAGGCCGGCTCGGTCCATCGCTCACGCTGATGTTCGTCGCGGCCGCGATCACGATCCTCGTTGGCGTGCCGGCCGGCGTGCTGTCCGCGATCCACCAGTACGGCCGCACCGATTACGCGTTGTCGGGTCTGACGATCTTCCTCGTGAGCACGCCGGCATTCCTGCTGGCGCTCGTCGCCCTCTACCTCTTCGGGGTGACGCTGAAGGTGCTGCCGGTCGGTGAGCTGTTCACGTTCGGCAAGGAGGACGACATCATCGATCGGGCGGCCCATGTGGTGATGCCGGCGATGATCCTCGGTCTCGCCAACGCCGCCCTGCTCACCCGCTATACCCGGGCGAGCATGCTCGACGTTCTCAACGGCGATCACATCACGACGGCCCGCGCGAAGGGGCTCGCGAACCGAACGGTCATGATCCGACATGGTCTTCGAAATGCCCTCATCCCGATCATCACCGTGCTCGCGATCCTGCTGCCCGAGCTGATCGCCGGAGCGATCATCACCGAGACGATCTTCAACTGGCCGGGGCTCGGCCAGTTATCCGTCCGCGCCGCCCGCGACCGTGACCCAGCGCTGATGATGGGAGTCGTCCTCGTCGTCGGCATGTTCACGGTCATCGCCAGCATCGTCGCCGACTTCGCCTATTCGGTCGTCGACCCGAGGATCAGGTATGTCAGCGGTCAGTGAGGGGCTCCCGCGCCAGGTCGTCGCGGGCACGCACGAGAGCATGCGACGGCGAGCCATCCGCCGGTTCCTGCGCCATCGACTGGCGATCGTCGGGCTCGTGATCCTCACCACGATCGTCGCGATCGCCGTCTTCCTGCCGCTCATCGTCCCGCTCGATCCACTCAAGACCGATTACGGGTCGATCCGCAAGCCGCCGGGACCCGGCCACATCCTCGGGTCGGACTTGTCCGGTCGCGACATCTTCGCCCGAGTCGTCTACGGCACCCGCGTCTCGCTTCTCGTCGGGTTCGGGGCGGTCGCGCTCTACCTCGTGGTCGGAACGGTCCTCGGGATGATCGCGGGGTTCTCGGGCGGGATGCGCGACCAGGTCGTGATGCGCTTCACGGACGTGCTGCTCGCGATCCCCCTCATCTTGCTGTGCATCGTCTTCATCGCGATCGTCGGTCCCGGTCTCGCCTCGGTGATCGCCGTCATCGGGTTGCTCGGCTGGCCGACCACGACCCGGCTCGTCCGCGGTCAGCTGCTGTCGCTGCGAGAGTCGGAGTTCATCACGGCGAGCCGCGTGGTCGGGACGAGCGGCAACGAGATCGCGCGCCGCCACCTGCTGCCGAACATCCTCGGACCGTTGACGGTCGTGGCGACGTTCGGCGTTGCCCAGGCGATCCTTCTCGAAGCGTCGTTGTCGTTTCTCGGTCTGGGCGTCCGGCCGCCGGTCCCGAGCCTCGGCGAGATGATCAACGCAGCGACCGCCCCATCGACCCTTCAGAACATGCCGTGGGTATGGTTGCCGCCCGGGATCGTCATCGCCCTGCTCGTGCTGTCCGTCAACTTCATCGGCGACGGCGTCCGCGACGCTCTCGATCCGCGCTCGACGCGCCGCGGCTGATCGTTCCTCGCCGTTCATCGCTCGGAGGTCGCCCGAATGCTCTACGCCTACGTCGTCGGTCCGATCGTCATCACGGTCGGGCTACTGGGTCCAGCGCGGAGTCGACACAGAGTCCGGGGCGCGGGTCGAGATCCGGCGGGTCGAATACGACGACATCCCGGGTGCCGCTGCCGGAGTGGCGGGCCTGCGGTTCCTCCCGGTGAGTGCCGGCATCTGGCGGGCCGATCTCTTCCGCGACCAGAACGACAACGTCATCTACCACTATCACCCGCACTTCGAGAAGGGCGATGTCGGCGAGCGGTCGCTGGACGAGCGACTGACGGCAGACCCGGTCGGCTGGGTCATGGAGCGTCTGGCGAACCTCCGACCGCTGCTCGTCGACAGCGGGGCTGCCGACATCGCGGATGCGGTGCCGTATGCCGAGGTCGACGAGGTGCTTCCGGCGATCCGCGCGTCGATCGAGGCCTCGTTCACGCCGCCGGCGGGCTAGCCGCGGTCGTTGCCCCTAGAGCGACAGGCCGGCCCGCTCCCCGGTCGCGCGGCCGCCGACGACCGCCCACGCACCGTTGACCATCACGCGCTCGATGCCGGCGGGGCGGGCGGCCGGATCGGCCTCGGTCGCGCGGTTGGCGATCGTCGCCGGATCGAACACGACGAGGTCCGCGGCCATCCCGGCGGCCAGCGTCCCGCGATCGGTCAGGCCGAGACGGCGAGCCGGCTCGGCCGTGATCTTGCGAACGGCTTCCTCGATCGTGAGGACGCCCCGGTCGCGCACGTACGACCCGAGGACCAGCGGGAACGTCCCGAAGCTCTTGGGCATGAGCCCGTAGGCAGCGTGCTTCGTGGGGTGGTTCGCGAAGCCGTCGCCGATCGGCACGCACAGCGGGCTCGCGATCAGCCGGTCGAGGTGACCCTGGTCCTTGATCGTCGGGGCGATCCAGAACTGGCCGTCCTCGAGGACGAGGTCGAGCGCGGTGTCGATCGGCTCCTGGCCGCGCTCCCGGGCGATCTCGCCGATCGTCCGGCCGCTCAGGTGGGCGTTCTCGGGCCGGTTGACCTTGCAGATGACCTGGTCGTCCCAGTCGTCGAGCCAGAAATCGGTGGCGTGGTCGAGGTCGGCGATGAGTCGCGCCCGTGATGCGGGATCGCGGATGATGGCGGCCGTCGCCTCGGCGCCGCCGTCGCGTGCCCAGCCCGGCAGCGACTGGACCCATGCGCCACCGCCGCGCGGGAAGATCGTCAGGTCGAAGGTGACCTCGATCCCCCTGGCCCGCGCGTCGTCGAGCATCTCCAGGATCTCGTCGGCCTCCTCGAGCGGCTGGTTCGCGCGCGGGTACATGTGCGAGATGTTGAGGATCACGTTGGCGCGTTCGGCCGTCTCGAGCGCTTCGGCGACCGACCCACGGACCTGCAGCGCGCCGTATCGCATGTGGGTGTGGTAGGTCAGCCCGCGCTCGGCGGCGACCGCGGCGAGAGCGGCGAGCTCGTCGACCGAGGCGAAGAGGCCCGGCGCATACGACAGGCCGGTCGTGAAGCCCCGTGCCCCCTCGTCGATCGCCTCGCGCACGAGCGACCGCATCCGCTCGAGCTCGGCGGCCGTCGGTGGCCGGTCCGCCCCGCCGATGACGAACCGCCGGAGTGTGTTGTGGCCGACGAACGTCGTGACGTTCGTCGCCGGCCGGGCGGCGGCGACGGCCTCCCGGTAGCCGCCGATGGTCGTCCAGTCCCAGGCGACGTCGGGGAACGCGAAGACGGGCTCCTCGTCGATCATGCCGCGCAGGCTCTCGGCCGACAGCGGCGCCGGCCGAGAACCCGCAGAGACCGACGGCCTGGGTCGTGATCCCCTGCTCGATCGCGCTGAGACATCCCGGGTCGCTGAGCAGCGACACGTCGGAATGGGTGTGGAGGTCGATGAAACCCGGGGCGATCGAGAGCCCGCGGAGGTCGATCGCTTCTCGCGCGATGTCATCGGCGACTCGGCTCCGCGACGCGAAACGATGCGGCCCGCATCGATCGCGATGTCGCCGACGATCGCGGGCCGCCGGTGCCGTCGAGGATGGTGGCGTTGCGCAGCACGATGTCGATCACAGCAGGGCGTCTCCTCCCGATGTCACGTATCGATCCCAGCGTCCCCACGGCGCGGAGCTGAGCACGAGCGTGACGCCGTCTCCGTACCGCCATCCCCGTGCCAGAAGTCCCGCGATCGCGGCTCGGGCGACGCCCGGGATGCGGACCCGCGCGGTCGTCGCGCCAAGCTCGGCGGCGCGGCCGATCGATGCTTCGACCGCCGGAGCGAGGTCGGCGGCGTCGAGGACCGCGATCGGGCCGATCGACGCCGTCGGCCTGGACGTAGGCGTAGCCGACCGCCCGGCCATCTCGCGCGACCGTGTATGCGGCGAGGCCGGGCACCGAGGCCCAGAACTCGTGGTCCTCGGGACGGGCGGCGTCGAGCGCCGCGCGGTCGATGTCTGCGAGGACGTCCGGCGGCGGCAATCCCGGCACCAGCGGTCCCGGAGTCGCCCGGCGGTCGCCGGTCCCGCGACCTCGAGGAGCGGCTCCTGGGGGAACATCCCGAACCGGCCGTAGAGCGCGTTCGAGACGGGGTTGCGGGCGTCGGTCCCGACCGTCAGCACGCTCCCCGGCCGCGCCGCCGCGAGGGCCCGCCTGATGATCTCGGCTCCGAGTCCCGCGCGACTGGTACGCCGGACGGACGTGCAGGGCCGCGAGGTACCAGACGTGCTCGCGCTGGACCGCGATCCCGAAGCCGACGACCTCGCCGTCGACCTCGCCGACCCAGAAGCCGTCCGGATCGTGGCGGAGGGCGCTCCGGCGGAACGCCAGGAAGCGCTCGCCGGGCTCGGACGGTCGCGGGCTGGCCGTCCAGCCGCGGGTACGGGCGAGATGCTCGGTCGCCTCGCGGACCACGGCGTAGGTCGGCCGGAAATCGGCCGGCGTCGCGCGGCGGATGAGGATCCCCTCGAGTCGTTCCACGCTCGCCACGTCCGTCACGTCGCTAGCATGGACGCCGGCGCGGCCGGCGGGCGGGTGCCCGACCGCGCTCTCGCCACCGGAACGAGGAGGAGAAACGCGTGCCAGATCGTCGTTTCGACGGACGCGTCGCGATCGTGACCGGTGCCGGCCGCGGCATCGGTCGGGCGATCGCGGAACGGTTCGCGGCGGACGGCGCGACCGTCGTGGTCGCCGACCTGGACGACGCGGCGGCGGCCGAGACGGTCGCCGCCATCGAGTCGGCCGGCGGACGGGCGGCGGCGGTCCACGCGAACGTGACGCTTCCCGATGACGTCGACGCGCTCGCGGCAACGGCGATCGAGCAGTTCGGCGCGGATCGACATCCTCGTCAACAACGCCGGCATCCTCCGCTCGACGCGCGCAGCCGACGTAAGCCCCGAGGAGTGGCATCTCGTCGTCGACGCGAACCTGACCGGCTCGTTCCTGTGCGCCAAGGCCGCCTACCCGGCGCTGCGGGACTCGGGCCACGGCCGGATCGTCAACATGGCATCGATGGCGGGTCGTGCGACGAGCACGCTCGGTGGCGTCCACTACACGACCGCCAAGGCCGGCGTGCTCGGACTGACTCGACACCTCGCCCGCGAGTGGGCACGCGACGGGATCACGGTCAACGCCATCTCGCCCGGCATCGTCGACACGCCGATGGTCCGCGGTTCGACCGACGCCGCCCGGATGAAGGAGGTCCTGGCGGCGATCCCGATGGGCCGTCTCGCCGATGCCGCCGAGATCGCGGCGCTCGTCGCGTTCCTCGCGTCGGACGAGGCCGCGTACATCACCGGCGCGAACGTCGACATCCATGGCGGCGAGCTGATCATCGCCTGACCGGGGTTCGTGGCGGGCCGACCAGAGGGTCAGCTCCAGGGCTGGCCGAGCGGCGCCGCCGAGGATCACCGCCGACGGCCCCGAGCCCGATGTCGCTCGGCCCATCGCCGCCGGCAGGTCGGCGATGTCGGTCGACCCGCTCGGCGGGGATACCGAACGAGCGGACGAAGGCGACCAGGTCCGGGTTGTGGAGCTCCGTGGCATAGGCGCGGCCGTGATTGCGGACCTGGTAGGCGGCGATCGAACCGAACGCGCCGTCGTCGTGGACGAGGACCGTCACGTCGAGCCCGTAGGCGGCCGTCGTCGCGAGCTCGCTGGCGGTGAACAGGAAACCGCCGTCGCCGCAGGTCGCGACGACCCGCCGGCCGGGCGCCGCGATCGCCGCGCCGTTGGCCGTCCCGAGCGCGAAGCCGAGCGTCGCCGAGCCCCACGGCCAGATCGATCCGTCCGGCTCGTAGACCGGCCAGAAGTAGCCGCTCCACGTGTTCACGCGCGCTGCGTCGTGGGTCAGGATCGCGTCGCGCGGCATCGCCGCGCGTGCGGCGAGGAAGGCGTCGCGGACCGGGCGTTGGTCGGGTGCGACGGCGGCCTCGGACGCGGCCCGCATCGCCCGGGCGCGCGCGATGCCCCAATCGGGGTCCGGGCCGTCGCGCGATCGCGCGGTCGCCCGCCGCGCCGAGCTCGTCGAGAAGCCCCCGCAACGCGAGCCGGGCATCGCCGACGACGCCGACCGCCGCCGGATAGGCTGCGGTCGATGACGGCTGGGTCGACGTCGATGTGGACGAGGTTCCGCAGCGGCAGCGTCCAGCGCGCGGTACCGACGTCGTCCAGTCGCGAGCCGACGACCACGACAGCGTCGGCCTCCTCGAAGAGCTCGGTCCATTCGGGCCGGCCCGGGATGACAGTCCCCGCGCACCAGTCGTCGTCGGCGGCGATCGAGCCCGCGCCGGTCACCGCGGTCGCGACCGGCGCCCCGAGGCGGATCGCCAGCTCGCGAAGTTCGGCGGATGCGCCGGCTCGCTGGACACCGGCTCCCGGCATGAGCAGGATCCGGCGCGCACCGTCGAGGAGTCGCGCGGCCGCCACGATCGAATCCGGGTCCGGCGCCACGCGGCCCGGGCATCTCGACGCGGCGGCGTCTCGCCGCTGAACGGCGCACCGACGATATCGGTCGGCATCTCGACATAGGCCGGTCGCGGTCGGCCGGCCATCGACCGGCACAACGCCTCGGCCACTGCCGCGGGGATCGCCTCGGGCGTCCGGGGCCGGCCGACGTACGCGGTGATCGATTCGAACGAGCGGCCCTGGTCCGGCGTCTCGTGGAGGACGCCCCGACCCTTGCCGTCGAGCGCCGCGTCGATCTGGCCCGCGAGGAGGACGATCGGCGACGAGTCGGACCACGCCTCGGCGAATGCCGCGAGCGTGTTGAACGTTCCCGGGCCTGTCGTCGTCGTGAGCACCCCGGGACGACCGAGCACCCGGGCGTAGCCGTCCGCCGCGAATGCCGCACCCTGCTCGTGACGGGTCAGGATGTGGCGGATGGCAGGCTCGCCGGCGAGCGCGTCGTACAGCGGCAGCGTGTGGATCCCCGGGATGCCGAACACGGTGTCGACGGCGGCCGATCGCAGGACCTCGACGATCGCATCGCCGACCCGACGTGTCGTCACGCTGGCCTCCCTCACCCGCAGTCCGGTGTCTGCCGCGCGCGACGCGCGGCTCGGATTGTCGACAATCTTGCCAGAACGCGAGCCTGCCCGGCCCGCTACGCTTTCGACGATGCGCATCGAGATCCGCGACGTCCGCGTCATCGACGGCCTGGCGGAGACCGCCCGCGACCACGTCGACGTGACCGTCGACGGCGACCGGATCAGCGCGATCGAACCGCACGATCCGACCCGGCGCGCCGGCGACGCGCCGACCTCAGCCGATGAGCCGACGACACGATCGACGGTGCCGGCCGGACACTCCTGCCCGGGCTCATCGACGCCCACGCCCACTACACGTTCGACCCGACCGAGGGCTCGATCGGGACCATCCTCCGACGCTCGGATGCCGAGATCGTGCTCGCGGCAGCCGGTCACGCTGCCACCGCGCTCAAGGCGGGCGTGACGACGGCGCGCGGCGCAGGTTCGCTCCGGAACCTCGAGGTCGCACTCCGCGACGCGATCGAGGCGGGCCACGTGCCCGGCCCGCGCATCGTGACGGCCGGCACGGCGGTCGGCATCACCGGCGGTCACGGCTACCAGTTCGGGCTCGAGGCAGACGACCCGGCCGGGTTCGTGACGGCGACGCGCCGAGTCGTCCGCGACGGCGCCGACGTCGTCAAGGTGATCGCGTCCGAAGCCGCGATGCTCACGACGACCGGACTCGCCGGCAACCGAATGGTCAGCGGTGGGCCGGAGCTCACGCTCGACGAGCTGCGAGCGGTCGTCGAAACCGCGTCGGAGCTCGGCGTGAAGGTCATGAGCCACGCCCAGGACGCCGAGTCGGTCCGCCGTTCAGCGGCGGCAGGTGTGGCCAGCGTCGAGCACGCCTGGCTCGCCGACCGGCCGGCCCTCGAGGCGCTCGCCGAGTCGGGCGCCTTCCTCGTGCCGACGATGGTCGTCGTCGACGTCAACCGGACCCTCGGCGGGATGACGGCCGCCCAGCGCGAGCGCCAGGACATGATCGAGCGCCGCCAGCGGGCATCGACCGAGACCGCGATCGAACTCGGGATCCCCGTCGCGACCGGCACCGACACGGGCGAGGTCGGCGTCACGGCCGACATGGTCTGGCGGGAGATCGTCCTGCTTCACGACCACGGCGCCAGCCCGATGGCCGCGATCAAGGCGGCCACGTCGGCCGCGGCGCGCCTGCTCGGTCTCGACGCCGATCTCGGCACGATCGAAGTCGGGAAGCTCGCCGACCTCGTCCTCGTCGACGGCGACCCGACGACCGACCTTCGACGCCTGGCGACGCCGGCCCTCGTCATCCGCGGCGGGAAGATCGTCGCGCAACCGTGACACTACGGGTTCAAAGGACGTCATTTCGCGTCCCCATCATTTCTTGGGTCCTGGCTTCCTGATGCCGAGCGGCGAACGCCCGTCGGACGACGACGGAGCCGAGGATGCCCCGCGTGGCAGCCACGGGATCTACGTCGCCTCCGCACCGGGTCGCCTCCCTCCCGAGGACTCCCCTACCGTTGCCAGCCTGCCCTTGCCGCCCGGTCACCTGGTCCGGTCCCAACCGCAGGGCGGCTCTCGAGGTGACGATCCTGTCATTTGGATCTCGGAGCCGCCCATCTCGAACATCGTCGAGGTCTGGAACTGGCTTGCTCGCGCCTTTGCCGGGACCGGCCTCTGGCCCTTGATCATGGACACGGGTTTCGGCATCGAGCGCATGGGCGACGTCCTGATGGACGTCCCACCGAGCACCGGCGCCGATCCGACGACGCTTCTCGTTCGGTGGTGGCAGCAGATCGTCGACGGCGACAACGGCGCCCACGCTGAGGCGGCGTTCGCGCCGTTCGGTCGGGCGTTCCCCGGGCTCGCTCCACGTTCGCCAGCCGACCGATTGGCGACGATCGAGCCCTTCGTCGGCGATATGAAGGGTTATCTCGGGCTCGTCGCGGTCGAGCGGCCTGCCCAGGTCCCCGAGGCGATCGGCTGGATGGGGCCGGCCAACTACGACATCGAGCCGGCGCAGCAGTCGGCGATCCTCGAAACATGGGAGGACCGCTTCGACGCCTACCTCGTCGGACTTGGGTTCGACACCATGACCGTCATCGTTGGTCGACCGCCGGCGGACCTCGACGCCGCGAACAGCGTCGCCGCCGAGCACCTCGCGTTCTGCCCGGACATCATCTTCCAGGGCTTCGGCGCGATCAGCGAGTACGCGCCCAAGCTCGTCGGACGGCACCGCTGGGACTTCTGGTGGGACTGACGCTTCGGCGGTCGGGACGCGAGGAATGAGGAGGTGAGCACATTGGATCTCGGTGCGTTTTCCGTCAGCCTGGCGGTCAAGGATCTGGCCGCTTCGAAGGACTTCTACGAGAAACTCGGCTTCACCGCGTTTCACGGCGACGCGGATCAGGGATGGCTCATCCTGAAGAACGGTGAGCACGTGATCGGCTTGTTCCAGGGCATGTTCGAGCGGAACATCCTGACGTTCAATCCCGGTTGGGACCAAGCTGCGGAGCCTGTTGATCCATTCACGGACATCCGTGATATCCAGCGACAGCTCAAGACTGTCGGGGTGCCCTTCGAGCAGGAAGCCGACGAGGGCTCGACGGGACCGGCGAGCTTCATCGTGGTGGACCCGGACGGGAACCAGATCTTCTTCGATCAGCACGTCTGACATCGTCGTCGGTCGGCGTCAGCGACAACGTCCACGGCCGACCTTGCCGCTCCGGCGGCTCAAGACGAGTCGCCCACCACTCGCCGAGGACATCCGCGAGCCCGTCCGGTGTGCCCGGATCCGACCCCGACTCGAGCAGGAGGTGGGCCGCCTCGCCGCGCATTCGCTTCGCGACCGCGGCACCGGTTCGATGTCCGGTGTCTGAGAACTCGTCGACGCGGAGCACGACCGTTCGATCGCTGAGACCGGTCGGCAAACCGAGCGCTTGATACGCGGGCGACCGGAGATCGAGCGCGAGCCCGTTGGCACCCGCCAGGTTCGCGAAGAGGTCGGGCAGAACCGACCGCCACATCGGCTCGAGCCTGTCCAGGCCGATGAGGTTCGACCACACGCGCAGTCGGTAGGCCGGGATTCGATCGGTCGGCCGGAGTGCGCCCCAGAGTGACGACGTGATGACCACGCTGCGGCAGGCTCGGTCCAGGCCGGACGTCGACAGTGACGCGACATCGAGACCCTGGTGAAGCGGCCCCGTGTACACGTCGGCCGCCGGCCGGGTCGCGAGCTCGGGCAGGCGCATGTTGCGCGCGATCTGGCCGGCCATGGTCGGCCGCTCGGACAGCCGCTCGAAGGCGTTGGCTGCGGCGCTGGTCTCGATGAGCGCCTCGAGGATCGTGGCTCGGAGATCCGTGAGCTCCGGGAACGAGAGCTCGTCGAGCACGACGGGCGGGCCGTGTTCCGACGGCGGACGCTTCGATTCCGATGGCGGGACGATGATCAGCAAGCCGACATCAGTCCCGCGGCGGCCCGATAAAGAGCCCCGACCGGATGTGCTTCCGGTCGGGGCAAGATCGAACTGCGGCTTGTTTCTTCAGACGAAGGGTCTGGCGGTTCGATACCGCCGAACCCCTGCTCTAGATCAGTGCTCGTACTGCTTCTGATCTTTGTCGTTGATCTGACCGCGGATCTCGCCGGTGCCCCAGCGTGTGGTGTGGATGTTCGCGTACGCCGTCCCTGCGCGCATCGCCCGCAGGATCTCACCGAACGAACCAGGCTCGATACCCTGGCCGTTCGGGCCGACGATGTCAGCGGCCGTGACGTCACCTTCGACGGTGCCTTCGACGTTCGGGCACGGAGCGGGTTTGGTGCTGCCGCCGCACAGGAAGAACGACACGCCGCCGGCCATCGCGCGCCCGCCGAAGTGGACGTGGGCGAACAGCGAGTTGCCGCCCTCTAGCCCCCCGTACGTGAAGACGTAATGGAGGGTGTTGGCGTCGACGAGCTTCGCGCGGAACTCCCCCCAGCCGGTGCTGGAAACCGAGGGCGTCTCCTGGTAGCCGTTGAGATGCGCCTTGAAGTCGCGGGTATTCGGCGGATCGATGAGTCCTCCGAATGCCGCCACGCTTACCATCGTGGCGGCGGCGAGCACAACGACGGCGAGGGCTACCGAGACGAGCCGAGGCATCTTGCGAGTCACGCACTGTCCTCCCTTTTGCCGACCACCGAGGTACGCACACCGACGCGGCGGCAGGGGGAGAATTTAGCACTCTCGGTGGCACCAAAGGAGGTCCGCCGGCAGAGGCGGTAGCCCCGAACCAAGCGGTCTGAGTCCGGAGGTCTCGATGCCCGATTCATCGTCGCGTCGCCTGTTGCCGCTCGTCCTCGCGTATCTGCCCGTGCCGATCGTCGGTGCGGTGCTCTCGATCCGGTGGAAGGTCGGAGCATCGCCAGACGGCGGCCCGGGCGACATGCTGCTGCGCGGGACGGCGCTCACCCCTCCCCTCTTCCTGCCCGTCGTACTCGTGGGAGCCGCGGCCGTCGCGCCACGCGACACGGTGGCGGGTCGTCTGGGCGCCGGCGTCGTGTCGATCATCGCGGCCGCGTTCCTTGCAGGAAGCACCGCGAACCTCCCGAACGACTTCAAGGCAGCCGATGCGGCGGGAACGCCGAGGCGGCTGACCGCGGTCCTTGCCGCGATCCACGTGGTCTTCGCCCTCGCTCTTCTCGTCAATGCAGTGCCGCGACTCCGAGGTCGCGAATCCCGGTAGGACCGGTCCAGCTCCGCGATCTGCTCGACTAGCCCGCGCTCGACCTTCGTGCGACAGTTAGTCATGCCCGTCCGCACCGTCATCGAACGCGGTCCCAAGGGGAAGCGCGCAGTCGCCTTCGCCCCCGACTGGCCAGGCTGGAGCCGCGGGCGCGAAGACCGCCGAGCTGGCCCTCGCAACGCTCGAGTCCTACCGCGGGCGGTACCGGCTGGTCACTGATCTTGCCGGGATGGCGCCCGAGTTCGACGCCGCCGGGCCGCTCGAGGTCATCGAAGACCGGGTCGGACCGGGATCGACCGACTTCTGGGGCATCTCGTTCGCGCCGAGCTCGACCGAACACGGGCCGATGGATGAGGCCTCGTTCGACCGCGCGATCACCCTCTTGCGGGCCTGCTGGACGTTCTTCGACAGCGTCGCAGCCCGCGTCTCGCCCGAGATGCGCAAGGGGCCGCGCGGCGGAGGACGCGACCGCGACCGGATCATCAGCCACGTCATCGTCACCGAGAGCCAGGGCTTCGCCAATGGGGTCGGGTTGAAGATACCCGACGGCATCGCATTGATACCGGACGGCCTGAACCAATATCGCGAGGACTATGTCGCAGCGATGCGCGCCTACAACGCCGGGGAGGTGCAGCGGCGCATGCGGTCCTGGACGCTGCCGTTCCTCATCCGACACTCCGCCTTTCACACGCTCGACCACGCCTGGGAGATGGAGGACAAGGACCTTTCGGCCGAGGTCGGAGGCTGACCCCGGCGGTTTAAGGTGGCCGGCTCCGGTGTTGCGCGTGAGTCGACAATTCCTGCGTCCTGCCGGCCATCGAGGTCGAAAATGGGCCGCGATGCAGCGATCGTTGTTTACAGCGCGACGAGACCTGGCCGAGAGCCGTGTTTTAGCCGCGAATCGAGCTTCCGAGCAGGATTCGTCGTCTGTTAGGCACCGCCGACGAGCCGCCCTCGCAGGGCTCGGAGCGGCGGTCAGGCCGCTGGTTGGTCAGAAACAGGCGTGATCTCGGCGACACAGACACCGACACCCGGCCGGAGGAATCGATGGACGTTCGCTATGTCGTCGGTTTCGACGACGAGGAACGTCGAATGCTGCGGGAACGCCAGCCAGTACCCGACGACCTTGATCCCCGGCACGCTGTCGTCGAAGAGGGACTTCGAGCCACCTTTGCCGTATGGGCAGTCCGCCGGAGCGTGCGATTGCTTGATATGGAAGAGCATCAATTCCTCCTCGACGGCTCGTCGCGCGACGTCCCTCGCGCAACGGTCCCTCGCGCAACCCTACGGCATCGAGGACAGTGATTGCTGAGGCAGTCGCCCTCAAGGAGCCGGTCAGTCGCGGGCGAAGTCCCAACGTGTCGGCTTCGGGAGCTCCTCTTGCTTGAACTGATCCATCCCGTGCGTTCCGGGCAGTCCGAACGCCTTCGATGGGACCACCCGATAGATCCGGTACGGGGCCGGCCCGGCGGTGGGTGCATTCGGTCCGTAGACCTGGTCGCCGCGAGACTCGAGCGGCCATCCCTTCGCGGCGAGGTCTTCGGCGATGCGTCGGACGGCGTCCTCATCGGTCAGCGGCTCCGCTCGACCCTCGACGATGACGTCGAGCGACGGCAACTTCCTGCTCTGCGTCCCGATGACGCAGCGGCCATCAGCTGCGAGGTTGCGCCCCTTCTGGGTGCCCTCTCCGGCGACGAAGTGGTATGCGCCGTCGATCCAGAAGGTGATCACCGGCATGAGATGCGGACGGCCGTCGGGCCTGACCGTCGCCAGCCAGCTGTTGCGATCCTTTTCGGGGTTCGCCAGGCGCTCGCGCGCTTCCTCCCACGGCATCGTGCCGGAGTCATCCCCGAGGAGTGACTGCTCGTGCTCGGGCGCCCGTTCCTCCGTCATCGGTGACTCCTTCCGCGCGGCGGTGTTCGGGCAGGGTGAGCCCGCCGAATCCGCCCAGCGGAGGACACGGAGCGCACGCAACGTGTTCCACCGGCTGGGTTGGCCGTCGCCTGCTTCCATGCTGAAGTGGACGGCGCCCTTGTGCGTGTTCTCCAACAGCCACGTGCCATCCGGCTGCTCTTTCGACCGGACCAGCGCGAGCGCTTCGTCGGTCCGAGCGTCAGGCGGCTCGCCGGTCGATCGGAAGTAGTCGAGGCCACGGAGCACGTCGTAATGCCGACCGTGTCGGTGCGCAGAACTCGAGCCAGGCGGGGTCCACGACCTTACGGGTGCTCTTGCGACGAAACGCCGTTGTCGTCACGTCCCGATTTTAGCGAGGGTCGGCGTGGAGCTCGAAGACCGGCCGACCGCGGGCCGCTTCGACCGGGTGATTCAGATCGGTCCCATCGACGATCCGGATGAACCAGTAGCCGAACGGGATCCTTCGCGCCACAGGCCCAGCGATGTCACGGAAGAACGCGACCCGATCGGAGGGGTCCAGCTCGGTCGCTCGGACGTCCTCGCTGTGGCCACGCTTCGTGACTGTCGCCTGGCCAGCCGCGCGGAGGTTGCGCACCCAGTTGACCTCGCCCCACGGCGACCAGACCCAGCGCCTGCCGTCCACCTCGATGATCGCGATGGGCGTCGTGCGCGGCAGGCCGCTCTTCCGGCCGCGGATCGTCAGCAGCCCGTTGAAGCCCAACGGGACGCCGGCGCGCAGGAGGAACCTCGTGACCGGGTTGAAGAGCGTGCACGAACCATGGAGCGTGTTCGGGTCGCGCGGGTGCCTGGCGTGGCGGTGTCCGTTCGATGAGTCATCTCGACAGCTCCTTCTTGCATGCTCATCGTCGGTATCCAGACAGATGACCCGCGACATCAGCCAAGAACGTGACCGGCGTCGGAAGATCGAATCTCAGCGAGCCACGACGGTGAGATCGAGCTGAGCGAGCCGGTCCGGGTCGGCGAGGACATCGATCCGGACGATCGCGGCCGCCTTTGACCGTCAGCGCGAGGACCGCGAACGGTCGACCGTCAGGGGCCCAGGCGATGCCGCCGGGAACGCCGTTCACCAGGACACGCGTCGCGGTCTCGGCAAACCGACGGAAGCTCATCGCCTGCTCTGCGACGGCTCGAGCGCCGCGGGTCAGCGACTTCAGCTGCGGTCGCGCCGCGACCACCGTCGGACTGGGCCACGACGTCGGGGTCGAGGACCGCGAGGAGGCGTTCGAAGTCGCCGTCACGCGCCGCCGCAAGGAACGCCTCGACGACGACCCATTGCCCATCGAGATCGACGTCGGGCACTGGCGCGCCCTGGACCCGGCGACGCGCCCGGCTCGCAAGCTGCCGGGCGGCGGTCGGTGTCCGGCCGACGATCGGGGCGATCTCGTCGAACGGAACGGCGAAGACGTCGTGGAGCACGAAGGCGACTCGTTCGGCGGGCGTCAGCGAGTCGAGGACAACGAGCATCGCGAGCCCGACCGAATCACCGAGCAACGCCTCCTGCTCGGGATCGATCCCGTCTTCCGAGCTCAGGACGGGTTCGGGCAGGTGGGTCTCGAGGGAGGCTTCGCGCCGCGACTTGCGCGACCGCAGCATGTTCAGGCAGACGCGCCCGACGACCGTCGTCAGCCACGCTCGCAGGTTGTCGACCTGGCTCGTGTCGGTCCGGCTGAGGCGGATCCACGCTTCCTGGACGGCGTCGTCCGCCTCGGTGACGGAGCCGAGCATCCGATAGGCGACGCCACGGAGATGCGAGCGGTTCGCTTCGAAGCGCTCGGCGAGCCAGTCCTGGTCGGCCATGCCTCATGTTCCTGCGGTTCGGCGGTTCATGTCCTTGACCCGCGGCTCCGCCGGGATGTGACAGGCGCCGTGACCGGCTCGCGGGCGCGGGCGGCCGACGAGCGGCCCTAGCGCGCCGCAGCCTTGGCGATTCGCTTGACGGTGTCGCGGGCGGCCGTCCGCAGCAGGAACGCGGTGATCGGGTCGGCGGACTCCCAACTCGAAGTCCAGCGGATGGTCGTGCCGCCGCCTGGTGCGTCCTCGAGCGTCGCCGTGGCGTGATAGCCGTGGGCGTTCATGCCTTCGAGCAAGTCGTAGCTCATCCGGGAACCGGCTCCCACTCGGTGACGCGCTCGCGGACGGTGAACGGTCGTTGGACGAGTCGCCGGACGGCTCCGAGACCGTGCACTCCGCCACCCTCGATCGTCGACGCTCGACCAGCGGCCCCAGATCGGCCACTGCGGACTCGTCGGCGATGAGCCGCCAGACCGCATCTCGCGAGGCCGGTGTGCGTGGCAGAGGCTTCGATCGACTTCATGCAGCGATCATCGACTGCGGACTCGGTACGTGGCATGGACGTTCGTCACGTTCAGGACTCGCCGCTTGACGACGGCTGACGACGCGGGGCTCGTGGTGAGGCGATCGCCGGCGACGCACGCGTGACGCGCCGTTGCGGCGTCCCGTTACCCTCGCGAACATGGATGCGCTCGCTCGCTTCGCTCAGCCATGGATCGACCGCGCAGCGAGGATCGGCGCGGACCCGCGAGACGACGACGAGCAGCGGTTGCGCAAGGCGCTTCTCGTTCTCGTCTGCGTGCTCATCCTCCCGATCTCGTTCGCCTGGGGAGCGATCTATCTCGCCTTCGGCGCGAGGGCGGGTCTGATCGCCTGGATGTACCTGATCATCTCGATCGGCGCCCTCGTGATCTTCTCGCGGACGCGCGACACCGCCTGGCTCCTGAAAGTCGAGCTGCTCAACATCCTCCTCGCGCCGACGATCTCGATGGCATTCGTGGGCGGGTTCGTCGGGTCGGGCGCCGTCGGCTTGTGGGGCATCCTCGCCCCGCTCGGGGCCCTTGTCTTCGATGGCGCGCGGGCCGGAGTGCGTTGGTTCGTCGCCTTCGTCGCGGTGTTTCTCGTCTCGGGGATCATCGGCGAGCTGGCGGGCGTCGGCCGGTCGATCCTTCCGGCCTGGTTCGAAAGCACGATGGTCGCCCTCAACGTCACCGTGACGGGTGCGGTCGTGTTCATGCTCCTCGTCCAGTTCGTGCGCCAGCGCGAGGAGGCGCTCGCCGAGCTCCGCGTCGAGCAGGATCGGGCCGAAACGTTGCTGCTGAACATCCTGCCGCGTTCGATCGCCGACAAGCTCAAGGCCGACGCTTCGACGATCGCCGATCAGTTCGCGGCGGCTTCGATCCTGTTCGCCGACGTCGTCGATTTCACGCCGCTTTCCGTCCGGCTGCAGCCGGCCGAGGTCGTCGGCATCCTCGACGACCTGTTCACCCACTTCGACATGCTGGCCGAGCACTACGACGTCGAAAAGATCAAGACGATCGGTGACTGCTACATGGTCGCGGCCGGTGTGCCGACGCCTCGTGCCGACCACGCCCGCGTGATGGCGCTCATGGCCCTCGACATGCGCGACGCGATGCGATCGGAAGCCGCGATGGGCCACCTGGGCCTCGAGATCCGGATCGGGATCAATTCCGGCCCGGTCGTGGCCGGCGTCATCGGACGGAAACGCTTCCTCTACGACCTGTGGGGCGATGCCGTGAACATGGCGAGCCGGATGGAGTCCCACGGCACGCCCGGGCAGATCCAGGTCACCCAGGCGACCTACGAGCTGCTCTGCGACGAGTTCGAGCTGGAGCGACGCGGCACGGTGCCGATCAAGGGCAAGGGCGACGTCGAGACGTGGTACCTGGTGGGCCGTCGCCCCGCCGCGTGAATTGCCGCGGTGTCTTATCCACGCTGCGCCAGCGACGCGAGCCAGGCGTCACGGTCGAGCGGACTCGGAGCGGACCGTGGCCGCTTCGGCGGGTCTTCGCCGACCGGTTGGTAGCCGCCCGGGCGCGTCTCGATGATCCCCTCCCCCATCGACAGGCCCGGGCATTCGATTCTGAAGCGACGGAACCCGCGCGACCGGCAGGACCGCGCTTGCCTTCGTCACGCCATTCGCGGAGAACTGGCCCGTGACACGGCCTCCGAGCCGGCCGACGAGGCCGAGGACTCCCTGTGCCGTCGACGACGGCATCTCGAGCGCGAGGTCTGCGAGCGGCTCGCACACCCACGTGCCGGCACGCTCGAGGGCGGTCATCAGCACGAGTTGCGTCAGCCGCCGGAAGTCTGCCGCTGACGTCACCGGGGACGTGTAGCCGGAATCGGTCATCGTCACGAGACAGTCGGTCACCTGCCAGCCGGCCAATCCTTCGGTCAGTGCCTCCCGGACGTACGCCTCCATCTGGCTCACGAACGCCTCAACGGTGTGAAACAGGTACAGCGGGACGAGCCGGACCTCGACGTCGCTGCGAAATGCGATCCCGGAGCCGGGTGGCGCGGGCTCGATCCGCAACGCCGAGCGTGGCGACGAACGGGTTCGTGCTCAGCGGCGAGCTCCGGCCGGTGATGTTCGTCTTGGTCTTCGCGTGGATCACCTCCTCGGCTTCGCCGACGCGGGCGGGGCGTTCTATGCAGACGGTGGTGGTCTCGCGGAAGTCGGCCGCGATGCCGTACTCCCGCAGGAGCGTTGCCTGGATGACCTCTTTCTGGACCTCGCCGTAGAGCGAGACCGAGATCTCGTGCCGATGGTCGTCCTGGCGAACGTCGATGAGCGGGTCCTGTTCCGCGAGCTGGTTGAGGGCCGCCCTGAGGCTCCCCGCTGCCTCGGGCAGGAGCGGGAACACGACCGCCTCGAGGGCCGGACGTGGGAAGCGAGCGGTCTCGTCCTGGCCCGGCGGCGGTTCGCCGATCGCGTCGCCGACGCGGACGGCGCCGAGCCCACGGACCGTCGCCATCTCGCCGGCCGCGAGCACGTCGCGGCGCGGACCGCCGCTCGGGGCGAAGACCTTGATCGAGGTCGGCTTCGCTTCTTCCCGCCCACCGACGCGGACGCGCTGGCGCGGCCGGACCGTGCCGGCGAACAGGCGGACATAGGCGACGCGCTCACCGGCGCGGTGCCCGCTCGATCTTGAAGACGCGACCGGAGACCGGCGCGTCGGCGTCGCGCTCGTCGTCGCCAGCCGGCAGCAACTCGGCGATGCGTGTCGAGCAGCAGGTCGACTCCGGCGCCTCTCGCTGCCGACCCGAAGAGGACCGGGTGCACCAGAGCTTGCCGCGTCTGGACGGCGAGCTGCTCGCGGAGTCGCAGGTACGAAAGGCTCGCCTCGTCGCGGACGTAGTCCTGGAGAAGCGACTCGTCGTTCTCGGCCAGAACCTCGGTGAGCCGCATCCGGTGCGCCCTCGTCGTCGCAACCGACGGCGACGACTGACGCCTAGGGTGGCCGGGATCGCGGACGATGCCCATCGGGACGACGCTCGCGCGCAAGGCGGCGTGCTATCGCCGCGACGACGCCGTCGGGATCCGCGCCGGCGCCGGTCCACCTTGTTGACGAAGATCAGCGTCGGGACGTTGAGCCGGCGGAGCGCGCGGAACAGCAGCGGTGTCTGAGGCTGGACGCCCTCGACGGCCGAGACGACGAGAACCGCGCCGTCGAGGACGCCGAGGACACGCTCGACCTCCGCGATGAAGTCGGGATGGCCGGGCGTATCGACGAGGTTGACGGCGAGGTCGCCGACCAGGAACGAGGCGACAGCGGATCGGATCGTGATGCCGCGTTCGCGCTCGAGATCGAGCGAATCGGTCTGGGTGGTACCGGCGTCGACGCTGCCGACGCGGTCGATCGCGCCGGCGGTGAAGAGGAGTCGTTCGGTGAGAGTGGTCTTACCGGCGTCGACGTGGGCGACGATGCCGAGGTTGAGCGTGCGCATGGGACCTCATGTCGGGCAAGGAGGCAGTGACCTTCTGGCTGGACATGAGTGCTCCCATTTCGCTCCTTTCTCGTTCGAACGCGACTGCGACTGCACGGCGTAGCGTCGCACGCCGCGTCAAGTCATGGCAGGAGCGGGCCGTGTGTCCGCGTATCTAGGCGCCCGAGGACGAGGACGAGGATCAGCTCCCCATCGCCGCCTTGAGCGACGCGACGGCATCCTGGATCGCCTTGCCAGCGTCACCGCTCCCCGCCGCGACCTCGTTGACCTTGGTCGAGAACTGGTCGAACGCCGACTTGGCGGCGGTCATGTCACCGCTCTGGAGCGACGTCCGGATCGAGCTCGACAAGGTCTTGAGACTCGTAGCGTTGTCGGCGGTCAGCCCGCCCGAGGTCTGACCGGCGGTGATGGCCGTATCGACGCGGTCGAGCGCGCTCAATGCCGCCTGTGCGCCGAGGCTGGCCGCAGCTGAAACGTTGATGCTCGGTATGGCGAGTGACCCGGAACCTGAGGCCGTCGACGAGCAGCCGGTGAGCACGGCGGCGACCGTGAGTCCTGCAGCGACGACGAGGCCGGCAGGTTTGCGCATCCGCGAAGGACGCACGGGGTTCGTTGAGGTATTCATCGGCCGACGGTAGTCGCCGGACGAACCACCTCGGCATCAATGGACTATGCGTTGGACATTCAGCGGAGTCACAAAGCCGAACGAGTTTCGACTCGACCTCGGCGCTCGACGGGCGCAAAATGTCCTCCCCGACCGATCTCTTCGGGACAGCGCGACGTCAGGACGTGGAGGTGCAGCGATGACGAACGCAGCGACCGCGATCACCAACAAGCCCGCCTGGGTCGATCTCGGGACGTCGGATGCCGCTGGTGCGCGCGAAGTTCTACGCGCGCGCTCTTCGGCTGGGACATCGACGTCAATCCCGACCCGCAATACGGCGGCTACGCACTCGCCACGGCGCGACGGCAAGGATGTGGCCGGGATCGGGCCCGCCGATGTCGCCCGAGCAGCCGACGGCATGGTCGTTGTACATCGGGACCGACGACGCGGACGCGCTCGCGCAGAAGGTCCAGGCCGCTGGCGGTCAGGTGCTCATGCCCCCGTTCGATGTCGGCGATCAGGGCCGCATGGCCGTCTTCGCCGACCCGGGCGGTGCCGCCATCTCGGCCTGGCAGCCGATCGCGATGGGCGGGTTCCAGACCCAAGGCTCGAATGCGTTCGGGTGGGCCGAGCTCAACGCCCGCGGTGTCGACCGATCGCTCGAGTTCTACCGCGAGGTCTTCGGCTGGGACCCGAAGTCGGTCGGTAGCGACGAGATGCCGTACACGGAGTTCCAGGTCGACGGCCAGAGCATCGCCGGGGCGACCGAGATGAGCCAGATGGCGCCCGCCGGAGATGCCGAACTACTGGCTGGTCTACTTCGGTGTCGACGATGTCGACGCGGCGACCAGCAAGGCCGTCGAGGCCGGCGGCAAGGCAGATGGTCGCGCCGATGGACTTCCCGGGCGGACGGATGTCGGTCGTCAGCGGATCCGCAGGGCGCGATCTTCGGGCTCATGCATATGACGAGCTGAGGATGGCCGGGACGAGCTCCGACACCAAGGCGTCCGCCCGGCTGGTGGCCTCCTGAAGCATGGCAACCGAAGACGACCCGTGGCGAATGCCGCGGGTCGTCGAGTTGTCAGTTTGTCTTGCTCCCCGGGTCCTGGACCATCGGAGCCGCGAGTTCGGCTTCGGCCCAGGCGATCGCCTCATCGATGCGTCATGACGCTCGTGCGGTCGTCGTCGCCACGCATCGCAGTAGAGCGAGGTGGAGCTCGACCAGCCGCTCGAAGTAGGTCGTGCGCTCGAACCTGGACATCGCGGTGCTCCCTTCGTCCCGTCCCCGAATCCATTTGGGGTTGATCGGTACGCTAGGTCGCACGCCGCCCGCGCGCCATCGAGCGCTTGCCATTTAGCTTGTACGGGTCGGCCTCGTATTTCGTACTGCGCGCCGAGACTCGTTAGCGATCCTTTGCTGCTCAGGCGGGCGCCGCCGCCCATCGCCGTCGTGCCGTCGGACATGACCGCGCGAGATCAGGCCGAAGACGTTGTTGTCCGGGTCGAGCAGGTAGCCGACCCGACCGACGCCCTGCATGTCCTCGGCCGGGAAGCGCCTCCGTGCCGCCAAGCTCGACGCCGCGGCGCATGAGTGCAGTCGACGTCATCGACGCCGATGACGAGATTGCAGCCGACCACTGCGCTGACCCAGCCTCGGGCTTCGGTTGGCTGCGCGGCATCAGGCCGCCGTTGATGCCGTGGCCCGCCGTGCCCGCGACGTTGCCGATGGCTCCCTCGCCGGTGTCGATCGTCCAGTACGGGACGTCCCCGAACTGACTGAACTTCCAGCCGAGGAGCTCCGAGTAGAAGTCGATCAGCTGCTGCGGCTCCGACGCGTGGATCTCGAAGTGGACGACCAGATTCGCCACGTGATGCCTCCTTCGGTCATCGGTTCTCGCGGTCGTGAATCGACCGGCTCCATCGCGCGCATTTTGCCTCTTGACATGCATGTCGTACGGTCGTCGCATGACGACCAACGACCTGACCGGGCCAGACCCGGCGACCATCATCGACTACATCCGCGCAGACCTATCCGGAGACGGACATCCTCGAGTCGGGTGGGACCTGGTTCTTCTCGTTCGATCCCGAGAGACACTTCCCCAACTACGCGACGATCGTCACCAACAACGACTACGACGACGGCTCCGACCTCGATCGCGAAGGCGTCTTCCGGCTGAACCTGGGACTGACTCGGGCCACGTTCGAGCGACTCGTCGGCGACAAGATCGACCCCGCGACGCCGCCCGACTACACGGCGCTCGACACGCTCCTCCCCCACCCGACGTACGCAGCCCAGCTGTGGGTCTCGATCCTGAACCCGTCGACGACGACGTGCCGCGACGTCGTCATCCCGCTCATCGCCGAGGCGCACGATCGCCTCGCGCGCAGCGAGCGCGCCACGGTCTCGGCTGAAGCACACCGTCGTCGTCACTGAACGACGACGCCGTCTACCAATCTCGAGCGCGAGCCGCGCAGACTTCCGGACGGGACCCGGGACCCGATCGAAGCCCCAGCGAACGTCGCATCGAGTCGGTTCGACCCGGCGCGGGGCGCCATCGGACTGGCGGTCCGCGAGCAAGCGCGCATGCGTCGAGGGAGGGCCGACGATGTCTCCGTTCCGTGTGTCGGTGGAGTCGTCGACGAGCAATCGTCCTCGTGCTTCGCGGTTGGTCGATCCTGACGACGTCCGTCGCGGCGGCAGGCGGTTCGCGGCCGGTGCTACCTCGGACAGCGGTCGAGCGGGACTGCCGCCGTCGCGACCGGGGCCGTTCGACCCGTTGACGGTCGCCGAGATCGACGAGACGTTCCAGGTCATCGAGTCGTATGGCCAGTTCCCGCGCGGCGCCTTCTTCCCGTACGTCAGCCTGAAGGAGCCCTCGAAGCAGATCCGTCCTCGCCGGCACCGACCTCGAGGAAGGCTCTCGCCCAGGTGTACGACCGGAAGCAGAACCGGCTGGTCGAGGCCGTCGTCGACCTCGCCGGGCGCAGCGTCGAATCCTGGACGCCGAAGCCGGGCGTCCAGCCGGCCGTCTTCACGACGGATTTCATCGATGCCGACCGATTGGTTCGAGCGGACGCGCGTTGGAAGAAGGCGATGTCGGATCGCGGGCTCAAGCCGAGCGACGTCTTCCTCGACATCTGGTCGCCCGGTGACGGCCAGACGCACGGCGCGACCCCGGGGACACGTCTTCTTCGAGCGCTCTCGGACTTCGATGGCGGCCTCGGAAATGCCTACGACCGCCCGATCGAGGGCGTCGTCGCGACGGTCGACATGAACCGGCTCAAGGTCATCGACGTGACCGACACCGGGATCCGACCCGTCGACACGACGTCTCCGGGCAGCGCCGCCGCGCCCCGGACCGGGCTGAAGCCTCTGGTCGTGACCCAGCCCGACGGCCCGAGCTTCCAGATCACGGGTAACGACGTCACCTGGCAGGGCTGGCACTTCACGATCGGCTACACCGCACGCGAGGGCCTCGTCCTCCATCGGATCGGCTACGACGAGGGTGCCGGCGTCCGGCCGATCATCTATCGGCTCGCCCTCGACGACATCTACGTGCCGTACGCGCTGCCCGACACGAACTGGGTCTGGCGGACGGCGTTCGATGTCGGCGAGTACAACATCGCCCAGTACGCGAACGCCCTCCAGAAGAACGTCGACGTGCCCGAGAACGCGGTCTTCCTCGACCAGACCTACGCGAGCGACACCGGCCGCTCGGGAGGCGTCGTTCGCGCTGCCGCACGCCGTCGCGATCTACGAGCGCGATGCGGGCTCTCTGTGGGACCGGACCGATCCTGTCTCGTTCGTCCGCGATGCTCGCCTCGCGCGCGAGCTCGTCGTGACGTGGAGCTTCTGGATCGGCAACTACATCTACGCACACGTCCTACGTCTTCCGGCTCGACGGCGGGATCGACGCTCAGGTCGCGTTGACCGGCACCACCCTGGATCGCGGCATCCGCCCGAACGAAACGCCGCCGGGCGACGCCTACGGAACGGTCATCGCGAAGAACATCGCCGCTCCCTACCACCAGCATTTCCTGAACTTCAGGATCGACTTCGACGTCGACGGCGTGAACAACCGCGTCGTCGAGCACGACACGAGCAACGTCCCAAGCAGCGTTCGGCAATGCGTTCGACGAGAGCGAAACGGTCCTGTCGACCGAAGCAGGCCCGCGATCTCGACCCGTCGTCGGACCGGCAGTGGCTGGTCGAGAGCACGACGAGACAGAACGCGCTTGGCGAGCCAACCGGATACGAGCTGAAGATCCCGGGCGCTACGACGCCCTTCTCGGATCCGAGCTACGCGCCGCTCCAGCGGGCGCCGTTCGCGCAGCACCCGCTGTGGGTCACCGCGTACCACGATGGCGAGCTATACGCGGGCGGCGACTACCCGAACCAGGGCGCTCCGGGGCAGGGCCTGAACGCGTACGCGAATTCCGAGAACACGCAGGGCAGTGACGTCGTCGTGTGGGCGACGGTCGGGGTGACCCATCACCCGACCGTCGAGGAGTACCCGGTGATGACCGTCGAGACGACCGGTCTGTCGCTGCGGCCGAGCGGGTTCTTCTCCCAGAACCCCGCCTGGATGCGCCGCGTCAATAGCGGATGACAAGCCGTCGGTCCTTGCGATGTGGCCCGACTGCCGGACAACGAGCGGACTTGGATCGAGCGTCAGCGGAACGATCGATCCGATATCCACGGTGACGACGATGACTCAACCGATCGCTTGGCGCATGACCTCGAGGAGCTCCTCACGAGGCGGCCCGGCCCGGGTCGGCTGGCCGCGCTCACCAAGCGCTCGACGACAACGCTTAGCGGACTGGATCGCATCAGCAGAAGTCAGTGGTTGACGGCCGACTTTCATGCCGACGGCCGGTACTCGCTGATCTCGAAAAGGTGACCGTCGGGGTCGCGCAGGAAGCATCGCGTTTCGCGGCCGTGGGTCACGGGCTCGGTCAGGAAGGTACCGCCGCGGGCGCGCAACAGCTCGTAGGTCGCGCGACAGTCGTCGACGCGGATCGTGAACAGGTTGTCGCGGACGTTCGGGTCGGCCGGCGGCGCCAGCGTGACCTCCGGCTTGTCGCCCGTCGGCCCGCCACCCTCGACCAGCAGCAGCCACGCGGCCGCGAAGCTGAGGACGACCGACGAGCCGTACTCGCTGTAGACGGTCGCGCCGAGGACATCGACGTACCAGGTCTTCGACGCAGCAGGATCCGCGACGACGAGGATGTGGGTCAGGGCTGTATCTGGTGCCGGGAAAGTCGTCATCCCTCACCGGCGCAGATGCGCACGCACGAGATCGATCGATGCGAGTCCGGACCGCGGGCGGCCGCGCTGGAACGCCACGACCGCCCGGTTCCGGAGCTCTACCTCATCGCATCCTGGGCCTTCTGCCACGCCGCCTTGTAGCGGTCGAACGTCGGGCCGATGTCGCCCTTCGCGGCAGCGGCGTCGCCCTTCGCGAGCTCGGCCTCGGCGGCTGCGATCTTGTTCGCGGGCCTACCGGCCGCGATCGCGTCGTCGATCGCCGTACGGGCGAGAAGGCGGGCGGCCCCCTCGAGGTCATCGATCATCGACTGCAGCGTCGCATTCGGCGTGTTGCCCTTCGTGTCCTTGATCAGGTCGTTGAGGAGCTGAGCGGCGTCCTTGGATCGGTCGAAGACCTTTTCGCCGCCCGGTGACTTGACGTGGTTGCTGTTGATCCAGAGGTCTGCGCTCAGCGCCTTCTGGAGCGCAGCGGCAGCCTTCGAAAGCTTGTCCGCATCCGGCTTTGTCGCACCCGACTGAAGTGCCTGGATCCGTGCGAGCACGGCTTCGATGGCACTCCGGGCGGTCGCTTTGACTGTCGTCGATGCCTGCGCGGTCAGGGACGGATGGTTCGTAGCCGCCAGGCTCGCAACGTTGGAGTAGGTTCCCACGCTGGAAGGAGTGGTCGCGCTGACGACATGGACCGTTTCGCTCTCCCCCGGTGCGAGGTTGACGGCGGTGCAATGGAGGATCTGGGACGGAGCAGCGCCCGTGATCGAGCAGTTGGACGGGCCTGACGCGATCGACCAGTCGAGGCCGGTCCCGGAAGGCAACGGGTCGTCGATGACGACCCCCGTCGCGGTCCCGGTCCCGGCGGCCGAGCTGTTGGACGCGGTGACGATGAAGCCGATCTGCGAGCCGGCGCTCACGGTGGGCGCGTCGGCGGTCTTCGACAGTGACAGGTTCGGGCAGCGGACCGTCGTCGACGCGTTGGCCGTCTGCGTCGGCGAGTTCGTCGCGGTGAGGGATGCGGTATTGGCGTAGGTCGCGCAGCTCGCGAACGTCGTCGCGCTGACGACGTGGACCGATTCGCTCGCACCCGGGGCGAGATCGACCGGCGGTGCAATGGAGGGTCTGGGACGGAGCAGCGCCCGTGATCGAGCAGTTCGCCGGGCCCGACGCGATCGACCAGTCGACGCCGGTCCCCGCCGGCAACGGGTCGTCGATGACGACACCCGTCGCGGTCCCGGTGCCGGCGGCCGCGCTGTTGGACGCCGTGACGATGAAGCCGATCTGCGAGCCGGCGCTGCACGGTGGTCGCGTCCGCGGTCTTCGAGAGCGACAGGTTCGGGCAGCGGACCGTCGTCGACGCGTTGGCCGTCAGCGTCGGCGAGTTCGTCGCGGTGAGCGATCGCCGTATTGGCGTAGGCGGCACAGCTCGCGAACGGTCGTCGCGCTGACGACGTGGACCGATTCGCTCGCACCCGGGGCGAGATCGACCGCGGTGCAGTGGAGGGTCTGGCTCGGCGCGCGCGCCCGTGATCGAGCAGTTCGCCGGGCCGGACGCGATCGACCAATCGACGCCGGTCCCCGACGGCAACGGGTCATCGATGACGACACCCGTCGCGGTCCCGGTGCCGGCGGCCGCGCTGTTGGACGCCGTGACGATGAAGCCGATCTGCGAGCCGGCGCTCACGGTGGTCGCGTCGGCGGTCTTCGAGAGCGACAGGTTCGGGATCGCGGTCGAGAACAGGCCGACGATCACCGGGTCGTGGTCGGAGGCGCGGTACGGCGTGCCCGGCTGGAAGACGACCCGCGGCGGCACGAGGGCCGAGCCATCGGGCTTCTCCTCGAAGCTCGCCTCGCCGGGGCGTCGAAGACCTCGTCGTTGTAGTCGAAGAGGTCGGACCTCGTCGGCGTTGATGTGCCAGTTGCCGACGCCGGTGACCTGCGGCACGAGGCTCGCGCTCGCGAAGCCGTAGTCGAGGTGCCCGAGCTGACCGTCGAACAGGTACGAGTACGCGCCGGGGTCGAGCGTCGCGGCGAGGTCGGTGTATCCGCCGGCCTTGATCGCCGTGATCGGATCTTCCTTCGCGTAGGAGTTGAAGTCACCGAGCAGCAGCACGTCCGGATCGCCGGCGGCCGGGATGACCGTGCTGTTGATCCAGGTCAGCAGCCGGTTCGCCTGGGCGGTGCGGGTCGCGTTGAAGCAGCCCTGGCCGTCACCCGCGTCGGCGTCCGCCGCCGGTCCCGGGGCAGCCCTTCGACTTGAAGTGGTTGGCGATGACCGTGAACCGCTGGCCGAAGGCCGGGTTGCGTCGCGTCGACGACGTCGAAGGTCTGCGCCGTCGGCGGCCGGTTGTGGATCGGGTCGAGGTCGACCAGCGGCGAGCCGACCGGCGACAGGATCGCCGGTGCGGTAGATCAGCTGCGACGCGGATCGCGTCGGTGCCGAGCGTCCCGCCGGTGTTCACGAAGGTGTACGGATGCGCGCCGCCGCAGCGCGCGTTGACCGCGCCGAGGAGGTCGGTGATGGTGTCGCTCGGCGTCGTGTTCTCGAGCTCCATGAAGCCGTAGACGTCGGCGTTCAGGTCGCAGATCACGATCGAGGCGCGTTCGCGCTGGCGGTTGAGCTCGGCGACGCTGTCGGCGCCGCGGCAGTCCAGCGTGCCGCGACGGGGCGCAGGGACCGGTGCTGGTGCTGGACGTCGTGTCGATCGTCGTGAAGTAGTTGAGCAGGTTCATGCCGACGGCCTTGATCGCGCCGCCGACCGCGGGCGGCGTGGCCGGACGCGTGTTGACCGGCGTGAAGGTCGCCGGGTTCGCGGTCGTCGGGCGGATGCGCCACGTGTCCGGGCTGCCGAAGCCCGCGGAAGCCCCACTGGAGGACGCCGGTCAGGTTCGCGACCGTGTCGCCGCCGCGGAAGAAGTCGACGCCCTGTGTGCCGACGCAGAAGCCGCCGTTCGCCCGCGGGTAGTAGACGGACTGCAAGCCGTTCGGCTGGCTGAGGAAGGTCTCCTCGGCCCGTTGTCGTCGTCGTCGAGGATGACCTGGCGACGCGCGAGGTTGTCCACGTGGGCGGCGAGGCCGGCGACGCTCGGGGCGTTGTTCTCGGTGAACTGCTCCGGGCGGCCGCCTTCGTAGAGGATGATCTGGCCGAATCGCGCCAGCTCGAAGTACTCGGACACGGTGAGGGTGTCGACGAAGGTGACCTTCATCCCCTCGCGCGCCTCGTAGAAGTCGTTGACGACACCGACGATCGGCAGGTCGATCGGCGACGGCGTCACCTGCGCGAGGTTGTTGCCGGCGTCGGTGACGACGCACCGAACCCGCAGTGCTGGCGGTGATCTCGGTCATGTTGTTGAACTCGGACACGGCGCCGGTGGCCCGCACGCGCTGGCCCTCGGCGACCGGCGGTCGGGCAGCCGCCGCAGAAGACGAAGATGCCCTCCGAGGTCATCGGGTCGGCGTCGGCGTCGGCGTCCTCCTCCTGGAGGAAGAAGCCCTGCAGCTTGCCGGTCCCGACCCTGGAAGTCACCGACGACCACGCCCTCGATCTGGACCGTCGCGCCGGGGATCGGCGTCGACGGCGCCGTTGCCCTGCACGTCGTGGATGAAGGCCGGCGTGACGGTCACGTCGTCGTTCACGATCGTGCCCCTGCCCTGGCCGTCCGTGACGGTGACATTGCTGCCGGTCACGTTCGTCACGTTGACGAAGAACGTCTCGTTCGGTTCGACGGCGGTGTCGCCGTTGACGAGGACCGTGAACGTGTAGGTCGAGCTGCCCGGCGGGATCGTCTGGCCGGTCAGCGACTTCGGCGACGTAGTCGCTCGTGTCGACTGCCGAGTCGTCGGCCGTCGCGATGTCGAAGGTCACGCCGCCGGCCGGCGCCGGTGAAGACAGGCTGACGGTGAAGGTGAACGTGGTCGTGCCCGCGTTGCCCTCGTTCAGCGAGACGTCGTTGATCGACAGGTTCGTGCCGACCGGGATTCGGCGTGATCGACGAAGTCGTCGACCGCGAGTCCGTCATCGGCGCCGGTCGCGTCGATGTCCGCCCAACGGATGAAGAAGCTCGCGCCATTGGCGATGCTGACGCCCGGGATGATGCTCGAGCTGGCGACCTCTGTACGCTGCCGCATTGCCGTTCATAGCACCGGCGTGCCGGCGGTGATCGGCGGGTTACGAATGCGAGGGCGCAGACGTTGGCGTAGGTGCCGGTGTTCAGGTCGGTGCCGTCCTGGGCGATCATCAGGTCGAGCTTCTCGGCAATGGTCGTGTGCGCCCCGCCGAAGCGCCACTGCTCGCCGTCGTACGCGATTGCGCAGCGACGTGATCGTCACGCCGGTGTTGTTGGTGAACTTGGCGCCGAAGTTCGGGATGCAGCGTGCCCGATCCGGAGCTCGCCGAAGGCGCGGTCGGTCGCGGCCGCGGCGCCATAGCTGTAGGTGTCGCCGGTGGCGCAGCCACCGGTGTCGACGGCGTACTGCTCGTTGTCTCGTGCCGCCGCGGCCGGTCTCGGTGAGGTACCAGCCCGTGGGCAGCGTCGTGTTGGTCGCGGATCCTGCCGTGTTCGACAGCGTGTCGAACGTCTCGGCGGGCGCCGGCGAGCCGGCCGTGGTGAGGCTCACCGAGCCCGTGCCCGTGTCGGCCAGCACGATGCTCGACAGGCCCGCAGCAGGCAGCAGCCCGGACAGCAGGACGACGGCGCCGAATGCCGCGAACAACGGCCGAACGGCCGCCCTGGACCAAAACCTCGCCACGGCAAGTGCCCTCCCTCGGCGAGGCGACCATGCAAACCCCTCGGCCCCCATCCAGTCGCGCGCCGGCAGATGCTAGCAAGGCCGGGCACCCGCGCGCCGCGGAATCTGGGGCCCGTGGTGACTGAATGCACCGGTCCTCTCTGGACCAACCGACCTGGTCGCCTCGCGGCAGCCTTCTAGATCTCCACCTTCGATGCTCGCTCCTCGATCGGCGCGTGCGACTGCAGCCGGAGCATCCGATCCACCGCGAACAGCCACACGCCGAGCAGGATCGCGACGAGGAGCGAGCGCGAGCAGCCAGGGTGCCGGCTGCAGAACGCCGACGACCACGGCGAGGATCGCGCCGCCAGCCATGACCCGGGTCACGGGCCGGAAGACGATCGCCAACCGCTCGTAGTCGACCAACGTCCCCGCCGTCACGATCAGCCCGAGAAGTCCGACGGCAACTGACCCGGCCAGCAGCCAGGCGATGTCGGGAGGCGTCCGCGCATCGTTCGCGTGCTCGATCAATCCGACCATCGATGCGCCGGCGGCCGCGATCGCGAGCGTCACCGGCAGGTGGCTCACCATCCAGACATTGAGGGCGAGACCGTCGTCGCGCGGAAGCCGTCGCCCCACGAAGTCGAAGAAGATCCACCACAGCCCGAACCCGACCAGCAGCGCGCAAAGACCCGTCGCGAGCGTCAACGGCTCTTTCGGTACCTCGGACAGGCCGGCCACGACGCCGGTAACGACCTCGCCCAGGACGATGATCGTCAGCAGGTCGAACCGCTCGACCATCGATTCTGTCGGCCGATTTCCGACGACCTCGCGGCGCCTCGACTGACGGCCAAGAACCGCCGAAAAGATGACCCAGCCGAGGACGAGTGCCGCCCACGCGACCAGCCGAAGTCCGGCGGGCAGGAAGGCGCTGGCGATGATCACGACGAGCGAGACGATCATCGCTGTCAGGTATCGGGCGGTCACGTCCATGAACTCCGGCCGATCGCGGCTGCGGACCGAATACCAGAGCCAGGTCAGGACGACGAGAAACGCCGCGTACACAGCCGAGAAGGCCGTTCCACCGTCGCCGGCCGCATCGGGAGTGAAGACGGCGAGGAGCGCGAGGATCGCCATCTGCAGGAACACGAACGTCCGCGTCCGTCCGTCCTCGCGGCCGTGGAGCTCGTAGTACAGCGTGCCGTTGATCCAGGCGAACCAGATGAGCCCGAACACGATCGCGAATTCGACCGCCGCGCCGAGCGAGATGTCGGTCGCCAGATGTCGCGCGGCCTGGGCGATGACGACGACGTAGACGAGGTCGTAGAAGAGCTCGAGGAAGCTGACCGAGCGCTCAGGGTCGATCTCGCCGTGCGCACGCGGCGGTCGCCAGAACCAGCTTCGGAACCGGTCGACGGCGAGACGCATCCCGGGATGATGCCGCACGCCGTCGCCGCCGGACGGTTCGGGCGCCCTATCCCTCGTTCTTGCCGTCTCCCGTCGGGCTCGCCATGAGCCAGCCACCGAAGGCGAGCATCCAGAGCATCACCGGGTACACGATCATGCGCTCGGTGCCGCCGTGGCCGATGACACCGAATGCCGCGGCGTTGCCGCCATCACCGATGACCATCAACACAACGAAGACGAGCCCGACGCCGCCCGCGACGAATGAGATGTATCGCATGGGGCCCGATAGCACCAGGCCCGTGGCGATCGCCAACAGGTTGAAGAACACGAACGCCAGCAGCGCGAAGATCGAATGCAGGTCACTCGTCCCGAGCGGGAACACTCCCGCGCCGATCGCTCCGATCCCGGCCAGGGCATACAAGGCGAACAACCAGGGCCGGCGGTGGGTCCGATACAGGAGATACCCGCCAGCGAGGTTCAACAGCCCGACCGCGATCAGCGAGGCATTGAACAGCGCCGCCGTCTCCAGCGTTGCGCCGAGATCGCTGATGGCGCCACTCGAGTAGTCGTACGCAGGGGCGATCGATGCGCCAAGCATGATCACCGTCAGGAATCCGGCCGCAAGGACGAATAGCAGGACCCCGGCGATCCGGTCGGTGTGGCGAAGGATGGCGGGCGCCGCGGTCGCCCATCGACCGTTGTAGGCGCGTGAGCCGGTGTGGATCGACATGCAATGCCTCCATTCGCTGGTTTCGATGGGTCGACTTCGATCTTCGGCGGCCACGGCGGTGAGCGCGAGAGCCGAAGGGCCCACGTCACGCACGTAGGTGGCACGTATCCGAAGCCACGAGACGGGCGAAGACTGACCGCGGCCTGCCGTGCCAGTAGCGCGAGAGTCGAGGCGCCGTTGACGACGGTGAGGACGCCGGCCGACACTGGTCTCATGGATGTGCAGCGGTTCCGAACCGTTCCCCAGGAGCGGCCGAATGGCGGGATCCGGATCGCCTTGACATTCGATCCGACCGCGACGTGGGGCGCGCGGGATGCTTATCACGTCGACGGGAACAATCCACGGTCACCCGTTTCGGGGCGCGCTCAAAGCTGGCGATCGCTGGGTGCTGGAGCTCGGACCCTCGTGGTGTCGATTCCCAAGCTTTGCGCGAGGCGAGGAGGTCATCGTCGAGATGGCGCTCGAGGGCCCACAGACCACGACGATGGGCGCCGATGTCGCGGAGGCATTCGAGATGGAGCCCGAGGCCGCTCGCTTCTTCGATTCGATGCCGACGTTCTACCGCAAGAACGTGGCCCGTGCGATCGCAGCGGCGAAGCTACCGGAGACGCGCGCAAAGCGAATCAGCGACGCCGTGTCGCGGGCCAAACGTCGGCAGCGCGACGCCTGACGACCGGCCCGGCCTGGCGGCCTGGGCCGGCGGCCTTACGGGAAGCGCCACCGAGTCGCCCCGCCCGGCTCGGCGGACAGCACCGCGAACACCGTGCTCGGCTGCAAGCACATAGACATACCAGGGCGGAGGGCCGGCGCTCGGTGCGCTGTAGTCGTAGGTGAACGCGCCGTCCTCGACCCTCGCCGGCCAGCCGCCGTCGGCGTAGCGCTTCGCGATCCGGGTGAGCGTTTCGTCGTCGGTCACTCGTTCGGCGACGCCCTCGAAGACGAGGTCCATGTCCTTGAGCGACATCGAGATCGCGCAGTTGGCGTTCTCGGCGATGTTCCGGCTCTTCCGCGTCCCCGGGCCGCTCACGAAGTAGACCTTGCCGTCATCCCAGAGCGCACCGACCCCGGCCATGTGCGGCCGGCCATCCGACCGGGTCGTGGCAAGGAAGCACCGAGTGTCTCTTCCCGGCTCGGTCGACGCGATCGCCTCGAGGACGCGCGACCAGGGGATCGGCGGGAGGTCGTAGAGATCGGCGAGGTTCTTCGTTTCCATGTCGTGATCTCCGAAACGGGCTTGACATCACCAATCATACAACCGTATGGTTGTACCAATGCAGGCGACCTTCAATCCCGACCACGTCTTCGCCGCGCTGGCCGATGCCACGAGGCGTGACATCGTGCTCCGCGCGCTGAGCGGACACGAAGGGGTCGCCGAGCTGGCCGGGCATTACCCGATGAGCTTCGCGGCTGTGCAGAAGCACGTCGCGATCCTCGAGCGGGCCGGCCTGATCACCAAGCAGCGCACCGGCCGCCGCAAGGTCGTGCGCACCAACATCGAGGCGCTGCGCCTGGCGCGCGGTCTCCTCGATCAGTACGAGGCGATGTGGCGCGGTCGGATCGACCGGATGACCGACCTCATCGCCAGCAGCAAGGAGACCCGGGCATGACTGTCACGGCCGTACACAAGGACCCCGCCGCCCTGACGATGACGCTCACCGCGGAGTTCGATGCTTCGCCGGAGCGCGTCTGGGACCTCTGGGCGGACCCGCGCAAGCTCGAGCGCTGGTGGGGGCCGCCGACCTATCCGGCGACCTTCACCAGCCACGACCTCGCGCCGGGCAGCCGCGTCGAGTACCACATGACCGGGCCGACAGGGCGACCAGCCGCACGGCTACTGGGACGTCGTCGAGGCCGATCCTCCCCGCCGGCTCGTCTTCATCGACGGCTTCGCCAACGAGGACGGCACGCCCAACGACGACTTCCCGCGCAACGAAGGACGGGTGACGATCGAGCCGATCGATGACCGTCGCACGCGGATGTCGATCGAAAGCCGCTTCCCGAGCACGGAGGCCATGGAGCAGGTCCTGGCCATGGGCATGGAAGAGGGCCTCACCCAGGCAGTCGGACAGATCGACGCCATCCTCGCCGAAGGAGTTGCAGCATGACCACGATGACCGAGCCGACGACCCGCACCCTCGCGGTGGACGGCGCGACGCTGACCTATGACGTCCGCGGCTCCGACTCCCCTGCCCCGGTGCTGCTCATGATCGGCTCGCCGATGGGCGCCGGCGGGTTCGGGACGCTGGCCGGGCACTTCACCGATCGCACCGTCGTCACGTATGACCCGCGCGGCGTCGAGCGCAGCGTGAAGGACGATCCGGCCAGCCCATCGACGCCCGAGCAGCACGCCGATGACGTCCATCGGCTCATCAGCCGAGCTCGGTGCCGGTCCCGTCGACGTGTTCGCGAGCAGCGGCGGTGCCGTCAATGCGCTCGCGCTGGTCGCGGCCCACCCGGACGACGTTCGGACGCTCGTCGCCCACGAGCCGCCGCTCGCCGCGCTCCTGCCCGATCGCGAGGGTGCGCTCGCCGCCTCGCGCGCCGTCCACGAGGCGTACATGCAGCACGGGTTCGGTGCCGGGATGGCGCGCTTCATCGGCGTCGTGAGCCATCGCGGGCCGTTCGACGCCGATTACGCCAATCAGCCGGCGCCCGATCCCGCGATGTTCGGGCTCCCCACCGAGGACGACGGGAACCGAAACGATGCGCTCCTCGGGCAGAACATCATCTCCTGCACGCACTACGAGCCGGACTTCGAGGCGCTTCGCGCGGCTTCGACGCGGATCGTCGTCGCCGCAGGCGATCGAGTCGGAAGGCCAGCTCGCGGCGCGTGGCGCGTTCGCAGCGGCCGAGCGCCTCGGCACGGAGGTGGTCCGCTTCCCGAGCGACCACGGCGGCTTTCTCGGCGGCGAGTACGGCCAGGCCGGCGACCCGGATGCGTTCGCGGCCAAGCTTCGCGAAGTGCTGACCAACGCCTGAACCGCTTCCCGGGCCGTCGAAACCGGCGGGCGAACTCGTCGCGGAACGTTCGCCCGCGAGTGAGCCGGGGTCCCGGGCGGCCGCCGCGCGGTGATTCGGTAGGCTGGCCGGGACCACCAGCCGCACGCCGGGAGACGCGTGACCGAGTACATCGAGATCCGGGGCGCCCGTGAGAACAATCTGAAGGACGTGACCCTGCGCATCCCAAAGCGCCAGATCACGATCTTCACGGGCGTCTCGGGCTCCGGAAAGTCGTCGGTCGTGTTCGACACGATCGCCACCGAAGCGCAGCGGCAGCTGTTCGAGAACTTCAGCTTCTTCGTCCGGAACTTCCTGCCGAGCTATCCCCAGCCGCAGGCCGACTCGATCGAGAACCTGAGCATGGCCGTCATCGTCGACCAGAAGCGGATGGGCGGCGGCTCGCACTCGACCGTCGGCACGATCACCGACATCTACACGCTGTTGCGCCTGCTGTTCTCGCGCGTCGGCAGGCCGCCCGCCGGGTACGCGAACGCGTTCTCGTTCAACGATCCGCAGGGGATGTGCCCGGAGTGCAACGGGATCGGGCGCAAGACGGGACTCGTCGCCGACGACTTCCTCGACCGCTCGAAGTCGCTCAACGACGGCGCGATCCAGGTGCCGTTCTGGGTCGGCTGGGAGGTGGGCGCGTACACGGCATCGGGCTTCTTCGACAACGACAAGAAGCTTCAGGACTACTCGAAGGACGAGCTGGACCTCCTGCTCTACGGCAAGGATCTGAAGTACAAGCTCCCGATCGGCGACAAGACGATGAACGCGTCGTATCTGGGCGTGATCGAGAAGCTCGAGCGGCAGTACGTCCGGCGAGACATCAAGACTCTCTCGCCGCGCATCCAGAAGGCCGTCGAGCCGTATCTCCGGATGCGGACATGCCCGCTATGCAAGGGCGCTCGGCTCAACCAGGCCGCCCTCAAGTGCCGGATCAACGGTTACTCCATCGCCGATATGACGGCGATGGAGGTCGGCGACCTGATTCCCGTTCTGCGCCTGCTCGAAGAAGGCCCGGTCGCAGCACCGATGATCAAGGGCGTGATCGAGCGGCTGCAGCACGTCGCCGACATCGGCCTCGACTACCTCAGCCTCGACCGCGCGACCGACACTCTGTCCGGCGGCGAATCGCAGCGGATCAAGATGGTCAAGCACCTTGGCAGCAGCCTCGTCGACGTGATGTACATCCTCGATGAGCCCAGCATCGGCCTCCACCCGCGCGACGTCCATCGCCTGACCGAGTTGCTCGTGAAGCTTCGCGACAAGGGCAACACGGTCATCGTCGTGGAGCACGACCCCGACGTGATGCGAGTCGCCGATCACGTGATCGACATGGGACCCGCGGCGGGGACAGCCGGTGGGGAGGTCGTCTTCGAGGGCACCTTCGCCGACCTGCGTCACGTGGATACGCTGACCGGTCGGTTCCTTGACCGGTCCCTGCCGCTCAAGGCCTTCACCCGGTCCCCGGCCGGCTGGCTGTCGATCCGCGGCGCTCGCGAGAACAACTTGAAAGGGATCGACGTCGACATCCCGACGGAGGTCCTGACGGTCGTGACGGGCGTCGCGGGGTCGGGCAAGAGCTCGCTCATCGATGGCGTCTTCCTCCCCGCCCATCCGGAGGCGATCGTCATCGACCAGTCCGCGGTGGGTGCCAACTCACGGTCGAATCCGGCGACGTATACGGGCGTGATGGACGACCTGCGCAAGGCGTTTGCCGCCGCGAACGGCGTGGACGCCAGCTTGTTCAGCTTCAACTCCAAGGGCGCCTGCGAGAACTGCAAGGGCACGGGCGTGATCTACACCGACCTGGCGTTCCTGGACGGCATCAAGACGCCGTGCGAGGTGTGCGGCGGTCGGCGGTTCAAGGACGAGGTCCTCAGCTACACCCTCGATGGCCGAAACGTGAGCGAGGTCCTCTCGATGACGGTGGCCGAGGCCCTCGCGTCATTCCGCCAGAAGGAGATCGTCCGGAGACTCCAGGCGATGAGCGACGTCGGGCTGGACTACCTGACGCTCGGGCAACCGTTGAGCACGCTGTCGGGCGGGGAATGCCAGCGGATCAAGATGGCCAGCGAGCTCCACCGCAAGGGCAACATCTATGTCCTGGACGAGCCGACGACCGGTCTCCACATGTCGGACATCGGCCATCTTCTCGTCATGCTCGATCGCCTGGTCGACACCGGTAACACGGTGATCGTCATCGAACACAACCTCGACGTCATCCGTAACGCCGACTGGATCATCGACCTCGGCCCCGAGGGTGGCAGCCGCGGCGGCGAACTGCTCTTCAGCGGGACGCCGGCCGACCTGCTCGAGGATGGCCGGTCGCTGACCGGCGAGTACCTGCGCCGCACCACCGACGTCGCGGCCTGATCTCGGACGCGACGCCCGGCGATCACCCGACCGCGATCGGTTCGCTTAGCGCCTCGGCGATATTGCGGGCCCACGCCTCGATCGCGGCCCAATCGCGGAAGTCGCCTGGCGGGAGGATGCCCTTCGAGCCGGGCATCATCCGGACCATCCGCTCAGACATCGACTTCGGTGGGTCGTTCGGATCGAAGGCGCCGAAGAAGACGCGGTGCTCCCGCGGTTGGATCCGAGCGGCTAGGTCCTCGACCTTGCGCCGGCCGCCGCTTCCCGGACCCGAAGTGGGACCCAGCGCGTTCTCGATCGGATCGATCGGGCCGTTCTTTGGTTCCTTCGTGGATCCCGCCAGTGGACCGCTGCTGAACAGCCATACCGGCATCATCCGGAGGGTCCCGGCATAGCGCTCCAGGTAGTCGGTGCCGTCCTTGACCCAGCTGCCCATGTAGACGCCGGCTCCGACCAGACAGCCATCGAACGACTGCGGATCCGGCACGTCCGCGGCCTTCGCGACCACCGCGTCAAGCCAGGCCGTCCGCATGACGTCGCCGATCCGTTCGGCGATCCCGGCCGTGCCGCCGTGGCGGCTGGCGTGAACGATCAGAACTCGAGACATGGGGTGCTCCTTTCGTGTTCCTATACCAAGGAAGCACTACGACATGGCGACCGCCAGAGTCACGCGGCATGGCGGGCCGGTAACAACGTCACGTCCCCGCGACGTGACAACGGGGCGCGAAGAAGCGTTGCGTTCGTGCACCACTTTCCGAAGCGGCGGCGAGCGATGGACGACCGGCCATTATCCTCAGCACCACCGAGGGAGGCAGGATCGAGCGGCTCGGCAGGGGTACGCGGCTCGGCAGGGGGCGACACGAGCGCCGGGGCGTTTGCGCTGAGGACTTCGCGAGACCGTTCCTTCGCCACGAGGCGCTGCGCGCCGAAGGAGGTTCGATGGTTCGCCGCCGGCGAAGCTGGGTCGCGATATTCGCGGCCCCGATCCTTGTCGTCTCGTTTGCAGTCCCGGTGGGGGCCGTCGGCCCCGTCAATGCCTCCCCCGGACCAAGCCCCTTCGCGGGTTGCACCGCCGACGATCCCGCGGGGCAGATGGCCGGGCTCGGCAGTGTCCTGTATCCGAATTCCGAGATCGAACCGCGCTCGGCGATCAATCCGACCAACCCGATGAACATCGTCGGCGAGTACCAGCAGGACCGGTGGTCCGACGGCGGCGCCCGCGGTCTCGTCGCGAGCGTCACGCACGATGGCGGCGCGACCTGGAGCCGGGTCGTCGTTCCCGGGCTGACCAAGTGCTCGGGTGGCGCCTACGATCGCGCGTCGGACCCGTGGGTGTCGTTCTCGCCGAACGGCGTCCTGTACGCGATCTCACTGAGCTTCGGCTTCTTCAACCCGCACAACGCGATCATCGTCTCGAGGTCGACCGATGGCGGGGACACGTGGGGACCACCGATCGAGATCGCCGTGGACAACACGGGCGGTCTCGACAAGGAGTCGATCACGGCCGATCCGAACAACTCCAACCTCGTGTACGCGACGTGGGACCGGATCGTGACGCCCGGCGGCAGCACCCACGCCTCGGACAATGGGGCGATCCACTCACGGTCGTACAAATCGCAGACGTTCTTCGCCCGTTCGACGAATGGCGGCCTGACCTGGGAAGCACCCAGGGAGGTCCTGGCCGACCGATCGTTCTCAGGCTCGATCGGCGGGATGATCCGCGTCGTCGGGACCGGGAAGTTGATCGATGGCCTGCTCACATACGGGAGCTCGGCCTCGAAGGGCGGGCCTTGCGCCAGCATCGCCGTCGTGAGCTCCGCGAACGGCGGGGTCTCGTGGGCCAACAAACAGACCATCGTGTCGCCGTTGAGCTGCACGTACACCGGCGCCCATGATCCGGATACCGGTGACGGGATCCGAAGCGGCGGCTTGCCGGACTTCGCGGTCGATCCTGCCAACCGCAACAAGGTCTACGCGGTCTGGGAGGACGCCGTCCCGTCGGAGCCGACGATCGGTCACGTCCTCTACTCGCAGTCAACCGATGCCGGTCGGTCATGGTCTCCAGGGATCGTCATCAGCAAGAGCCCCGCGGGCGTCGACGCGTGGGACCCCACGGTCGAGGTCAACTCGAGCGGCACGGTCGGCGTCACGTACGTGGACTTCCGTAACAACGCGCCCGGTGGCGCCGCGGACACCGACCACTGGCTCGTTCGGTGCGCCTCGGCATGCACGACCCCGTCAAGCTGGACCGAGACGCACGTCGCCGGTCCGTTTGACATGCACCTCGCTCCGGTTGCCCGTGGTGAATTCATCGGTGACTACATGGGCCTAACCACGAGCGGCAACGCCTTCCAGCCGTTCTTCATCCAGACCGTCGACGCGTCCAACCCGACCGACGCGTACTTCGCCCAGCTTCCCTAACGCCTGTAGCGATCGAAACCTTTCCGCCCGGGTCGGGCCTGTGTCAGACCCGGGCGGGAGTCGACGAGGCGCGAGCCGCCTGCCCCGTGCCTCGTACGGCGGCGCGCGCGAGATGCCGTGGCGGCCGAAGTGACGGGACAACGCCGAGCACAAGCGTCAAGCTCAGGAGGATCAGCCCGAAGCCGACCAACAGGCCCGCACCCACCGGTTCGCTGAGCAGTAGCGAGCCCCAGACAAGCGCGAAGGCCGGAACGATGAACGTCACCGTGCTTGCCGCGGTAGGAGTCGTCCGGCCCAGCACCCGGAAGAAGATCGGCCAGGCGATCGCGGTCGACAGGATGCCGACGGCGAGAAGCGAGACCACGCCGTCGATCGCCGGCGTGCGTGGTGGACCCGATAGGATCGCGGCCGGCAGGGCGAGGATCGCGCCGGCCGTCACCATTCCGGTGGCGAGCTGTGTCGCCGGAATGCCATGCAATCGAGCGCGCGCGAAGTTGCCGGCGACGGCATAGCTCACGGGCGCCAGGAGACCAGCGATGATCGCGAACGCGGTCGTCGCGCCCGGCTCGAGTGGCGACCAGCCGACGAGGACGATCACGGCGAAGACACCGACCCCAAGTCCGGCCAGGACCCGCCTCGACATCCGCTGGCCCATGAACCCGACCGCGATCGCGGCCGTGAACAGCGGCGTTGCGGCATTGAGGAGCGCCGTGAAGCCGGCCGGCAAGGTCACTGTCGCAAAGGCGACGAGCGTGACGGGCACGGCCGCGAACAAGGCACCCACGACCAGGAAGCTCGTCATTCGGCCACGGGCGACGGCCAGGGTGGAGCGTCCAGCGACCGCGAGGAGGAACGCTGCGCCGACCGCGAGACGGATCTCGGCAGCCCAGGCCGGTCCGACCTCGGGAGCGGCGACGCGGGAGAACAGGAACGACGCGCCCCAGACGGCCCCAAGGAACAGGAGCGAAGCGAAGTCGACGACCGAGAGCGATCGTTGGGCCGGTGGGATCTGTGCGTTCATCGACGCATCGTCCCGCCGCCGGCGCAGGTGGACTACCGACGCAGGTCGCCGAAGGCCATCGTCATTCGACGACGACGCCTTGCCGCTCCTCCGGCGTCAACTGGGGTCGGCGACGGTGATGACGACCTTCCCCCTGGCGTGTCCGTCGTTTACCCACCGGAGCGCTTCGACGACTTCGCTCAATCCGTAGCGCCTGTCGATGACGGGCGTCACCTTGCCTTCGGCGATGAGCGCCGCGATCGTCGCCACGTCGTCCGGATTGAACGGCTTCCACCAGAGGAGCAGTCCCATCCAGCGGCTGCCCGCCAGGGAGATCAACGGCCCGACCACGAGCGCCGCAAGGATCGGAAGGCCCATGCCGCCCAACGTGACGTAGGTCCCCTTGGGCCGCAGGGCGCGCCGGATGCCCAAGATCGAATGGTGCGAGTCGGTGTCGAGGATCCAGTCGTACCGCCTGCCCTCGCGGGTGTAATCGACCTTCGTGTAGTCGATGACGTGGTCGGCGCCCAGCGACCTTACGAACTCGACCTTCTCGGTCCGGCAGACGCCCGTCACTTCGGCGCCAAGCGCCTTGGCGATCTGAACTGCGAACGGCCCGACGTTGCCGGACGCCCCATCGATGAGGATCCTGTCACCCGGACCGGGCGTCCGGCCATCCCGGCGGCGAAGCCCCTGGACCGCCAGTACCGCCGAATGCGGGAGCGTCGCAGCATCCTCGAACGACATCCCAGCGGGCATGCGGAGGAACGCCTTCTCCGAGGCGCAGACGTACTCCGCAAAGGCACCTTGGCCGTACGAGAAGAGGTCGGCGAACACGTCGTCCCCGGGCCGGAACCCGACCACGTCCGGGCCGACCGCCTCGACCCGGCCTGCGACGTCGATGCCGATCCGCGGGTTGCGTGGCCGACGTAGCCCGACGATCAGGCGTACGAACGCCGGCCGCGGCTGGATCCCGTCGAGGTCGGCTCGGTTCACCGATGCGGCGTGGACGCGGACGAGAAGCTGATCGGCGACCGGAACCGGTCGTTCCACGTCGACGACCTCGACGACGTCCGGTGTGCCGTATCGCGTTCGGATCGCCGCCTTCATGCCGTCGCGGGCCGGATGTTCTGGTTGAGATGGAAGACGTTGTCTGGATCCCAGCGTCGCTTGAGCTGGGCCAGACGGGCGAGTTGCGTCGAGCGATACGCCCGCGTGACGCCGTCGGCACCGGGATCCGAGATCACGTTGACGTAGGTGCCCGTCGAGTACGGCTGCATGCTCGCGGCCCAGCGTCTGGCGCCCGCCATCCGCTCGGCATCCTCCGCGGGATCGGCCCAAGCGGAGCCGGCGAAGAACTCGATGAGCGTGTCGCGATGGCTGAAGGCCGAATCCTCGTCGGCGACTTCGGCGATCGCACCGCCGTACGCCTGAAAGCCGGCGATCGGCATCGTCAGCCAGTCCGGCTCGGACTCCGAGCCGAGAGATGCCGCGGGCGAGGAACGCGTCGATCGCGGCGTCGCTGAACTCGCGCAGGTAGTGGCCGGCCGAGTAGCGCCGGAGGCCATGGTGGTGACCGGCGTCGCCACTGGTCTGCAGCTCGATGTAGGTCAGCGTCCGGATGTTCTCGCCGATCGGCGTCCCGATCCTCCGCATGGTTTCGACGTACCGGCGGGCGGCGGCGATGTCGCCGACCCACGCGAAACCGACCGACACGACCGGGCGGCCGTGGAGGCGTGACGGCAGGAACGGCCACTCGCCAGCGGTGACGGCGTCGCAGACGAGCGTCGCCTCGCGGGGCGCGTCGGCCAGCAGGTCGCGCCAGGCGCGGACCGCCCCGACCGCTGCGGTGTCGAAGGCGTCGAAGTAGAGCTCTGCCGTGAGTGCCTGGCCGGTCGTCGGGTGGAGAACGAATTCGAATTCGGTGACGACGCCGAAGTTGCCGCCCCCGCCGCGGAGGCCCCAGAACAGGTCGGGGTTCTCGGTTGCGGTCGCGCGGACGATCGTCGCCCTCGGCCGTGACGAGCGTGTACGACTCCACGTTGTCGCAGGCGAGGCCGAACTGGCGTGCCAGCCAGCCCATGCCGCCACCGAGCGTCAGCCCGCCGACCCCGGTGTGCGAGACGTTGCCAGCGGTGGTCGCGAGGCCATGCGGCAGCGGTCGTTCCGGTCAAGCGTCCGGAGCAGCGCACCGCCCTGGACGGTTGCCCGCCGACGTGCCGGATCGACGCGGACACCGCCCATCGGGGTCAGGTCGATCATCAGACCAGCCTCGGGGCAGGCGAGTCCGAGGATGCCGTGGCCACCGCATTTGACCGCGATCTCGAGGCCGGCATCCCGACCGTGACGGATCGCGGCCGCCACGTCGGCCGCCGACGTGCAGCGGGCGATCAGGGCCGGATGCCGATCGACCATCGCGTTCCACAGCTCGCGATGGTCGTCGTACGTCGCGTCACCGGGTTCGATCGTCTCGCCGGCGAAGCCACGGATCTTCGTGACGTCGGTCATGGGTGGCCCCCCGATCAGTGGAAGTGCCACCTGATATTGCCAGCGGGCGTCAAACCCTCGTCTTCGACGCCGGCGATCCTCGCCGCGCGACTACCGTAGGACTACGGCTTCTTCGGCAGGCGCGAGACCCAGTACTCGGTCGTCGGGATGCCGAAGCGGGCGTTCACGACCCACAACGCACCCGGACTGGAGCGCTGCGGTGGTCGGCACGCTGAGGCCCGTCGAGGGCAGGTTGCCCTCGAACTTCGCGGACTGCAGGCCGTGCCGCAGCTTGAAGACCTCGACGAGCTGGTTCTGGTTGCGAACGACGTACAAGCGTGCTGCCGTGCAGCTCGAGCCCGTCGCCGTTCTCGACGCTGACGCCGCCGGTCGGGATCGCGGTCGCCTTGCCGGTCCGCGGATCAACGCGGAACAGGCCGCCGGTGAAGGAATCGACGACGATCAGCGAGCGGCCCTTGGCGACGATGCCGTTCGCGTTGAACCGGCCCGGCTCGTAGACGATGCCGTCGAGCGGCAGCGTCGTGACGTCCGGCCTGGGTCGGCAGCGCGCCGTGGCGACCGAGCGGGATGACGTCGAGCCACGGATTGAACGAGTCGGTGACGTACACGGCGTCCTTGGTGACGACCAGGTCGTTCAGGAACACCGTGCCGGGGAACTGGTACTGGCGGAGCAGGTCGCCGTTTCTGGCGTCATAGACCCGGACCGTGCCCGTCGGACCGCCGGCCACCCAGAGTCGATGTGCGCCCTTCTCGTATTCGACACCGGTCGCGGCGCCGCCCCATGGCTGGACGAGGATCTCTTCCTCGCCGGTCCGGACATCGGCGCTCCAGACCCCACCACCGGCCAGCGAGCCGACATAGATCGTGTTGCCGGCACCGGCGGTGATGCCCTCCGGCATCCAGCCTGGCGGCAGGTCGATCCGTGAGGGCAGCTTCGATGCCGCGGCCACCGGACTCGCGACGGCGATCGCCATCAGGACGGCAAGAACGAGAACGAGGGGGCGGCGTGTCATCGATGACCTCCCGTCGATTTGATCCGCCGCGACGATGTCGATCGCGGCGGTGACACGGACGGCCGCCGAGGCGGCCCCGCATAAGGTACGCCGGAACGGCGACAGCGGATCGCGGACGCATCGGTCGCCAGAGGAGGCGCCGCGCCTACCCCTTGAGCGCGAGCTCGAGGAACGCAAGCACGTCGCTGCGCTCATCGATGAGCTTGCTGACCGGCTTGCCCACGCCGTGACCGGCGTCGGTGTCGATCCTGATGAGGATCGGCGCGTCGCCGGCCTGCGCGGCCTGGAGCGCCGCGGCGAACTTGAACGAGTGCCCCGGCACGACGCGGTCGTCGTGGTCGCCGGTCGTCACCAGCGTTGCCGGATATTCGACGCCGGGCCGGATGTTGTGGAGCGGCGAGTAGGCGAGGAGCGTTCGGAATCTCCTCGGGATCGTCCGGCGAACCGTAGTCGCTGGTCCACCCCCAACCGATCGTGAACCGATGAAAGCGGAGCATGTCCATCACCCCGACTTCGGCGATCGCCGCACCGAACAGTTCAGGGTGCTGGGTGAGGCTGGCCCCGACGAGCAGGCCGCCGTTGGAGCGCCCGGAGATCCCGATGCGCTCGGGCCGGGTCCACCCGGAGGCGGCGAGCCATCGCGCGCATGCCGCGAAGTCATCGAACACATGCTGCTTGTTGGCCAGTCGGCCGTCGTCGTGCCAGGCCTTCCCGTACTCGCCGCCGCCGCGCAACGACGCCACGGCCAGCAAGCCGCCGCGCTCCATCCAGGCCAGCCACTCGGGCTTGAACGTCGGCCCGATCGGGATCTGGAAACCGCCGTAGCCGTAGAGCAGCGTCGGGATCTGGCCATCCGCCACGACGTCGCGGCGTCGGGTGAGGAACAGCGGCACTCGCGTCCCGTCGCCGGAGGTGACGAACACCTGCTCACTCACGAAGTCGTCGGGATCCCACGCCAACGCCGGCCGTCGAACGTCGCGGACGGTGCCGTCGGCGATCGCGACGGCGAGGACCGACGGCGGTGCCGTGAACGTCATCCAGGTGAGGAACAGCTCGTCGTCGAGCCGCCGTCCGGCCATGTCGAGGACGGTGCCGATGCCGGGCAACGCGACGTCCATCACGTGGCGGCCGTCGAGCTCGAAGAGCGCGAGACGATGCTGAGCGTGGTGGAGGTAGACCGCAGCGAGCCGGTTCCCGACCAGGCTCACCCGTTCGAGTGTGTCGGTGCCTTCGGGGATGATCTCGCGGCGGCGATCGGGGTCCTCGACGTCGATCGCGATCACGCGACCGAACGGGGCGTCGAGGTCGGTGAGGAAGTAGATCGTTCCATCGAATGCCGCGATCGGTTGGTAGCTGGCATCGGCGGCATCGAGGAGCGGCCGAACTGCTCGCCGCCGCGACGCCCTCGGTCAGGTCGGCGACGTAGATCCGGTTATCGGGATCGGTCCCACGCCACACGGTCACGATCAGGAGGCCGGCCGTCGTCCGAGACCTCCGGCTCGAAGCCCCATTCGGGTTCGTGCGGCGTCGAGAAGACGAGCGGGATCGTCGGCCGGGTCGGTGCCGAGCCTGTGGTAGCGCAGCTCCATGTCACGATTCGGCGCGTCGTACGCCGCGTCGGCCGGCGGCTCCGGGTAGCGACCGTAGAAGAACCCGGCGTCGTCGTGGGTCCACGCGGCTGAGGAGAACTTGCTCCAGGCGATCCGGTCCGGCAACTCCTCGCCGGCCGACGTGCGGCGGACCGTCCAGCTGCGCCAGTCGGACCCCGCGTCGCTCGTCGCGAGCGCGACAAGGTCCCCGCTCTCCGACACCGCGACCGAGGACAGTGCCGTCGTCCCGTCCTCGCTGAGGCGATTCGGGTCGATGAGCACCGTGCCCTCGGCGTCGGGGGCGTCGGCCGTCCACAGGACATCCTGGTCCTGGAGCCCGGTGTTGCGGAGCTGGAACCAGCGGTCACCGCGGCGCCACGGAGCACCGGCCCGCGGGTAGTCCCAGAGCGCGGCCAGTCGCTCGCGGATCGCCTGCCGGGCGGGCACGCCGGCGAGGAACCGCTCGGTGAGCTCGTTCTGGGCCGTGATCCACGCTCGCGACGCAGGGGCGTCGCTGTCCTCGAGCGGACGATACGGGTCGGCGATGGGCGTGCCGTGAAAGTCGTCGACCTGGTCGCTGGTCGGTGGCGTCGGGTACGTCAGGTTCGGCATCCGGGCCATGCTACGGTCCGGCGGCAGGTTCGCGGCGCACGTCACGCGGGCTGGCGAAACGACCAACGTCGGAGGTGCCGGCGAGATGACCGGCACGCGGGTCAACGGTTTCGCAACGCCAACGGTTGGCGAATCGCCCCACAATGCCCCGATGACCGAGCCAGGGATGACCGATCCACCGACTGCCGGCCGAGGGGTCGGCGACGCCCACCCCCACGCCGGTATCCACGCCCACGCCGCGCGGTGTCGCCCGCGCCGGATCCGAAGCGCGATTCGAGCGGTGATGCCACCGCGGCGCCCGTACCCGGCCCGTCCACCCCGCCCAAGCCCTCGGACGTGGTGTTGTCGGCGCTGAGCGTCTTCGTCAAGGCTTCGATCGTCGCGCTCGCCATCGATGCCTTCGCGAATTCGAGCTCACCGCGATTTCGGGGCAAGGCGATGCGGATCCGCGCGCTCGGTTACACCGGCGCGTTGTTCGTGGTCCCGGTCGGGCTGGCGCCTGCGAGGAAGGCGAGAGCCGTATCCACGCGACCTCGACCTCGCGGTCGCGATGCCGCTCCTCGTCGACGCCGCCGGGAACGCGGTCGGGATCTACGACCGAGCCCACGTCGACGACGCGATCCATTTCGCGAACGGCGCACTCCTGACCGCCGTCGTCGGCGCGCTCGTCACGCCGCGCGAGCGCACGGCCTGGGAAGCTGCCGGGCTCGCCACCGCGGTCGGGATCACTGCCGCCGCCGCCTGGGAGATGATGGAGTGGACGGCGCTGAAATTCGGCGCCAAGGGGATGGCCCTGTCCTACGACGACACCATGGAAGACCTGATCGAGACGAGCGCCGGCGCCGTGCTTGGCGGCATCGCGACGCTGTTGCGTCATCCGGCCCGCCTTCGCCAGGTTCCGGGACGGCCTGGCGACCCGCTGCTCGAGCGCAAGCACGGGAGCTGACCCGACGGCCGTGCCGGCGTCCCGGCTCGATGTGCGGTTCATCGGGCACGCCACGGTCCTCCTCGATTTCCCCGGGGTCCGCGTCCTGACCGATCCGTTCCTCCGGTCGCGACTGGGACCGCTTCAACGCCACGGTCCACTCCCCTCCCCGGCCGCGCTCGATGGCGTCGACGGTCGTCCTCATCTCGCACGGCCACGGCGATCATTTCGACCGCGCTTCGCTGGCGTCGATCCCCGGGCGACCCGGTCGTCATCGTGCCCCGCGGTCTGGGCGCGTCGGCGCACCGTGTCAGGCGGGGGAACGTCATCGAGGTTCTCGCCGGTGATGAGGTCCGGCTTGGCGAGCTCTCGGTCACCGCCGTTCCCGCCCAGCACTGGGTCACGCCGGGCGCGCCGAAAGCCCAGCCGATCGGCTTCCTGGTCGAGGCCGGCATGGGCGTGTATTTCGCCGGCGACACCGGACGCTTTCCAGGCATGCGACGCCTTGCCGGTCGGGTGGACCTTGCCCTGCTGCCGGTGTGGACCTGGGGTCCGCACCTTGGACCCGGACATCTCAGGCCCACGGTCAGCAGCTGAGGTCCTCCGCGACATCGGTCCGGCTGTCGCCGTTCCGATCCACTGGGGCACGCTCTACCCGCGGCGCCTCCATCGGATCTGGGAGTGCCCCGCTTCTCGAGCCGGGCGACCGATTTCTGATGCATGCAGCCGCGCTCGCGCCCGGCGTCGACGTGCGCGTGCTGCGGCCGGGCGAGGCGACCACGATCGAGTTCCGCTGATCTCGCGCCGAGCGCCGAGCGCCGAGCCGCGACCCCCGGCACGCGCCGAGCCCCGACGCCCTCGCTGGCGCCGAGCGCCGAGCGCCGAGCGCCGAGCGGCGAGCCGCGCGCGCCTGCCCTGTCGCGCGCCCCGTCGCGTGCCAGGCGACAATTCCTGCTCCGTCTGGGTCCCCGACTGCCGCGAGGCAGTCGATTCGAGCCCTCCAGCAGCTTTTGTCGCGCCAGGAACGACGGAACGCGCGCGAACCGGCTCCAAAACGGCCTTCATGGGGGTCTCGGGACGACTCGGACAGGTTTCGTCGACTCCCACGCGACGCCGCCGGGCCGGATCAGCTGACCGATTCGCACGCGCATCGCCCGCCACGTGCCTGTGGTGCCGCATCCCAACGTTGCAATGCCGCCGTAGCGCGTCGGCCGCACGCTGATTGATGGACGCCGCAACCCCGCTGTAACGCTAGTCGGTGGCCGGTGCATGCTCGCCGGCGCACGGCTCTGCGCGGACACAGGAGGAGACGCGATGCGTCGATTCGTCGCTGCAACCCTTATTTCGGCACTCTTCGTCACGGCCTGCTCCAATGCCGGGAACAGCCCTGGGGCGAGCACCGCGGCCAGCGCGGGCGGGGGCTGCAAGCGCGGCCGCCTCGGCCGCGACGAGCCCCGAAGCATCCGGCGCGGCAAGCCCGGCAGGCTCCGCTTCCGCCTCCGAGTCGGCCGGCGCCGAAGCAAGCGCGAGCGCGAGTGCCGCGGCGTCAGGAGGCGGCACCGGCGCCAGCGGTGACGCGATCCTGTCGGGCTGGCAGTCGTCACCGGCCGAGGGCAATGCCCTGACCCAGACGCTGCTCGGCCTTCCAGTCGGCCCATCCCGAGGTCAAGGTCGACTACCAGCCGCTCGGTGGCGACTACGCCGCCGGGATGGCGGGCAAGTTCGCGTCGGGTGACGTCCCGGACGTGTTCTACGTCGACGCGGGCTACGCGCAACCAGTGGATCGACCAGGGCTATCTCGCCCCGCTCGACGACTACATCAGCCAAGACGAACTTCGACACGAGCGCGTTCTTCGACGGCTACGCCTCGATCTTCAAGGGCGCCGACGGCAAGACCTACGGCCTGCCCAAGGACGGCAACACGATCGCGCATGGCCTACAACACGGACCTCGTCCCGACGCCGCCGAAGACCATGGACGAGCTGATCACCGCTGGCCCAGTCGCTGAAGGGCAAGGACGGCCTCAAGGCGCCGCTGTGCCTGAGCCCAGGGCCTCGACCGCGGGCTCGCCTTCATCTACGCCCAGGGCGGCTCGGTGCTGTCTCCGACGACGGCAAGACCGCGACGATCGACTCGCGACGGCTTCGAAGAAGGCGGTCCAGTGGTACATGGACCTGTTCAAGAACGGTCTCGGCATGAGCGCGGCCGACATCGGCGACGACTGGTGCGGCACCTCGCTCGGCAAGAAGCACGCCGCGATCACCTTCGAGGGCGGCTGGCTCGACCCGGCCATGACGAGCACGTACCCGGACGTCAAGTACGCACTGGGCCGCCATGCCGACCGGCTCATCGGGCAGCCCGGTGACGATCTCGTACACCGTCGAGCTACTCGATGGGCGCCGACTCGAAGAACAAGGACCAGGGCTGGGTGCTGCTGTCCTACCTGACCGGCAAGTCGAAGGCATGACCAAGTGGACCGAGGGCGGCGTCGCGCTGCCGTCGCGCAAGGACGTCCCGACCCCGACGGGCAAGGACGTCCTGGTCTCGCAGGCTCGCCTACGCCAAGCCCGGTTCGGGCTTCATGCCCGGCTACAACGACGTCCAGAAGGCGTTCCAGGACGAGTTCACCAACCAGGTCCAGAAGAAGACCTTCGATGCCGGCCCGGTCGTCGACGAAGACGAAGGCGGCGATCGACAAGGCCCTGAACCAGTAGCGCCCGATCGACCGGACGACACGGTCGTGGCGATCCCTCCGTCGAGCGACGGCCGGCGTCGCCAGCCTCGCCGACGCAAGACCAGGCGATCCACCCGCCAGCGGACGCCCCGCGCGCGTCGCGCGGAGGCGTCCGCCGGGCTACCTGTTCATCGCCGTCCCGATGATCCTGTTCCTGGTCCTGAACATCGGGGCGCTGCTGTACGCCATCTACATCAGCGTCTGGCGCTGGAACCTGCGAACCGGTCCGGTGTCGTTCCTCGGTATCAAGAACTACGAGAACGTCATCGGCGATCCCGACGTTCCAGCGCGTCGATCCAGAACGCCATCTACTACGCCGTCGATCTGGGTGCCCCTGACGATGGCCATCGGTCTGTTCCTGGCCGTCATCGTCAACCAGCGGATCCGTGGCCGGACGTTCTTCCGGGCCTCGTTCTACTTCCCGGCGATCGCCAGCTCGGCCGCGATCACGACGCTGTGGATCTTCATCGTCGCCCCGGACGGGCTGTTCAACGGCATCCGGGCCGCGCTGGGGCTCGGCGGCATCTTCTCGTTCTTCGGGTTCCCGCCCGACCAGAACTGGATCCACGACCAGGACACGGCGCTCAACACGGTCATCGTGCTCAACGCCTGGACGACGTCCGGGACGTTCATGCTCTTCTACCTGGCCTCGCTCCAGGCGATCAGCAACGAGGTCTACGAGGCCGCCGCCATCGACGGCGCCGGCGACTGGTCGACGTTCCGGCACATCACGTTCCCGCTCCTGCGGCCGGGCCATTACTTCGTGGCGACGGTGGCGGTGATCGGGGCCTTGCAGCTCTTCGACCAGGCGATCTTCGGCGGCGGCGTCAACGGCGACCCGAACAACGCGCTGATGACGCCCGTCCTGTTCCTCTACAACCAGGCCTTCAAGCAGTTCAACTTCAGCATGGCGGCGGCCGTGGGGGTCATCCTGTTCGCCGCTGATCTTCTCGGCCACGCTCGTCCAGCGACGGCTGTTCGGGCAGGACCCCGGATGGTGAGGGCGAGGCCGATGACGACCAACGCCCAGGCGCCGCCCGACGTCGCGCGGCCGACACGACGTCGTCGTAGGGCCGGTCGGCAGCCGGTCGCCCTGGCGCCGCCGGATCGCCTACTTCTTCCTGATCGGCTACGCGATCCTGATGTTCGTCCCGTTCGCCTGGTCGGTGATCACGTCGTTCAAGACGCTCCCCGACTCGGTGACGCTCAACATCATCCCGCAGCCGTTCACGACCGCCGGCTGGGAGTACGCGCTCACGAAGCTCGATCCGCCGCTGCCGGTGCTCTTCGCCAACAGCGCGATCACTCGCGCTGGCCGTGACGATCACGCAACCTCGTGCTCGGAAGCATCGCCGGGTATGCCTTCGCCCGCCTCCGATTCCCGGGCCGCGAGATCCTCTTCCTCGTCGTGCTCGCGACGCTGATGATCCCGGACCAGCTGCGGCTGGTGCCCGTGTACGTGCTGTTCAACACCCTCGGCCTGACGCGCGGCATCGGCCAGTACGTGGCTGTCGTGACGGTCCTCGCGATCTCGGCGTCGACGATCTTCCTGCTGCGCCAGTACTTCCTGTCGATCCCGCGCGACCTCGAGGAGGCGGCCCGGATCGATGGCGCCGGGTTCTTCACGACGTTCTGGCGGGTGATGCTGCCGCTCGCCGGTCCGGCCCTCGCCGCGGTGGCGATCCTCCAGTTCCAGGGCACCTGGAACAGCTTCTTCTGGCCGGTCGTGTTCCTCCAGGACCCGGACCACTACACGCTGCCGCTGGGGCTCTTCTCGTTCGTGACGTCAGGTGGCTTCAGTACGAACTGGCCGCCGCTGATGGCCGTCGTCGTGATGTCGACGGTCCCGATCCTCGATCCTCTACATCTTCCTGCAGCGCTACTTCGTCGAAGGGATCGCGGCCAGTGGCGTCAAGGGCTGAGCCTCGTCGCCGGCCGTGGCCGCGCTGCCTCCGCAGCCACGGCTCGGGCGGCGATCCGGGCCGCCTGAGCGACTTCTACTTCAACTCGATCCGGTTGGTCGCGGCAAACCTGATCTGGAGCGCTGTCCGTCGTCGCTGCTGTGGGTCGGCATTCCTCGCCACGCCGCCGGTCGTCCTGCTGACGCCCCTTCTCGCCTTCCCGACCGCTTCACTCTTCCGCATCGCGGGCCTCGTCCACCGCGGCGAGGCTCACCTCGTTCTGGGACGGCCTTGCAGTCTGGCGGACCGATGCCGCGCCGATCCTCCTCCTCGGCGTGGCGCTCGCCGGCTGCATGGCCGTCTTCCTCGTCAATCTGTCGTTCGGGATCCTGTCCGGCAGCCCGATCGGCTGGTCGCTCGCGACGCTCGCTGCCTGGGGTCTGGCGGTCACCTGGCTGTTCGCCTGGGTCGCGTGGCCGGTCCTCCTGGATCCGCGCCGGGCGGATCGATCGGTCCGCGATCGACTGCGGCTCGCCGGTCTCCTGGTCATCGCGTTTCCGGTGCGGTTCGCGGCGCTCGGGCTGGTGCTGGCGGTCATGCTGTTGGCCAGCACGATGGCCGTCGTCGTGCTCGCGACGATCGGTGTGGCCTTCGCCGCGCTGGTCGCGACGCGGTACGTGCTGCCGGCTGCGGACCGCCTCGAGGGACGTCTGGTCGATACTTCGATCTGACAGGGAACCCGCCGCGGCCGATGCGACGCTGTAATCCGACCAGACGATCCTGCGACGCCAACAGCCGGTGCTCCTGCACATAGTCACGGTATGGATGACAACGTTTCTCTCTCAGAGCAATTCAATCGCATGTCCGATCGGATCACGGTCGCGCTAGGGTCGTTCCCCGCTCTCGCCGGTTCGGTCCTCATCGTGGTCATATGGGCCTTGACCGGCCCGCTGTTCAACTTCTCCGATACGTGGCAGCTCTTCATCAACACGACGACCACGGTCGTCACGTTCTGGATGGTGTTCGTCATCCAGAACAGCGCCAACCGGAACGCGAAGGCGACGGCCCTCAAGCTCGACGAGCTCATCCGCGCAGTGGACAAGGCTCGAAACGAGTTCATCACCCTTGATCAGGCGTCGGAGACGGTCCTTGTCGCTCGGGAGCGTGAGATGGTCAAGCTTGCCGATCACGATCCCGCCAAACACCCGACGAAGAAGGCCGGCGACCGGCGGAACAACGGGACTACCGACCGGGGCCGCCGATCACGACCGACTCGAGCACCGGCTCGGCAACACTGAGCGCGTGATCCCATCGATGACCACGCCGACCAGGCCGCGAGGAGATGGCATCGGCATACCGTACTGGACGTCGTCGTCACGCGGCCGTTCCTCGGCGTCGAGCGGCGAACGCGCTTCCGCAACGCACCGGAGCGGACCATCGCTGCCTGCACAGCGGAGCACAAGAAGATGACGCGACCAGCCGACCGACCGGACGACGCCCCCAACACTGCCAGCCTGGGGTTCATCGAGGGAATCAGTGCCCTCGAGGGTGAGGAGATGCCTGCGCGAACAGGATGCCGTCCTCGACCCTGACGAGATCGAGGGACCGCGGCAGCCGTCGAAGGTTGAATGGGACCACCTGTTCCCTGATGTCGGCACCGCGACCGGGGTTGACACTGACGACCAGTCGTTGCTGACTGGTGGCCTCGCTGCCGACGGCCTCCGTGAAGGTGAGACGATCGATTTTCAGGCGGCCACCGAGGATGGCATGACGTACGTGCCTCCTATCGATCCACCGATCATCCCCGACCCCGACGACCAGGAGGCGGACCCGATCGTTGCCGCCGGGACGAGTGTGTCGGCCCTGGACGAGAGCTACGCCTCATCGGCGACGGCGCTCGCGGATGAAAGCGACCTCACCGAGCGGATCCGCGAGGCGTTGCGGGCCGACGCCGAGACCTCGAGACTCGCCGACCGACTCGCGATCGGCGTCGTCGGCTCGGTGGCGGTCATCCGTGGGATCGTCGACGACATCGACGACTCGGACGCCATCGTCGCGGTGGCAGAGCGCGTCCCCGGCATCGACGAAGTCCGTGACGAGACGGAGGTCCCCGGCCTCTGAGGGCCATGCTTCACGCCCTCAGGACATGGATACCGCAGGGCGCGGCAGGATCAGGCCCCGAATACCTCGAGAACGCTCTCGGCGGTCTGGTGGAAGTCGGGGGCGAGGCGTACGCACCCGCGACATGTTCCTAACGTCCGTGCGCGCGTCCGCGACACGTAGGGAATGAGGCAGGCCACGGGCCGGCCGGCGCGCGCTATCACGACTTCGTCGCCGCCTTCGACCTGCTTGACGTCCCGACAGATCGGTCTTCGCCTCGTGGATGTTCACGACCTCTCCGGTCATCCACCGGCGGTACGTCCATGGCCCATGCGATGATCGACCCCGGCCTCCGTCATGAGCTGGGAAGGGATGTGGGCTACTACGTTCGAGCGTTCTGCAGATCGGAGACCCATCGCCATTGCGGCAGGTTCTCCCGACGGCCGTCCAACGCAGCCGGGAAACCGGCGACGCCAAGCGTGGCGTCGGCGAGCCGCTCCGTGCGGTTGCTCCTCCCGCTCTCACTAACGCTCGCGGTGGTTGCCGTGATCGCAGGGGCCTGCGGGTCGGCCCCGCCCCGTCAGGGATCATCGGCGAGCGCGTTCACCGTGGCGTCCAGGCTCGCCGGCCCCGCCGGCACTCGCCGGCCTCGACCCTGGTGCCCGCCTCGAAGCCTCCGACGTTGAGGCCGCCCTGGAGAAGACGGTTGCCGCCGGCCCTGCGACGTTCGAGCAGGTGGATGCCCTCGCCGCGGCGGACCACGTCTACTTCCAGGCCATCGACAAGAAGACGGGCACGCTCGATCTCGCGACCTCCCGCGGGCTGGCGGTGTACGAGGGCTATCCCGGCCTTCCAAACGCGTTCACATATGACACGACGCTCGTGGGAAATCAGACGTTCATCCGCCTAGACGACGCCGCCGGGTGGCAGAAGGCCTCCGGTGGAGCGCGGTCCTTTGTGGGGCTCGATGTTCCCGGCGAGGGCGCGTTGGACGTCATCCGGGCAGCCCTGCCGCCCGGAATGTGGGAAGTGATCGAGTCGAACCCCGAGGACCCGCCCGGCTCGATCCGTGTCCAGCCCGAAGGATCCGACGAGATCGTCGTCGTCATCGATACAGCGGGGAGACTGGTGTCGATCACAAGGTCTGTGAAGGGCGACTCGCGCTCGGGCGGAGTCGTCCACGAACTGACGCTGCTCGCCTTCGGCGTCCCATTCGAGTTCGTGCCGCCCGAATAGCACTGGCTCGTGCCGCTTCAACACCGATCGGAAGTAGGTCGAGGACCACCTGCGAGCGACGCGCTTCGTCGTGGCCGCCCAGCTTCCGACAAGCGATATCGACGACGACGGCTACGACGCCAACCGGGTCGGTGATGCGCTTCTTCCTGAGTGACCGCGCCGGGATGATCCAGCGGACGGTGAGGGTTACGACCGGAGCAAGCTGATCGACAATCTCGACTGAGATTCCCGGAGCTCAGCGCTCAAGACCGGCTCCGCCGGCGTTCGCGGCCTTCGCCTGACCACGTGCCCGCCGACGGCCGCCCCGGCGGTTGACGGCGTAAATCGCGACAGAAGACGATGTCCAACCTGAGCGACATACCAGAGAATCTCGATACGGCCAGAGGATTCCAGACGACTCCGCCGTCGCCGTCCCATCGAGGTCTCGGTCATGGATGTTCTTGTCACGATGATCATCGCCCTCGCGGCGTTGGTGCTCTTCGACCTCGTAGCGTTTCGCTTCGGAGTGGACAGCCGCGGCGGCTTCGACGCCGAACAGTTCCGGATCCCTCGCGGCTGATCGCTCGCGCACGCGCACTGCGAAGCCGGCGGCGTGACCGTCTCCGGCCGTCGCTGCTGGTCGCGCGACTGCGAGTAAAGGGTCGGGGGATCGCGCGCGTCCCTAAATGAACGGTGCGCATCGCCCGAACTCGGGCACTCGCTCGATGTCCTGCGCCATGGTCCAGTCCTAGCGTCTCGTCGTGGCCTCCATGGAGAGGCAGACCAGCGGCTCACGAAGCCCGACCCGGGCCACGGAGCCGACACGACAGGAGGCACCGAGATGGCGCACGCGGGTACCACGACCGGTCTTGGTCGCACGCGACCCACCACCAACGAGTCCCAGAAGCGACCCGGCTGGTCCCGGCCGGCGCTCACGGGGATCTTCGGCATCGCGGTCGGGCTGGCCGTCGGCACGGCCGCCTGGACGATCGCCGGATCACAGGCCGTCAGCACGTCGACGAAGTCGGCAAACGTCGCCGCGATCCACGAGAAGATCGAGGCGCACCAGGCAGCTCTCGTCGCTGGCGCGGACCGCGCGTCCGACCCGATCGAGATGCATCGAACCGCGGTCGCGAATGCGGCAGCCGTCAGCGGTTACGACCAGATCGAGGCCCACCGTGTGGCCGCGGCGAACGCACTGACCATGGCGGGATTCGATCAGATCGAGTCGCACCGGATGTCGGTCGCGAATGCAGCCCTGGCCGATCACCGCCTTGACGCCATCGAGACGCCAGGGCGGCATCCCGGTCGTCACCAGCAACAGCCGTGCGTTCACTCAGGGGATCGTCACGCAGCCCTCAGTCACGAACCTGTCGGACCGCCGCGGTTACGACCCGATGCCGTTCGCGGCCGGCACGAACCTCCGCGGCCGTGCCTACTCAGGCGGCATCGTCCTGCAGGCCAGCAAAGCCTCGGTCACGAACCTGTCCGTTCGCCGCGGCTACGACCCGATGCCGTTCGCGGCGAGCACGAACCCCGGCGGCCGCGCGTACTCCGGCGGCGTCGTCGTGCAGGCCACGCAGCCCGCGGTCACGAATCTCTCGTGCGCTCTCGCGCGCGGCTACGACCCGCTGCCGTCGGCGGCCCCGGTCAGCGCCGTCGACGGCGCGAACCCGTCCGACACGCCCTGGGGCCCGCGCGCCGTCATTGCGGCCGATGGGGCAGGCCCGGTCGAGACCCCGTGGGGCCCTTGGTACCCGCGGTAGCCACCGACCGACGACGAGGATCGGGACGTCGGTTCCGGTCCTCGCTCTTTCCTGGCTAGGCAGACAAGGAGGCATCGAAATGGCACACGTGAACACCACCATGGACCTGGGCCACACGCGGCCCACCACAAAGGAAACGGGGAAACGACCCGGCTGGTCGCGGCCGGTCCTCACAGTCGCGGTGGCGGTCGCCGTCGGGCTCGCCGTCGGAGCGGCCGCCTGGACGATCGCTGGATCGCGATCGGTGAGCCTCGCCAACCGGACCGCCTACGTCGCCGCCATCCACGAAAAGATCGAGGCTCACCAGGCCCTCGTCGGCACCGCTGCCGATCGCGCCAACGACCCGATCGAGTCGCACCGGACGGCGGTCGCGAACGCGGCAACCATCCAGGTCATAGGGCTACGCGGGGCGATCGCGCAGTTCGGGGTGCTCCACGGCGTGGTTCAGGACTTCAACAGCCTCAGCCGACCGGAGCGAAGCACGTTGGATCATGCGACTCGCATCATCGACCGCGTGGACGTTCTCGCGGCCGGCTGGGTCGATCCTGGCATCCAGGTTCCCGACACGCACGCCGGTATCCCGTTGCTCCCGGCCAAGGTTCCGAACTGGGTCCGAACGCCGGAGGGCGATCGAGCGCTGCCGTAGCCGCGAAAGACGCGAACGAGGGCCGGAACGACGTTCCGGCCCTCGTTTCGATTCCCGACGGTCGTGCGGGCGGGAGCGGCCGCGACTTTTGTTGACCCCGTCGGGGAGCCGGGTCTACCATCGCCAAACGCGTACCGGGGGTGGCACCGATGTCCTCAAGTGCCGACATCACGCTCAAGTTCGACGATACGCTCGACGTCGATCTCAGTGGGATACCCACCGACTTCGACATCGATCTGAGCGGGATCCCGAAGGACTTCACGCTCGACGTCACGAACCTGCCGCGAATCGAGATCGCGCCGCTCCAGGTTTCGCTGGCGATCACCCAGATCCCAGCGATCCGGACCCACATCCCCTCGACGTACACCGTCGGCCTGTCGATCTTCGGCTACGAGCTGGTCGCGCTCCGATTGTGCGGCGAGACGCAGGTGATCACCGAACCGTTCAGACCGAACCCTTGCGAGATCTGTGGCCGGGTCCACCGCGATCCCGGCGATGTGAGCCATCCCGGCTCGGTCCCTGTCCCGATCCAGCCGGAGCAACCGAAGTGACGGCGCCAGGTACGCCACGCCGGCGGAAGGCCGCAGACCCGGAGCCGGCCATCGTGCTTCGAGGCGGGCCGACCCGGCTGGCGGCGTCCGGGTCGCTTCCCGCATCAGACATGGGCGCCGGCGTCCGTCGTCGGTCCGATGTTTCACTTCGCATCGAGGGAGTCATCGCCGAACGCGTCAGCCTCCGCTCCTCGCGCGAAACCGACGATCCGTCGCGTCTCAGGGTCCGCCTCGCACCCTCGACTCCGCCCGGCCGGTATGAAGGTTCGGCCGTCCTCGCCGACACGACGGTTCCCGTCGTCATCGATGTCCAACCGGAGCCTCGTCTACGAGCCGCTCCGACGCGCTTCGACCTCACCGCGGAACCGAGCGGGACCCAGACGATCGAAGTCGAGCTCGCGAACACCGGCAACGTGCCGATCGACATCCCGGCCCGATCCAGCTTCTGCCTCTTTGACGGAGGAGGCATCGACCACGCGGTCTGGGCAGCGCTCACCAGCGACCCGCCACAAGGCAAGGGCCGGATGGATGTCCTCCTCGACGACCTCGCCATGTCACATGGCGGCCTCGTCGACGTACGCGTCCGCTCGGGTGCCGGCGCGCTGAAGCCGGGCGAGGCGCGATCGTGTCGCCTGGACCTCGGGATGTCGGAGCGGCTGCGTCCGGGGCGGACATATGCCGGTTCCTGGGAAGTGGCGCGTCTACGTCTGCCGATCCGGGTCTCGACGCCGCGCGGGAAACCCTCCGATCCGGGAATGCCCGATACCAGGCCACCGGAACCCAAACCGCCCGAAACCACGCCGCCAGGGCCGCGGCCACGGTCCACATCGAGGAGGCCGCGATGAGCGGGAAGATGTCGACGGCGTCGCCGACAGTGGCCGACGCGGCGAAGGGCCTCGTCGGGCTGCTCGGGCAGGGTGCCCGCATCGGCATGGACCTGCTCGGGGCGGTCCAGCTGCCGTCGGCACCGCGGACGGGCGGGACATGTGACATCCCACCTCCCTGCTGGGCGCCCCAGCCGCTCGGCGCCGTTGTAACGAGGGCGTGCCCGGGAACCAAGGCGGTCGTTCGCCTCGACGTCACGAACACCGACATGGTTGGCCAGACGATCAACGTGAGCACGAGCGGCGGGTCGGCGGCGATCACACCGGCCGCGCTCGCGCTGGGTCCGCTGGAAGAAGGCCTTGTCGTCCTGTCCTTCGACGTCCCCGCGACCGACGCCGACGGCACGACGCGCAAGCTCATCGTGTGGGTCGATGGCTGCCAGCGTCACTACCTGCGCTGGACGATCGTGTCGACGTGCCAGGGACAGGATTGCTGCGCCGAAGTCGCGGTCGAGGACGGTCCCGATCTGATCCACCACTGGTACGACCACTTCTATTGCCAGCGCGATTGCCCGAAATGACGGCCTCGCCCTCAGACCAGCCGCTTGAAGGCGAGGGCGGCCCATCGCTTGTCGACGAGACGGCCCGCGCGCTCACGGGGTACTACGGTCGCCTCGGGCGGATCGCGGTGGATCTCGGAGGGATCCTGCTGCCTGTGGAGGGGATCCGTCTCGATCTGAGTCCACTGTTCCGGCTGTTTCGTCGTGAGCCTGGGACCGCCGATGATTCGACACCGTCCGCGCCGGCTTCCGGCGATATGGTCGGTTCGCCGACGCTCGTTGTCGAGGCCGCAGGAGACAGGCCGGGTTTTGGCGTCTTCGTCGTCGAGAACCTGACGGCCGCACCTGTGTCCGCCCCGATCACCGTCTCGCCGTTCGTCAGCGAAGAAGGGCACGAGGTGCGTCCGCGGCTGGTCCTTCGTCCAGCCGTTGTCACGCTCGAACCCGGTCAGCAGGCGATGGTGCAGCTGGCGGCCGAGCTCGATGAGGCACTCGAGCCGGGGGTTCGGTATCGAGGAGAGATCGCCATCCCGGCGCTGTCCGACAAACGGATCCAGATCGTCCTCCGGCGTATCGCGACCGACGCTGAGTCCGTCATCGATTCCCCGACGGCGGAACCGAGCACCGACGCGGAGCCGAGCCCGGAGGCGGGGGCGGCGACAGAGGTACCGAGCACCGAGATCGGGGCGTCCGCGGCCAAGAAGCCGGCGCGCACGGCGAGAGCGAAGGCGTCCGCCTCAGCCGCGGAGGACTCGGCGGCGCCGGCGTCAAAGCCTCGCCGGCGGCGGCCGGCAGCCAAGGCTGATCCCGCGCAGTGACCCAAGCGGCCACCGCGCCCGACGCCCGGTCGGCATGGGACCTGCCGGCGCTGCTTAAGGTCGAGCCGGATCTCGACGGCATGCGCCGCCTCATCACCGACTGGCTGGCCGATTGCGATCCCGAGATCGCGGCGATGGCGCAGCGTCAGCTGTCGAGTCGGGCGAAGTCCTTCCGGCCGGTGACCGTGTTCGCGTGCTACCACGCTACAACGTCGAAACGCCTCAGCCCCAGGGTGCTCCGCGCCGCCGCGGCGGTCGAGCTCATCCACAACGTCTCGCTGATCGTCGACGACATCCTCGACCGATCACGCTACCGGCGTGGCGAGCTTTCGCTCCACTGCCGATACGGGTTCCTGCCCGGCCTGATGACCGCGGGTTACATCGGGTTCGCCGCACCGCGCCTCGTCGCCACCGATGCCTACAGCGTCCGACTCATCGCCGAGCTGATGCAGCGCCTCGGTGCGGCCGAGTGCTTCCAGTGGCGTGTCCGACGCCACCCGATGGGCGTCGAGGACTGGCGGGCGATCGCGGCCGCCGACACCGGTTCGATGTTCGAGATCTGCGCCCGCCTCGGCACACGCGACGATCGGCTGCAGCGATACGGGCTGCTTCTCGGGATGCTGTACCACGGCTGCGACGACGTCGCGGACGTGCGCGGGACGACGGCCCTCGGCGGTGGCAGTGAGAAGGACATCATCGACGGCATCCTGACCCTGCCCGCAGCGATCGCCGTGCGCGACCCGGCCACCGCAGCGATGTTCAGGGCCGGCGAGCGGTCGGAGGTCGGCCGGATCGCGGAGCGGCTTCAGGCAGCACTCCCCGAGGCCGAGGCCTATCTCGACCGGCTTGCCGACGAGGCCACGACCGAAGCGACCCGCAATGCCGACGACCCCAAGCCGCTCGTCGACCTCATCGGCCACACCCGCTCGCTGTCGAGGATCTGACGTTGGTGGAGCGAGCAGCAGACGTCATCGTCGTCGGGGGCGGTCCGGCCGGAAGCACTCTGGCCTGGCGTCTCGCGCGTGACGGTGCGCGGGTGGTCCTGCTCGAGCGCGCCCGCTTCCCGCGCGAGAAGGTCTGTGGCGACTACGTCGAGCCACGCGGTCTGGCGATCCTCGACGAGATGGGTTGTCTCGCGACTCTCGAGGCGCGCACCCCGCTGCCGATCACCGAGTCGTCGACCTACGTCGAGGGCGTTGCCCGTTATCGGGGGCCGATCCCCTTCTACGGCCACGACGACCGTACCCCACCCCACGGCTACATCATCCCGCGCGACGACCTCGACGCGACGATGCTCGACGCCGCAGCGGCGGCCGGCGCGACCGTCCACGAGGAGACGGGTGCGAGCGGCGTGACCATCGATGGCGAAGGCGTCGAGGTCGAAGCCCGTCACAGCGGCCGGACGGTCCGATATCGAGCGGCCCTCGTCGCCGGTGCCGACGGCGTCAACTCAGTCGTCGCCACGGCCGGTGACATCCTGAGCGATGACGAGCGCCACATCGCGGTCGCCCGGCGAGCGTACGCGACCGGCATGGATGCGGACGTCGGCGAGGCGATGTTCTGGTTCGATCGCTCCCTCTTTCCGGGCTACGGCTGGGTGTTCCCGATGTCCGGGGGTCGGGTCAACATCGGCATCGGGCTGCTGGCCGAGACGCGTCGGCGGCAGGATGTCGCCATCCCGGCGCTATTCGAGACGTTCCTCGACCGGGTCCGCGCCTCTGGGCCGCCATACGAGCGGCTCGAGCTGTGCTCGACGCCCATCGGCGGCATCGTCAAGACCTACGGCGGTGCCGGGCCGCGCAGCCTGGATCGCGGCGTGCTCGATCGGCGACGCCGGAAGCTTCGTCGATCCGATGACCGGCGAGGGCATCACGCCGGCGATGGAATCGGCGTTGCTCGCCGCGCCGATCCTCATGGAGGCCCTGAGGACCGGCGACACAACGGCTTCCGCGCTTGGAACGTATGACAGGGATGCGAAGGCTTACTTCGACCCGTCGATGCGATTTTTGGCGACCTGCGCCACGACCCTCCGAAACCCGCATCTGGCCGGGCCGTGGCTCGACGCGCTGGCTCGCGGCTGCGAGCTCGCACAGGCAGACGCGACGTTCGCGCGCGAGGCGAGTGCGTACTTCGGCGGCCAGGAGGTCCGGCCCTCTCGGGTTATGACGTCGATCACGGCGGCGGTCGTCCGGGACGTGATCCTCGCGTGGCCGCGAGCGATGGCACCACGGAAAGGCGGTTCCCGTTCCACGACGCTCACGGACCTCGTCGGCTGGCAGGCCGCATGGGCGAAGTCGTTCCTCGCCGATCCCGTGTGGCACCTGCGCTGGGCGATGGAAGTGCAGCGCAAGTGGGTGGGAGTTCTGGCGGGCGGTGTCGGCTCGAGCGTGGATCCGAGGACGCTCGGCCCGGACGCGTGGCGCGCGGAACGGAGCACCTTTACACCGGCGAACGGGGCCCCGACTGCGGTCAGAACCCGCCGGCCGGCCGCAAGATCCCGAGTGTCGGCGTCACGCGACGCGTCGGCGCCTGGTTCGGGCGCTACTCCTTGACCTTCGCCTGGCGTGTCCGGCGCCGCTTGGGGCGACCGATCTTCTCGAGCTCCGAGTTGAAGTGCTGGACAGCCACGGTCGGCAGCCCGGTCATCTCGCGGAGGTACGTCCGAGTGTGGTCGGCGAGCCGGGCCGTCAGATCTCCGGTCGGCTCGCTGCCGTCCTCGAGTCGGGCAAGTTCCGCACCGACGGCCTGGGTGTAGCGGTCGGCTGAATTCGACCCACGCTGCCCAGAAGCGGATCCCGGCCGAGACCGCGGCCAATTGGGTCCGGGCGGCCTCGACCACCAGGTCCCGGACGGGACCGGCCGTATCGGTTGGGTTCTCCGTCGCCATCGTCGCCCCCGCGATTCGGGCATCTGGTGCGTCCATGGTACTCCGCGGCAAGCGGGCCGCCGCGTTCGCCCGGCTCACTGGCGTACGCTCCCCGGACGCACGCCCGCCAGACGTTAAAGGGACGCCCGCGAGATACCAACGGGAGGCGATACATGGCCATCGACCTGACCGTGAAGTTGGTCAACCAGCCCGGGACCCTCCTCCGCGCCAGCGAGGCGCTTGGTCGGGCGGGGGTCAACATCGATGGTGCCTGTGGCTTCGTCTGCGACGGCCAAGGCGCCTTCCACTTGCTCGTCGACGATCCACAGCAGGCGCGGCGAGCGCTCATCGATGCCGGTCTCGAGATCCAGGCCGAGCAGACAGTCGTCGTGACCGCCGTTGAGAATCTCCCCGGTGGCGCCGCCACGGTCCTGCGCCGGGTCGCCGATGCCGGTGCGAACATCGATCTTCTGTATCTCACGCTCGACGGACGGCTCGTCCTCGGCGGCGACGCGCCAGGCATCGAGCGCGCGATCAGCTGATCGTCGCGCCCGACGCCAGGCGGCCGGCAGGCCGTACCCGCCGAACGCGCAATTCCGCGTCCTGCAAAAGTGGAATGCCGTTGTCATCCCACGACGGAGCCGTGGAATGGGCCAGCAGCGCGCCCAGCGACAGATTTCCGGACAACCGCCCAGAGAATCGTCGTGTCGAACGGGAGGAGGTCGGCCAGCGAAGGATGTGGCCAGCGACGCGGACCGTCGCTGAGGCGGACCGCGGCGTCTCACGAACCGCTTCCATTGGAGGTGTGCGCCTTGTCCGCGAGTACGCCAACCGCAGTCGGTGCAAGACCGTACCGACTCCCCTTCGTCATCACGGCTTCGGCGGCCGGGACGATCATCGAGTGGTACGACTTCTACCTGTACGGCGTCCTGGCCGCGTTCTTCTCCACCCAGTTCTTCCCGCCCGGCAATGACACCGCGGCGCTGCTGGCGTCGCTGGCGACCTTCGGAGCGGGCTTTGCCGTCCGCCCGTTCGGCGCCGCGTTCTTCGGCCGCCTCGGCGACCTGACCGGCCGCAAGTTCACGTTCCTGCTGACGATCCTGATCATGGGGCTCTCGACCGCGCTCGTCGGCCTCCTGCCGACGTACGCCCAGATCGGGATCCTCGCGCCGATCATCCTCGTCACGCTTCGCCTGGCCCAGGGTCTCGCCCTCGGTGGCGAATACGGCGGCGCCGCGATCTACGTCGCAGAGCACAGTCCCGACGAGAAGCGCGGACAGAACACGAGCTGGATCCAGACGACGGCGACCCTCGGTCTGTTGCTGGCCCTCGTGGTCGTCGGCATCACCCGGGCCTCGATGACGGCGGCCGAGTTCACCGCCTGGGGTTGGCGGATCCCGTTCCTGTTCTCGATCATCCTCGTGGCCATGGCCCTCTACATCCGGCTGCGGCTGCAGGAGACGCCGCTGTTCAGCCGGCTCAAGGCCGCCGGCAAGTCCTCGACCGCGCCGTGGCGCGACAGCTTCGGCAACTCGGCCAATCGACGGCTCATGTTCCTCGCGCTGTTCGGCGCGACGGCCGGCCAGGCGGTCGTCTGGTACCAGGGCCAGTTCCAGGCGCTCTTCTTCCTCGGGACGGTGCTGGGCGTCCGCTACACGGATGCCTACCTCATCGTCGGCACGGCGATCGTGCTCGCGACGCCGTTCTTCGTGATATTCGGCCGGCTGTCGGACCGGATCGGCCGAAAGCCGGTGATCCTCGGCGGCTGTCTGATCGCGGCGATCACGTACGTGCCGATCTATGCGCTGATGACCCAATTCGCCCATCCGCAAGGCACGCTCGCCACGTCCGGGGCGGCCGCCGGCAAGTTCGTCGGCGCGGATGGCGTCACGCCAACGGTCGCTCAGCCGGAGATCCTGCCGCTGATCGCGCTCGTGTGGATCCAGATCATCTTCGTGACGATGGTCTACGGTCCGATCGCTGCGTTCCTCGTCGAGTTCTTCGCGGCGCGGATCCGGTACACGTCGATGTCACTCCCCTATCACATCGGCAACGGCTGGTTCGGCGGGTTCCTGCCGCTCATCGCGGCCGCCCTGCTGACCTCGACCGGCAACCTCTATGCGCCGCTCGCCTATCCGATCATCGTCGCGCTGATCACGGTCGTCGTGGGCGGGCTCTACATCCGCGAGAGCCGGCACATCCGGATCTGGGACGAGGTCGGTGGCCACGAAGAGGAGCCGGCATACGAGGCGCAGCCTGCGCCACGCCCCGGCGTCCCCAGTCCATCGCGCTGAACACTCGTGCAGCGGCCGCGGCGATACGTCGTCGCGGCCGCGGCCGTCCGCGGGCAGCCGGCGGTCGGCGCCGCACGCGGCTCGGCGCGCGCCGGCCTGAGACTCAGACGACGATCTCGACGAGGTTCTCGTCGCTCGTCGAGCGCGTCGCTGAAGACCCGCTTCGAGATCAGCAGGCCGCCCTCGCGATAGGGGTTGTCCGTCGCTCGGCGTGCGGCGACCGACGCACCGTTGACCCGGACCTCGGTCGGCCCGAAGCCCGGCCCCTTGACTTCATATCGGTATCGGACGGGGCGCCCTTCCCATTCGAAGTCGAAGGTGAGGCCGTCGGCGTGCCGTGGCAGGACCGGGTCGATCACGACGTCATCGAAATACGCGCGCAGACCGAGGACGTTCGAGACGAGCTGGTTCAGGTAGATGCCAGGTCCGCTCGAGTACACCCGCCAGCCGCCCTTGACGCCGATCGTCCCGCTCCGCAGCCGCCCGAACTGGCGGCTTGCCTGCCGCCGGTCGACGAATGCGGCGTCCGAGCTGCTGAAGTAGGCGTTGCTCTGGCGCGGGAGCGCGGTCGGCACGTCGCGCTCGAGAAGGATCGGGCAGATGGCCATCAGCGCCCGAAATGCATCGTCCGGCCGGCCGATCCGCGCCAGTGCCTCGATGTAGCGGATGTGGGCGTGGACGTACTGCAGCCCGACCTCACGCCCGAAATTGGCGGCCGACTCGGCCCGTTTGAAGATGCGTGATGGTCCGCCGGTGTACGCCATCGGCCGGTCCATCAGCCGGACACCGTCGGGGAACGTCAGGTATCGGTCGACGAGCGCGGCGTGGCTGCGTCGCCTGATCGGGCGTGAACATCCCCGCGATGATGCCGCGCGTCATCGGGATGAGCCGGTAGCGGACGCCGGTCGCCCGGTCGCGCGGATGAAGGAAGTAGTCGACTCCGTCGGGTCGGAAATACGCCAGACCAGCGACGACGCCATCGGGCATCAGGAAGCGGTTGAAGTCGGCACGCATGCGGCCGGCGAGGTCCGTCAGCCGGCGAGCCATCGCTTCCCTCCCCGCCCGCGCGCAGACGACGGCGATAGCGGGACAGCGTCTGGTAGGCCAGCTCCACCGTCCAGCTGCTCACGAGCCGCTCGGCCATCGTGGCGTCCACCGGCTGAAGCGTGTCCTCCCAGTCACCGCCGGCGAACACGACGAGCGAGGTGCCTGGGATGCATCCGCGCTCGATCGCATCGATCTGGCGCTCCGTGTGCGCGAAGATCGTCTCCTTGTCGGCCGTCGGCGCCTTGGTGACGGGATCGGTGTACGCGACCTCGTCGTCGAGGATCGAGAGATCGCCGGTCGTCTCGGCGTAGTCGCAGAGCGCCTTGATCGGCCAATGGATGATGTCGGCGTGGCTGTCGGGCGCCCGGATCTCGCGGTACCGGTCGAACATGAACCACTGCGGCCAGTCGCCTGTCTGCCGGTCCTGGTGCTCGTAGACGACGCGCGAGGATGTCGCGGATCGGCTCGGGGTTGCCGCGTGGCGACGAGGAACTCGACGGGTCCCTGGGTCACGTCGCGCACGGCCCAGGCGGCGCCGCTGTACTGCTCGAGCCCGTGCGGGGTCGTGAAGTGGACCATGGCATCGACCGGATACCAGCGCAGCAGGTCGTCGAGCCGTCGGAGGTCCTCGGCGGTCCGGCCGGTCGCGACCGCGCGAGGGTCGCGCCGTGACGCAGGCGCGGTCCACCAGGCGTCGACGGCGCCGTCCTCGGCGGCCGGTCCGGTCGGCGGCGGCACTCGCGTCCGACGGCGGCCGTCGGCACGTGCCCGCGCCCGGCCAGCGTCGAGGACGCTCCCGGTCATGACCAGCGAGAACTCGGTGACCGGTTTCGTCTTGACGACGACGTGCGAGCCCGCCGCGGCTCTCGCCGTCGGCGTAGAGCAGCCCGTCCCCACCGATCGCCTCGAGTGCGTCGGTGTCGGGCGTGACGATGTAGAAGGTCGTCTCCGGATAGCGCTGACCGATCATCGATTCCCGGGCCGGACGAAGCTCGACGCACCCTGTCGCGACATCGGCCGTCACGCGAACCGGCGGCATCGAACTCATTGGTGCCGAGCACGACGTCGTGGGTGATCAGCAGCGACACCGGGCCCGCCACGTTCGACCTTCGCTGACAGCCGGAACACCGGGTCGTCCAGGGACGTCGCGACGCGGACGGCGATCGTGAACCGGTCGTCCTCGTAGACCCAGCGTGCATGGTTCGGGCCCATCTCGAAGGCAGACGGGAGGCCAAGCAGCTCGAGCCCTCGCTCGGTACCGACGAAGATGCGCTGGCCACCGGCCTTGAGCGACGTTCAGCGGGTTTCGGGCGACGCTGAGCAGCTTGTTGTACGAGGTGTTGCCGATCGTGAGCTGCGAGGCGAAGACGCCGGCCATCCAGGCCGTGACCGACAGCGTTTCGTCGGTCGGGAACAGGTCGCGGCCCGAGCGCATGATGTGACCGGTCGGCCGCTCCTGGACGAGCTCCTTGGATCTCAGGACGACGTGCGCTGTCGCCGCCGTGGAAGAACGACAGCGGCTTTCCGTCGGCCGTCTCGCTCGACGTGGCGCCAGTCGCGACCGAAGAAGCGTTCGAGGTCGTCGGGCTCGAGGTCCTCGGCTCGGGAACATCGTCGGGGCAGCGAATATCGAGGCGCGCGCAGCGCCGGACCGCGGCGCGCCGCGACGGCGACGCTCGAGGCTGAGCCGCCGCCGTCGACGCCGGCCGCAGCGGTCGCGTGCGACGCCGCGGCGTCGTCGCGCCTCGGCGCGCAGTCGGTCACCGACGGCGCCGATACGCCCGCGCCGCCGCCTTCGCCCGGCGAAGGTCGCCGATCCCCGTGGCCGCCGGATGGTCCGGCTCGTACGCGGCGAAGAACGCGATCTCGCCCCGCGCGCCGGGTGCCAAGCAGCAGCCGTCGCGACTGGACCGTCGGCAGCGCGAACTCGTACTGGTAGGTCCGGCTCGGCAGCCTCGGCGACGCCGAGCGCCGCAGGGATGTTCGTCGCGCGATAGCTCGAGGCCGTAGAACTGGAACCCGTCGGTCAGATACCCGACAGCTCCGTCGAGGCAACCGTGGGCGATCCACGGGATACGCGCCGTCCTGCGGCATGTTCTGACGCGAGCAGACGACGAACCCGAGGTCCTCGTCCTGGAGGACGGTGTGGTCGATGTACTGGCTCGTGTACAGCTCGTTGGTCCGGACCGCCGCCTCCTGGGCGATCCCGAGGTCCTGGGCGAGGATCGCATCGAGGCTCAGCGGGCGGCCGCGACGCATTCGCGAGCCGAGACCGTCCAGAACCATCCCGGCCTTCCCGTCGCCAGCACGAAGGGTGCACACGTATTCGATCTCGTCGACGGAGCCTTCCCACCTCGCCTCCCGACGCCGACACCGCTGAACCGACTCCGCGACGACGGACCGATGAGCGGAAAGGCCGCTGATCCCGTCACGGGATCGCCGTCGAAGGTAGACGTTCCCGATCCCGCCCTCGGCCGGGCTGCCGAGGACCTGGTTGATCATCACGTCGCCATGGCGGATGGCGAAGATCGAGCCATTCGCGAGCAGTTGGATCGCCAACCCCGACCGGTTGCGAAGCTCGCTCGCGATCAGCGGCGGCGACTCACCCGGCGTCGGCACGCAGATTCGACGGCTCGACCGGGTCGAGCTCGACGAGCGACATCGAGGGCATCGGCAGCTCGAACTCGAGCTCGATGCGGCCGTCCTCCGTCGCGATCTCCCGGAAGGGCTCGAGTCGCTCGAGACGATCGGCTTCGCGAAGCCGCGCCCAGCCGGCGGGATCCGGCCAGTCCGGGCGGCCAAGCCGGTCCCATGTCGCGAGGATGTTCGAATGTGTCGCATCGATCCGGTGGTGGCGAAGCTCGTAGGCCGCCGCCGGAGAGGCCGGTCACCGACAGCGGTCACGGTTCGATCGAGCAGGACGTCCCCGAACGCCTTCGATTGCTCGAGGGTGCCGTTCCAGACCGCGATCGCGATGCGGCCGTCTGGTTCGCGCGACGCCCAGGCTTCGACGAGCGAGCCAGCGCCGTCGCCCGTCGATCTCGACCGGCAATTCGTCCTCGCCAAGACGCGCCAGCATCGCGAGCGCCCAGAAGCGCGGCTTGTGGAGGTTGCCGATCGTCAGCATCCCGAACCCGCCGTGGAACAGCGCCGGCGCCTCGCCCGAGCTCGACGAAATGGTCCGACGCGACCCAGTACGACAGCGCATCGATCCGGCCCGCCGCCGAGCGCATCCCGCGGGCGACGAGCGGCGCCGCCCAGACGCCGTCGTTCAGGAGCGCACCCTGGCGTGAGCTGACGCCCCATTCGGTCAGCCAGAGCGGGAGGTCAGGACGCCCGAACCGGGCAGTGACCGGACTGCAGGTCGAGCGGCGGCATGCCGTAGGTGTGCGTCGAGATGAAGTCGAGCGGGACGTCGTTCGCCCGGCAGTGCTCGAGCAGGTCGTCGATCCAGCCGACCGCCGCCGTCGCCGGACCTCCCACTCGGAACGCCGGATCGACGTCCTTCACGGCGCGTGCGGTGACTTCGTACAGCCGGAGGTACTCCGATTCCTTGCCGGCCCAGAAGAGACCGAGGTTCGGCTCGTTCCAGACTTCGAACGCCCAGCGTGAGGACGGCGTCGCGCCCGTAGCGGTCGACGAGGTGGGCGACGAGGTCGCGGACGAGATCCGCCCACCGGTCGAGGTCGCGCGGCGGCGAGATGATCCCGCGATACGCGAACACGGTCGCGTCGGGGTCCGCGGCGAGGTCGCGCGGCATGAACGAGAGCTCGACGATCGGCCGAAGACCCGTGTCGAGCACCCGGTCGAGGACGTCGTCGACCTTGGTGAAGTCGTGGACCGGTCCGCCGCCGGAGTCGCGGTAGACGCCGAGCGAGTCGTCGAGGATGGCGTGCGCCCGAACGGCCTCGACGCCGAGCTCGTCGTGGACGATGCGGAATGCCTCGGCCAGCTCTGAGCCCGACGTCATGCCCGCCGGGTCCGGCGCCCCGCAGCAGCAGCGCGAGATGCTCGGAGCCGACCATCGGGCGCCACGGTCGTTGGAGCGGCGTCGATGACGCTCTCCGCGTCGACCCGCAGCGTGATCGCGCCGTCCTGCGCTCCTGGCGTCGCGTTGACCGCCGGCGACAGCGACGCCTCCACCGGCCTCGATGGTCGCGACGCTCGAGACGGCATACCAGGCCGCCGCGTCGGCCGGGGCGGTCGTGTCGAGATATGGGCCGTGGGGCACGGCCAGGACGTCACCGATCTCCTGGTCGATGGGTTCGAACGGCCCGTCCGCCGACAGGCCTCGGTGGACGAGGTAGCCGGCCGCACCGGCGACCGGCGACCAATCGATCGTGATCTGGCCTCGGCCACGGACTGGCGCGGACGTCGGCCGGAGGCGGCAGCGAGACCGCCGGCGGCGGGACGGTCTCGTTCCGTCTCCGCCCCGAGCGTCTCGAACCAGGCGATCCGGGCAGATCGTGCTACGGCCGGGTCGATCCCGGCCGTGGCAACCGGCCCGGTCGCCGGTCCGGTGCCTCGTCGCCGGCAGGACTAGCGGCGGCGGGTGATCCGCCGCCGCCTGGTCCGCGCTCTTGACGTCCTGCATCGAAGCGGGTGTGTCGAGCTAGTCGGCTGTCGGTCACTTGAGGAGCTTGCTCTTGGGCCTCGTCGCCCCGAACTGCTCGCGTCGCCATCAGCGGCTTCAGCGCGGCCTTGACCTCGTTCGTGGCGAAGGCCTTGCGCAAGCATGTCGTGGCCGAGCTCGTTCCCGATCGCGCCCATGATGATGCTCTGGTCCAGCGAGAGGTACCAGTCGTCCACCTGCTTGGTGTCGACATTCACGGCGTCACGGAAGCCCCACTGTCCGTACATGCCCGGGATCGCCTGCAGCTTGGCAAGATTCGCCATGACCTGCTTTGGCGCGTAGCGCAGCGCGAGGAATGACGCGTGCGGCGTCACGATGCCATTCCTGTACGCGGACGGGGGCGGATCCGGCTGGCCGGGCCGGCAGCCGGCGAAGCCATGGTCGACGAACGTGTGGTTCAGGTTCGAGGGGTAGCCTTCCGGGTTCAGGCCGATCGCGTCGACACCGAAGACGTCATAGCCGACGGTGCCGGGGGTCGTCGGGAAATCCGACGGCGAGAAGCCCCAGTAGCCGTACTGGGCATCCACGAGGCCGTGGTGGATCTGGGCCTCGACGGTGCCGGGGTGATTGATCTTCCAGCTCGTTCGGCGCCCACTTCTCCTCGGGAACGAAGAGGTTGGGCATCAGCGCCTCGAACATGCTGCCGCCCCAGCCTGGAACGGTCAGGTAGTTCTCGTAGGGATACGCACCCTCGAAGACCGTGACGCTGGCCGTTGGGCGCGCCCTCGACCTTGTACGTCCGGTCGACGCCGATCGGCTTGGTCTCCTGCCAGCTCCAGTCACACGTGTCGGGGAACGTCCGCCACTGTCCGAAGTACGCGGAGTCCGGGAGCTCGCCCTTGGCGATGCCGACGTAGGTGGCGATCCGGCTCTCGCTCACCATGGTGTCGTAGCAGCACGGATTGTTGCCAGTCGACGGCTCGATGTGGAACAGGATGCGATCGAGGTGCTGGTCCTTGTACGTGGCCCCATTCCTCTCACCATGCCTGCCCGTCGCGTCGGCTTCGGCGTCCGAGTTCGGGCCACCCGGGTACACGACCCGGTGGAACACGCCGAAGTCCATCGAGTCGTAGATCGCCTTGGCGCGCGCCGCGATCGACGTTGACGTCTCCTTCGCGCTCGTGGACACGACCTTCAACCCGGCGGCGAGCCAGCCGTTGTCGACCGACGAGAGCCTCGGCGGCCCGCCGAACGCGAGCTTCTGCAGCGTGTTGATGTCGTACCAGTTGTAGTACTGACCGTCGGGCTGATGGCGCTCCATCGTCTCGAGCGAGTCCAGCACCCTGTCGAGACGCTGGACGGCCTCGGCGCGGCTGATGATCTCGAGCTTCTCGGCGACGACCGTGCTCCACATGAAGCCGCCGATGTTGGTCGTCGACGTCTCGGGGCTGCGCACGCCCGCGGACGACATCCTGTCGGCCGGGCAGGCCGGTCGCTGGGCTTGTCATCGCGACGAGCGACGCGTACGTCGTCCGCGCGTATTCGAGCAGTGTCTTGCGTGCCTTGCCGGGCACGGCGGCCTGGGCGGCGGCTGCCGCATCGGCGCCCGTGCGGAGGCGGCCTGTGACGCGAACGCCATCGTCGGCATGGCCAGCGCCACCGCCAGCACGAAGACGAGGAACGCGAAGGATGGATGCAGGCGGCGGCGTGTGGTCATATCGACTCCTCCCAAATCGTCCGCGGGCGCCCTCGCGCCCGCCGGACTGCTCAGCCCTTGAGACCGGTGGTGGCGATCCCTTCGGTGATCCAGCGCTGGAACAGGATGAAGACGATCAGCACGGGCAGGACGAGGATCACCGACCCCGCCATGAGCATCCCGTGGTCCGCCTGGTACTGCCCGGTCGCGAACGTCGCGAGCGCGACCGGCAGCGTGTACATCTCGGGCTCCTGCGCCACCACGAGTGGATACAGGAAGCTGTTCCAGGTGCCGAGGAACGTGAGGATCCCGAGCGTCGCGAGGACCGGCGTCGCGATCGGCATCACGACGGTGAAGAACAGCCGGAACTCACCGGCGCCGTCCATCCGCGCCGCCTCGAGCAGCTCGTTCGGCACGCCGAGCATGAACTGGCGCATCAGGAAGACGCCGAACGGTCCGGCGAGGAACGGGAGAATCAGGCCCGGATAGGTGTTCACCAGCCCGAGGTTGCTCAGCAGGATGAAGTTCGGGATCAGCGTGACGCCCGCCGGGACCATCAAGGTCGCGAGGACGAGCGCCATGATCAGGTTCTTGCCGCGCCAGCGGAGCTTGGCGAGCGCATACCCGAGCATCGGGCAGAAGATCAGGTTGCCGACCGTCACGGCGAGCGCGATGACGGTCGAGTTGAAGAAGAACCGTCGGGAAGTTCGAGCTGGTCGAACAGCCGCCCGTACGTGTCGACGGTCGGCGCCGACGGCAGGAGCGTCGGTGTCGACTGGAGGAAGTCGGCCTCGGGCTTGATCGAGCCGAGGACCATCCAGACGAACGGCCCGACCATGAACACGAGGCCGACGATCAGGATCACGTAGGCCCACGTCGCGGACCCGGTTCGGCGTTCGCGTCCCGGCGCCGGCTCGGCGGGGGCGGCGGGACCTGTGCGGATGCAGCAGTCATGACAGCCTCCTCACGCGTCCGACCGGAGGAACTTGAACTGGAGGATCGCGATGACCGCGACGATCACGAACAGGACGTAGGCGACCGCCGATGCGTACCCGGAGTGGAAGAACTCGAAGCCCTGCTGGTACATGTACATCGTCACCGACAGGGTCTTGTCGAGCGGCCCGCCGCCGGTCATCACGAACGGCTCCTCGAACAGCTGGAGGTAGCCGATCGTCGTGATGACGGTCATGAACAGGATCGTCGGCCGGAGCATCGGGATCGTCACGTACCGGAACGACTGCCAGCGCCCGGCGCCATCGATGGACGCCGCCTCGTAGAGCGACGGCGGGGATCGCCTGCATGCCGGCCAGGAAGACGACCATCGCGAACCCGAGGTTGCGCCAGACGGCCATCGCGATGATCGACGGCATCGCGAGGACGGGATCGGCCAGCCAGGCCGGGCCCTCGATGCCGACAGCGCCGAGGAGCATGTTGACCAGGCCGTAGTCCGGGTTCAGCAGGAACCGCCAGACCACCGCGATCGCGACGATGCTGGTGATGACGGGCAGGTAGTAGCCGACGCGGAACACGGTCTTGAACTTCTGGACGCCGCGGTTGAGCGCGTTCGCGATCAGCAGGCCGAGGGCCAGCGTCACCGGGACGCCGACGATCACGAAGTAGAAGGTGTTGAACAGGGACGTCCAGAACGTGCGGTCGGAGAACAGGTCGAGGTAGTTCTCGAGCCCGACGAAGGTCGTCCCGATCGGATTGGTCGAGGTCCCGCAGCCCGAAGTCCGTGAAGCTGAGCACGAACGAGGCGACGATCGGCAGCATCATGAAGATGCCGAACAGGATCACGAACGGGGCCGCGAACGCCCACCCGGTGAGATCTTCGCGCCAGCGGCGGGACGGCGGCGGAGGAGCTCGCCTCTGCCGTCGTCTGCCGTTGGGCCAGCGCCGGAACGGTCATGTCAGCTGCCCGTGCCTACTCGCTCGGCCTCTTTCTGCATCTGCGTCGGCGGTCGCCTGCGGATCGAGGCTCCCGGTCGTCATCTTCTCGAGGTTCGAGTTGATCGCGTCGGCGACCTCGCTCCAGGTCGAGATGGCGGGCTGCGCCTTGGTGTCCTTGAGCTGCTCGCCGAACATCGCCACGTTCGGGTCGTTCTTGAGGGCCGGATCGTCCCAGGCGGCCTGGACGGCCGGCAGGTCGGTGACGTCCTGATACCAGGCCACCTGCGTCTTCGGGATCGGTGAGGTAGTCGACGAACTTCCAGGCCAGGTCCTTGTTCTTGCTGTCCTTGTAGACGACGAGGTTGCCGCCGCCGACGAATGAGGTCGCGCTCGACTTCTTCGGCATCGGGGCGATCGCCCACTTGTCCTCGAACCCGGCACCGCCGGCCTCCTTGATCAGGCCGAGGTGCCACGGCCCCGAGAAGAACATCGGGTGCGTGCCGGCACACGAAGGCGGGCGTGATGTCGAAGCCTTCGGGCACGGACGTCGGGGTCAGGCCGTCCTTGAAGAACGACTGGTAGAACGTCAGGGCCTCGACGGCCTGCGGGCTGTTGAGCGTGAACTTGCCGTGCCCCGTCGGTGATGTCACCGCCGTTCGACCACAGGAACGGGAGGTACTCCTGCCAGTTCTTGGTGCCGAGCGAGATGCCGTACTTCGCGCCACCCTTCTCCTGCATCGCCTTGGCCGCCGCCTTGAGGTCGTCCCACGTCGCGGGCGGGGCGGTGATGCCGGCCTTCTCGGCGATGTCCTTGCGGTAGTAGAGGAGCCGGGTCTCGACATACCACGGCACGCCGACGGTGGCGCCCTCGACGACGTTGGTGTTCCAGGCGCCTTCGAAGAACTTGCTCTTGTCGACGCTCGCCGGGACGTTCTCGAACGCGCCGGTGGCGGCGAACTGGCCCATCATGTCGGTGCCCATCTGGCTGACGTCGGGGGTCTGATGGCCCGCGATCGCGGTCTGGAGCTTGGCGACCGCCTGGCCCCAGTCGACCGGGGTCACGTTGACGGTCGTGCCCGGGTTCTCCTTCATGAACGCGTCGGCGAGGTCCTTGAGCTTCACGCCCTCGTTGCCCATCGCCCAGACGGTCAGCGTCCCGCTGACGGCGGCGCCGCCCTGGCTCGCGTCCGCCGGATGCCGCGCACCCGAGGCCGCCGGCCGGACGCACCGGCCGACGACATCGGCGACCCGAGGCCGCGGCCGACGGCGCCGCTGCCGAAGCGCCGCGGCCGACGCGCCCGCCTCCGGACGACGCGGCCGCTGACGCGCCGCCTGCCACCGCCGCCACTGCTGTTCGAGCCGCAGCTCGCGATCAGCAATGCGACGGCGGCGAGGACGGCTGCGATCCGGAGTGGGCCGCCGGTGCGTCCGTTCGCCCTTCGGGACTGGATTCCTGGTGTGCCATATCGGTGTTCCTCCGCGTTCCCTGCGCTCGCCCGGCCTGGGGGTCACCGGGGCACTGGTACTCGGTTCTAATCTCACGCCGCCATCCGGCCGCTGCGCCAAACATCCCTACCGTGCGGCGTTGCGGCGGATAACAACGCAGCCGGTCGGCAGCGCTGCGGGCGCGCGGTCAACGCGCCGGAGCGACGATTTCAGGAGTCTTTCGGTCCGGCTGGCGGGGGCTGAACCGGCCGGCGACGCCGTCCGGCGATGCAGGACGCCGACCCGGCAGCCCATGCGCACCATGCCGACGATGCCACTTCAAGGCGAGTACGAACCAAGCACAGCCGACTGGGCACGCCGCCACGCCGAGCGCTACGAGGCGACGAACGGCGCCGAAGCGGCCGAGACCTCCGCGGCCGGCCGATCATCGTGCTCACCTCGGTCGGTGCGACGCTCGGCAAGCTGCGCAAGACCGCCCTGATGCGAGTCGAGCACGACGGCGTGTACGCGGTGGTCGCCTCGCTCGGCGGAGCCCCGAAGCATCCGGTCTGGTACTACAACCTCAAGGCCAACCCGCACGTCGAGCTGCAGGACGGCGCGACGAAGCGCGATTACATCGCCCGCGAGGTCACCGGCGACGAGAAGCGCGACGTGGTGGGAACGGGCCGTCGAGACCTGGCCCGACTACGAGACGTACCAGCAGAAGACGACCCGCGAGATCCCGGTCTTCGTCCTCGAGCCTGTCGATCCGTAGCCTCGACGAGCTCGGCCGGCGTGCGGTGACGGCCCGGCGTCCGCGCGTCTTCGCCAACCGTTTGCGTGCGCTACCATCCTCCCGGCACGGCCGCCGGGGAAGGCGAGCCCGTCAACCAAGCGAAGAGAGGGGAAATCGAATGGACCAGGTCCTTAATGACGCGCGGCGTCTGGCCGGCATCGGCACGTTCTTCATCATCATCGGCTGGGTCGCCGTCGTCTACGCGTTGATCGCCGGCGCCTTCTGGTGGTTCGACCTCGCGCAGCGCCCGAACTTCAACATCTTCGAGGCCTTCGCGATCTCGGCGACCGCGGTCGGGGGCCCGATCTTCCTTGCCTTCGTCCTGGCAGGCTTCGGGTACGGACTGCGCCTGTTCGCGCTCTACGTCGCTTCGAAGATCGTTTAGTCGAACTCCGAGCGACAACCTCATGATCCCCAGGCGACTCGCGGCGCTAGCCGTCATCGGCCTGCTGTTCGCAGCCTGTTCGGCCGGTCCCGGCACAGGCGGTGAGCTACAGGCGCACCCAGTGGGTCCTCCAGTCCTACGACGACGGCGAGACCCTCACCGTCGTGCCGCCAACCGTGTTCGCGGACGCCGAGTTCGCGAACTTCCGGGTGACCGGCACATCAGGCTGCAACCAGTACGACGCCGATCTACCAGTCCGGTGGCCGGACGATCTTCATCGCCCAGCCGAAGATCACGTTGATGGCCTGCGACGAAGCGACGATGACCTTCGAGCAGCGATACCTGAGCCTGCTCCAGGGCAGCCGGTACTACGGGATCCGGAACAACACCCTCACGATCTACGACGCCGCTCGCGAGACGAGCCTCGTCTTCGACGCCGCGCCGCGAAACCCGCTGCTCGGGCCTCTGGGACGTCGACTCCTTCGAGATCGCAGCCGGGATCGGTCGTCGCGCCGCTTCCCGACACGACACTCAATGTCCGGTTCGGGATCACGAATGTGGGCGGATTCGTCAGGCTGCAACACGTTCGACGGCACCTACGAAACCAATGGCAACGTCGTCCGCGTCAGCCAGCTGGCGACGACCCGGCTCGCCTGCCCGCAGGAGATCATGGACCAGGAGACCGCCTTCCTCGCGGCCCTCCAGGGCGCCGCGCTGATCGACTACAAGGGTTCGACGGTCCTTCTGACCGACCGGTCGGGAAGCATCAAGGTCGCGCTGGTCCGGCCGAGTGCCGGAAGCCAGAAGCGTCGCCGAGCCCGTCGGCGAGCGCGTCTGCGTCCGCCGCAGCGCTGGCGAGTCCCTCAGCGTCGCCCGAGCGCGTCTGCCTCGGCGAGCGCGTCGGCGACCGCGTCTCCGACGCCGAGCCCGACACCGACCGCCGACTCCGACTCCGACCGCGACCCCGACTGCCACGCCGACAGCGACCGCCGACGGCAACCCCGACCGCGGCGCCGACGGCGACTGCCAAGCCGACCGCATCGGCTCCGCCGAGCGCGCCGCCCGTCGGCTTCTGCCGCACCGTCGCTCCCGCCGACGGCGTCGTGCCAGCTCGCCTCGGCGAAGAGCGTCCCGGTCGCCAAGATCGCCTATCCCGCGAACTGGAACACCGTCACGTCGCCCGCCGGGCTGGTGTGCCAGTACTTCGACCCGAAGCCGATCACCGTCCCGTCGAATCCAACGACACTCAAGACGGCCGTCATGGCCAAGAGCATCGCGACGTCGTACGCCGACGGCGGTCGCGGCGGCCACGAACACGGCCAACTGGAACGTGCTCCAGAAGACGGAAACGACCGTCGGCACGGTCCCGGTGACGTGCGTCGCCGCCGTCGCGACGAACGCGGCTGCCGGCATCCCGGTCGGAACCGGAGCCACCAGCTGCCTCGCCAATGTCGGCGCAGCCGGGCACCGTCGTCATCGGGACGAGCGGGCCGCCGGCCGATGCCACCTATCTAGTCGAACGCGGCCGTCGTCGCCGCCATGACAGCGGGCTCGACGTTCACCCCGTCCTGAACCTCCGCAGCGAACCGTAGACAGCCGGGCCGGGCATCCCCCACGGGGAGCCCGGCCCGTTGCTTTGTCAGAGCCGACGACGTCGACGGTCAGTCGGCCCAGACGATGTCGGCGATGTCGACCGGATCCGTCACGCCCTTGACCGGTGACGATCCGCGCGTCCCGAGTCGGGACGTCGCCCGCCTCGGCGAGCGTCGCCGCCGAGGCGACGATCTCGTCACCGCCGGCGAGGGCCGCGACCCGCGCCGCGACGTGGACACCCTTGCCGCTGAAGTCGTCGCCGCGCTGATTGGCGTCGCCCGTGTGCAGACCGATGCGGACCGGCGGCACGAAGCCGCTCTTCACCCGGTGCTCGCGCAGCGCGCGCTGGATCGCCACGGCACAGTCGACGGCGCTCCGGGCCGATTCGAAGACGACGAAGAACCCGTCCCCGGTCGAGTTGACGACCTTTCCTCGCCCCGCCGACGCACGATCGTCGGATGAGGTCGTCGTGCTGGCGCAGGACCGCCTCCCACGCGCGGTCGCCCATCGCCTCGGCCAGGCTCGTCGAGCCCGACGATGTCCGTGAACATGAACGTCCTGCGCGCGCTGACTGGGCCCGGACCGCCGATCGGCGACGTCGCGGAGCACGCGCTCGGCCGCTTCGACATCGATCCGCGCGCCGAGCCGTCGGAACTCGTCGAGGGCCGCGTTGAGCTCGGTATCCGCGACCTCCTCGTTGTCGAGGGCGCGATACGCGCTCGAGAGCACGGCTCGTGCCCGCGCGACCTCGTACGGCGCGCCGACGTCTCGCCATCCGCGGATCGCCGTGCGCAACTCGCGGGTCGCGCCCGTGGCATCACCTTCGGCCACGAGGACGCGACCAAGCGCGGCGAGCCGGCCTGCTTCGAGCGCCGGCGACGGGTAGCCCGCGACGATCTCGGACAGCGCGTCGATCGCCGTGCGTGCTCCGGGGACGTCACCGGCGGCAAGCAGGATCTCCACCTGGGCCGGCAGAAGCCGTGCTTTGGCCCAGCGGTCCCACGTCTCGTCGGCCACGGCCGCGTTGATGGCCGATACGGCGGCCTTGACCTTGCCCTCTGCCAGGCGGACGAGCGCAAGCGCCGGTTGCGGTGACCGGCCGCGCGAATCCGCCTCGCGAAGGGCAGCCTCGGCGCCCTCGAAGTCGCCCTTCAGCCGGCGGATGTCGCCGATCGCGTAGAAGCCGTCGGCCTGCGGCGGCACGGCGTTATAGCTCGCCAGCTCCGTCGTAGCGCGCAGCAGCTCCCTCTCGGCACGTTCCCACGCGCCGCTGACGGCGACCACCTCGGCGCGATGGATCCGGCAGACGCCGGGAAATCCGGACAGGGACTGCCGATCGCAATACTTCTCGGTGGCTTCGATCCATTCGGTCGCCCGGCGGTAGTCGGTCAGGTCGCGACACGCGCCGATCATCCGGCAGGCCGTCACTCCGGTCGTGAATGGCGAGAGCTCTCCGTTGACCGCCGCGATCGAGGCCTCCTCCATCAGCGCGAAGCCATCCTCGGTCTCGCCCGTGGCGATCTTGAGGGTCCCAAGGTGCGAAAACGCATACGCCTTGAGATCGGCGTCGTCGGCGCGCGTGCCGATGTCGACGGCCTTCTGCGCGAGCGCGAGTGCCGTTTCGATGTCCCCCGTCGCGCTCGCTGCCTCGCTCCGGACGAGGGCGAGATACCCGAACGCGTAGCCGTCCCCTTCCGGCCCGAGGATCCGCTCCGCCCGGCGTGTCCACGCCGATGCGATCGAATGCTTGCCGGCGAATCCGTAACTTCGGGCGATGTTCAGCGCGACGACGGCCGCCCGAACCGGCTGGCCCTCGGCTTCATACGCCTTGAACGCACGCTCGTGGATGTCGAGCTCGATATCGGCCCTGGCCATGAAGAAGGCGGTCAGCCCGAAGCCCTGGAGATCGGCGCCCGAAAGGCCCGCCCTGGGCATCGGCCTGCGTGAAGAGATCGAAGGCGTCCGACCAGCGGTGCTGCTCGATCGCGTCGCGAGCTGCCTGGAGCATGTCGGGGACCGTGGTGAAAGCTAGCGGCGTGACCTCGTTCATGGTCGCCATTGTGCCACCGACGCTCAGTCGACCCACGCTCTGGGCAAGGCGCCGGGCCGACGACGTATGGTCTCGCGATGACCGCAACGCGACGCGATTCCGCGCTTGGGGCAGCCGTGACGCTCGAGCAGCTGGATGCCGAGCCGTATGACCTGCTCGCAGGCCTTCGCCGATCCGAGCCGGTCGCCTGGGTCCCGGTGCTCGGTGGTTGGCTCGTGACCCGGCGGGACCTGTGCATCGAGGTGATGCGTGACGCCGGCCGGTTCACCGTCGACGACCCTCGGTTCTCGACGGCCCAGGTCGTCGGGCCAAGCATGCTGTCGCTCGACGGCGAGGCGCATCGCCGCCACCGCGACCCGTTCGCCCGTGCGTTTCTCGGACCCGGTGCGCGTGAGCGTTTCGCCGCGCCGGTCGAGGCCGCGGCCCGCCGGCTCGTCACCGACCTTGCCCCGGCGGGCCGCGCGGACGTCCGGCGGGACCTCGCCGGTCCGCTCGCGGTGAACGTCGTTGCGTCGGCGCTGGGCCTTCTCGACGTCGCCCCGGGCGTCGTCCTCGGCTGGTACGACGAGATCGTCGCGGCGGTCGACCGGGTGTCGTCGGCGGTGAGATCGGATCCGACGCGCGGGAGGCATTCGCAGCGCTCGCCGGGCACGTCGGCGCCACGATCGAACGCGGCGACGGCGTCCTAGCTCAGGCAACGGCGAGTTTGGCACCGGACGAGGTCGTCTCGGATGCCGCCGTGATGATGTTCGGCGGCATCGAGACGAGCGAGGGGCTCACCACCTCGCTGTTCTGGCACCTGCTCACGAACCCCGAACAGATGGACGCGCTGCGCGCCGATCGCTCGCTGGTGACGAACGCCATCGAGGAGTCGCTGCGGCTCGAGCCCGCGGCGGTCGCGTCGACCGGTACGCCACTGTCGATACGGAGGTCGCTGGCGCGTCGATCGCGAAGGGTGATCTCGTCATCGTCTCGCTGACGGCGGCCAACCGAGACCCCGCGACGTTCCCGGATCCGGACCGTTTCGACGTCACGCGGCCGAACGCAAGGTCCCACGTCGCGTTCGCGCAAGGCCCGCACGCATGCGTCGGCATCCACCTCGCGCGGCTCGAGACGCAGGCCGCACTGACAGCCGCGCTCGACAGCTGGCCTGGGCTCCGGCTCGATGACGGGGCGACGCCACCGAGCGGCGTCATCTTCAGGAAGCCCAGGTCGCTCCCGGTCCGCTGGGACTCGGTGTCTGCCCCGTAGCGCGGCCATAGGCCACGACCCCGCATTCGCGTTGCGGCCGGCCGGCGTCGCGTGTGAGTCGACGATTCCTGCTTCCCGGCTGCCGCGAAGCCGGAAAGGTCTTGTGAAGCGGCGATTCGTTGTGTGGGACGCGACGACACTTGCCCAGGTGGCGATCGGGCCGGCACCGTGGCGAATCGGACGCGGTATCCGTCGCCTGGGACGCGACGATCCTCGACTCGGCGTCGATCCGCGTGCAATGTCGCGCATTCGAAGCAGGATTCGTCGCCTGCCACGCGACGCGTCACCGCCTACTCGCACAGCCCGAAATCCGGGGCAAACGACACTCCGATCTGGGTCGGTTGACCTGCCGGGGACAATGGGTCAACCACCGCGGTCCTGCGCAACCGGTCGCGAAGCGGTGGCGCGACCAGGGAGGGGAGATCGATGCACGCAGCCAGCCCGTTCCCGTCGAGCGTCCTCAGACCGCCGTCGCCGGCGGCCAGCTGCACGTGCAAGCACTGGATGCATTGCGACTGCGGGTGCCACGGACGCCATTGCGACCCGTCGGCGAACATCTGCGACCTGGCGTTCATGCCAGATGAGGGCGGCCTGACTCCATGGGGTTGCCCTACCTGCACTCCCGGTGATCGGGCGCCGCATGCCCTCGGCTGCGAGTTCCTCGGCTGGAGTGTCCCGATGGCTTCGAGGCCCGCGATCGGCTGAGCCGATCTGACCCTCGACCAGCCACAGAAGGACCCGTCATGCCACCTTGGTTCGGCTTTCATCTGCCGTCGTTCACGTTCCCCGGTACGCCGCCGGAACGACTCTTCGACCGCGTCGTCGAACAGGCGCGCGCAGCCGAAGCGGCAGGATTCAGCCTCGATCACGGTGATGGACCATCTCTACCAGATCCCGGGCGTCGGTCCCGTCACAGACCCGATGCTCGAGAGCTGGACGACGCTTTCCGCGCTCGCCCGTGAGACGACGACCGTCCGGCTGGGAACCCTCGTCACAGGGGTGACCTACCGCAACCCGGCGTTCCTGGCCAAGACGGCGACGACACTCGACGTCATCTCGGGCGGTCGCGCGATCTTCGGTCTGGGCGCTGCCTGGAACGAGCAGGAGCACATCGGCTACGGCTACGAGTTCCCGCCGGTCCGCGAGCGGATGGACCGGCTCGACGAAGCACTCACCATCGTCCGCGCGATGTTCACCGAGGACCGAGCCGAGCTTCACGGGACGCCACTACCGGATCGACCAGGCACTCAACGTGCCGCGACCGATCCAGCCGGGCGGCCCGCGGATCATGGTCGGTGGCGGCGGCGAGCAGCGGACCCTCAAGATCGCGGCGAAGCACGCCGACATGACCCATTGGTTCCCCCTCGGGCTCGAGACGCTTCGTCACAAGGCGCAGGTGCTCGAGGGCTATTGCGAAGAGATCGGTCGCGATCCGTCGACGATCGAGCAGACGATGGCCGCACCGGTCATCGTCGCCGGCAGCTGAAGCCGAGGCGTCCGACCTCGTGGACCTCCTGCCGCCGGAGCGCCGCCCCTACGTCCTGGCCGGCACGCCGGAGCAGATGGCCGCCGAACCTTCGGCCGTACCTCGACGCCGGTTTCACGGGCTTCACGTTCAACAACTCGACCTACCGGACGACCGACCAGATAGGCGCTATCGGCGAACTGCTTCGCCTCATCCGGAGCTAAGGGCCCCAACCGCGCGCCACGGCGCGGCCCTGGCTCCTTTCGGGTGATGCGCGTCTGGCCCAACGGGTCCGGGTGCGGATTGGCCCCATGGGGTGATGTTCACCCCCCGCCGCCTGCTGCCAACGTTCCGCCCCGAGCCCCAGCCGGAGGAATCCGATGTTGCCCAACGGCATGTTCTTGCCCAGCGTCTCTCGACGATCTTCGCGACCGCATTTCTCGTCGCCGCGCTCGCCTTCACGGCTGCCGCGTTCGTCGCACCCAGGGACACGTTCGGTGCGACCTTGACAAAGGTCGCCTCGTGCGGCGTCAACCTGCGAGCGAGCGCATCGTCGTCGGCCCGCATCCGCAGCGTCATCAAGACCGGCACGAAGGTGACGGTCGTCACCTCGGTGACCGGGTCCAGCTACAGGACGACCTGTGCCGGTCAAAGCCGTCTCCGGCTCGATCTGGTACCGGATCAGCGCCGATGAACGGGCGCATCGCGTCAGGGCGCTCTACGGCGTGTCGTACCTGTACGCCGCTCGCGGCCTCTTCGCGTCGATCCCCGCCCTGACGAGGTACGCGCTGTGCGCGGTCAATCTGCGCACCACCGCCTCTTTGACCGGGACTGTCCTCAAGGTCCTCCCGACCGGTGGCAAGGTCACGGTGACCGCGACGACCGCGGGGCCGAGCTACCAGACGACGTGCTCGGACAGGGCCGTGTCTCGGCTCGTCGTGGTACCAGATCAGCGCGATCAACGGGACGAGCGTCAAGACGCTGTTCGGCGTCTCGTACCGTCAGCGGCAGCCGCCGGGCTGTTCGGTTCGACTGCGCCCGGTCGCGCCGCTCCGCCGACCGCGACGCCCGACGCCGACTCCAAGCCCACCCCGACCCGCCCCGACCCCGACCCCGGTGCCGACCGCCGCCCGACACCAACACCGATCGCGTCGGCGGTGCTCGAGGGCATCGACGTCAGCCACTGGCAGAACGCGATCGACTGGACGAAGGTCGCGGCAGCCGGCAAGAAGTTCGTGTTCATGAAGGCGACCGAGTCGACGAACTTTCTCGACGGCAACTACGTGTCAACCGGGCCGGCGCCAAGGCCGCCGGACTGAAGGTCGGCGCCTACCACTTCGCCCAGCCGACCACGACCGCAGGCGATGCCGTCGCCGAAGCCGACTGGTTCATCAACCAGGCCGCGCCGCGGTCCGGCGATCTGCGACCGGTGCTCGACCTCGAGCGGTCGAACGCCCTGTCGACGGTCGCGCTGCAGGACTGGGTCAAGGCGTTCCTCGGCCGGGTGTACGAGCGGACCGGCGTGCGCGGGATCATCTATGTGTCGCCGAGCTTCTGGAAGACCTACATGGGCGACACGACGTGGTTCGCGCAGAACGACTACGACGTCCTGTGGATCGCCCATTGGACGACCGCCGCCGAGCCGACCCTCCCCGCCGGCGGCGTGGGGCGCGGCCGGCTGGACGTTCTGGCAGTACACGTCCGATGGCCTGGTCCGGGATCGACGGCCGCGTCGACCTCAACCGCTACAACGGCACGGATCTCAGGCCGTACCTGATCCCGTAGGACCGGGCAACAGCCGGTAGTTGGTGCGTGGACGCACCACAAATCGGTGCCCTGACGCACCGACCTACAGAGCGCGGGGGATATCGCGCTCGTCGCGGGCTCGCTGCGTGCCTACACTCCCCGAAAGGCGCTTGCCCGCGCCGTGAGGGAGGAACCGAATGCTTCGCTCGACCCGTAGAAGGGGCCGTCTGTCGGCGCGCCTGACCAGCCTGGCCACCGCCAGCATCATGGTGGTCGCGCTCGCGGCACCACCGGCTCTCACCGCCGCGCCGGCATCCTCCGCGACCGCCCACTCGGCGTCGCCTGCGGCACCCGCGGATCACGGGAAGGCCGCCTGGAAACAGGTGAAGGGCAAGCCTGCCGACAAGCACGCTGGCCACAAGGCCGCGGTGAAGCCCGAGAAGGCGACCACGTACAGCCTTGATCGGGCGTCGATGAAGTCGCTCCTCGCGGGCGCCCCGCGCGAAAAGTCGCAGCGGGGCAAGGTCGCTGGCCTGACCGTAAGCCTGCCGGCGCCTGACGGCGAGTTCCAGCGGTTCACGCTGGTCAATTCGCCGGTCATGGAGCCCGGTCTCGCCGCACGGCACCTCGACATCAAGACGTACCGCGGAACAGGCCTCGACGATCCGGCGGCGACCATTCGCGCCGACCTGACGCCGCTCGGCTTCCACGCGTCGGTTCGGTCATCCACCGGTACCTGGTATATCGACCCCTACTACCACCTCGACGACAGCCTGTACGTGAGCTACTACGGCCGCGACTTGAAGGACACGGGCGGGCCGTTCGTGGAGCGCGACGCCGAAGGCGGCGAACTATCCGTCGACAAGGGCTACTACCACGCTGCGGACACCGTGACCGCGTCGGGTTCGGGCTTTGAGCCGGGCGCTTCGATCACGCTTACGATCAGCGACCCCACCGAGCAGTTCTCGGCGCGGGACGTCACCGCGACCGCCGACAACCTCGGCTCGTTCTCCGCCCGCTTCGTCGCGGACCCGGCCGGCAACCTCGATACCCACATCCTGTCGGCCACCGATGGGACGGTGACGGCACTGGCGAGCTACCAGGTCACGAGCGACGAGGACACCACCGTCGACCCGCCGACCGGTGAGATCATGCGCGTCTACCGGCTCGCGCTGATCACCGACCCAGGCTACGCCGACTTCTTTGGTGGCCCCGCAAACGTGACCGCGGCCAAGGTCACGCTCATCAACCGCGTTACCCAGCTGTACGAAGAGGATCTCTCGATCCGACTCGTGCTTGTCGCGAACAACGACCTGCTCAATCTCGACACGTGGGGCGCCGCGACCGCCCCGAACGGACCCTGCGGCGCGGCCGCCTGCTTCACGCAGTCACAGGTCACCGGGTGCTCGAGCACGACGCGGGCACGCTTCGTGATCGGGCAGATCATCGGCGCCTCGAACTACGACATCGGTCACCTCGCGCTCGGCCAACCGGGCGGCGGCGTGGCCAACCTCGGCGTCATCGGCCGTTCGAACAAGGCCGGCGGGTGCACCGGGATCCCGACACCGACCGGCGACTTCTACGCCGTCGACTATGTAGCCCACGAGATGGGCCACCAGTTCAGCGGCAACCATCCGTTCAACGGCAACCAGCTGAACTGCTCAGGCGGCAACCGGAATGCGGGCACTTCGGTCGAGGTCGGCTCGGGTCGTCGATCATGGCCTACGCCGGGATCTGCCTCGCCGACGACCTCCAGGCGCACAGCGATCCGTACTTCTCGCAGCGGAGCCTCCAGGAGATCTCGACCTACACGTCGTCCAACCAGGCCGCGATCAACGAGGTCCAGACGGCCTCCCTGCGACATTTCGGTGGCGGCAACGAAGTCCAGGTCGTGACCTTCGGACCCGGCTACCAGCAGGCCGCGACGATCCAGCCACTATCCGTCGCCATCGGTGCCGCGCCGAGCGCCACGCAGCTCGGCGGGGCCGCGGAGACAGGCAACACCGTAACGATCTCGACCGGTGCGGCCGGAGCGGTTCATACACTGCAGCCTGGTGACACCGTCACGATCTCGGGTGTCGCCAACGCGGGCTACAACGGGACGTTCACCGTCGACACGATCCTGACGTCGCGCGCCTTCACGTACACCAATCCCGTCGCCGGCCTGCCGAGGTCCGGCGGCGGCACGGTCACGCTCGTCGCGCCGGGACTCAGCGAGTCCGGCAACACGGTCACAGTCAGGACCGCCGCGGCGCACAACCGCTCGGTCGGCGACATCGTCGTCATCTCCGGAGCCGGCATCGCCGCCTACAACGGAACCTTCACGATCACCTCCGTGCCGACCCCGCGGTCCTTCACCTACACGAACGCGACGGCCGGCCTCGCCAACTCTGGGGGTACGACCGCGACCTACAGCGCTCCCTTCCAGGTGCGCGTCGGCGGCAACGATTCGGCCGTCATCGGCGGCTCGAGCCAGGCCTACACGGCCGCCAACGTGCAGAGCGCGATCAACGCGATCCCCGGGTTCGCGGGGACCGCGACCGTCAGTGGCCTGGCCTCGACCGGTTTCACCGTGACGTACTCGGGAGCTTCCGCCGGCGTCGACGTCGCGAACCTCGGGCTCGTCAATCTGAGCTGTGGTGGCTGCTTCGGGTCGGTCGAGGAGACCAATCACGGCGGCGCCAACGACTCATTCAGCCTGGATTACAACGGGAACGTCTCGGCTCCGATCGTGAATGGCGTCAACTACACGGCGGCCGGGGTCCTGGCTGCGCTCACGCCGATCCTTCCCGCGGGTGGCACCGCAACGGTCGCCGGTTTCGCCGGCGGCGGGTTCAATAACACCGGCTTCCAGGTGACCTTCACGGGCGGCCTTGCTGCCACCAACGTCCCGGTGACGCTCGGAGTGCAGGGCTTCAGTGCCGGCGCTTCGGGGTTCGTCGGGGAGACGGATAAGGGCGGTGCCGTCGACAACAAGGGCGGTCCGGGCAACATCGATCCAACCGGAAACGCATTCCCGGTTGTCTCCGCCCCGGCCGTGTACACCATCCCGCTGCGGACCCCGTTCGCGCTTGCCGGCAGCGCCACAGATGTGAACGGCGACACGATGACCTACAGCTGGGAGCAGAACGACCGCGGCGGTGGTGCGGGAACCGCCCTGCTCGCGAACACCAAGACGAACGGCCCGCTGTTCGCGATGTTCCCGAAGTCGGGGCAGATCAGTCTCGCCGACGCTCTCCAGTACGACTCTCCTGGCCAGAACCACCTAACGACGAGCCCAGCGAGGGTCTTCCCGGATCTTCAGCAGATCATCGACAACAACACGAATGCCGAAACCGGCGGGTGCCCGATCGGCCCGATCGCCCCACCGGTCCCCCAGAACATCACCGAGTGCTTCGCCGAGTTCCTCCCGACGTCGGACTACGTCGGCTTCACCGGGATCAATGCCACCCCGCTCTCGCTCCACTTCCGGTTGACGGCGCGTGACGGCCGGGGCGGCGTCAACAGCGGGGACACGACGGTGCTGCTTGCCAACATCGCCGGGCCGTTCCTCGTCACCTCCCCGAACACCGCCGTCACCTACAAGGGTGGGACGACCCAGACGGTCACCTGGAGCGTCGCCGGGACGAATACCGAGTCGATGGCCTTGAACGTCAAGATCTCGCTGTCGACCGACGGCGGCCACACCTACCCGTACGTGCTCGCGGGAAGCACCCCCAACGACGGCTCTCAGTCCGTCACCCTGCCAAACGTCGGCTCGGGCACGGCGCGGGTGAAGGTCGAGGCCGTCGACAACATCTTCTTCGACATCTCCAATGCCGACTTCGCGATCCAGGCCGTACCGGTCGTGACCAACTCGCTCGGTGAAGGCGGCAGCCAGTCCGTCCAGTACAGCGATTCGCTCAACCCGGATCTAACGGTCACCGCGACCGACCCGGACACGCTCGGCAAGGACCTGACTGCCTCCGCGAGCGGCCTCCCTGCCGGACTGTCGCTATCGATCGTGTCCACGACCGGAGATTCGACGCTGCCCGGCAGCCGGACGTGGAAGGTCGCGGGGACGACGACCGCTGCACCAGCGGCGTACCCGGTGTCCGTCACCGTGACGGACGACACCGGCGGCACCGCGACCACGACATTCACGATCAACGTGACCAAGGAGGATGCCGACGCGACCTACGCCGGTGACATGCTCGTGTTCACGACGCCAACCGGCTCGTCGGCCAATGTCACCCTGCGTGCCGTCGTTCGCGACAGCTCGCTCTTCACCTCCGACACAGAGGCTGGGGACATCCGCAACGCGACCGTCACGTTCAAGGAAGGCGCTACGGTCCTCTGCGGGCCAACCGCAGCAGCCCTGATCAACGGGGCGACGACCACGGGTACCGCGAGCTGCACAGTCTCGCTCGGCCTGGGAGCTCACACCATCAGCATCTACATCAACAACTACTACACGGCTCCCGTCGCCGACGGAGTCGTCGAAGTGGCCCAGCCGAACGGCAGCTTCGTCACCGGTGGCGGGTACCACCGGATCGTGAACTCAAGCGGCTCATACAAGGCCGACCCGAATTCGAAGCTGAACTTCGGCTTCAACGTCAACTACAAGAACAAGAAGGCGCTGCAGGGACACGCCACCATCACGTTCCGCGCCGGCGGCCATACCTACCAGCTCAAGAGCACCGCCATCGACTCCCTGGGTATCGCGCTCAAGACGGGTGCCGGCACGGTGTGTGCCGGTCCGCCGAGCGCGACATGCTACGGCGTCGCCGACTTCCGCTCGAAGGCCAACCTGACCGACGTGACGGACCCGGCCCACCCGGTGACGATCAGCGGGAACCTGGCCCTCCAGGTGACGATGACCGACAAGGGCGACCCCGGTTCATCGGACACGATCGCGGTCACGGCCTGGAACGGGAACACCCTCGTGTTCTCTTCCGAGTGGAACGGAGCGAAGACGGTCGAGGGCCTGCTCGATGGAGGCAATCTCGTAGTCCACTGAGCGATCGTTTGAGCGGGGCGCCGGACTTCGGTCCGGCGCCCCGCTTTCGATTCAGGGGGTCTTCGTCCGCCGCGCGGTCGGCTGCCGCATCGATGTCGCGCATCCGCGCGCGCACGATCGCCGTCACCAGGTCCGGCGACAGCGGGCTGTCAGGGCTGAACCGGATCGTCCCTTTTGCCGTGTCGAACCCGGCGAGGTCTTCGCGGTGGGCATCGAGGACGGCCGGGTCCATGGGATAGAACGCGCAGTGCGCCTTCGCCGCGTTGTACCCGACGAGCGGACGCCCGCGATACCGGAACGCCGGCATCCCGTAGCTGATGGCCTCGACAGCCTCGGGCGCGGCCGCGGCGATCGTCGACCGGAGCGCCTCGAGCGCTTCCCGCTGGTCAGCTGGAAGGCGCTCGAGGGTGGCGTCGATCTGTGCCGTCGCGGCCGCGACGCCGTCGGGTGAATCGGGCTTCGGTGGCGACGTCACGCGCCGGCTGCGGAGACCGCCAACTCCCCCGCTGGCGCGGAGGCCGCCGCTCGCATGACCGGGCTCTCCTGGATGGTCCAGGCATTACCGTCGGGATCGGCGAAGAACATGAACGAGTTCCAGTCGTCTCCCTTGCCGTCGACAAACCCGGTGCCATCGTGGTGCTGGATCTCGCTGACCGGGACGCCTCGTTCGAGGAGGTCGGCGCGCGCGGCCTCGATGTCGGCCACGCACAACTGGAGACCCTTGAGCGAGCCCGGCGCCGAATCTCCGACGCCCTTGCCGATCGTGATCGAACAGCCCGACCCGGGCGGGGTCAGCTGGACGACCCGGAAATGCTCGTTCGGTTGGTGGTCGACATCGACTACGAAGCCGACCTGTTCGCTGTAGAACGCCTTCGCCCGGTCCACGTCCGAGACCGGGAACGACGACGACTTCGAGCTTGTACTCCACGTTCATCCTCCTCTGTGTCCGCGTCGGCTAGACCGCCGCCAGCAGGCTGGGCAGCAGCTCCTCGAGCCGATCGAAGCCCTCGTTGACTCCGCTCTCCATCCCGCTCTCGACCATCGCGTTCCGATCTTCGATGCTCTGGAACACCGAGTGTCCGCGGAGGATCGTCCGACCGTCTCGCTCCTCGAGCGTCATCGTCTCGAGCGAGATGTGGCCAGGGGCGCCCTCGAACTCGAACGTCTGAACCATCGAATCCGGCGTCGGGGTGCCATGGAACACGCCGTGGAACGCGTACTCGGTGCCGTCCACCTCGCGATTGATGTACCGCCAGGCACCGCCGTCACGGACATCGAACTTGTCGACGACCATCGTCAGCCGGCGCGGCCCGAGCCACTGGACCAGGAGGTCCGGGTCGGTGAAGGCGCGGTAGACGAGGTCTCGCGGTGCGTCGAATTCGCGCGTCATGTCGATGTACGGCAGGCCGGGTTCTGCGGTGATCTTCGTCGTTCCCATCATTCCTTCCCTTTCAGGCTTGCCAGCAGCTGGTCGAGCCGGTCGTGGCTCTCGGTCCAGTACTGCTGATATCGGGCGAGCCATTCGGTCGCGTCCCGCAACGGCTCGGCTTCGAGATGGCTCAGGCGAGCCGTGGCCCGCCGGGTCCGCGAGATGAGGCCCGCACTCTCGAGCACCTTGAGGTGGCGCGAGATGGCCGGCTGCGACACGTCGAACGGAGCGGACAGCTGGCCGACGGTTGCGTCACCGTCGGCCAATCGAGCCAGGATGGCCCGACGCGTCGGGTCAGCCAGGGCGCCGAACACGGCGTCGAGCTGAGCGTTGGTCATCTAGAACAACTCCGTTATGTAACGTGTTGGTTATGTATACGCGTGTGCGCGCTGGATGTCAACCCCCGAGCGCTGACTCGTCGCTAGAAATCGCGGCGACCCAGGAAGCTCGCCTCGACGCCAGGGCGGGTCAACTCGTAGATCGCAAGTCGCTGACCACCGGGCGCAACGAACGACTGGACCGGGCCTTGAGGGATCTCGAGGGCGTCCCCGTCGGACCAGCCGCGACCCTTGAGTTCCTCGACGGTGGCATTGAGGTTCTCGACGCGGTACACGAGGATCGGCCGGTCGCCCTCGAGATGACCGGCCAGCAGGATCCGCGGCGGCTCCGTCGTCAACTCGAGCATCGCGACCCGGGTGCCCATCCCCTCGACGGCAAAGAGGAGGCGACCACCGAGCACATCAGTGAAGTAGGCGACATCGGCGGCGACGTCGCGGCTCGGCATGTAGATGTAGTCGAGGTGTTCGAACATCCGCGAGACTCCCATCCATCACCTGCCGTCGAGGTCACGAAGGTAGTCGGAGCACCTCGCGATGTCATCCGTGACCTCGTCGGCCACCGGGGATGACGGCCACGTCGGGTAGCCGCGAGGTCGTACGCTTGGACCACGAGGGTGCCGAGCAGAAGGGAGGCCGCGATGCGGATCGCGATCATCGGGGCAGGTAATGTCGGCGGCGGCCTTGGGACGGCATTCGCGCGAGTCGGGCATGAGGTGGTCTTCGGCGTGCGAGACCCCGAAAGCCCGAAGACGTTGGCCGCCCTCGATGCTGCGTCAGGGTCGCGCGCCGCGTCGCCGGCCGAGGCCGTGGACGGCGCCGATGTCATCGTTTTCACAGTTCGCCCCGACGCGCTCCGCGAAGCGGTCGAGGGCTTGCCCGCGCTCGACAGCCGCATCGTCATCGATGCCATGAACCGGTTCGGCGGCGATCCGACGCGGAGCACCGCCCAGGACCTGGCCGACCTGCTGCCTGGTGCCCGGGTCGCGAAGGCGTTCAACACGATCGGCTTCGAAAACCTCACGACGGCACATGACCGGCAGACCCCGGCTGCGATGTTCGTCGCAGCCGACGACTTCGACGCGAAGGCCACGGCGATGCGCCTGGCCGACCGAGATCGGCTTCGAGGCCTTCGATGCCGGGCCGCTGGCCAACGCCAAGCCTCTCGAGGAGATGGTCCGAGTCTGGCTTGCGCTGTCGACCCAGCACGGCCGAGGCGGTCGGCTTCGCGATCTCGCGCGGGTTAGCCCGTCACCCGCGGTTACCCGGACCGTCGTCGACGTTCGGGACTTCAGCCGGCCCTCCACGGCGATCGCGCCATCCAGGCGGCCAATCCAGTCTGATGGAGCAGCCGGGAGCTCTCACAGGTCGGACGGACAACGACTTCGCGCTCGATCGCGGCGAGAAAGTGCCGATCGAAGTCGCCGCGCGGGAATCCTCGGACCACGTCGTCGCGAACCCCGGCGACGAGCTCGTAACCCTCGCCACGGACGTCTACCGAGGTACGCGCGGTCGAGCAGGACGGCCTCTACGCCGTCGTCGAGGGTCACTCCTGCCCGCATGTGCAGCACGATCGCCGCCGCGACCCGGTCCGCGGCATCCGGTGACATGCCGCGGCGCACCAGGAATCGCCGAGCGATCTCGGCGCCCTCGACCTCGAAGCACATCGTGTTACGCGGGATCCTCGTCAGCCCGACGTCGTGCATGAGCGCCGCCGTCCACAGGATCTGCCGATCGAAGCGCCACCCCTCGCGACGCGGCGATGGCTCGCTCCCCAGCAGTAGGCCCGCACCGAATGGGTCAGCAGGTAATCCGGCAGCGATCGATGCGCCCAGTCCCACGTGGCGGCAGACACGTCGTCGGCGGGGACCGCGATGCCGGCGATCCGCGTCTGGCATCGGTGGCGTTGACGGCATGCCGGACATCGTACGGCGGCCGGTCGTGTAGCCTGTGCCCGTCATGAGCAGCCCGATCGGCCGGCGTCCCCAGGACGCCTGGCTCGCCACCATCTCCAACAGGAACGGCTGAGCCGCCCCTTCCACATCCAGCGTCGGAGGAAGGGGCGGGACGAGACGCGAGTCGCGATCGCAGCAGAGCCGCTGCGCGCGCCGCGCCGTCCCGATGCAGCGAAGGGAGATGGCGATGCCGATGCCGCATCGGACGTTCGCCCAGGTGGCGAAACGTCGACTCACAGGAAAGGAAGGCCGGGAGCGGATCCGCGAGGTCCAGGCACTCATCGCGGAGCTGCCCGACTATCGGAATGGGCCGTACGCGGACCTTCGAAAGTGGCTGCTGTCGGAGATCGAGGACACCCGCGTCCGCTCGAACGCGGTCCACCGCGATTCGATAGCGGTGCGGCGCGAGGGCGCCGCCCAGATCGCTCTCGTCGGGCCGCCCAACGTCGGGAAGTCGTCGCTGCTGCAGGCGCTCTCGGAGATCCAGATCAAGACCGGCGACTACCCGTTCACGACACTGCGGCCGGTCCCTGCCCTGACGAGGATCGGCGGCGTCCTCGTCCAGCTCGTCGAGATCCCCGGGCTTATCGGTGGCGCCGCAGACGACCGCGGCGGTGGGCGGGCGCTGCTCGGCGTCCTCCGCACCGCCGACGCGATCGTCTATTGCTGCCGGGCGAGCGCCGACACGGCCGAGCTCGCGACCGTCATCGCCGAGGTCGCAGCCGCCGGGATCGAGAAGCCGGCGGTCCTTGCCGTCACCCGCGCCGACGAGGCTGATCCCAGAGCCACCGAGCGGATCAAGCGCGCATTTCCGAACCTGCCGGTGGTGACGGTCTCGATCCTCGACGACCGGTCGCTCGATGCCTTCCGCGAAGCGGTCTGGGCGCTCACCGGGCTTATCCGGGTCCGGCTTCGCCACGATGGCGACCGTCGACGAAGAACCACTGGCGCTCGACCCCGGATCGACCGTCGAGGATGTCGCCGACTGGGTCCACCACGATCTCGCCGCGAGCTTCATCGGGGCGCGGGTGTGGGGAACGTCGGCCCGGTTCGACGGGCAGCGTGTCGGCCGAACCCACGAGGTCGCCGACGGCGATGTCGTGGAGATCCTCACGTGAGCGTCCCTCGTGAAGACCCGATCGTCGCGTTCTACCTCGGCGAAGGTCGCGACGGTGCGGGCCGGACGATCGACGACGTGTGGGCGTTCTCGACTGCGGAGCTCGAGGCGACACATGACTTCATCCAGTGGCTGTTCCCGCTGCGCGACCGAAGCGCATTCGTGCCCGGCGCTCCGACCCTGACAGACGAGGCGATCGGGGCGTTTCGCGATTTCAGCGCCCTTCGCGACCGACTCATCCGGTCGCTCGACGTGATGCTCGCGTTCTATGGGTTGCGACGCGCTCCCGACGCCGCCGTCGGCAGTGACGACGTCACGATCGAGCCGGCAGCAGACCTTGCCGTCCGCGGCCCGCAGTGGTGGAGCGCCGCCAACCACAACCACCGCCGACTGACCCGGATCATCGCCAGCCTGTCGACGCTCGGCCTCGAACCCGAGGCTCGCGCCGCTCGAGCGCTCTCTGCGGCGAGTTCGTGCCGAACACCGCACGGGGATCTCCGAGGAGACGACCCGGTACTGGGCGAGGGCCGTCGAACGGCGATAGGCCGATCGCGACCTCTTCGCGCGAGCGATCGTCGGTCGCGTCGATGATCATCGCCGCGGCGCGAGGCGGGAACCGGGACCGGTCGGGCGGTGTATGGGGCGTGACAGAAACATCCCGAGAAGGAGCGCCCCATGGTCCGTCGATTCCTCAGCGCCCTCGGGCTCGGTGCTGCACTTGCATTCGGGGCGACCTGGTTCGCGGGCATCCCCTTCGTGGCGGCCGGTGACCCGTGCTATCACAGCTTCGAGATGCCGGCGGCCACGACCGGCACGGACACCGAGATCAAGGTCGCCCCGTGCGCCTTCGTGCCCACGGTCACTCGTGTCGCCGTCGGGTCGACGGTCAAGTTCGTCAATGGCCCCGACTTCGTGCACCTGGTCACGGGAGCGAACCAGGCGTGGGGCTCTCGGGACACGACGCTCGATCCGGGCAAGAGCGTGATCGTATCAGTTCGATACGCCCGGCGTCTTCCCGTACGCCTGCGCACTCCACCGCGGGATGTCGGGCGCGATCGTGGTCGAGGAAGCGACTGCGGCCGCCGGAGCCCAGACGAACGCCGACATCGCACTGGCGGAGACGGGGTCCATCCGGCGACCGAGGCGGTCCCAGCCGATCAGCCGGCTGGCAACGTCGGGATCGTTGTGGCGTCTGCCATGCTCGGCGCGCTGGTGGCACTTGCGGCCGTGATGCTCGTCAGTCGATGGCGCCGCGCCAGCTCGTCACCGAGGCCGGACGTAGCCGATCCTCGAACCGCCGGCTAGGCGCCGCGCACGTCCTCCGTCGAGCCATCGGGGCCAGGATCGAAGCGGACGTCGTGGTGGGCGGCGTCGGGCGCGAGAAGGGCGAGCAGCGCCGCCCCCTCGGCTTCGAGTGCTTCGCGGTCGGCGGCGGTCAGCGGGACGAATGGATGGAGCACGAGCGTCGCACCGCCGGACGCGCCGCGCCCGATGTTGCGTGGCCAGTCCCAGGTCCCGGCGACCGTGCCGTCGACCAGGAACGTCCCCGGATACGCGTTCGGCGTTTCGAGGATCCGCGCCCGGATGGCGGCGTCGATGAAGCGCCGGCGATCCGCATGGGACAGCAGCAGGTTGTCGAAGTCGTACAGGAAGCGCCGCGGCGCTGGAACATCGGGAGCGGGTCGCGGAGCGTCCGGCAGATCGTAAAGCTCGCGACCGGCCTCGTCGCGGAACGAAACAAGCTGCGGTCGAAGCCGCTCGAAGACCTCGCCTAGCTTCGTGAGCCCGCACCACGCCTGGGCGTCCATCACGCTGGCAGGCCCGAAGGCCGCCAGGTATCGAATGACGATGTCATCGATCGACGGCAGGTCGCTCGGCGGCTCGCCAAGCCAGGCTTCGATGGAGGTGTGGGCCACCGGACCGCTGCGCCGCCACAGACCTCGCGGCGGCACCTGGACGAGAGCCACGGCGGTCCGGATCAGCATCGACAGCGCGAGGGGGTCGGCGTCGGGCCATCGCTCATGGAGTCGCGCACCGAGCTCCTTGAAGGTGACCGGACCGCTCCTCGACGATCGCCCGTCCGGCGGCGACCACGGCGTCCCGATCGAGGGCCTCGAGACGAGGACCGAAGTTGCCCTGGAGCATCCGGTCGAGGACCGGCTGAACGAGCGGCCGGAGCGCCCACGCGTCACCCGCGCTGAGGAGATGGATCGTCGAGCGCATCACGGCGATTCGCACGGCACCCCGTTCGGCCAGCATCGCTGACAGCCGCTCGGGATCGAAATCAGCGAGTCGCGACCACATGCCGACGTACCAGGTCTGCGGCGTCTGCGCCTGGAGTCCGAGCAGATGCTCGAGCGCCGACTCGACCGGCATGTCCGACCGCTCGAGGAGGAGTTGGCGTGCCAGCGTCGCGCGGTTGAGCGCACGAAGCGTCAGAGTCTCGGGGTTTCGAGCGGATTCGCGCACACCGGCATGTTGGCAGCCGCGCCAGCCGTCGTGGCGGCCGGCGGCGGCGGCCGACAGTCGGCGATCAGCCACTCGGATACGCCGCCGGACGTCGGCGCCTGCCGCCCAGACTGTGAGTACTGCGGCGCTCCGCGAGCCTCAGTGGTTTCGAGTATCGGCCCAGGTCAGGTCAGGTTCGTCGGCCGCCGCGTCTCCTGCATAGTGGTCGGCGCGTTGTGAACCGCCGGGATCGACCCGAGGCGCCCGGCCTGATAGTCGGCCATCGCCTGGAGGACCTCCTCGCGGGTGTTCATCACGAACGGACCCATCCAGGCGACCGGCTCACCGATCGGCCGACCACCAAGCACGATTGCTTCGAGGTTCGGATGGCGCGACTCCTGGGTGATCGCCGCGGCAAGCGTGACGGTGTTTCCAGCACCCAGCACCGCGAGCTGGCCCGTGCCGATCAGCCGACCTTCGGTCCCGACACTCCCCTGCCCCGCGAGCACGTAGACGAGCGCGTTGTAGTCGGCGCGCCAGGGAATCGACACCCGCGCACCGGGACTGACCGAGGCGTGGACGAACGTCATCGGCGAATACGTCGAACCCGGACCGGCATGGCCGGCCACATCGCCCGCGATGACGCGGACGATCGCTCCACCGTCGCTCGACGACACCATCGCCACTTCGGACGCGCGGAGATCCTGGTAACGCGGCAGGGCGAACTTCTGGGCCGCGGGCAGGTTGACCCACAGTTGCAGGCCGTGGAACAGGCCGCCCGTCTGGACCAGCCACTCGGGCGGCTTCTCGATATGGAGGATCCCGGCCCCCGCCGTCATCCATTGCGTGTCGCCATTGGTGATGACGCCGCCTCCGCCGTTCGAGTCGGCATGCTCGAAGACGCCGTCGATCATGTAGGTGACGGTCTCGAAGCCTCGGTGCGGGTGCCAGGGCGTCCCTTTCGGTTCGCCGGGCGCGTACTCGACTTCGCCCATCTGATCGAGATGGATGAACGGGTCGAGATCTTCGAGCGCGACACCGGCGAATGCGCGACGCACCGGAAAGCCTTCTCCCTCGAATCCGCGCGGCGCATTCGTCAGGCTTCGAACCTGACGCTGCCGGGCAACTGCTGGATCCGGCTCGGTGATCCGGGGAAGAACGGTGATATCGGCGGGAACGATGGCGGGCACTGGTGGGCTCCTACGGCGGTGGTGAAATGACGATAGCATCGATGTAGTTGACTATGCAACAGTAATTGCGCCAAACTCTCGGAATACGCAAGGAGGCCATCCGATGTCCGATTTCAATCAAGCCCTCATCGAGGATCTCAGGGCTAACGGCGGAAAGGCGACAAGCGGACCGTTCGTCGGTCGGCCGATGCTGATCCTCACGACGACCGGTGCGAAGACCGGGAAGCCGCGAACCACGCCGCTCGTCTATACCCGCCACGGTGACGGCTACGTGATCGTCGCCTCGAAGGGCGGTGCCGACACGCATCCCGCGTGGTACCGAAACCTCCTGACCAACCCGGTCACCACCGTCGAGGTCGACGGGCAGACGTTCCGGGCTCACGCCCGAGTGACGGAGGAGGCTGAGCGGCGCCAGCTGTACGAGCGGCACGCCGAAGTCCACCCGAGCTTCCACGACTATCTGAAGAAGACGAACCGGGTGATCCCGGTGATCGTGCTCGAGCGCGAGGCGTCCGCCGCGGCGTGACGTAGGCTCCGCGGATGGCCGAAGACTCGGACGTCCGCTTCCCCACCCCGGCGGAGCTTGCCGACCCAGGAGCGATGCACGCGGCCAACCGGCTTGCGTGGGACGAGGCCGCCGAGCGCTACGAAGGCTGGTTCGACGAGGCCGTCGCCCTCATCCGAGCGGGCGGCGTCAACCTCTTCGGTGCCGAAGTCGAGCTGATCGGTGACCTCCACGGTCGTTGCCGGCGGGCGATCCATCTCCAGTGCGCCGGGGGCCGGGACACGCTGTCCCTCTGGAATCTCGGGGCAGAGGAAGTCGTCGGCATCGACTTCAGCCCGCGCATGCTCGCAGCTCGCCCACCGACTTTCGGCGGCCACCGACGCGCCGGCCCGGTGGATCGAAGCGGACGTTGTGGATGCTCCACACGATCTCGACGGTACGGCCGACCTTGTCTACACCGGCCGCGGGTCGCTCCCGTGGCTCGCCGACCTCGATCGCTGGGCGGCGGTCGTCGTCCGGCTGCTGACACCTCGCGGGCGGTTCGTCCTGTTCGAGGGCCATCCGGCCGAATGGCTCTTCGATGCCGACGACGAGGGCAGCTGGGTCCTCACCGAGTACGACTACTTCGGCGGCGTCGAAGCGTCGCGGGGCTGGGCTCCCGAGTACATCGACCGACTGTCGATCCCTGACGAGGGGCAGCAGTGGAAGTTCGCCCGCGCGTGGACGCTCGGCGAGGTCGTGACGGCGCTCGCCGGCGCCGGACTCCATATCGAATCGTTGACCGAGCACCCGATCGACTGGTGGGGTGGCCACGGCGACGTCCGGCCGGAGGAACGCGGACGAGTGCCGCTGTCATTCTCGGTGGTGGGTCGGCGCGAACGATAGGGGTCGGTGACCGGCGGCCGCCTACACACTGCGGACCGGGTCGCGTTGACCCGCAAACAACGAATCCGCCGCTCGCGGTAGCCGAACGCCCTGGTGTTGCCCCGATCCGCATGCGGACCTCGGTCTCGTTGACCCCGAGGCAACGAATCGGCGGCCGGCGGTCGCCGATGGGCCCGATTCGGCACGTCGACCCTCGTCTCGTTGTCCCGGAAGCAACCGATCGCCGGCGGCCCGAGAGTCCCGGATCAGGGTCTCGTCACCCGTATCAATCAGGCTGCGGCGACAGGCCTGCGAACCGGCCATCCTCGTGGCGCATGACGGTGGCTACGGACAGGACTGCTTCGCCACGGATCTCGCCGTAGATGTGGGGGTACGGCTTTTCCGGATCGTCGTACCGCCACGGGACGTCGAGCGTGTCGAGGTCCAGCGTCAAGGCATCGAAGGCACGTGGATCGGCCGCGTAGTAGCGGTCAAACGTGACTCCGAGCGCGTCGACACCGTCGGTGCAGTGGATGAACCCTTCGGTCGCGAGCGACGCTGCGGCATACCGGCCGCCAGTCGCCAGCTGTGGAGCGGTCCTCTCCCAGACGTCCGCGGGAACCAGGTGAAAGGTCGTACGCATGCAGTCGAGGCGCGGTCAGCGCTTACGGGTGCTCGTCCACCGACAGCCACGCGCGGTCGAGCGTCAGCTGGATGACCGTTGCCCGATCGGCCACCAGCGCGGTCCGAAGCGCCGGTTCGAAGTCGGCGTCCTGCTCGACGCGCACCCCCCGAGCGCCGCACGCCCGCCCGATCGCCGCGAAGTCGACCGGACCAAGCTCAGTCGCCACACCGACACCCGTCCGGCGCCGCTCCTGCCACATCCGGATCGTGCCGTACCGCTCGTTGTCGAAACACAGGACGACGACTCTTGCCCCGACGCGAACCGCCGTCTCGAGCTCGGCCACCGTCATGCCCAGTCCGCCGTCGCCGACGAGCGCGACCACGTGTCGATCGCGATGGACGAGCGCCGCAGAGATCGCCGCAGGCAGGCCGTAGCCCATCGCACCCGAGGTCGAGCCGAGGAACGTCCCGGGCCGACGGAACCGGAACCCGCGCGCGGCCCAGCCACCGAAGTTGCCGGCGTCCGTCGTGAGGATCGGCGTCGTCGGGGAGAACCCGGCGCAACGTCGCGACCACTCGGCCTGGGTGGACGCCAGGTCCATCCCACGGCGTGTCGTCCACGACGCTGGACGCCTCCCACGCGGCGCGGTCGGTGGCGTTGTTCGCCTGTCGGGTCGCCACGCGCTCCGCGTCGAGGACGGCTCGGCCGAGCAGCCGGTCGTTGGCGGCCTTGATGAAGGCCTTGGCGTCCGCCGTCACAGAGATGGTTGGCGAGGGCGATCCCGTCGACTGGCCCGCGGCGAGGTCGACGTGCGCCCACGGCTGATCGGGGCGAGGGATGGTGTAGCCGTACGTCGTCGCCTCGTTGAGCCGCGATCCGAGCACGAGGATGGCATCGGCCGCGTCGAGCCGTTCACGGATGGATCGCGCGGCGCCCATGCCGGCCATGCCGAGGAAGAGCGGATGGTCATTCGAGATGACGTCGCCGCGACGCCACGCCGCGATGACAGGGACCTGGAGCAACTCGGCGAACCGGGTCAGCTCGGTCGACGTCCTTGCCCGCAGGACTCCCGCGCCGGCCAGGATGACCGGGCGCCTGGCGCTCGCCAGCAGCTCGATGACCGCCCGGACCTCCTCCTCGCTTGGACGGGTGACGGCCGGTCTCGCGGCTTCGATCTGGGCGCTCTCGGGGACGGGCTCGTCGAGCAGGTCCTCCGGTAGCGACAGGAGGACAGGCCCCGGACGACCACCGAGCGCCTGTCGGACGGCCTCGGCCATCACCTGGGCGACGTCGCCGGCAGCACCTGGTTCGGCGGCCCATTTGGCGAGCCCGCCGAGGGTCGCGACCTGATCGATCTCCTGGAACGCCTCGTTGCCGAGCAATGGGCGCTCCACCTGCCCGGTGATCGCGAACATCGGCGTCGAATCCTGGCGGGCGGTGTGGATCCCGATCGCCAGGTTCGCACCTCCGACGGCTCGCGTCCCCAGGCAGACGGCCGGGCGACCGGTCAGCTGACCGTGGGCCTCGGCCATGAACGAGGCCGCACCCTCGTGGCGGGTCGCGACGACACGAATCCCGGCCGCTTCGAAGGCGTCGAGAAGGCCGAGAAACGACTCGCCGGGAACTGTGAAGGCGTACCGGACACCGGCTGCGCGCAGCGCGTCGGCGACGAAACGACCGATCGTCCGCGGGCCGGCGGGCGGCTCCGGCTGGGACTCTTCCTCGGGCTCCGGCTCGGGCGTCGGCGAACGCTCGACGGCGCCTTCGCGTTGCGCTTCGACGGAGGTCGTGGCGGTAGCCGCCATCGGTATCGGGGACGCCGAGTCGGTCTCCGGCTCTGTCGCGGGTTCGGCGACGCCACCGCTCTCCGACTCCGTAGGAGCCTCGAACTCCTGTCTCGGCCGGGCCCTTCGGACCTGTGACTCAGCTGGCGCCTCGGACTCGGTCTCCGACTCGGTAGGCCTCGACTCGTCTCGGCCGGCCCTTCCGCGGGCGCCTCGAACTCGGTCTCGGGTCGGTGGTCGAATCCGTCGGTTCCCGACTCGCCGCCCGACTCGAATGCCGTCTGGATCTGGGCGAGAGCATCGGTGCCGGAGTCCGGAGCCGCGTCGAACTCCGGCTCGGACGGCATCTCGACCTCGGGCTCCGGCGGCGCGCCGATCTCGATCTCGGGCTGCGTCGGAGGCTCGTACTCGGGCTGGACCGGGGGCTCGTACTCCGCTCTCGAAGGACCCGTCTGGTCCTGGCCTTCGGCTTCCGGCTCGGTGACCGTGTCGGACTCAGGCGTGGTGGTGGCGTCGAGCTCGCTCATGGCGCGGTGTCCCTCGTGATGCGACGCCCCGGTGGGGCGCGTGGTCAGCGGTAGTTCTCGAACTGAAGCGGGACCGGCTCGTCCAGCTCGCGGAGTCGGGCGATGACCCGCTGGAGATCATCGCGACTCTTTCCAGACACGCGTACGGCATCCCCCTGGATCTGGGACTTGCACTTCGGGAATTCGTCTCGGATCAGCTTCGTGATGCGCTTCGCGACGGGCTCTGGCAGCCCCCGACGCAGCCCGATCCGCTGGCGGACCTTGTTGCCGCCCGCCTCCTCGACCTTCCCCCAGTCGAAGATCTTGAGCGAGAGGCTGCGCCTGATCGCCTTCGATTCGATGAGGTCCTTGACGGCCGAGGCGCGGTACTCGTCGTCGGTCACCAGGATGAGCTCGTCCTTCGATTGCGTCAGGTCGACGGTGACGCCCTTGAAATCGAACCGAGTTCCGACCTCTCGCCGGACCTGGTCGAGGGCGTTGCGAAGCTCCTGTTCGTCGAAGTCGCTGACGACATCGAACGACTGGTCGCCGGCCATCGATCCTCCTTTCCCCTACCCGCCTCTGCCGGACGAGACCATCCACCACTGGCGGAAGCGGCTGATCCGGCCGTCCGAGGCCACCTCCGCAGTGAGGAAGCCCGCCTTCCGCGTCCTGTCGCCCGAGGCGCTCTCGACTGCCGTCGAGTGCCAGGCGGCCAGGATCGTCTCGCCGGAGACCCAGTGTCGCTCGATAGTGAATTCGCCGTCCCGCTCGGACGCGGTCGCATCGAGCAGGTAGGCCCGAAGGGCATTGTGGCCGACGAGCGGCGAGCCGAACGGGTCCACATGGTACTCGGCATCGTCGGAAAAGAGGCCAACCCAGGCGTCGCCGTCGAACGTCTCCCACGCCTGCCCATAGGTTTCGAGGAGATCTCCGGCCGTCGCGTAGTCCACCATCACTTCGCCTCCAGGCGCTCCAGCAAGCGCTCACCGATCCGGTAGCTGTGCCCGCCGCCCATGACGAGCACGACATCGCCGCCACGTACGACACTCGCGAGGGCGTCCGCGGTCGCTTCCACGGATCCGGGTGCGAGGACCGGGATCCTGGGGGCCCGGGCCGCGACGGCGTCCGCCAGCGCGGCCGCCGATGTGATCGTCGTGTCCGGGTCGCGACCGGCCCAGATATCTGCGACCGCGACCGCGTCGGCGCCGGCGAGCGCCTCGGCGAATGCATCGAGCATCGCGGCCGTTCGATGGTACGTCAGCGGCTCGTAGACGGCCCACACCCGCCGACCGGGCTCGCGCTGACGAACGGCCTCCAACGTGGAACGGACAGCCGTCGGGTGGTGACCGTAGTCGTCGTACACCACGACGCCCGCGGCCTCTCCCTTTCGCTCGAGGCGGCGCCCAACGCCTCGGAACGAGGCGAGACCGGCGACGATCTCGGCGCCCGGAACGCCGAGGACACTCGCGGCACCCGCGACCGCGAGGGCATTTGCCGCGTTGTGGCGGCCGGCCATCGTCAACCGGGTCGTGACCGGCCCGGCCAGGGATCCCACGCCATGGATCTCGAGAGTCGTGGTGGCGGGGTCCGTAGCCGTTACCCGGCCTACCAACGGTGTCGCCGGTCGGGCGGCGGTCGCAAACCGCTCGGCGATCTCGCGCGCGGCGTCCGCGAGGGCCCCCGGGTCGCCGTCCACCAGCGCATAGCCGACAAGCGAACCCGACCAGTCCGATAACACCGCGACGATGGCCTCGACGCCTGGGTCGCCGACGTTTGCCACGAGCGTCGCGTCGTCGGGCGCGTTTCGCACCCACCGCTCGAACGTCGCGGCGACCGCGGCGGCGTCGGCAAAGACGTCGGGATGGTCCCACTCCGCGCTGGTGAGCACAGCCACATCGGGCCGGTAGGCATCGAAGTTGCCGGCGTATTCGTCCGCCTCCACGACGAAGACCGTTCCCGAGCCGCTGCGGGCGGTGGAAGGGGCGTCGCCGGCGTCATCTGCCGGGAGCAGGGCGCCGACGAACGCGCTGGGGTCGCGGCCGGCGGCCACCAATACGTGGACGAGCCAGCCAGCAGTGGTGCTCTTGCCATGCGTCCCCGCGACACCGACGAGCGTGCGGCCGACCGCCGCGTCGGCAACGACCTGCTGCCACGCCTCGACCGGGATCCCGGCACTCCGAGCAGCTTCCAGCTCCGGAGCGTGTGGGTCGATCGCCGTCAGCGCCTTGGTGACCGCCAGCCGGTCGGGATGTGGCGACGTCGTTACGTGAGCCACCGCGTGGACCGGGGCCACCGGGATGCCGAGCGCCTCGAGTGCAGGGCTGTAGGGTGATGGCCCGCCCGGGTCGCAGCCGGTGACGATCGCGCCGGCCCGCGCCGCGAGGATGGCCGCAGCGCTGGCTCCGGCCCCTGCCGCACCGAGGACGTGGATCCGCTCACCGGCACGGATCGGGCGACCGGCACGGGCCGGCTCGAGGCCAGCGGCCATCCGTTCCGCGGCCGAGGTCATCCTTCGCTGGTCGCGTCCGGACCGCCCGCCTCGACGCGCTCGATGAGGAGCTCCAACGCGGCAGCCGCGCTCTGTCGCTTGTTCTCGGAACGGTCGCCCGCCCACACATAGCGCCGCACCGCGAGCCCGACCGCGTCCGCGACCGCGACGTACGTGAGGCCGACGGGCTTGGCATCGGTCCCGCCGTCAGGTCCCGCGATCCCCGTCACGGCGACGGCGATATCGGCCCCGGTCCGCTCCCGGCCGCCGGTCGCCATCGCCATTGCGGCCTGTGCAGAGACCGCGCCGTGCGCGACCAGCACCTCGACCGGGACCCCGACCGCGGTGTGCTTCAACTCGTTCGAGTACGTCACGTACCCGCCCACGAAATACGCGCTCGAACCCGGCACCTCGGTGATCGCGTGAGCGACCAGCCCGCCGGTGCAGGATTCGGTCGTCGACACCGAGAGTCCCGTCGCGAGGCAGCGCTCCGCCAGCCGGGCGGCGAGCCTGTCGAGCGTGTCGTCGGTCGTCATCGGGGCCTCTCGGTCGTCGACGGCGCGCCCGTCGCGCTGAGCGATACGGTTGGCGGTGCGTTCCCGGCGAACGGCACCGTGATGAAGAGCCGGACCGTGGACTCCGATCGCTTGCCGGTCTCGCGATCTACCGCGCTGACGTCGAACTGATTCCGGCCCCGCCGGAGCTCCACATCGGCCGACCACGCCCCATCGCTTCCGGCGGTCACCTGGTAGGGATCCCGCGCCGGGGTCGCGACTGAGACCGCAGCGCCGGGCAGCGTCACGCCGCGAAGCGTGTACGTCGTCGCCGATCCGCCCACATCGAGGACCGCGGTCGGCGGGTCCGTCACAGCGATCGTCGGGGGCTTGGCGAAGCGCAGGACCTGGATCCCAAGGTACGCGCCGAATCCGATCACCACGACCGCCAAGAGCGCCACGACGAGCATCCCCGGCGAGAAGGTCAGTCGCCGGCGAGGTGCCGTGATGGGTCGCGGGACCGCGATCACCGGGCCCTCGCTCCCTGGTGACTCCCCGTTCGCTGCGCCACTGGCTCAGGACTTCGTCGGGGTCGAGGCCGAGATACATCGCGTAGTTGCGCAGGAAGCCCTTGGTGTAGACGGCGCACCGGCAGATCGCGGTAGTCGCCGCGCTCGAGCGCCGCGAGGTACCGCGCCCGGATCTTCGTCTCGCGCTCGGCGCGATACAGGTCGACGCCCTTCCGCTCGCGCGCCGCGGCGAGGCGCTCGGGAAGGCTCGGTGCAGGATCCGCTGCCAGCCCGCGCCCGGCGTACGAGTGGCCGAGTCCCAGCCCGCGCCTCGCCTGATCTCGTGTCGTCACGCCTCATCCCCGTCGAAATCGACGCCGAGCCCTCCCGATGCTGCCGGCTCCTCGCGTCGAAGCACCTGCCGGGCGTTCGAGCCATCGAATGCTCCGATGTAGCCGCGCGCCTCGAGCTGGTCGATCATCCGCGCGGCTCGCGCGTAGCCGACCTTCAACCGCCGCTGGAGGAGCGATGCCGAGGCCCGGTCGTACTCCCGGATGACCTCGATGGCGTCGGGCAACAGCCGATCGGCGTCCTCGTCGGTCAGGTCGTCGGACGAGTTGCCCGAGGTCTCCTCGGTCGCGATGATCTGCATGTCGTAGTGCGGGTCGTCGATCTGTTCCTTCCAGTGCTCGACGACGCGGCCGATCTCAGGATCGGACACGAACACGCCCTGGAGGCGCATCGGCCGAGGGAGGTCGGACGGCTGGTAGAGCATGTCGCCCCGGCCGATCAGATCCTCGGCGCCCGGCGTGTCGAGGATCGTCCGGGAGTCGATCTGGGACGCCATCGCGAACGCGATCCGGCTCGGGAAGTTGGCCTTGATCAGCCCGGTCACCACGTTGACCGATGGGCGCTGCGTCGCAAGGACCATGTGGATGCCGGTAGCTCGCGCCTTCTGGGCAAGTCGGACGATCGGTTCCTCGACGTTCTTGCCCTCGCGCATCATCAGGTCGGCAAGCTCGTCGATGATGATGACGATGTAGGGCATCCGGTCTTCCGGATCGACGCGCGTCTCGTTGAACCCCCGGATGTTGCGGGCGCTGGCCCCCGCGAGGCGCCGGTAGCGCGCCTCCATCTCGATCACGGCCCAGTTCAGCGCGGCCTTGGCCCGCTCCGGCTCGGTGATGACCGGCACGAGCAGGTGCGGCAGCCCGTTGTACGACGCCAGCTCGACCCGCTTGAGGTCCATGAGGATCATCCGGACGTCGTGCGGGGTCGCCTCGCATAGCAGGCTCGTGATCAGCGCGTTGACCATCACGCTCTTGCCCGAGCCCGTCGCCCCGGCGATGAGCAGGTGCGGCATCTTGGCAAGATCGACCGCCTGGGCCTTGCCGGCGACGTCCCGGCCGAGCGCGAACGTCAGCGTCGAGCCCGAGGCCTTGAAGTCGACCTCCTCGAGGATCCGTCGAAGCGCGACGATGTTGAAGTCCTTGTTCGGGATCTCGATGCCGACCGCGCTCCTGCCCGGGATCGGCGCCTCGATCCGGAGCGTTCGGGCGGCCAGGGCCATCGCCAGGTCGTCCGACAGGCCCTCGATGCGGCTGACCTTGATGTCTGGCGCCGGCTGGACCTCGTACTGGGTCACGACCGGCCCCGCGTTCCGGCCGATGATCTTCGCCGGGATCCCGAAGCCAGCCAGCTTCTTGACGATGATCTCCTCGTTTCGGCTGTGGGCCGCGTCGTCGCCGCCCGGCGTGAGCGGCACGGCGACGTCATCGAGGAGCGGCAAGGGAGGGAGCGTGTAGGCGATCCGCTCCCGGGTCGGTGGGGCGTCGGCGCCATCCGTGACGTCGTCCGGGTCGCGCAAGGGCTTGACCGGCGCGACCAGCGTCGCGCTCGCGGCGGCACCTGTCGCTCGAGCAGGAGCGAAGGTCGCCGAGTTCGGGCCGGCGCTCGGGACCGCGACAGGGATGGCTCCATCCCCATCGTCCCAGGCGCCGGTCTGGCCCGGTGATGGACCCACCGGAACGGCCTTGGCGCCGCGACCTCGCCCATTCGTCGGCGCGTCAAGAGTCGAAGCGGGCGCGGACACCGGCTTGCCAGGGCCGACAGCCTTGCCGGGCCCGACCGCGTCAGCCTCCGGCCGGTCTCCCAGCAGCGCTACGCCGACCTCCTTCGCGCCAGAGAGCGGACCGGCGAATAGCGCGCGCAGCGGTCGGTCCAGCGCGAGCGCTACGGCCGCGACACCGACGAGGAACAGGACCACGAACGTGCCGGGCACGGTGATCAAGCTCGGCAGGGTGTCGGCCAGGAAGGTCCCGATGCGCCCGCCGCTCTTGCCCTCGAGAAATCCAGCGTCGGCGAGGAGCCCGACGATGCCCATGAGGCAGGCATATGCCACGAACGTCGCGACCAACCGACGCCGCCAGCCGGTCTTCGGCCGCCGCCATTCGAGCCACGCGCCGCAGGCGAGCAGAAGGACTGGAAACAGCAGCCGCAGGCTGCCGAACCATGGCGCGATGGAGTCGCGCCACCAGTCAGTCAGCTTCCCCTGGCTCGGCAGGGCCAGACCGATCAGCGTCACGACGCCGACGATCAGCAAAGTGATGGCGACCAGCGTCCGGATGACCTCTTCGTCGAAGACGGGCATGTGGAAGGTCGTCGCGCCACGTCGCCGCCGCGCGGTTCGTGTCGTGCGCGCCGTCGTGCGTCGCCTGGTCGCCATCGCTCAGACCTCGACGACGACGGGGAAGACCATCGGTCGTCGCTTGGTCTGCTCGTAGAGGTAGCGCGAGACGCCGTCCTTGATCTGGGTCTTGAGCAGCGCGATCTCGCTGATGTGGTCGCCGGGCGTGTCGATCGACGCGACGACGCGCTCGAGCGCCTCGTCCATGATCGGGTCGCGCTCGTTGAGATGGACGAAGCCGCGGGTGATGATCTCGGGCCGCCCGACGATCGAGCCGGTCTGCTTGTCGACCGTCACCACGATCATGAAGATGCCGTCGTTGGCGAGCGCTCGCCGGTCGCGCAGGACGACATCACCGACGTCACCGACCGACAGCCCGTCGACGTAGACATAGCCGGCAGTGACCGGGGCGCCGCGCCGAGCTGACCCGTCGGCATACAGCTCGATCGGCATGCCGTTTTCGATGATGAAGACGTTCCCCGGGTCGACGCCGGTCTCGATCGCCAAGCGGCCGTGCTGGACCTGCATCCGGAACTCGCCATGGATCGGGATGAAGTACTTGGGCTTGGTGAGGCCCAGCATGAGCTTCAGCTCTTCCTGGCTGGCGTGGCCGGACACGTGGGCGCGCTTGATCGTGTGGTAGTAGACGTTGGCGCCGGCCTTGAAGAGGTTGTCGATGGTCCGCGAGACGTATTCCTCGTTGCCGGGGATCGGGCTCGCGCTGACGATGACCGTGTCGCCCGGCTGGATCTCGACGAAACGGTGGTCGCGGTTGGCCATGCGGGCAAGACCGGCCATCGGCTCGCCCTGGGCGCCGGTCGTGGCGATGACGATCTTGTCATCGGGCTGGTCCTTGATCCGGTCCTTCGACACGATCCGTGACGGGTCGTAGGTGAGATAGCCGAGGTCGGTCGCGATCCGGAAGTTCTGCTCCATCGAGCGGCCGATGACCGCGACGTTCCGGTCCATGTCCGCGGCGGCATCGAGGACCTGCTGGATGCGGGCGATGTTGCTGGCGAACGTAGCGACGATGATCCGGCCGTCGAGCGGCTCCATGATCTCGCGGAAGGCATCGCCGACGGTCCGCTCCGACGGGGTGTAGCCGGGGTTCTCGGCGCGTGTCGAGTCGGACAGGAGGCAGGCGACGCCCTCCGCACCAAGCTTGGCGAGGATCGCGAAGTCCGACAATTTTCCGTCGACGGGTGTGTGGTCGAACTTGAAGTCGCCGGTATGGACGATCGTCCCGACAGGGGTCCGCAGCGCGATGCCCATCGCGTCCGGGATCGAATGTCCGACCCGGAACGCCATGACGTGGAACGCCCCGATGTCGATCTCGCCGCCGGGCTCGAGCGCGATCAGCGGGTTGTTGTGGAGCTTGTGCTCCTTGATCTTGTTGCCGAGAAGCCCGCGAGCGAGCGTCGAGGCGTAGACGGGCACGCCCGGGAACTCGGGCAGCACGTACGGGAGCGCACCGACGTGGTCCTCGTGGGCGTGGGTGATGACGAACGCCTTGACGTTGGCGCGGCGTTCCTTCAGGTAGGTGATGTCGGGGATGACGAGGTCGATGCCGAACATCTCCTCGTCGGGGAACATCAGTCCGCAGTCGATGACGACGATCTCGTCGCCGTATTCGAAGACGTACATGTTCTTGCCGATCTCCCCCACCCCGCCGAGCGGGATGATCCGGAGTGGCTGGTCGTTGGTCGTGGGCATTCGCGTCCTTGGCTGGTCTGGGGGTCAGAAGAGGGTCAGTTGGGGGGTTGGCTCGTCGACGGGTCGGAGCGCTTCGATATCGTCGCCGCCGGTCAAGTTGCGCAGCGACCAGTCGGGATCTGGCTCGTCTGCGGCAGCGTTCGTCGCCTCGGGCAACGCGGCGTCCATCGGAGTCGCGTCCGCTTTCGGCGGCTCGCCGGCCGAAGCCTCGCTCAGACCAGCGTTCTCGTCCCCGTTGCGGCTTTCGGCGACCTCGCGCCCGTCGTCAGCCGTCGACGCGGCACGTCGCGCCCGGGAGTCGAGCAGGGCCGCCGGCACACCCGCGATGTCAGCGTAGCTATCGCGTTCGATGGCCGGCGTCCGGAGTGCCGCCGCGGGGTGGTACATCGCAAAGGCGAGTGCGTTCGACGCGCCGGTCTCCGGGTCGACCGGGCGGACCGTCCCGTGCGCGGATGAGATCCGCGCTCCAGGCATGAACCGACCCATGGAGTAGCGGCCGAGGGTCACGACGACGGCCGGATCGAGGACCTGCAACTGGCGCTGCAGGAACGGCGCGCATGCTGCGATCTCGTCCGGCAAGGGGTCGCGGTTCTCGGGCGGGCGGCACTTGACGACGTTCGTGATGAACACGTCCTCGCGGCGCCATCCGATCGAGGCCAGCAGCTTCACCAGCAGCCCGCCCGCTCGGCCGACGAACGGGCGGCCCTCGCGGTCCTCGTTGAAGCCCGGTCCTTCGCCGACGAACACGACCTCGGTGTCAGGGTTCCCTTCGCCCGGGACGGCCCTCGTCCGCGTCTCGTGGAGGCGGCACTTCGTGCAAACCCGAACATCAGCCGCGATCGCCTCGAGTGCCGAGCGGCGCTCGGCGTCGGTCACGCCGTGGCCTCGACGGCTCCGGCGGCCGCGTAGGGACGCGCGCCTCGACTGGCGGCCGAGCGCACCCAGCCTCGTTCACGGAGCACCTCGGCGAGTTCCACGGCGTTCGTCGCGGCGCCCTTGCGGAGGTTGTCCGACACGACCCAGAACGCGAGCCCGCGGCCGTCGGCCATCGACACGTCGGTGCGGACCCGGCCGACGAAGATCTCGTCACGTCCCGTCGCCTCCGTGGCCAGCGGGTATTCGTGGGTCGCGGGGTCGTCCTGGACGACGACTCCGGGGACGCCGGCGAACAGCTCGCGCGCCCGCTCGGGCGTGACCGGATCGCGCGTCTCGACGTGGACCGCCTCGGAATGGCTCACGAACACCGGGATCCGGACCGCGGTGCACGACACCCGGAGGTCCGGCATGCCGAGGATCTTCCGGTTCTCGTTGACGACCTTCCACTCCTCCTTGGTGTAGCCATTCGGCAGGAAGACGTCGATCTCGGGCAGCGCGTTGAAAGCGATGGGATGGGGGTACACCGAAGCGACCTTCGCCTCGCCCGCGGACATGGGCGCGAATCTGCCCTTCGAGCTCGGCGAGCGCATCGGCACCCGTCCCGGAGACGGACTGGTAGGTATCGACGACGACCCGCTCCAGGCCGACGCTGTCGCGGAGGGCCATCAGGACGGGCGCGAGCTGCATCGTCGAGCAGTTGGGGTTGGCGATGATGCCCATGTGGCCTTCGAGGTCGTCGGGGTTGACCTGCGATACGACGAGCGGGACCGTCGGATCCATCCGCCAGGCGGACGAGTTGTCGATCACGGTCGCGCCGCGGGCGACCGCGGCCGGTGCCAGCTCCTTCGAGACGTCCCCGCCGGCCGAAAAGAGGGCGATGTCGACGCCATCGAAGGCGTCGGGGACAGCTTCCTCGATCTCGTGCGTCTGGCCGTCGACGGACACGGTCCGTCCGGCTGATCGTCCCGACGCCAGCAGGCGCAGACGACCGACCGGGAATTCCCGCTCGTTCAGGACCTGGATCATCGTCCGGCCGACGACGCCGGTTGCTCCGACGACCGCGACGGTGAGGGAATCGGGGTTCATGTAGGGCGTGGCTCCCGCTGGCGCTGTCGCGTGGACGGGCACGGCCGGAGTATAGCAGCGGGCCCCTGGCGTCCGGCCGCCGACGGAGGCCGATGCGGCATCGCCGAGGCTGTCCAGAGCTTCTTCTGGTGCCGTGTCATGGCACTGACGAGTAGCCCCGCCAGACTGCCGGTCAGACGGCGACTCACAGGGGCGCGCATGCTCTCGCGGTGGATCATGTCCTTCGAAGCATGACGACAGACGACCGCCTCGCCGATGAGGCGATCCAGGAATGGCTCGGCGAAGGGACGACACGCTCTCGGATCATCACGATGAACTCGTCCGCTTGGAGCGTGTTCACCGGTGCCGAGCGCTACGTGCTCAAGATCGCGGATGCGTCGGAGGAGGCCGGCCTGCGCGTCGCAGGCTGGCTCGACGAGCGCGGGTTCAGGACGGGCGCGCCGGCGGAGATGGTCGTGCGCGGCGACCGGCTCGTTGCCCTGTTGCGCTTCGTCGATGGCCGCCAGTTGGCTAATTCCGAGGCAGACGCGGAGATCCTCGGCGAAACGCTGGGCGCTTCCATTCGGTCCTGATGGAGGCACCCGTCCCGCATGGCCTCCAGCGGTGGCCATGGCCGTGGCTCGACGCCGGTGCGTGATCGGCGAACCTGCCCTGCGGGCCGCGGCGGTCGCTGCGATCGATTCCGCCGAACGGCTTGCCCCGATGGTGACCCACGGCATCCTCCATGGTGATCCGGCGCCCGAGGCGTTCATCGCCGGCGACGGCGATGTAGGGCTGATCGATTGGGGTGCGGCCTGCCACGGTCCACTCCTCTACGACGTCGCCTCGGCGTGGATGTACGCGGGCGAGCTCGTTCTCGACGCATACGGTCGCACGGCTCCCATCGGCGCCGAGGAGCTTGCCGCCGCCGGCGTGTTCCGTGCGTTCCGTATGGCCGTCCAGGCCTGGTACTTCTCCGACCGGATCCACCGTCACGATCTCACCGGCCTCGCCGGCGACGCGGGCAACGACGCGGGCCTGGCCCACGCCCGCCGTGAACTGCTTGGTCCCGGTCCGGGGTCAGACTGAGGTTCACCCCTGTCCGCGGCCGGGTTGGGTCGTTCGACGAGGAGCGGATGGCAGACATCGACGTAGACCCACTGCACGCCCTGCTGGATGCCGTTTCGCGCGTGCAAGGCGCCCGCGGGCGTGAAGACGCGAATCGATCGCCATCGATGGCCCGGGCGGCGCCGGGAAGAGCACCCTCGCCGATTGGCTTGCGTCCAGGCTCGACGCGCGAGTGATCCATACCGACGATTTCGCAAGCTGGGAGGACCCGGTCGATTGGTGGCCTCGACTGATCGAGCTCGCCCTCGAGCCGCTGGCGGCCGGACGACCCGCCCGGTACGAGCCGACGCGCTGGGGCGGAGATGCGCGGGAGCCGATCGTCATCGAGCCATCGGGCACAGTCATCGTCGAAGGCGTAACGGCGTCGCGCCAGGCATTCCGGCCATACCTCGCGTACTCGATCTGGGTCGAGACGCCGCGCGACCTGCGACTGCGCAGAGGGCTCGAACGCGACGGCGAAGCCGCGCGCGCAGCGTGGACCCGATGGATGGAAGCCGAAGATCGATACGTCATCGATGAACGCCCGGCCGAGCGGGCCGATGTCGTCGTCCCCGGCGACCGCGACCTGTGGACCGTCTAGCGACGGGACATGCCGTTCACCCGGGCTTTCGCCAGACCGAGACGTGGGACACGGCTGTCGCTCGTGAACTCGCGTCCGTGTCCAGTCCGCCCAGCGGCTCTCGAGGCTCATGCCGGCGAGGCGAGCCATGAGGTCGAGCTCGGCGGGCCAGACGTAGCGGAATGGGGTGGCGGACCGTTCGCGTCGTGCCCATCGGCGCGGGTCGTCACGTGATGCGACCACATCTCTTGGGTCGCAACCTCGTACTCGTCCACACCGATGTGCCCTTCCGACACGTCGAACGGAACGTATCGCGACCCCGGCGGAAGCCGTTGGAGATCCGGGATCCCTGTTTCCACCAGGAATCGCCCGCCCGGCGCGAGGTGCCGGGCGGCGTTCTCGAACAGCGCGACCTGACCATCCTGGGTCGTGACGTTCATCACCGTGTTGAAGACGAGGTACACGAGGCGGAAGCCGCCGACCGGTTCCGCACGTGCCGTCGTCATGTCCCCGATCGTGACCGGGATCGATGCTTCGTCGCCGCCGGGCTTCGTCCGTCAGCCGGGCGACCATCGCCCGCGACATCTCGATGCCGGCCACCGGACACGCCTCGCGACGCGAGCGGGATCGCGACGCGACCGGTACCGATCGCGAACTCGAGCGCTCGTCCTCCGTCCGCCAGCTCTACGAGGAGATCGAGCTGCGGGCCGATGACGGCTGGGTCGAGCGTGCTCGCGGTGTCGTCGTCGTACGTCTCGGCGACATCCTCGTCGAACCAGCCGTCGGTCATCGAGGCAGGCTACAGCGCGGCCGGAGCATCGATCAGTTCCGCTCCGCTCGACTCGAGGATGCGCAGAACCTCGGCGCGGGCTGCAGCCGGGTCAAACGGCGATCGGCTCGGTCGGCGCTCGAAACGCGGCCGGCGACCGTGTCGAAGAGGTCGAGGCTGGCGATCAGCGCTCGCGTCATGTCGAGCGGCGTCGAAGCGCGCCCAACAGTTCGCGAGCGCGTCCTGGACATCTTCGTCGGCCCACTTCGCGCAGGTACTTGCCGTCGTACCAGGTGTCGTACGCCCAGCCGTAGCGCGCCTTGTGGTCCCACTCGATCATCGAGAGCAACTCTTGCTTCAGGTCCCGATCGCGGATCGTGGCCGCCCACAGCTCGCCGCGGACGATCGCCTTCGCCGCCATCGATGCCGCCGCGTAGAAATGGTTCATGCACTCGAGAAGCTCGGCAGGCGTCGGCGGACGTGCCGTCAGCGGCACAGCACTGCAAGATCGACGGCTTCTTGTCCTTGTCGATCAGGACGCGAAACGGTCTGACGTATCGCGTCGTGCCGAGCGAAGTCACTGGCGCGACCGTGAAGTCGATCTTCCCGTCGACGAGATACAGCAGGCGGGTCGGATGCTCGCCAGGTTCGGCAGGGCCTCGACGGCGAGGACTTTTCCGAACGTCGCGTACCAGGAGTCGTCATCGAGGAGTCGAGCCGATCGATCACATAGAGCTCGATGTCGAGATCGGACCACTCGTCGGTGTGCTCGACACCGCGCGCCATCGATCCCGTCAGGACGACCGCCCGGATGTTGTCGTCTGCGCTCGCCCACTCGATGATCTTCGCCAGGACTCGCTGATGATCCACGCCGCGATTGTCGTCGGAGTCAGGACGGTGGGCCGCGCCTATAGATATCCCTCGGGTACGGACCCGGTGATGTCTATCCCGGCACGCTCAGCTATCGCCGCGAGTCGTTCGTCATCGGCCACGCCGCCGGCGATCGCCTCGCTTAGGGCGTCGAAGTAGACGACCATCGCGCCCGGCACGTAGATGTTGAGCTTCCGACTCGGTCGGTCGCCGACACGGAAGCCGTGACGCATGCCCTGTGGAACGAACACGAACGAGCCCGCCGGGCACCGGTGCTCCTCGTCCTCGATGAAGATCCGATACTCACCCTCGAGCACGTAGAACGCCTCGCCGCAGTTCGTGTGGACGTGCATCGGCGGCCCGAAGTTCGCCGGCTCGGTCGCCTCGAGGAACGTAAACGAGCCTCCGGTGTCGGGCGTGTCGGCCTTCAGGGACATCGCGAAGTTGCCAGATCGATGGCTCGCCCCTCGCCGGGCGCCAGCACGAGCGGACGCCCGACGGCGGCTTCCACGTCAGCTGCCTGGCGCCCGATAGCTCGGCGACAGCTTCGCAGCGGCGTCCACTTCCTCCGGTGTCAGCAGCACCGTGGTTCGCGCCGACGCTCCGCCAGCCGCCGCGACAGACATCGCAACAGCGGCAGCCGCCTGGTTGTCGGGAAGGTCGACCGTGACGTAGAAATCGTCGCCACCGAAGCCGAAGTAGAAGGATTCGAGGCTCCCACCGACCGACGACGCGAGCTTCTCGACGGCGGCGCGCCGCCCCGAACCGCCCTCCCCGAGGACACCTTTGATCCCACTTTGCGTGTAGCTGCCGGTGATCAGGAACTTGGGCATGGTTGCCTCCGGCGCGGGGTCATGTTGAAGGCGACGTGCCCCATCCCGCGGTCGGCTAACGGTATATCGCTGGGAGCTCCGCTACCGGACGGGCCAGATCCACCACTTTCCGGCGGCATCGGGTGCGACGACGAACTGCTCGTACCCGGCGTTGTTGCCGCTCAAGGCCGGATAGTCGACTTCGATCAGATACGCGCGGGACGTATCGGCGCCGTCGATGAGCGGCGCGTATGTCGTCCAGTCGGCCGGATGTGTCGGAGCACCGACGGTGTATCGGCCCGCGACGCTCTTGAAGTACGGCTCACGCTCGGCGGCGTAGCCACTGATACCGGCTTTCCGCGTCGGGCTCGACGGCGAGAGCATGTCGAACGCTGTCTGCCACTCGCCGGCGACGAGGGCTCGCTCGTAGCTGTCGAGCAGGATCGCCGCCTGCTTGCCTTCGTTCGGCTGCGAGGTCGGCTCCGCCGGGACCGGCGTCTTCGGCGGCGGCGTCGTCGGAACTTGCGCAGCGCTCGGCGCGGATGTGGAGCTCGGCGCGGGGCTGCTGGTTGGCGCGGGGCTGGTGGTCGGCGTGACCGCAAGACCGTTGCGGAACCCGTTGAAGCCGCCTCCGACGCCGGCCACGGCGAGGGCGCTGAGCAGGACGAGCCCCGCCACGAACACGAATGCGAGTCTTGGCGAGAAGGCACGCGACCGTCGCCGATCGAGCCCCCGCACGAGCCGATCGAGGTCGGGCGGTTCGGGTTGCGTTTCTCGCCAGGCTGCCCCGGCGTCGGTCAAGCGCTGATCAAGCGGGTCCATGATGGCCCTCCAGGAGGTCGCGGAGTCGGTGCCGGGCGTCGCTGAGGGTCGATTTGACGGTCCCCTCGGAGCAGCCCATGACGGCGGCGGTTTCGGTGATGCCAAGCCCGACGAAATAGAAGCAATCGATGGCGAGACGCTGGCGGCCCGACAGGCTCGCAACGGCGCTTGCGAGGTCGAGTTCGTCGTCGATCGGTCTCACCCGGCCGGGAAGCATCCCGAGAAGCGGCCGTCGACGGGTGCGCGTCCGCCTTGCCTGGTCGGCAGTGATGGCAAGGAGCCAAGCGGCCGGGGTCCCCCGTTCAGGATCGAACTGCGAGCGCTTGTTCCACGCTCGGATGAGTGCGTCCTGAACGACGTCATCGCGTTCGGAGTCGCTCGATAGCCGCGCGGCCAGCATGCTCATCGCGCGAAGGTGAGGCGCCACCCACAGCCCGAACTGCTCCGGCGTGGCCGACACGAGGCTGAATGGTGCGGCCGATGTCATCGTCATCACATGAGGTCTACGCCCCACCGAAGACGTTCGGTTGGGTCGTCACCGAAAGGCGATCGAAGAGTTTGCTCCCGGCACACGGAAATTCACCGGTGGGCGGTGTAGACCGGCGTCATCATCGTGCGCTCGACGCGACCATCGAACTCGGCGTCGGCGATCCGTTCGATCTCGTCGAGGATCATCTCCTTCTGCGCGTCGGGCAGTCGGGCGATGTTCGAATACGTCTCGTACAGGCGTCGCGTCTGCGTCGCGTCAAGCCGCAGCGTCCATCGCTCGGCCTCGTATCGACGTCCTGGAAACCGTGGCGCTCGAGTTCGGCGGTTCGGCCGTCGACGTCGAGCGCGAACGGTAGTTCGCGGGAGCCGGCTGACGGACCGAGCCAGGGGCCTCCGGAACGAGCGGTTCGGTAGCGTCATGGAACGGGTCGGGCTTGT
>CAWFLS010000008.1:0-341813 GCA_963816675.1 uncultured Chloroflexia bacterium
TGTCGCCGCCCTGATCGACTTCAGCCCGCGCCGTCCCGAGCTCTGGCCGAACCTCGACGCGAAGTATTTCGAGCTTCACGAGGCGGGCGACACGTGGGCGGACGTGACCGAGGGATCCGAGTTCCTCGGCGGGGTCTGGGCGCGCGAGCGCTATGACTGGTCCGAACCGGGTATCGTCCGGCTTCGACTGGTGGAAGCCGTGGACTTCCGGCCTGGAACCGAGATCGTGTACCGGGTCGCGGACCGGCCCGGCGGCGGCTGCCACGTCTCGGTGGACTTCCAGCGCATCGCCGCGAGCCTCCGGGGTCGCGTGGTCGGTGCGCTCGTGCAGATCGCGGGCGCCCGTCAGTTCCGGAAGGACCTTCGAGTGACGCTCGAGCGGCTGTCGAGCATCCCTCCTTCGGCGCCGACGCCCGGTCCGTGAATTACGAGACGCTGGCTTGTCGTGCCGGCGGTCGACGTGTTTGCTGAGCGGCGGCCGACCGGGGCGCCGGACGCCGGACGACGGCGCCGGACGCGCGGGCGCGCGGGCGCGCGGGCGCGCGGGCCTGGAACTGCTAGTTCCCGACAAATGCTCTTCACACGAGCGTTCGGCAGGGAATCCTCGTCAGATGCTCACGAATTGAGACATTTGGCCCAATATCGCCCGCAGCCTGAGCGTGGGCGGCTACGTTTCGGCGCCTGGATGCTGCCCGAACGCTCGCCCAGCGTGCATTTGTGCGTAGCGTCGACGTCACCCCCGCAGGGCTGCGAGGGTTCGGTCGACGGGACGGGTGGCTCCGTGAATTTGTGCGGCGTCGACGACGCTCGCCATTCTGACAAGTGCCCCCGCCTCGCCGATCGATCGGGTCAGGCGTGGCCTCATAGGAGCGTGGCTTCACTCAACGCACAGCTGCCCGCCTGACCCATTGCCCATCGTATCGGCGCAATGGAGGACCAGGCGATGACCGCGATCGGGATCGACACCCACAAGGCGACCTGGCGGCGTGCGCCGTCGATGAGCTCGGCCAGCCGCTCGACGAACGTGAGTTCGCCAACGACCCGGCCGGCCACCGGGCGTTGCTGTCGTGGGCCGATCGGATTCTCGGATGTGCGAATCGGGCTCGAGGGCTCCGCCGGGTTCGGCGCAGCGGCGGCCCGGTCCTTGGTCGCTGCCGGGCGCGAGGTCCGGGAGGTCCCACCGCAGCTCAGTCATCGTGAGCGGCAGCGGACCCGGCGGGCCGGCAAGAGCGACCGCGGTGATGCCTTGGCGATCGCCCGGGTGACCGCCCGCGAGGCCGACCTGCCACCGGTCCGGCTGGCCGATGCGACACACGACATCGCGCTGCTCGTGGAGGCCCGCGAGGACCTCGTTGCCGAGGCTACCCGCGTCCGCAACCGGCTCCACGCCGACCTGGTCGTCCTCGTCCCGGGCTATGGCGCCAAGGCAGCCAATCTGGTCGCGCTGCGTAACCGCCAGACAGCCGCGCGCCTGCTCCGACCGCTGCGTGGCCTCCAGTCCGAGCTCGCTCGCGAGCGCCTGGCAAGCCTGGGGCGACTCATCGCGGAGTCGAAGGTCATCGAGGATCGCCTCGCAGACCTGGTCGGCGACCATCCGCTGCTCAACCTGCCGGGCGCCGGCGTGCTAGTCACCGCGAAGCTCATCGGCGAGGCCGGCGATGTGAGCCGATTCCGGTCCGCTGACGCGTTCGCGATGCTCGCCGGGGTCGCCCCGATTCCCGGCCAGCTCGGGGCAGACCCAGCGGATGCGACTCAACCGCGGCGGCAACCGACAACTCAACCGGGCGCTCTACTCGATCGCCCTCGTCCAAGCCTGGCATCACCAGCCGGCGAAGGACTACGTCGCGCGCAAACGTGCGGAGGGCAAGACGTGGCGGGAGGCACTCCGGGCGCTCAAGCGACATCTCGCACGGGTCGTCTTCAGGCTGCTCGTTGGACCGACCGAGGTCGGCCGACTGGCCGCTTGACAAGATAGGAGCTTGTCAGATTCGGAGCGGAGCCGGGCGGAGTGTGAGGCCGCCGCGGGCCCGATAAGGGCGCGGGTCGAGGCGGGCCGAGGCGGCCGCGGGCGGGCCGACGCCCGGGCCGTGAATCACGAGACCGCCGGCTGGTCGTGCCGGCGGTCGACGTGGTGCGTGAGTTGCGAGCGTGCTACGCGGAGGCGGCGATCGTCTGCGCCTTCAGCGTGTCGTACTCGGCTTGGGTGATGGTGCCTGCGTCCTTCAGCTGCTGGAGCTTGGTGAGCTCGTCGGCGGTGGACACGCCGGCGACCGCTTTGTTCGCGGCTTCGGCCCTGGTCATCGCCTGGACGTCACCGGGGGTCACCTTCGGCCGGGCGATCATGTAGATCAGGCAGCCGAGGAACGGCAGGATGAAGATCAGGAGGATCCAACCGGCTTTGGCGCCACCATGGATGTCGGTGCGCCGGAAGATGTCCCCGAAGATGGCGATGAAGATCCAGATCGCCATGAACAGGAAGAAGAACCACAACATGGACGCGAAGATATCGGTCAGTGAGTTCACGAATCACTCCCCTCAAGGTGGACCCGCCTGACGGGCGGGCGTAACGGTTCCAGTCTAGCCGCCGCGAGAGCTGCGCCGAGGCTCGGCCGCGCCGGCCCGGAGTGTTCCGTCCTGGTTTAGCCTCCGGCGACGTGTGCCAGCGCTACGGCCACATACAGCGCAACACCGACAGCCATGGCGTCTTCGTCGAAGATCACCCGGTTCGAATGGTTCACCGGCGCCGTCGTCGGATCGAGGTCCCGCGGCCGTGCGCCGAGGAATGCCATGGTGCCCGGAACCTTCTGGAGCACGTACGAGAAATCCTCGGCGCCCATGATCGGGGCGGGCATGACATTGACCTGGTCGTCCCCGAGGAGCCGTCGCGCCTCATCGAGGACACCGCTGGTGAAGGCGGTGTCGTTGACGGTGACCGGGTAGCCCGGTTCGATGTCGACTCGGACGCTCGCGCCGTGAGCGGCCGCAATCCCCTCGGCGACGCGGCGGAGCTCGGCGCGGACGGCGAGGCGGGTCGCCTCTGACACTGTCCGAGTCGTGCCACCGAGGTACGCGTTCTCCGCGATCACGTTCGTCGTCGTCCCAGCCGTCACCTGGGCAATGGTCACGACGGCCGGGTCGAACACGTCGACCCGGCGGCCGACCATCGTCTGGAACGCGAGGATCATCTCGGCTGCGACCGTGATCGGGTCGACCGCTCGATGGGGCATCGAGGCGTGCCCGCCTCGTCCTTCGATCGTGACGTGGAGCGTGTCGGCGGCGGCAAGCATCGGCCCGGGTCGGGTGTGGATGGATCCCGATGCGTACATCGCCATCGTGTGGATCGCGAACGCGCCGCTCGGCTGCGTCTCGCCGGCTGCCTCGAGAAGGCCCTCCTCGAGCATGTATCGCGCCCCGTGGGGGCCCTCTTCGCCGGGCTGGAACATCAGCAGGACCCGTCCGGGCCACTCGGCTCGCCTCGCGAGGAGCAGTCGCGCGGCACCGAGGAGCATCGCCACATGCGTGTCGTGCCCGCAGGCGTGCATCCGGCCGTCGTGCTCGGACGCGAACGGCAGCCCGGTGTCCTCAGGAAGCGGGAGACCGTCCATGTCGGCGCGAAGCAGGATGGTCGGTCCCGGTCCGGAGCCCTCGATCGTCGCCACGACCGAGCTGACGGCGCGGCCGAGGACAGGCTCGAGACCCATCGCCCGAAGCTCGCCGGCGACGATCGCCTGGGTAAGCGGCAGCTGAAGGCCGACTTCCGGGATCCGGTGCAGCCGCCGCCGGAGATCGACGACCTCTGGAAGGATCGACTGGGCGGCGTCGAGCAGCGGGCCGGCAGGCGTCGGAGCGATCGTCATGCCGGGAGTATGGCGGCCCCCATCGCTACGTTGCCCGCTGCTCGTTCCGTGACGACGGATCCGCGACGTGGCCGCCGTCAAGGATCCGTGCGATCTAGACGCGGCCCGAGGCAAGCGCCCCGGGGAACTAGATCGAGGTCGAGTTCTCCGATTCGGTGGCGGCGTCCGGTCCGCCGACGGCCGGCTCGCTCGTCGAGTCGACCGCAGGCACTGGCTCGCTCTCCACATCCGTGATTTCTGTGGCGGTGGCCGTCTCAGCCAGTTCGGCAGGCTCGTCCGAGTTCATCGCCTCGCCCCACGGGCTGACATCGGCGATGCCGGTCCCGTTGGTTGCGCCGATCGTGTTCGTCTCCCCGATCCCGGTGGTGCCGTCGATCGACATACCGGTCGCCGTGCCTTCATCAGGATCGAATTCGAGCGTCTCCGCGGTCCGTCCGCGCACGCCGTCAACACGCGCGCCAACGCTTCGAGCGGCGCCTTCGATCCGCTGACGGGCGGCCTGCCTTCGCGAGACGATCACCGCCGCCGCCCCGGTCGCGACGATCAGACCCGCGACCACGCCCCAGCGGTACCGCTGGAACCGAGAGCGCTTGCGCGGCCGAACGATGCCGATCGCGGCGATGGCCGAAGCGATGAAGTTCGCGAGGTCGAGCTTGGGCATGTCGATCTTGAAGTTCCGGAGTGACCGGGGCATCGAGACGGCTCGCATCTCGACTTTCGGAAGCTCGATCCGGGGCAGATCGAGGTCCGGGCGGCGGACTTCCGAAACCGTCCTCAGGATCTCCTCGCGGCTGATCTCGGGCAGATGGAGCTCCGGCAGGCGGATCTCCTTGACGGGGATCTCAGGCATTCGATGGCCTCCTCCGCTGTGAATTGCGACAGGGGCAAGGATACGCCTCGAAACCCCTCACAGACCTTCGGCACGCTAGAGTAGGCGCCGCGACAGTCACGTATCGCCGGCCTGCCACCCCGTCGCGGTGGCCTTGCGAGGCTTCCATGCTCCTTGCACCAGGTCCTCGACCAGAGCGGCCGTGAGCCGCCGTCGAACGCTCGCGATCGGAGCCGGCCTGGCCACGGCCGGGGCCATCCTCCGCCGGCGACATGGACGCGTGCCGAGCGACCCGCTCGATCCGAATGCCATCCACGCCGAGCAGGCGGCCGCGCTCGCCGTTGACATCATCGCCAAGCTTCGCGTCCGGCGATCCGATCTCGCGCGGACGTACGCACCGGCGATCGCGACGAGCGTCGAGCCCCTCCTGCACGGCCGCCGCTACTTCCCGCGGATGCTCGACGACATTGCGGCCGCAAAGGATCACATCCACCTGCTGATCTACGGCTACAAGCCCGGAGACATCGGCGAATTGTTCCTCACCGCCCTCGCTGACAAGGTTCGGGAAGGGGTGGAAGTGCGGCTCGCCGTCGATGCCATCGGCAGCGAGGTGGACTTCGGGAGCAAGGACCTCTACCGCCGTCTGCGGGAAGCCGGCATCGAGGTCGTCGCCAACGACGGGGTCATGGTCCTCGTCGGCGGTCCGTTGGGTGGTCGGGCGTTCAAGCCGCATGCCGAGGACCTGCTCCACTTCGACCATCGGAAGATGGCGGTCTTCGACGGCCGCGTCGGCTATGTCGGCGGCAGCGGCATCGAGGACCACTACAACGACGAGCGCTTCTACGACGTCATGTGCCGCGTCGAGGGGCCTATCGTCGCCCAGCTCCAGTCGGTCTTCCTGCTCAGCTGGCGGCATCACGGCGGCGCAGCGCCCGACGATCCCACGCTCGCACGCTACTTCCCGCCGGATGTTCTCGAGGTCCCCGACGACGCGCCGCTACGGGCGCCGACGACGGTCCTCTGGAACGTGCCCGGGACGGGCCACCACCCGATCAGCGACGCCATCGAACGGGCGCTCGAGGATGCCGCCGACCAGATCCACATCGTCAACCCGTACATCTCGAACCGGGCCATCCTCGAGCGGTTGCACGCGGCGGCGCTCCGCGGCGTGAAGGTCCGACTTGTCGCGCCGGGCAAGCCGACACCCCCCTACCCTGCCGCCGCGTTTCGACACTGGTACGGCCGCCTTCTCGACGCGGGAGTCGAGATCCTGCTCCACCCGGAGATGGCCCACGCGAAGGTGCTACGGATCGACAACGAGGTCTTCATCGGAGGGTGCAACCTCGATGACCTGTCGCTGTTCCGAAACGACGAGCTCGACCTCCAGTTCACCGGCGCCGACGTCGCGGACCTGACGGAGCGGGCCATCTTCGACGAGCTTGCTTCGATGTCGACGCCGGCGGTTGCGACGGTGGCCGCAAGGACGCGTGCCTGGAACGCGACGATGAACCGGGTGTCGAGGTTCCTGTAGCCGCGAACATCAACGGCACCGGGCAAGATGGAGGCCGCCGCAGCTGAGCGGACGCGGGCCCGGTCGGTCCCCCGGAGCCCACGTCTCCCGGGACCGTCGCGTGGGAGACGACGAAACCTGGTCCGTCAAGCTCGGAGGTCGCTCGGGATCCGTCGTGGCCCGGCTTCGTCGTGTGGCGGACGACGAAAGCTGCTCGACGCTCGATGAACGCGCCGAGAGCCGGCCATTGCGCAGGTATCGTCGCGTGTCAGGCGACGAACTAAGCCGGAACCGCCGCGAAACTGGTCTAACGCGGGCTTCCAGCAGGAATTGTCGACTGACAGGCGACGGCAGCCGGCGGCGCGTCGCCAGGCGCCGAGGCCAACGCCCCAAAAGCGGCGGTCCACACGTTTCGAGCGCCCGGGCCAGATCGCGTCAACCCGCCGGCGCCGCCTCGGCCGATTCCACGGACTCCACCGGCACGAGGACCCGCCCTTGCCCCTGCCCGAATCGTGACCGCAGCCCGTCTACGAGCGAGTACACGACCGGGATCACGAGCAGGGTAAGGAATGTCGAGCTGAACAGGCCGCCGATGACGACCGTGCCGAGCTCGGCCGCGATGATCGAACCCTGGTTGAACCCCGCCGCGAGCGGGATGAGCGCCAGGATCGTCGCGATCGCGGTCATCAGGATGGGTCGGACACGCGTCCGTCCACCCTCGACGAGGGCGTCGTGGGTCGAGTGGCCCTCGGCTCTCAGACGCTCGACGAGATCGAGCATGACGATGGCGTTCGTCACCACGATGCCGATGAGCATCAGGAACCCGATGAGCGCGCTCACCCCGATCGGCCGGCCGGTCAGGAACAGCGCCGGGAAGGCGCCGATCGTCGCGAGCGGCAGCGTGAACAGGATCACGAAGGGCGTGACGAGCGAGTTGAAGGTCAGGACCATCATCACGTAGACGAGCAGGATCGCGACGCCCATCGAGGCGAAGAGGCCGCCGAACGCTTCGGTCTGCTGCTGGCTGACGCCGGCAAGCTCGGCCGTCGTCCCAGCCGGGAACGCTCCAGCGGCGGCGAGCGAGTCGAGCTCGGTCTGGACCGACTTCGAGACGGCGCCGGTGTCGTCACCGGTGATCTCGGCGGTGATCGAGGACGCGGGTCGCTGGTCGATGCGGGTGATGCTGCCCTGGACGGCGACCTGCTCGACCGTGGCGATCGTCCCGAGCGGTGCGACGGCGACCGTGCCGACCGGCAGCGCCTTCAGCGAATCCACGGAGTTGACCGCGGCAGGGTCGAGCTGGACGACGACCTGGACCGTCTGGCCGTCGGCCGACTGGACGCTCGTGGCCGGCTGTGCGACGAGCGCCGCGCGGACCTGGCCGGCGACCTGGGCCGCCGTCATCCCGACCGTGATGGCCTTGTTGGCATCGACGGTGACCTGGACCTCGGGCGTCGCCTTGACGAGGTCGCTCTTGAGGTTGGTGATGTCGGGCTGATCCTTCAGCGAATTGACGATGGCGACCGTTGCCTTGTCGACGTCAGCTGCGCTCTCGCCGGTGACGATGACGTTCAGGCCGCCACTGCTGAAACCGGCGCCTGATGACACCGTCGTGGCGTAGCCGTCCGTCGCGACCGGCTGCAGTGCCGTCGTCAGGTTCGCGCTCGTCGCCTCGACGTCTGCGTCGTCCTTGAGGCGGACGGTCATCGTCGCGCTGTTGGCGGGCCGTCCGAGGAACGCCGACTGGAGGACCTGCGAGCTCGTCTCGCCTTCCGCCGGGATGCTCGTCTGGACGAGCTCGACCGACGGATCGGCAAGGATGATGTTCTCGGCCTCGATGGTCTTGGCGAGGACGCCCGCCGAGCTCGCGCCGGTCGGTGGCGCGACGGTGACGATGAGCGATTTCTCGGAGCCGGCGTTGATGAACTGGGTCGGCAGCAGCGGGGCGAGCGCGGCCGAGGCGAAGAAGAGGACTGCGGCGGCGGCGACGATGCCGAGCTTCGTGGCGCGCCCGCGCAGGGCGAACTGGATGAGCGGCGTGTAGATGCGGACCCAGATCGAGCTCTTCGGCTCGCCGTACTTGTCGACCGAGCCACGGACGTCGCGGATCAGGAAGTAGCCGAGCACCGGGACGATGGTCAGTGCGCAGACGAGCGACGCGAGCAGCGCGAACGTCACGGTCAACGCGAACGGCAGGAAGAACTGCGAGACCAGCCCACCGACGAAGCCGAGCGGCAGGAAGACGGCGACCGTGGTGAGTGTGCTTGCCGTGATCGCCCCGGCGACTTCTCGCGGGCCATTCACGGACGCGGTGAATTTGTCCTCACCGAGCGCTCGGTGGCGGTAGATGTTCTCCAACACGACGATCGCGTCATCCACGACACGCCCGACAGCGACCGCGAGCCCGCCCAGCGTCATGATGTTGATGCTGACGCCGGTCAGCTGCATGATCACGAGCGCCGTCAGGATCGACAGCGGGATGCTCACCGCAGCCACGACGGTGGCGCGCAGGCTGAACAGGAACAGGAAGATCGTCAGGATCGCGAAGACGGCACCGAGGCCGCCCTCGCGAAGCAGGCCGTCGGCCGATTCCTTGATGAAGACGGACAGGTCGGCCACGGTCGTGACCGTCAGCTGGTCCTTGTGGCGCTCGCCGATCTCGGCCAGCTTCGCCTGGACCGCGTCGGCTACCTCGACGGTGTTCGCGTTCGAGGACTTCGAGACGGTGAGCGTCAGCGCCTGGTCGCCGTTGGTGCGACCGAAGCCGGTCGTCGCGACGGGCTTCGCCTCGACGGTCCCCAATTGGCCGATGGTGATCGGGGTCGGCACGGCGGGGACGTGGAGGCGCGGATGCCGCTGGCGCGGCGGAGGCAGGGGCGGCCGATGCGGCTGGCGCGGCCGAGGCGGAGGCACCGGGAGCGGCCGATGCCGCTGGGGCGCCCGAGGCAGCGGGAGCGCCGGCAGACGCGACAGGCGCCTGAGGCGCGGCTGCGCCGCCGGCAGCAGCACCGGCCGGCCGCTGGAACCCGACGACAAGATCGCGGATCTGTTCGACGGACGTGAAGGTGCCGATCGTCGAGACAGGGGTGCTGGAACCGTCCGCCGGCAGCTGCCCGGACGGCAACGTCACGTTGTTTGCCTGCAGGACGCCGACGATCTGCTGGGTCGTGATGGTCGCCGCGGCGAGCTTGGCGGGGTCGAGCGTGATGAAGACGCGCTCCTCGAGACCGCCCGTGAGGTCCGCCCGTGCGACGCCTTCGATCGCCTGGATCTCGGGGACGATCTCAGTCCGCGCGATGCGACCGACCTCTTCGAGGCCACTGGTCCCCGTCGACGCGATCGACGCGATCACGACCGGCGACGCGTTGATGTTGAGGGCCTGGACGGTCGGGGTCGCGTTGTCGGGCAGGTTGGCCTTGGTGATCGCTTCCTGGATCGCCTGGGTGGTCGCCTTGACGTCGGTGCCGAAGGAGAACTGCGTCACGACGAGCGAGATCGAGTTCGAAGACGTCGACTGCATCGTCTCGAGCCGGGGGACGCCGGCGATGGCGTTCTCGACGGGCTTGGTGACCTGTTGCGTCACGTCGGACGAGCCGGCACCGGGGTACGGCGTGATGACCGTGATCACCGGGAAATCGATGTCCGGCAGGAGCTCCTGCTTGAGGCTGCCCCAGGCCGAGATGCCGGCGATGAACAGGGCACCCGCAAACAGGAGCGTCACGCTCCGCTTGCTCAGGGCTATGCGGCTGAGGCGACTCACGAGGACTTCTCCCGGGTTTCGGTGTGATGGGTCGGCAGGGTTGTCGAGGTCGGCGCTGCGCGATCGACTGCTCGCTCGAGGATCGCGATCGATTCGTCGACGCACGCGAGCTCGTCGGGGTCGAGCGTTCCGAGGAGTCCGCGGAGCTGGTGCTGGTTGAGCTCCCGGAAGCGCTCGAGGAGCGCGTGCGCCTCTGGCGTAGCGGTGATCACGACCTGACGACGGTCGTCGGGGTCGTTGCCGCGTTCGAGCAGGCGGAGCTCCACGAGACGGTCGACAAGCTCGCTCGCTGACGATGTGCCGATACCGAGCTGGGCGGCGAGGCCCGACATGCGCAGGCGGCCGGCGGCGATCACGACGTAGAGGACCTTCGCCTGGGTCATCGTGATGTCGAGCTCGGCGAACTCGGGCGCGTGGCCGGCAAGGAGTCGCTGCATCAGCTGCTCGTAGTGCTCGACGACCGACTCGATCGCTGGCGACGTGGACGCGACCGGGCGTGGCGCTGCGGGGTTGATTTGCGTCTTCGCTTGAATGTTCGGAGGCTCCGTACTATTCGGGTCGGCCACACTATATGCGACCGGCCGGGAGTCTGCTCCGAAAGGGGACGAGGACGAAGCGGCGCGTACGAGCGATCGGTGCCCTACGTCTCGGGGCGTGGGCTGGAGTCGGTTCGCCTCGAACCCGTGCCCGCGCCGCGGGCCTGGCCGATCAGATCCTGATGCCGACCGTCCGCCAGGCGCTCCAGTTGCCGGCCCGGTCCCGAGAGCGGACGCGGATCTCATAGCTGTGGCCGCGAGCCCAGGTGAAGGACCGATACGTGGCCGTCGTGGTCCCGAGCGAGCCCCATGCCCGCCCGACCATCCGTCGCTGGACCTCGAAGTAGCGCAGGCCAGACGTCGTTGCACCGACGACTTTGACGTCGCCGCCGGACCATCGGACGGTCACTCGCGCGCGGTACCGATCGATGATCGTCCGGGTAGGTGTCGAGACGCGCACCCACGGCCGGGTCGTGTCACGAAGGGGCGCAGCAGCGCCGGGTGCGGCCGTGAAGACGCCTGCGTAGTAGTGCTTGCCGCTCGCCGAGTCAGCCGCACCCATCCCAAAGTGGTTGTACGTGCTCGACATCATGATGCTGTAGTGCCCCGGCGACATCATCCACATCATCAACGCCTGCTGGACTGACACGGGCTCGGTCGGGTGATTGTTCCAGCCGATGATCTCGCCGACGGCCGACCACGTCAGCCCGGCGGCGGCGATCCGGTCGACGGCCTTGGTGCCATTCGGTTCGGTGTGGCTGAGGATGTCGGTCGCTGCCATCACCTCGGCCCGCGCCTGGGCAACCGCCATCAACCCTGGATCGACCTGGAGCGGCCGGACCCCTCCGGCGACCCGCTGCTGGTTGATTAGCGTCAGAAGGTCGTTCCGTGCCTGGGTCAGCGTCGCCTGGTCGAACGGCGGTGGCGGCTCGGTCGCGCTCGCTGGGCCAGCCAGCGGCACGAGCAGGAGGCCGGCGAGGACGAGTGAGACGAGGCTGCGGGTCGTGGTGGGCATGCACTGATAGTCAGACGGTCGCGGCCGCGGAAGGTATGGACAACCCGTCCCGGTCGCCCGACGCGTTGGTACGATGCTGGACCGACCCTCAACCATCCGGAGCCGTCCGTGCCGTCACTGACTGCCCGGTGCATCCAGGCACGTTCGGCACGAGCAGGGCTGTAGGACGGTCGGCGGGACGCGGTGCGCGACGGCGCCCCGGGCACGAGCCGGGAGGGTGTGGGACGATGCCAGCCCAAATCTCGCCCGAGGAGTCCAACGATGGCTGCCATCCGCCGCGCCGAGACCTCCTGGTCCGGCCCCCTCACCACCGGTAACGGGACCGTGTCCGCTCGATCGTCGGCCGCGTTCAGCGACCTGCCCGTGACGTGGGCGGCGCGAACCGAGGAGTCGAACGGGAAGACGAGCCCCGAAGAGCTGCTCGCGGCGGCTCACGCGGCGTGCTTCGCGATGGCGTTCTCGGCCGACCTCGGCCGCGCCGGCACTCCGCCCGAAACGTTGGAAGTCTCGGCGGACGTCACGTTCGACAAGCTCGAGGCCGGCTGGCGGGTCGTCTCGAGTCACCTGACCGTCGTCGGTCGTGTCCCGGGCATTTCGACGGAAGACTTCCTGAAGGTGGCCGAGAAGACGCGCGACGGCTGCCCCATCAGCCAGGCGCTCATCGGCAACGTGGCGCTCAGCGTCGAGGCGACGCTCGAGGGCTGATCCCCGGCGGGCCCGCGGCGGTCGCGAGACCGGCGCGGCTCGGACTCGTTGCGCCGGGAGCAAACGTTGCACCGCGGCGGCACTCAACGAGCGGCGTGGTCGACCGCCCGGCGTCGACCGAAACGTTGCGCGCGGAGCGTCAGCGCTGCGAACCGTCCGAGCGGGTGCGTCTCGGCAGCAACGGAAAGCGGCTCGTCGCAGGCGGCTTCGTGCCCGAGCCCGACGGCAACAAGACCGGCCGAGCTGTCCGACCCTGCAACCGGAAAGTGGACTACGACGGGCTCGATGATCAACGGGCGGTCGACGACCAGACCGGCACGTTGCTGGCGAACGGCAAGGTGCTGCGTGGCCGGTGGCCCGAGCTCCGCATCAGAGCTGTACGACCCCGCAACTGGGACGTGGCCGGCGAGCGGGAAGCTTGTCGAAGGTCGCGGTGGCCACACGGCCGACCTGCTGCCGGACGGCCGCGTGCTGTTGGCCGGCGGGGCCGCGATCGGCAGCGACACCGTCCTGGCCTCGAGCCAGCTCTACGACCCAGCGACCGGAACATGGTCGCCGGCCCGTCCATGCGCGAGGGCCGGGAGATCGGCGTCTCGGCGCTGCTGCCGGACGGCCGGGTGCTCGTGGCGGGCGGCGACGACTTCTCCGGTGGTCACCAACTGTCGTCCGCTGAGCTGTATACGCCCGGCTCAGCGCCCTGACCGAACCGACCGGCGCACTCACGGCGCGGCGGCGCTAGGCCGTAGCCAGCGGCCTCGGGAACCGTCTGGACGTGAAGGGCCGCGCCGCGATCAGGATCTCGAGCATCGCCATCGCACGACGCTCGAGGTCGGCCGCCCGGAAGGCGCTCCCGGCCTCGACGCGTTGCAGCAGCAGACCGTCGAGCATGGCCAGGAAGCCACGCGTCACCGAGTCGACGTCGAGCCATGACGGGCAGCTCGCCCGTGGCGACGCCCTGAGCGAGGATGAATCGGCCGGCGCCGACGAGTCGCTCGCGGCGCGCGGCGAGCATCTCGCGGACGCCCGGTTCGCGGTCGGCCTCGGCCCACGCCTGGACGCAGCGTGACCTGACCGGGCGCGCCGTCGTACTCGTCGATCGTCTCGACGTACAGGCGGACCGCGATCGACAGCCGCTCGGCCGTCGTCTTCGCCGGTGCCAGCCGCGCGGCGAGCTCGTCAAGACCGCGGGCGGCGAGCTGGTCGCAGCGTCAGCCGGATCAGCTCGTCCTTGCCGGAGAAATACGTGTAGATCGCACCGACCGATAGGCCGCTCTCGCGAACGACGTCGGCGATGGTCGAGCTGTGATAGCCCTTCTCCGCGAATACCCGAGCGGCGGCCTCGAGGATCCGGTCGCGGACCTCCTGCTCGTGCGCGGCACTGATGCGCGGCAAGTCGAACTCCTAAAACGAATGGTGCTTCGCCGCAATCTACCGCAGCATCGTGCACACCGCAACAGTCAACGCTTGACAAAACGAATGACCATTCTCTAACGTGGCGCCAATCCCGACCCGTCCCGAGAGGAAGCCCGATGTTCAGCCGTTGGGGAGCGTTCGTCTACCGCTTCCGCCGTCCCGTCGCCCTGATCGCGATCGCGATCGCCATCGCCAGCTCGATCCTCGCGACCCAGACCTCATCGGCCCTGTCGGCCGGCGGCTGGCTCGACGCCAACTCCGAGTCGGCCGAGGTCTCCGCCCGACTCGATACCGAGTTCGGGGCCGGCAAGAGCTCGGTGATCGCACTCTTCCGGTCGACGACGCCCGGTGCCGACGCCAAGTCGCCCGGAGTTCCAGGGCGGCCATCAAGACCTCGATCGAAGGCCTGTCCGACGTGCCCGAGGTGACCGGCGTCGTCGGCTACGCCGAGACCGGCGATCCGCGCTTCATCAGCACGGCCGGTGACGCCGCCTACATCGTCGTCCAGCTCGACGTGACGGACGAGGAATCGGTCGACCGTCGTCGATCCCGATCCGCGAGGCGATCGTCGCCACCGGCCGGCTACAGCTACCAGCTCACCGGCTACGGTCCGATCACCAAGGACTCGGCAGAGCAGTCCGAGAAGGACCTCCAGAAGGCCGAGCTCGTCTCGCTCCCGGTCGTCGCGCTCGTCCTGATCCTCGTCTTCGCCTCGCTCGTCGCGGCCGGCATGCCGCTGCTCGTCGCCGGTCTCGCGATCCCCAGCAGCCTGGCGCTCGTCTACATCGTGGCGCAGCAGGTCGAGATGAGCATCTTCGTGCTCAACATCGCGACGATGCTCGGGCTCGCGCTCGCGATCGACTACTCGCTGTTCATCGTCAGCCGCTACCGAGAAGAGCTGCGGCGCGGCCGGACCGTCGGCGAGGCCGTCGAACGGTCGGTCGCGACTGCCGGAAAGGCCGTCACGTTCAGCGGCATCGCGGTCGCCATCGGGCTGTCCGGGCTGCTGCTCTTCGAAGCACCGGCCATCCGCTCCATCGGGATCGCCGGCGCGCTCGTCGTCCTGTGCTCTGTCGTCTACGCGCTGGCGTTCCTGCCGGCGGTCCTCGGGATGCTCGGTCACCGCGTGAACTCGCTGTCGATCGGCGGCCTGCGTCACCGCTTCCGCCCGGTCGCCGACGGCGTCGAGGTCGCCCGGACATCTCGCTGGGAGCGCGTCGCCCACGCCGTGATGCGCCGCCCGATCGCCGTGCTCGTCCCGACCCTCGCGTTCCTGCTCGTCGTCGGCAGCCCGTTCCTGCGCCTCGAGCAGGGCGTCCCGGGCGCCGAGATCTACCCGCCCGGCGTCGAGAGCCGCGACGCCTACGTCGCCCTCCAGACCGAATTCGCCCCCGGCGAGACGACCCCGATCATCATCCTGGCCGACGTCACCGGCTCACCGACCGACCTCGCCAACATCAAGGCGCTCGACGCCTACGCCGCGAGCATCAACGGACTCGAGCACGTCGATCGCGTCGAGAGCCCGTTCGTCATCCACGATCCAGCGACCGGCGCGCAGCTCACCCCCGAGCAGGTCGCCGCGCTGTACGCGCTGCCCGAGGGCCAGCGTCCCGCCGGCGTCGATGCGCTGCTCGCGCAGTACGTCCGCGGCTCGACCGTCCGACTCGACGCCATCAGCCCGCTGCCGCCGTCGAAGCCCGACGCGACCAGCATGATCCCCGAGATCCGCGCCACCGACCCGGGCCAGGGCATCACGACGCAGGTCGGCGGAAGTGCCGCGATCGGCCACGACTTCCTCGTCTCGCAGGCCGAGCGCGCGCCGTATGCCGTCGGGCTCACCCTGCTCGCCAGCGGATTCATCCTGTTCCTGCTGTTCGGGTCGCTCGTCCTGCCGCTCAAGGCCGTGATCATGACCCTGCTGTCGATCACCGCCTCGTTCGGGGCGATGGTCTGGATCTTCCAGGAGGGCAACCTGTCGGGCCTGCTCAACTTCGAGCCGCTCGGGTACACCATCGCGGGCAACCCGATCATCATGTTCTCGGTGATCTTCGGGCTGTCGATGGACTACGAGGTCCTGCTGCTGTCCCGGATCCAGGAGTCGTACCGGCGGACGGGCGACAACACGGCATCGGTGGCCGAGGGGCTGTCGAAGACCGCGGGAGTCATCACCGGCGCGGCGCTGATCATGGTCTCGGTGTTCGCGGCCTTCGCGCTCGCCGAAGTCATCACGATCAAGAGCATCGGCGTGGGCATGGCCATCGCGGTGGCTGTCGACGCGACGATCGTCCGCGTCCTGCTGGTGCCCGCGACGATGCGACTGATGGGCAAGTGGAACTGGTGGGCGCCCGGGATCTTCGGTCGCTTCGTCGACCGGTTGGGGTTCAGCCACGTCGAGGACGAAGTGGTCGAGACGCCGGCTACGACCGCGCCTGAGCTCGCCGGGTCCTAGCCGCACGCGCCCGGGCGGCCCGCGCGGGGGCGGCGGCCGCGGGCGGCACACGCGGGCGCGGCGAGCCCGGCCCGCAGCGCCCGCCTCCCATCGGGCCGCTATCGTTGAGTGATGCGGCTGCTGCTTGCCACCGACGCTTCACCGTCCCGACACCGTCGAGCGCCTTCGCGCGCTCTCGCCCGACCTCGATGTCGTCGAGGCGAACGCCGATCCCGGCTTCGATATCGACGCCTACGCCGACTCCGAGGTCGAGGTGATCGTCGGGTCGCGAGCACCGGCTGATCTCAGCCAGGTCCCCGGCCTGCGCTGGCTGCAGGTCGGCTCGGCGGGAGTGGATCACCTGAGCGCGGATCCGCCATGGCGGAAGGGCATCACCGTCACGAACGCGCCGAGGCGTGTACGCGGTACCGATGGCCGAGTACGTCACCGGGATGGTCCTCCGCATCTTCCAGCCGATCGACGCCTGGGCCGCCGATCAGGCCGCCCATCGTTGGCGCGAGTTCGACGGCGGGCAGCTGGCGGCCCTGGTCCGCGGCAAGACGGCGGTGATGGTCGGCTACGGCTCCATCGGCCGGGAGGTGGCTCGGCAGCTGGCGGCGCTCGGTCTCCGGATCGTTGCGATCAAGCCGCGGCCGGACGTCCGCCACGACGATTCATACCGTGTTCCCGGGACCGGCGACCCGGACGGGACGATCCCCGAGCGGATCCTTGGCGTCCAGGCTCTGGAGGAAGTTGCCGCCGAGGCAGACCTCCTGATCCTGACGATGCCGCTCACGGAGGCCTCGACCGGGATCGTCGACGCCCGGATCCTCGCGGCCTTGCCCGCTCGTGCGTGGCTCATCAACGTGTCGCGCGGGCCGCTCGTCGACGAGCCAGCGCTCATCGAGGCTCTGCAAGCCGGACGCATCGCCGGCGCCGTCCTCGACGTCTTCGCGATCGAGCCGCTGCCGTCCGATGATCCGATCTGGGACGCACCCAACGTCATCATCACGCCGCACGTGTCGGGAGCCACCCACGAATTCCTCGATGACCTGGTCGTCGAGAACGTCCGCCGCTATCTCGCTGCGGAACCCCTCCTGAACATCGTCGATCCCGAGCGTGGGTACTGAAACCGCTGATGACCCAGCCGTCAGGCGGACGGGCCGGACAGGACGAGGACCGTCCCTGGCTGCGAAGCGACGGCGCCAGTGGTCGGGGTGGTCCTCGCGGTGCTCGGCTTGATGCTGCTGGTCCAGCAGATGTATCCGACGGCCCTCTGGCCGCAGACGGCCTTCGTCTTCGTCTCGACGATCGTGTCGGCATCCGTGTGGGCCATCGCGCTGTACGTCGGAACCATCGTTACGCTGCTGACCATGCCCGTCCTGTTCGGTGTCGGTTTCGGGCTGCTCATCGCGGCCGTCCTCCGAGCCTTCGCCGGCGATGGGATCGGGTGGCAGGCGATCGTCGGTGCCGTGCTTGTCGGGCTTGGCTGGAGCGCCGTGCTCGATCCTCCGACCGGCGGACCGTTCGTCCCCGTCATCCTCGTGGCGATCGGCGCCGGCCTCCTGTCGCGGCGTCGCGCGACGGCCGTGCCGCCGCCAGACTGATCGCAGACCGTGCGCTGACATAACGGAGACTCGATGGACGACGACGATCGACTGCAACCGGTGACCCGACTCGGCCCCGACAGCGGCGGCCGCACACCCAGGGACACCGACGTCCGTGTCTATCGATGGGAATGGGGCGCCGATGACACCCGTCGCCCGGGCCTGCCGTGGATCGGCATCTTCCTGCTCGTGTTCGGTGGGCTGCTCCTGCTTCAGCTGGCCCTTCCGCAATTCAAGGACGCCGGCTCGGTTCTCGGTCTCGCAGTCGGGATCTCGTTTCTCGTCAAGTGGGCCATCGATCGCGGGCCTGGCTCGCTCTACGCGGGAGCCATCATCACGGCTCTCGCGGTTCCCGGCGTCCTCAACGCGATCGGTGTCCATGCCGATGGCCTGACGACCTTCTCGCTCGGCGTCGCGTTCATGTTCATCGCCGCCGTCCGGGCGGCGACCGGCGGCGGACTTGGCTGGCAGTTCTGGCTGGGCGGTCTGTTGCTGGTCATCGGCGGAGTCAACATCGCCTTCGCGAGCATCGGCGACTACCTGGTGCCGCTGGTGCTCCTCGGTCTTGGCGGCGTCATCCTCGTCCGCGGCGCTGCCGACCGGCGTCAGGGCTGAGCTGAGCGCCGTGAGACGGGACCCGAAGGTCCACGAGCCGGCTGCACCCGTCCACGCAGGCGCCCGGTTCGAGGAGCTAAGTCCGTCCGAGCGCGCCGATCGGGGGCGCATGACCCGTTCGCGGGTGACCCGCGCCAGCCTCGCTGAGTGGGCGCCGACCGAAGATCGTGATCCGATCGCGGTGCTCGAGCGGCAGGCTGCCGACCGGACTCCGGAACTCGTGCCGATACGCTACGGCCGGATGCTGACGTCGCCATTCGCGTTCTACCGGGGCGCCGCAGCGGTCATGGCCGCGGATCTCGCGCCCTGGCCACGCACGGGGCTGGCGGTCCAGCTGTGCGGCGACGCCCACCTGTCGAACTTCGGCGCCTTCGGGACTCCGGAACGCGGGCACATCTTCGGCATGAACGACTTCGACGAGACGCTGCCTGGTCCGTTCGAATGGGATGTGAAGCGACTCGCGGCGAGCTTCGAGGTCGCGGCTCGCGATCGCGGGTTCGGACAGAGGGACCGCACACGCGATCGTCCTCGCCAGCGTCCGTGCCTATCGCGAGGCGATGCGGGAATTCGCCTCGATGCGCAACCTCGAGGTCTGGTACCTCCGCCTGGACACGCGCCATCTCGTTGAGCTCCTGGCGCTCGAGTCGCGTGCGCGAAGCGTCCGATATGTCGAACGTGACCTCGCGAAGGCCCGGGCCAAGGATCACGCGCTGGCGTTGCGTCGCCTGACGGTCGTCGAGAGTGGTGTGCGTCAGTTTCGGCACGACCCGCCACTCATCGTGCCGTTGGACGATATGTTCCCCGCCGGGGAAGGCACGCGCCGTACGACGATCGTACGGGACGCGCTGCGGCGGTATCGGGGGACGCTCCCCGACGAGCGCAAGCGGCTCTTCGATGGCTACCGGTTCGTCGGTGTCGCCCGCAAGGTTGTCGGCGTCGGCAGCGTCGGCACGCGCGCCTCGGTCGCCCTGTTCGCCGGACGTGATGGTGACGATCCGCTGATCCTGCAGATCAAGGAGGCCCAGCATTCCGTCCTGGAGCCGTACCTCGGCAAGAGCGTCTATCCGAACCACGGTCGTCGCGTCGTCGAGGGCCAGCGCCTCCTTCAGTCGGTCAGCGACATCCTTCTTGGCTGGTTCCGGGTGCTCGCCTTCGACGGTCGGGTTCGGGATTTTTACGTGCGCCAGCTGTGGGACGGCAAGTTCTCAGCCGACATCGAAGCGATGACGCCGGGGATGATGCGGCGGTACGCCGATGTCTGCGGCTGGACGCTCGCACGCGTGCACGCTCGCTCGGGCGACCGGATCGCCCTCGCCGGCTATCTCGGGCGAGGCGCCGCGTTCGACCAGGCGATCCTCCGGTTCTCGTCGACCTACGCGGACCAGAACGAACAGGACTACGAGAGTCTGCGGGCCGCCGTGGCGTCTGGCCGGGTCGTGGCCGAAACCGGCGTCTGACGAACCGAGTCTCCCCCGCTCTGGCTCGGGAGTCATGGTGCTAGTATGCATGTATGAAGCGCACCACGATCAGCTTGCCTGACGACCTTGCTGCTGCCCTCGAGCGCGAAGCGGGCCGCCGACGCGTGTCCGTTTCGCAGTTGGCTCGCGAAGCCATCGAAGGCCGTCTGGGCTGGAGGGCGTCTGGCCGTCGCGACGTCCCCTTTGCTGCCTTGGGCCGAAGCGGACATACGTCTACGGCACGCGATCTCGAGGACATCCTGGCGGCGGAGTGGGGCGATGATCGCGGTCGTTGACGCCGGACCGCTCTACGCCGCGGTCGATGCGGATGACGATGACCACCTTCGATGCCTCGAAGTGCTCCAGCGGACGGATCTTGAACTCGTGGTGCCAGCGCTTGTCGTGGCCGAGGTGACGTATCTGGTTGGCCGGCGGCTTGGCGCAAAGGTCGAATCCGAGTTCCTGCGCGGTCTTGGCACGCTGGAGATCGAGGCTCCGATCGTCGACGATTGGCCCGCGATCGCAGCGTTGGTGCTGCGCTATGCGGACTTCCCGCTCGGCGGCACCGATGCGTCGCTTGCCGTGCTCGCCGACCGGCTCGGGACCGACATCGTCGTCACGCTCGACAGACGCCATTTTGGAGCCGTCCGCTCGCGAACCGGTGGACCGTACCGGCTCCTTCCGGACTAGGCGCCCCCGCGGAGGTCAGACCGGCCGTAGCACCGCCGTCGAGACTTCGATCGCCTCGGTAAGGACGTCGACGATCTGGGTCATCTCCGTGTCGGTGACGATGAACGGAGGGCCGAGGAGGATCGTGTCGCCGTCGATGCCGTTCGCGTTGCCCGTGCCCGAGTAGACCAGCAGGCCGCGATCGCGCGCCGCGCGGACGACCGCTTCGGTCACCTTCGCGTCGCGAGGGAATGGCTCGCGGGTCTCGCGGTCGGCCACGAGCTCGATTCCGACCATCAGCCCGCGGCCCCGAATGTCGCCGACGGCCGGGTGGTTGCCGAGCGCCTCGGAGACAAGGGCTCGGAGTCGGTCGCCCTTCGTCGCGCTGGCGTCGATGAGCAATTCGTCCTCGAGGATCCTGAGGACCTCGCGGGCGACGGCAGCACCGACCGGCGCGTGTGAGTAGGTGAACCCGTGAACGAAGCCCGGGCCGTTGCGAACGGCGTCGTGGATCCGGCCACTCGCCGCCACAAAGCCGAACGGCCAGTAGCCAGACGTGGCGCCCTTCGCAGCGACGAGAAGATCCGGCCGGACGCCCCAATGGTCGACTCCGAACCAGCGGCCCGTCCGGCCGAACCCGGTCATGACCTCATCGGCGATGAGCAGGACGCCGTGCCGTTGGCATACCTCCGCGATGGCCGGCCAGTAGCCGTCGGGCGGAACGACCGCGCCGAGCGTCGCGCCGACGATCGGCTCCGCGACGAAGGCCGCCACCGTGCCTGGCTCGGCGGCTGCGAACGTCGCGTCGAGCTCGGCCGCTAGCTCTTCCGTCGTTCCGAGTGCGTTCGCCCCCGGATCGCCGGCGCGGTATGGGTATGCCGCGGAGACGTGGCGGAACCTCCCGAGCCAGCCCTCGTATGGCCGTCGCAAGGTCCTCCGACCGGACAGGTCGAGGGCACCGAGTGTGTTGCCGTGGTAGCTCCCCCACCGCCCGTACACGATCCAGCGGTCCGGCTCCCCGCGGGCGATGTGGTAGGCCCGGGTCAACTTGAGGGCCGTCTCGATCGCCTCCGAGCCGCCCGAGACCGGGTAGATCGCCGGGTCGTCCATCGGCAGGTGGCGGCCGATCTCGCGAGCGTAGGCCTCCACGGGCTCGGTCGTGAATGCGCTGCCATGCGCGTACGCGAGGCGGCCGGCCTGATCTGCCATCGCTGCAGCGATCTCGCGTCGGCCGTGGCCGACGTTGACGACGATCGCGCCACCGGCCGCGTCGAGGTACTCACGCCCGTCGGCGTCCCGGATCGTCGAGCCGAATGCCTCGACGGCCACGGGCGGGTCGGCAGTAGATCGGCGAAAGACGCGCCCGGTCGTCACCCGGGCATCGTAGCGGACAGGAGCGTGCGCCCGAGGAGCCGCCATCACCGGCCGTTCGGCCCCTATCGTGCGGCCATTCGGTCCTGCCGGCCCACAGTGCCCGAACCTAGAGTTGAGACACGGTGGATGTCGGAGGGGACGCCCGGCATCCACCGCAATGATCCACGTGGGCTCGGCCTGCTTTCCTCCCTCTCAGAGCAGGTTGAGCCCGCGTGCCTCGGCCTTGAGCGCATCGCGGACGTCGGGGTGCGCGATCCCGATGAGCCCCGATGCGCGCTCACGCATGCTGCGTCCGAACAGTTCCGCCACGCCCCACTCGGTCACCACCGTTCGGACGTGCGCACGCGTCGTGACGACACCGGCGCCCTGCCGCAGCGACGAGACGATCCGCGACGAGCCCTGGCCACCCATCGAGGGGAGGGCGATGATCGCCCGACCCTCGGCCGCGAGGCCTGCGCCACGGATGAAGTCCATCTGGCCGCCGACTCCGCTGTACATCCGATGACCGATCGAATCGGCCACGACCTGGCCGGTGAGGTCGATCTCGATCGCGGAGTTGATCGCCACCATCCGGTCGAACGACCGGATCACGTGGGTGTCGTTCGTGAAGTCGACGGGGCGCATCTCGACCATCGGGTTGTCATCCACGAAGTCGTAGAGGCGTCGCGTCCCCATGATGAACGCCGCGACGATCTTGCCCCGGTTGCGCTCCTTGCGCCGGCCGGTGATGACCCCCGCCTCGACAAGGTCGACGACGGCGTCGGTGAACATCTCGGTGTGAACGCCCAGGTCATGCTTGTCTCGAAGGGCGAGCGCTGTGGCAGCGGGGATGGCGCCGATGCCGAGCTGGAGGGTGCCGCCGTCGGGGACGAGGTCTGCGACGAACTCACCGATGCGCCGTTCGACGTCGCCGATCGCGGGAGGCGTGACCTCGTACGGCGGCGCGTGGCACTCGATAGCGAGATCGATCTGCGAGACGTGGATGAAGCTGTCGCCGAGGGTTCGCGGCATCGCGGTGTTGAACTGGACGATGACCTGCTTCGCGGCGCGGATCGCTGAGTGCATCGCTTCGACCGAGGTGCCCGAGTGAACAGAACCCGTGGGCGTCGGGCGGGGTGGCGTTGACGAAGACCGCATCGAGGGGCAGCAATCCCGAGTCGAAGAGCCGCGGAACGTCCGAAAGGAAGGTCGGGATGTACTCCGCGCGGCCTTCGGCGATCGCGGCGCGCGCGTTGCGTCCGACGAACAGCGCTCGATGGCGGAAGTGGGGTGCCATCTCCGGGGCGAGATGCGGGCCGGGCCCCTCGCAGTGGAGGTGGACGACGCTCACGTCGCGGAGCTCCTCCGCGCGCGCGACGAGCGCGTCGAGGAGAACCGACGGCGTTGCCGCGGCACATTGGAGGTAGATCTGCTGGCCGGACGAGATGCCGACGACGGCGTCGGCCGCGGTGACGATGCGCATCTGTCGAGGATAGGTCAGCGCTTGCAGGTGGCACCGTGCCGGGTGGACCGTGGCTTCCCGTCTTCCGGCTCGGCCGGGGTGTCGACTGAGAGGCGACGAAACGTGCGCGAGCGGCCGGAGTACGGTCAACGGACCAGGCCTGTCGACTGTGAGGCGACGAAACGTGCCGCGGTTGGCCCGAAAAGCATCGGATGGTGCCCACCAGGCCGGTTTCGTCGACTGAGAGGCATCGAAACCTGCCGGATGGCGCTCCAGGTCGTCTTTGACTGCCCGGTGAGCAGGAATCGTCGCCTCTGAAGCGACGGGCGGGAATCGATCGGAGCCGCAGACGGCCGACGTACGCCCCGGGAACCTTTCGGGGCGTCGCGGTGTACGGGGTACGGTTGCGCACGGAGGCTCCGCCTGGACGACGCTGGACTTATAGGCCGTGCCCGGACTGGTGATGTCGCCGCGTACGAGACGCTCGTGCGGCGCTACCAGGACCTTGCCATGCGCACCGCATACCTCGTCGCCCCGGAGGCCGATGCCGCCGATGCCGTCCAGGAAGGATTCATGAAGGCGTACGCCGCGCTCTCGCGGTTCCGCGAAGACGCGCCATTCCGGCCATGGCTGCTGCGCATCGTAGCCAACGAGGCTCGCAATCGACGGCGATCAGCAGAGCGGCGGTCCGGTCTCGCGCTCCGCGCCGCCGCGACCGACCCGCGCGAGGCCGTCGCCGCCTCTCCGGAATCCGAGGTGCTGGCCGCTGAGGCGCGCGACCAGCTCCACGCCGCGCTCGGACGTTTACGTGACGAGGACCGCGAGGTGATCGGGGCCCGCTACTTCCTCGGATTGTCCGAGGCGGAGACAGCCGAGTCGCTGGGACTCCCCGCGGGCACGGTGAAGTCACGGACTTCGCGCGCGTTGGGACGCCTCCGCGAAGCCCTCGTCGCGATCGAGGGAGGGCCAGCCGGTGGCTGATCAGCCGCTCATGCCTCTCCACCTGCGCTCGGACGAGCAGCTCGGTGATGCGCTGCGGGCGCTCGCCGGCGACATCGCGTGGCCGGCTGCCGTCCCGGTCGATGGCGGACCTGACATCGCCACGCTGGTCGCGACCCGGCTCGCACGCGGGGGTGCGCGCGAAGACGCCGCAGCGGGAGCGGTCGAGCGAGGGCGTCCGCTGCGACGCGCGACGGGGAGACGCCGGCCATCGTGGTGGCCGGACTGGACCTTCCGGCCCGCCACGCGCGCTCTTCTCATCGCCCTCGTGCTGCTGCTGGCTCTCGCTGCGCTCGTAGGGGCCGGAGGACTCGGACTGCCGGGCTTGCGAATCATCTTCGGCGGCCCCGAGGCGAGCCCTTCGCCGACGGTGGTTCCAAGCGGCTCGGCCGGCGGCGGCGCGGTCGGCTCGGAGCCGCGAGCCCGTCCGGAGCGCCGTCCGCCTCCGCGACGCCCCTACCCGGCCCACCCGGCTCGGGTCTCGGGCTCGGAACGCCGGTCGATCCTGCTGCGGTGGACGGTCTGGCCGGTTTCACCGTCGTCCGGCCGTCCGATGCGACCGTCGGCCCACCAGACGCGGCCTGGCTCGATGCTACGCACAACGACCAGGTGTCGCTGGTCTGGGCCGCCTCAGATCGCCTGCCGGAGACCACCGTGCCGGGCGTCGGACTCGTCGAGATGGCTTTCCGCGGACGGCTCGACGAGGGCTGGTTCAAGAAGCTCGTCAGTGCCAACACCAAGATCGAACCGGTCGAGGTGAACGGCAACCGCGGCTACTGGATCAGCGGCGACCCGCACTTCTTCTTCTACGAGGGACCCAACGGCATCGTCGAAGACACGCGCCGCTGGGTGGGCGATGCGCTGATCTGGTCGAAGGGGCCGATCACGTACCGTCTCGAGTCCTCGCTCGGACGCGACGAAACGATCGCTCTCGCTGAGTCGATGCGCTGACCGGAATAGGTTCGCGACGTAGAGGAGTTACGTGCGTTCCGGGAACGCGCGAGTGATTCCTTCGACACCACTCGCTTCCGCCAGGTCAGCGAATGGCAGTTATCTCCCCCGAGCCGTTCACGCAAAACCCGCCGCGTTCGAAGCGGTGCTCGGTTTCGTCGTAATTGCGACGATCGAAGTCAGCCGACTCTGGCAGGCGCAAGCCGCCATCCGTCGTGATGAAGCCGCCCTCCTCGTCACCGCCGCCACCGATCCAGAAGCACGGCTCCGGTCCGCGGTCAACTCACCGATCCAGGGCACCGGGGACGATCCGGCGAGAAACAGCTCGCCAACGTCTGGCAGGCCGCTTCCGGCAACGACATGTACGACATTCAGGTCGATGGTTTGCGAATGCCCATCGCGAAGCGTGATCCGGGTCGATCCGTCGGGGGCGGGTTCCCGACTCGCGACTATGCCAGACACTTCTGGTGTGTACGAGACGGTTGAGGTCGTCCGGCAGCCGCTTAGCAGCAGCGCGATCGCGACCGTCGCCATGGCCGGCGAACGAGCGCTGCGTGACCACCGATTTGCGCTGGGCGTTACCACACGGCGACGCGGGGTCGATCGGCTCGTCTCAGGGCACTGAACACCTTGGAAGCCTGTGCGTCTGCGCGCGTGGGCGCAAGAGGGACATCGCCGGCGACGGGTCGGCATCCTCGAGGTCGACCTCGCCTCTGGTTCGATGGTCCGCGCGGTCGCGAACGGCGGTTTCGATCGCCACTAGGCCGTCGTGCCCTGGTAGGACTCTCAGGCGACTCTCAGGGATCCGTGCGAGATTCCGGGTGACGGAGCCGAGCGGCTCCGCTTCCCGGAGCGTCCTCAATGACTCGATCACGCCTTGTCATCCTCGCCCTCGGAGTGCTCGTCGCTGTCGTCGTCGGCGGCTACATCGCCTACGACCAGGTGCTCCGCGGTGACTCCGTTGCGGCCCTCGCGCTGCCGTCCGCATCCGCGAGCAAGGCCCCGGCCGCATCCAGCGCCGCCTCGCAGAGCAGCTCGAGCGCCAGCCCAACGGCCGCCTCGAGCGCTGCCACGGGCACGTCCGCGGCCCCGACCGCTCGCCGCGGACGATGTTGCGGGCACCTGGACCCTGACTTCCGGCAGCCAGGCCGGCTATCGGGTGCGTGAGCAGCTGGCGAACCTGCCCGCCGAGAGCGACGCCGTCGGCCGAACCGACCAGGTGACCGGATCGATCACCCTCGAAACGAGCGGCGCGACGACGAACCTAACCGCCGGGACGATCACCGTCGACACGACCTCGATCACGTCCGACGAGAGCCGGCGTGACAATCGCCTGCGTCGCGAGGGCCTCGAGACCGACGCGTTCCCGACCGCCGAGTTCAAGGTGACGGCTCCCGTCGAGATCCCGGCTGCCGCGATCGCCGGGACGGCGACCCCAGTGACCCTGACTGGCGACCTGACGCTGCATGGAGTGACCAAATCCGTCCAGATCCCAGCCCAGGCGCAACTCGCCGACGGCAACGATCCAGGTCGCGGGCTCGATCACCTTCCCGCTGTCCGATTACGACATCACCGCTCCGAACGTCGGCGGCTTCATCGTCTCGATCGCCGAGGAAGGTACGCTCGAGTTCCTGGTGACGTTCGCCCGGAGCTGACGACCGGTCCGCCTAGGACTTGGTGTAGACGCCCCCGGGATCGAGCTCGTCGCGGATCAATGCCAGCTCGCCCGGCGTCGGTGCCGGGGTCGCGCCCAAGTCAGGACTGATCGTCACGTCCCAGCCGATCGATTCGCGGACGGCCTCGACCGTCGCCCCTGGGTGGAGTGAATCGAGCCGCATCTCGCCGGCGTCGTCGAAGTGGTAGATGCCGAGATCGGTCACGACGACGGTCGGGCCGCGGCCGAGCCAGCCGCCCTCACGCCGGATCCGCTCGGCTTCGTCGGCACCGCCGAGGTTCCCGGGCGACGTCCTGAAGTCGATGGTCTCGACGAAGCTGCGCCGGCTCTGGCGCATGATCACGAACACCTGTCGGGCATTGATCGCGATCTCGCAGGCGCCACCGGACCCGGGCAGGCGCGTCGTTGGATGGTCGTACGGCCCGATCACCGTCGTGTTGATGTTGCCGAAGCGGTCGATCTGCGCGGCGCCGAGAAAGCCGACGTCGACGAGGCCGCGCTGAAGGTAATACCCGAACAGCTCGAGCATGCTGACGACCGCGGTCGCGCCGGTCACGATGGTCGGGTCGCCGATCGATAGCGGCAGCCGCGCGGGCCGCGCACCGAAGACGCCGGCCTCGTAGACGAGCTCGAGATCGGGCGCGACCGTCCGCTTGGCGAGGTTGACGGCGATGTTCGGCAGCCCGACACCGACGAAGCAGACGTGCTGACCGGCCAGCTCCCGGGCCGCCGCGACGATCATCATCTCGGACTTGCTGAAGGTCGCCGGCCCTTCGGACGCCGCGACGGAAGCGCTCCCGGAGACCCCCGCGCTGTCGGTCATCGCCGCGCTCGATCCGTCATCGGCGCGCCTCGAAGAGCTCGATCGGGTTGCCGTCGGGGTCCTCGACGAGGATCTGCTTGCCTCCCGGCCCGCTGACGATCGTGTTGCGGAACGACACACCGGCCTCCGTGAGCCTCGCGACCTCGGATTCGATGTCCTCCACCTCGATCACGAAGCGATTCCAGCCGCCGGGCTCGGGCTGCGCTCCGTCGGGCATCGGCCGCGCGGCAGAACTTGTCGGACCCGCGAGCCAGAGCGTGAGGTCGTCACGACGGACCCTCGCGAAGGCGGCTCCCATCTGCTCGTCGAGCTCGAACCCCAGGCGGTCGCGGTAGAAGGCGACCGATCGACTGACATCACCGACCAGGTAGCGAACGGTTGCCATCAGCGGTACTCCCCGTAGTCGACTGACCCCGACGGTGCCGAGCCCGGTTTGAGCGACTCGATCCGCTCGGCTCCCAGCTTCTCGACATACGCCGCGCGCCCATCCAGGGCATACACCCACTCACCGAGCCAGGCTTGTGTCGCGGCCTCGTCGCGGGTGATCGGGTCCCAATCAAGGTAGAACCGGTTGTCGCGGTCATATGCGCCCTGAACGTACGAAGGATGGGCGCCCCACGGCTCGACGACGACGGCATCGACGATGAGGCCCGGGATGATCGTCCGGTTCGGGTCGGCGCGGATCACGCTCTCGTCGACGAGCTCCTCGACCACGACGATGACCCGGTCAGCCGCGAACGCGGCCTCCTTCTGGCATCCGAGCAGACCCCAGACCTGGGTGTCGCCCGCCGCCGACGCACGCTGAGCGTGGACGATGGTGACGTCTGGACGTAGCGGCGGTACCGCGTACACCGTCCCGTCGCCGTACGGGGACGCGATGGGCCGGATCAGCGGATTCGCGACCGGAAGGTCGGTCTCGAAGTAGCTCCGCAAGGGAAAGAACGGCAGGTTCATGGCTCCCGCCGTGTAGCGGCCGACCATCCCGAAGTGGCTGTACTCCTCGACCTCGAGCGGCTCGGCCGGGATGTCGCCCTCGATCCGTCGGCGGATCGCACCAAGGCCACCGACGCCGGGATTGCCGAGCCACGAGAACACGAGCTTGCGAGCGACCCCGGCCGCGATCATCTGGTCGTAGATGACATCGGGCGTCAGGCGCGCGAGCGTGAGGTCGCGCTTTCGCTGGCGGATGATCTCGTGCCCGGCCGCGAACGAGATCAGATGGGTGAAGCCCTCGATCGCGACCGTGTCGCCGTCTCGGACGACGTCGGCGATGGCGTCGCGCATCGTGGCGACCTTCGAAGTGCTCATCGGCACATCGTCGAGCGAGTGTCCTCGAACCCGCGCCGCGAGCGCACCGGGCGCGTTCCGTTCAGTCGGCGCGTCCGGTTCAGCCGCCGACCTCGCCGTCGTGCAGGGCGCCTGCGACGGCCGCTTCCGCGGCGATCGCTATCCCGCGTTCGGAGACCTCGTCGACCGCTTCGCCGAAGATCCGGAGGGCGGTCGCCATCTCGGCCTCCGTCACGGTCAGCGCCGGGCGACATGCGGACGCTCGACTTGCCGCTCTCGAGCACGAGCAGGCCGCGCTGGAAGCAGGCCCACTGGACCTCCTCGGCGTGAAGCGCGGTGTCGAACTCGACCCCGATCATCAGCCCGCGGCCGCGAACATCGACGACAAGGCCGTCGAAGCGATCGGTCAGCGGCTCGAGGCCGGCGAATGCCTGCGCCCCGCGCGCCGCGGCGTTGTCGATGAGGCCGCCCTCGAGCAGTTCGATCGTCGTCAGCGCCGCGGCGCACGCGATCGGGTTGCCGCCGTACGTCGATCCGTGGGCGCCCGTCCCCCATGCCTCGAGGATCTCGGCGCGCGCCACCAGGGCCCCGAGCGGCATGCCGGACGCGATGCCCTTGGCGCTGAGGAGGATGTCCGGCTCGACGCCGGCGTGCTCGATCGCCCACATCTTTCCGGTTCGCCCGGCACCGGACTGGATCTCGTCGGCGATGAGCAGGATGCCGTGCCGGTCGCAGATGGCGCGGAGGCCTCGAAGGAATCCGTCCTCGGGGACGATGTATCCGCCCTCGCCCTGGATGGGTTCGACGATGATCGCCGCGACCTCATCGGCCGGCGCGAGCTTCTCGAACAGGACCTGGTCGAACCAGAGAAGGTCCTCTACCCGACCGTACGGCGCATGAAAGACGCCTGGAAGCAGCGGCCCGAAGCCCGCGTGGTATTTCGCCTTGGATGCCGTCAGCGAAACCGAGCCGTAGGTCCGGCCATGGAATGCCCCGAGGAACGCGACGACGTAGGGACGCTTGGTGGCGAACCGGGCGAGCTTGATCGCGGCCTCGACGACCTCCGTGCCCGAGTTGCCCAGGTACGTGCGGAGGCTGCCGCTGATCGGCGCGATCCGGGCGATCTCGCGACACAGTTCCGCGTAGATCGGCAGGTAGAAGTCGGAGGCGGAGAAGTGGATCAGCTCGGCGGCCTGCTCCTTGATCGCCGCGACGACCTGCGGGTGCGAGTGGCCCGTTGACGTCACGGCGATGCCGGCGGCGAAATCCAGGAAGAGATTGCCGTCGATGTCCTCGACCGTCAGGCCGTCGCCGCGGACCGGCACGATCGGGTAGGCGCGCGGAAGGCTCGGGGACGTCCACGCTTCGTCGAACGCGACATGAGTCCGCGCCTTTGGGCCGGGGATTTCGGTCACGATGCTGGGAACCGGCCGCGTGCCGGCGACGCGCGAGATGCCCGACGACAAGACCCCACCTCGAGACTTGCCTGCATACGAAATATGCAGAGTGGATATTTTCGAGCCGAGTATAGCCGGTCCGTGGGCATGCCGCGGTGTCATCGAATCGGAAGGTCGTCGGGGCTCGTCGTGAGGCCTTGTGCCGGGTTGCGGCACACGATCGTGAGCATGGCAGAAGTCCGCGGACACGCGTTCGCAACTCGAAGCGAACGATGCCGAGAAGAAGGAAGAGGCGCCCGACTCGAAGTCGCGCCAAGGCGGCGACCAGACGCGCGACGACCCGCGCGACGCCATCGGCGACCTGACGAGCGGAAAGGGCACGCGCGGCAACGACGAGGTCGCGACGCGCCGACATCTCGAACGTTCGGAACAGGGTCCGGCCTAGGCTCCGTTCTCGGGGCGCGGTTCGGCAAGCACGTCCAGCCGGTTCGCCGATCCGACGCCGTTCTTGTGTGGAGAACAAATCGGCCCGAACCGGCTCGTTGGCGCGGCCTTCACCCTTCGGACTCTCTCGGGACGACACTTGCGCTCGGATCAGGGTCGCCGCATCGGGAGTGGCGACTTTGCCGCTCGTCTCGGCCGCTATGCGCCACATTCGGGTGCTTACCGCCCCGGGACGCGGATTTCGGCTCGCAGAAATCCAATTTGAGGTCGATCTTCGAGCATTTGTTCTGCTGTCGAGAACAGTACGCGTTTGAAGGCCGGAACAGCGGACGTGGCTGTCGCAAGCCGTATCGTCGACGCTCGATCAACGCCTGGCGCTCGGGCAGCCTTACCGTTCGCGGTTCGTCTCCCCGGCACGGTCACGGCTCGGCGTTAACGGCCCCCGGTAACGCTTGTCCAGGCTGCGGCCAAGCTTCGCGGCTGCGGATCTGCGGGATCTGCTGCTGGCGGCACCACAGAACGAGTCAGGCACGTAGAGGACGTCGAGGTCGGCTCGGTCGTCAGGCGCGATCCTCGGCGGCGCTTCCTCTGCCGAGCTGGCGGAATCGTTCGGGAGGTTCGGCGCCGAGTGAAGGTGGACCCTGCGCCTGCTCGTTCAGGCATACGTAGGTGACCAGCCACCAGTTCTCGCGTTCCTCATCGATCTCGCCCTCACCGACGAGGAAGCACGTGTTGAGCCAGCGGTAGGGCTCGGCTTCGGACGCTGAGCTCGACGCGAGCGAGGATCGCCCGGCGGTGTCCCTCGGTACGCTCGTCAACGCTTTGGCCGTGGATCGAGACGAGCAGCTCGGGGCCGTCTGAGGTCAGGATCATGCCCCGGAGGTTCGGTGTCCAGACGCCATCCTGGCGCCGTCGCGGGTAGTTCGCCCAGACGATGCGTCCCTCGATCTCGCCGTGGACCTCGCCGTCACCGCGCCCGAATCCGATCGCCTCGGCCTCGTCCCCGGCGCCGTACGGTCGATGCCAGCTGGCCTCGACGTACCGCATGGAGATCGTGCATAACTGCTCGAGCCGCACTGCCGCCGCTCCTGCCTACGCGCTGGGACGGACCGCGAGTCGTGCGACGCCGCAGCCGCCCGCCGCAGAGAAATCGCGCGGCGGACCGAAGCGCGTCGTCGGGCGGTGGCGGCGAAGGCGGCGTCCGAGGACCGGAGCGAGCGCACTGTGAAGTGCGTGAGCGAGGAGCGCAGGCGCCAACGCACGCATCCGCCGCACCACGGCGCGCTCTTAGTCGACGATCGTCCGGCTCTGCTCGCGGAGGAACTGGGCGACGTAGTACATCGAAAGCGCGGCCTTGCCGGTCGAGCCGCTCCCCTTCCAGCCGCCGAATGCCTGGATCCCAGGCCACGCGCCCGTGGTCGCGCCGGCGCGACGGTTGACGTACAGGACGCCGGCCTGGATCCGGTCGAGGAACTGGCTGACCTCCGCCTGATCTTCGCTGTAGACGCCGGCGGTGAGCCCATATACCGAGTCGTTCGCGAGATCGATCGCCTCGTCGAGCGAATCCACCGGCGCGACCGCGGTGAACGGCGCGAACAGTTCATCGCGGAACAGGCGGTGCGACGAGGGAAGGTTGCCGACGACGGTCGGTTCGACGAAATAGCCCCGCTCCATCCCCTGGTCGGTCAGATGCTCGCCACCGACGAAGACGGTGCCGTCGCGGCGGGCCTCGGAGACGGCGAACTGGTGCCGGTCGAGCGCCCGCTGGTCGATGACCGGGCCCATCCAGTTCGCGCGGACGAGCGGGTCGCCGATCGAGATCGCCTCGGTCTTCTCGACGAGCAGGCGGACGAGCTCATCGTGGACGGGCCGCTCCACGTAGACACGCGAGTTCGCCGAGCACTTCTGGCCACCGAAACCGAACGCGCTCCGCATGATGCCCTCGGCCGCCTCCTCGAGATCGGCCTTGCGCGAGACGATCGCGGGGTTCTTGCCGCCCATCTCGACGATGCACGGGCGCGGCCAGTCCTTGGTGAACGACCCGTAGAGGCGCATCCCGACGTCGTACGAGCCGGTGAATACGACGCCATCGATGCCCGGGTGATCCTGGAGCGCCTGTCCGACCGTGTCGCCCGGGCCCATGACGAGGTTGACGACGCCCTTGGGAATCCCGGCCTCGATGTACGCCATCATGAGGTTGGCCGAAGACAGCGGCGCAGAGCTGGAGGGCTTGAGGACGACCGCGTTGCCGGCGATCAGCGCGGCTCCCGTCGGACCGGTCGCGAGGGCCATCGGGAAGTTGAACGGGCTGATGACTGCAAACACCCCGTGCGGCCGGAGGATGGAACGGGTGTGGACGGTCGAGTCACCGAGGTTACCCATCGGATGGTCGTAGCCGTCGTTGTCCTCCATGGTCTGCGAGTAGTACCGCAGGAGGTCGGCTGATTCCTCGACCTCGCCGAGTGCTTCGATGCGGTTCTTCCCGACCTCGATGGCCATGTCGGCGGCGTACGGCATCAGGTGGTCACTGATGTACTCGGCCGCCCGGCGGACGATGGCGAGCCGCTCGCGCCAGGGGACGGCAGCCCAGGCCGGTTGGGCGGCACGCGCCGCCGCGACTGCCGCATCGACGTCCGCGGCCGTGCCCGTCGCGAAGGTGCCCACGAGAAGGTCGCGATCGATGGGCGAGCGCGCCTCGAACTTGTCGGCCGCGTCGCGCCACTCGCCGTCGATGTAGTTCTTGTAGTGCCAGCCGAGCTGAGTCTTGGCCTCGGCGACAGCCGCCTCGAATCCGGTGTGCAGCTCCTCGTTGTCTGCGCTCAACGTCGCGTAGGTGATCTTGATGCGCGGTGCGGAATCGGTCGTCATGGTCGTCGCCTCGGGTGGACTGGGGTACGGGAATGTTGCGGTCAGTCTAGCGCTGCAACGAGGTCCGCCAGCGAGGTTGCGATGCCGTCGGGACGGCGGACCGGGCGGCCGCCACGCGACCGCGAGCCCTCCATCAGCGCGGCTGCCTCGGCCGCGGAGGTCTTGCCGGTCAGGACGAGAAAACCCCGCAGGCCGACCCGCTGTGCCGCCGCGACGTCCGCCAACGGATCGTCACCGACCATCGCCAGGTCGCGGCGCGGCACGCGCATGCCAAGGTCCTTGGCCAGGCCGGCCGCTGCCTGGCGGAACACGACCGGTGAAGGCTTGCCGAGGACGCGCGCCGGCTGCCCGGTCGCGAACTCGAGCCCCGTGACCATGGCGCCGGCGTCGAGCGTCTCGCCTCGTGGTGTCAGCCACCACGGGTTTCGGTGCATCGCCAGGAACTCGGCGCCGGACCGGATGAGGCGGAAGGCGATGTCGAGGTTTCGGAATGACAGGTCGTCCCCGGCATCACCGATCACCACCGCCGCGACCGTGCCGGGCGGGGCCGCGTCGGCCTCGTCGGCGGACAGGAGCCGTTGCCCGTCGAACTCGCGCAGCGCGTCGGGTGCGGCGAGCACGAACAGCGGCCGGCCGGCGTGACGCTGGGCCGTGTGGGCCGCGGCCGCCGACGCCCCGGTGATGATCCGGTCAGGCCCGACTGGGAGACCGGCAGCCATGAACCGCGCCGCAAGCCGCTCGCGATGCGACTGGGAAAAGTTCGTGACGACCCGGAAGGGGATGTCCTTCGCCTGAAGCGCTCGCAACGCCTCCATCGCACCCGTTATCGGAGCGCCCTTCAGGACGAGGACGCCGTCAGCGTCGAGGATGAACCCGCGCACTCCGCGGAGCGCCTCACTGAGCGGGCCGGCAGTCATGGCTCGATGGTAGGCTGGCCCGCGCGGGGACGTGCGGAGGTTCGATGGGACTGCTCGACGGCAAGACGGCGCTCATCTTCGGCGTCGCCAATGACCATTCGATCGCGTGGGGCATCGCGCGAGCACTTCATGCCGAGGGTGCCGAGGTCGGCTTCTCGTCGGTCGAGAGCCTGATCGAGAAGCGCGTCCGGCCCCTGGCGGAATCGATCGGGTCGACGTTCGTCGAGGCGTGCGACGTCGGGTCAGACGAGCAGATCGACCGGGTGTTCTCGCGCTGGGCCGATACGCATCCATCACTCGATGTGCTCGTTCATGCACTGGCGTTCGCCCGGCGCGAGGACCTCGAGGGCGCGTTCGTCGACACGTCGCGCGACGGGTTCGCGCTGGCGCTCGATATCTCGGCCTACTCGCTCGTGGCACTGACGCGGGCGGCGCGACCGCTGCTCGGGAGCGGGTCGTCGGTCATCACGCTGTCCTACTACGGCGCCGAGAAGGTCGTGGCGAACTACAACGTGATGGGCGTGGCGAAGGCCGCGCTCGAGGCCTCGGTGCGGTACCTGGCGGCCGACCTCGGCCCCGACGGGATCCGCGTCAACGCGATATCTGCAGGTCCGGTTCGGACGCTCGCGGCTTCGGGCATCGCGGGGTTCAAACGGATGTACGGCGAGTTCGCCGATGTCGCGCCGCTACGGGCCAACATCACGCCGGACGACGTCGGCCGAAGCGCCGTCTATCTGGCCTCCGACCTGTCGAGCGCCGTGACTGGGGAGACGCTCTACGTCGATGGCGGGTTCAACATCCTCGGGGTGCCGACGGGCGGTTGACTCGATCGGCCGCGGCCGTGGCTACCAGCCGAACGAGCCCGGCTCGCCCTTGATCGGTCCGACGATCTTCGAGGTGACCCAGCCGCCGTAGAACCCGCCGGGCTGAGGCGTGGCGCGCTCGTCGCCGACCCACGCCTCGTCCACCTTGCTCGCATAGAACGCGAGATAGCCGCGAATGGCCTCGTAGCCGGGGCTCGGTTCCGGGTACGACCAGGCGATCCGCTCGATCCGGCGAACATTCGATCCGACGTAGGTCCGATATTCGGCCTCGCCCTTCCATTCGCAGATCGATCGATGGGACGCCTCGACAAGGCGATCGAGGCGGACATCGTCCGGCGGGAAGTAGTAGACCGGTGCGCCGGCGGTCTCGAGGACCCGGAGGCCGCGGATCGTGTCGGCCAGGACTTCGTCGTCGACGACGACGCGGAGGCGCTCCGGCACGGCCTCGATGCGCGGCGGCCGCGGGTAGTCCCAGACCGATTCCTGGCCGGGTCCAGGGATGACTCGCTCGACCGGTCCTGATCGCGTCCCGGCGGCGGTGCGGTCTTCCGCGGATGTGTCGCTCATCGAGTGGCCTCCTGCTGGGCGCGGTGAGTCCGCCGAGTATCAGTGAGGGTTCGTCGTCACGTCGAACACAGATCGGTCTGTTCCACACGGAACGGATTCCCGATGAGCGTCCCGCGCGGCCGCCGAGCGACGGAAATCGACGCCGCCAGCCCGGTCGCGACCGTGGCCGGTACCATCGGACGGTGTTGACCGAGCGGATCACCGTCGCGGACGGCGTCGAGCTCGCGGTAGATCGCTGGGAGCCGGCGCTCGACGCACCCGCGGCCGAAAGCGACGCGGACCGCGGACGTCGCGCGCCGGGCGCACCCACGTTCCTGCTCGTTCACGGGCTCGCCTCGAACGCGCGCATGTGGGACGGCGTCGCCGAGAACCTCGTCGCGCGAGGGGCACCCTGTCGCCACCGTCGACCTGCGCGGCCACGGCCGTTCATCCAAAGCCCGACGGCCCCTACGACGTCCCGACCGTCGCGGACGACCTCGCCGCTCTCATCGAGAAGCTCGACCTGGACCGGCCCATCGTCGCCGGGCAGTCGTGGGGCGGCAACGTCGCCGTCGAGCTTGCCGCCCGCCATCCCGACGCCACGCGGGGCATCGTCTGCGTCGACGGCGGCTGGCTCGAGCTCAGCCGTGCCTTCCCCGACTGGGAGTCCTGTCGGGAGGCGCTGTCGCCGCCGAAGCTCGCCGGCCGGCCACTGACCGAGATCGAGGACTACATCCGATCTGCCCACAGCGATTGGCCCGAGTCAGGCATCCGCGGCGCTCTCGGCAACTTCGAACAACGTCCCGACGGCACCATCGCGCCCTGGCTCACCTTCGACCGCCACATCAAGGTCCTGCGCGGGCTTTGGGATCACCACCCGTCGGACCGCTTTCGGCGCCTGACCGTCCCGGTCCTCCTCGTCCCGGTCGATGGCGACCCGAGCGACGCCGACGCGACACGACGAAAGCACGCCGACATCGACGGCGCGAGCCGATGCCATCCCGAACGTCCGGGTCTGCTGGTTCATCGGCCACCACGACATCCACGCCCAGCGTCCCGACGAACTAGCTGTCGTGATGCACGGCGCAACCACCGATGGGTTCTTCGCATGACCGCGCCGCGGATCCTCGCGATCATGGGCTCGGGCGAGACGGCCCCGACGATGGCGAAGGTCCATCGAGCCCTCCTCGATCGCTTCGGCGACGAGGCTGCGCCGGTCGCCATCGTCGATACCCCGTACGGATTCCAGGAGAACGCCGACGAGCTCAGCGCTCGAACGGTCGAGTTCTTCGAGACGAACGTCGGCCGCACGGCGACGCGTGGCGTCGTACCGGTCGCGGGACGTCGACGCGCTCGCGCTCGCTACGGCGGTCGCCCGCATTCGCGAGGCTCGCTACGTCATGGCCGGGCCGGGCAGCCCGAGCTACGCCTTGCGGCAATGGAGCGACGGGCCGATCCCGGCCGCGCTTGCGAGCAAGCTGGACGACGGCGGCGTCCTCACGATGGCGAGCGCCGCCGCGCTGACGCTCGGAGTCGTCACTATCCCGGTCTACGAGATCTACAAGGTCGGCGAGGATCCCCATTGGCTCGATGGGCTCGATCTGCTGGGAGCTGCGACCGGCCTGCGCGCGGCCGTCGTCCCCCACTACGACAACGCCGAGGGCGGCAACCACGACACCCGCTTCTGCTACATGGGTGAGCGCAGGCTGCGGACGCTCGAGGCGGCGTTGCCGGCCGACACGTTCATCCTCGGCGTCGATAGCCATACCGCCCTCGTGCTCGATCTCGAGAGCGGGTCGGCGTCGGTCGCCGGGCTCGGCGCGGCCACGATCCGCGTTGCCGGCCGGAGCGCGGTGTTTCCCGCCGGCAGCGAGGTACCTACGGAGACCCTTGCCGACGTTGCTCGCCAGCTTGCCGCCGGCGACGCGGTCGACGTGGAGAGCGGTGCCACTGCCAACGGAAGCCATCCGCGCCGAGGCAGGGCCGGCAGCACCGCTCGCTCGACCGCGCCGCTCCACGACGAGGTGACGTCTCTCGAGGGCACGTTCGGCGAAGCCCTCGCGCGAGACGACACATCCGCTGCGGTGGCTGCGCTGCTCGATCTCGATTCGGCCATCTCGGCACGCGTCCGCGGCGGCGAGGACAGTCCCGACCTCGACAACGCGACGGCGATGTTCCGGGCGCTGATCGCTCGCCTCGGCGAGCGTGCCGCCGACGGGCCGCTAGGTGGCCGGACGCTGCTCGAGCCGTTCGTGGAGATGCTTCTCGATCTGCGCGCCCGTGCCAGGGCTGCAAGCGACTGGGAGACCGCCGACCTCATCCGCGACCGCCTGGCAGCCGCGGGCGTGGAGGTCCGCGATGCCGCTGCCGATTCGACGTGGGTGCTCCCCGAGGCGTCGCGCCGCTGAAGCAACGGCCGTCGCGGGCCACGGCCCTATTCGGCGGCGGTAAGCGCCTCCGTGCAACCGGCGCACCGCCCGGCGATGGACAGGTGCGTCACGTCGACCACGAACCCACGCTGGCGCTCGAGCGCCGCGACCAGGACGGCGGCCTCGTCGGCCGGGATCTCCCAGGTGACGCCACAGCCGTTGCAGTGAAGATGACCGTGGACGGCCGCCGGCAGGACGTGGAACTCCTCCCGCCCGTCGGCGGCGTGACTGTGACAGACGAGACCGAGTTCCTCGAGGACGTCGAGCGTCCGGTAGACCGTCGAGGGGATGGTCGTCGGGTCGACGGCCCGGCATCGCTCGACGAGCTCGGCTCCCGTGACGTGTCCCTCGGTCCGCGACAACACCTCGATGAGCGTCCGCCGCTGCGGAGTCCATCGAAGACCGCGAGCGCGAAGCCCATCGCGGACTCGCGGCCAATCCGCGAGCCCCGAAACTGCGAATGATCCATCGACCGACATCGGGCGAAGTATAGGTCGAGAGTCGCTTCATGGTGCAGTTGCAACATGTTGCGATATGGCCACCGGTCGGCTACGCTGGAACCCACCACCCGAGGAAGAGGAGCCCGTGTTCGAGTCGCTCATCGCCACCGCGGCCGCCGCCGCGGCGCCTGCCGCCGACCTCGGCATCCTGCTGACAGGCCTGCTTCTGGGCATCCGGCACGGCGTCGACTGGGACCACATCGCCGCGATCACCGACATCACGAGCACGACCGCATCGGCCGGGGTTGCCGAGGCCGCGCATGCCGGCCAGCACGTCGGGATGGATGGCCATCAGCACGGCCACGGAGGCCCCGTCGAGCTCCGCGCCCACGTCGCCGGGCCTGGCGGCGCCACCGCGGCACCAGCCCTCGCCGCGCGACCGACATTCGGGCCGATCCGGTTCATGAGGGGCGAGATCGAAGCGATCCGCCTCGGGACGCTGTACGCGCTCGGTCATGGCGCCGTGGTCATCGCCCTCGGCATCGCTGCGATCAGCTTCGGGGCACTGCTCCCCGACTGGCTCGACCCGCTGATGGGTCGCATCGTCGGTCTGACCCTCGTGGCCCTCGGGCTGTGGGTGATGTACTCGATCTATCGCTACGCGCGCGCCGGCGAGGCGTTCCGGCTTCGAAGCCGGTGGATGCTCGTGTTCGACGGCATCCGATATTCATGGCGACGATTCGGCGCTCGATTGCACGGTCACGAGCACGTCGAACCGCTCGAGATGAGCTCCTACGGCGCGAAGACCTCGTTCGGCGTCGGGATGATCCACGGGATCGGCGCCGAGACCGGGACCCAGGTGCTGCTCATCGCTGCCGTCGGCGGAGCTTCGAGCGCCGGTCTCGGCATCCCGATGCTCTTCGCATTCGTCATCGGGCTGCTGATCTCGAACCTCGGCATCGTGCTGCTGAGCTCGGTCGGCTTCGTGTCGAGCCAGACGCGCGAGCGCGTGTACGTCGCCATCGGCGCGGTCGCTGGACTGTTCAGTCTCTTCGTCGGAACGATCTTCCTGTTCGGCCTCGACGGCACGCTGCCGGACCTCGGGACGATCCTGCCCTTCTGATCTTCGCGCTGACCGGCCGGCGAGGACCGTTCAGGCCTACGCCTGGGAGACTGGGCGTCGGTGTCGCGACCTTGAGCGGTGGCCGCTTGATCGGCCGCAGATAGAGCGTCAGGACGACGACCACGTACGTCAGCCACACCACGAACGTCGTGACCTCGGGCGTCGACGTGTAGCCGAACAGCGCGGCCAGGAACTGGCCGAGGATGCTGCCGCCCTCCTCGTCGTGGGGCAGGACCGCCGACAGGTCGAACAGCGTCTGCGTCCCGATGTTGATCACCCCGATCTCGATCAGCTCGTGGACGGCATGGCTAAGGAGCCCGGCGGCGATGAAGACGAGCGCGACGCCCGTCCATCGGAAGAAGGTCGCAAGGTTGAGCCGGCGCGAGCCGTGATAGAACCCGACGCCGAGGACCGCCGCGATCCCGACGCCGACCAGGGCGCCGAGGAGGACCGAGCTCGCGCCACCGTCGGCGGACGCGGCAGCCGCCTGGCCGACGAGGAACAGCGCCGTCTCGACGCCTTCACGGATCACCGCGACGAAGGCGAGGACCGCGAGGGCGTTCGCCGAGCCCTCGTCGAGCGCGCGATCGACCGCGGCGTGCAACTCGCCCCGGACGCTGCCGGCCTGGCGACGCATCCAGAAGAGCATCCACGTGACGACGGCCGCGGCGAGGATCAGTGTCGCCGCCTCGAACAGCTGCTCGTACGGCTCGGGGAAGCTCCCGACGGTGACGTAGATCACGATCCCGAGAACCGCACTCACGAGCACCGCGAGACCGGCGCCGAGGAAGATCCGGGGGAACAGCCGCTGGTTGCCTGTCTTGGCCAGGTAGGCGCAGATGATCGCGACGATGAGAGCCGCTTCGACCCCCTCGCGGAGACCCGTCAGCAGGCCGCTGGAAAACGCTCCGAGATCCATGGGACGCTTGTCTCTCCGCTATGGCAAGCAGGCATGAGTTCGCAGTGCAAGGTTGCTTGTCACGGGGAATCTAGCGACCCTCGCGGATCCGGTCAAACGTGGCGCGGGACGCCGTCTCCCAGGGTCAGTCGCCGCCGCGGATCTCGAAGCGCGCGAGCTTCCAGCTGCCCAGCACGAACGAGCCCACGATCACGACGCCGACGACGAGCACCGCGACCGGAAGCGCCAGCGGATCGCCCGGGACCCGCGCCCCGAACGCGATCGGCGAATCCCCAGCGTCGCCTGCCGGATCGACAGGAAGCGCGTGCCCTCGAGGAGCCCCGCGAGGACGCCCTCCCACAGGAGCGTGTACGCGAGACCGACGAGGAGCGCGCGCGACGTGTAGACACTCAGCGTGACGAATGCCAGCGAATAGGCGGTCCCGCCGATGAGGCAGGCCAGGGCGAACGCGGCGGTGGTGGTAAGCGAATCGCGCGTCGCCCGACCGATCAGAAGACCTGTCAGCACGATCGAGGGGATGACGAGGGCGGCCGTCATCCCGGCCGCGACGATCATCTTCGACAAGAGGATCTGCCACCTCGGGATCGGTTTGATCATGAGGAACACCGCTGTCCCGTCCTCGATCTCCGAGCCCAGTGCGGCCGTCCCGAGGATCGAGCGCGATCAATGGCATCGTCGCCCGGACGATCGAGCGTGTCGAGCACGCGGTCCGGAACGGGTCGTCCGCCGGCGACGCTGATGAGCAGCGCGATCAGCACCGGGACCGCAGCCAGGAGCACGAGCAGGATGAGCCGGCGGCGGCTGAGCAGGCCGCGCAGGGTGACGCCGACGAGCGTCGAGATGATCGTCATCGGCGGACCAGGTAGCTGAAGACGCTCTCGAGTGAGTCGTCGGTCGGCGTGACCTCGAACAGGGTCACGCTCGACGCGCGAGCGATCCGCGGCAACGCCCGGGTGAACGCCTCGTAGTCGGCCGTCCGGACCGCAACCCGGCCGTCGGCAAGCTCGGCGCCGAACACCGCGGGGTCGGCCATCAGCGCGGCGGCGAGCCGGCGGTCCTCGGAAGAGCGGACCGTGAAGGTGTGCGGCCGGTCGGTCATCAGCCGGCGGATCGAGCGGAAGTCGCCGGACGCCGCGAGCCGGCCGGCGTAGACGACGAGGATCGAATCGGCGAGGCGCTCGACCTCCTCGAGGATGTGCGAGGAGAACAGGATCGTCCGGCCGGCCGCCGCCATCGAGCGCAGCAGCGTCATCATGTGCAGCCGCTGGCGCGGGTCCATGCCGTTGAACGGCTCGTCGAGGAGCAGGATCGACGGCTCGTGGACGAGCGCGCCGGCGAGCTTGGCCCGCTGACGCATGCCCTTCGAGTACGTGCCGATCGCCCGGTCCGCGGCATCGGTCAGGTCGACCGTGGCGATCGCCCGGGCGGCCGCCGCATCGGGGTCGGCGACGCGCTGGAGGCGCGCGTTGAGTCGCGCGAACTCGCGGCCGGTGAGGTACGCCGGGACCGCCTCGCGCTCAGGGACGAGACCGACGTCGCGGTACATCGATGGTCGGCGCCACGCCGACTCCCCGTGGACCCGGACCGCACCAGCGGACGGGGCGAGCAGCCCGGCCATCAGGTGGAGGAGCGTCGACTTCCCTGCCCCGTTCGGGCCGAGCAGGCCGGTCACGCCCGGACCGAGCCCGAACGAGATGTCGTTGACGGCGACGACGTTGCCGTACCACCGAGCGATGTGCTCGACCTCGAGGGCCGGCACGGCAGTCGGTCTGGGGACGCCGGTGTCGCGACCGTGGCGGCCGTCGCGGCCGGATCGGTCGTCACGCCGGGATCCGCAGGTAGCGGCGGATCGTGAGCCCGATGCTGCCGACGATGCCGATCGCGGCCACCAGCGACGTACGTCCAGCCGGGAAGGTCGAGCGAAGCGACGACCGGGTTGTCGGAGAACGTCTCGAAGATGGCCGCATTCGTTCCGGCGAGGACATCGGGCGCGCTCAGGAAGATGATGAACCGGGCCAGATCGGAGCTCGCGAGGTTGTCGACGAGCGCGACGATGATCGGGCTGACGATGAAGACGGCGATGATGGCGGCCGTCGCATACGCCCGTCGCGGCGTGTAGGCAGCGATCAGGCCGGACAATCCGCCGAGCAGCCCGGCGACCAGCGCCCCCTGGATCAGGAAGCGCGGCACCGCGCTCGATCTCGTCGAGGATGCCCGGTGATCGGATCGGCGGCGACGAACACGCGGCCGCCGAAGAGCACGATCTGCGGCGCGATGTCGACCAGGAACAAGGCGAGAACCAGACCGCCGATCTTGGCCACCGCGTAATCGGAGCGCGACAGGGTCCGCGAGAAGTAGAGCGGCAGCACCGAGTACCGCTGGTCCCGCCCGAACAGCTCGGGTGCCTGCGCGGCGCAGAACAGGATGATGCAGGACGCTCGCGATCCCGTGATAGCAGTCGTATCGGATCGGCGACGCCTGGTCGAGCTCAGCCCCGGCCCCGGCCTGCGCCGCGAGGGCCGCGATGCCGACCGCGATCACGGCGGGCAGGAGCGTCAGCGCAGCGAGCGCGAAAGGGGCGATCTTCGCCCGCCCGCCCCGACCGATCCCGAAGCACGCCCGAAGCGTGTTCCAGAAGAGCGCCGCGGTGGCACTCCGGCTGACCCAGCCGTGGTCCTTCGTAGCCCTGGTAGCCGAGGTCGTAGATGCTCCCGCCCGGACCGCGTGGCGCTCGTTGCACCCGCCGCCGGCCGCCCTGACGGCCGATCACGCGGCGCCCCTCGGCGGGCGGCTCGTCGCTGAACAGGTCCTCGAGGCGCTGGCGACGCTGCTGGAGGCGAACGAGCGGCAGACCGAGGTCGGCGATGGCGTCGCGGACGAGGTCGTACGGCCGGTCGTCTTCGATGGCGACGAGGACCGTGCGCCCGTCGGCGACCGCCTGGAGGCCACGGGCCACGAGCGCGGCCGCCAGCTCCGATTCACCCTCCTCGACCTCGACGGCGAGGACGCCGGTCCGCTCGGTGAAGCTGCCGAGCGGTGCGGCCCGAAGGAGCCGGCCGGCATCGATCGCGACGAGGAAGTCGCACACCCGCTCGATCTCACCGAGGAGGTGGCTGGCGACGATCACCGCGATCCCGAACTCGGTGCCGGTTCGGCGCACGAGCGCCAGCATCTCGTCACGGCCGGCCGGGTCGAGTCCGTTCGTCGGTTCGTCGAGGAGGAGCAGACCGCGGCCCGTGGACCAGTGCCTGGGCGAGCTTCACCCGCTGCTTCATGCCGGTCGAGTAGCCGCCGATCGGCCGATAGCGCTCCTCGTACAGGCCGACGTGACGGAGGACCTCGGCCGTCCGCTCTCGCGACGGCGGTGCTCGGCAGCCCGGACATCCGGGCCATGTGCGACGACGAAATCGGTCGCGGACGCATCGGGGGGCAGGCAGTCGTGCTCGGGCATGTAGCCGACGAACTGGCGGATGGTCGTGGCCGCTGGTCCGGACGTCGAGGTCCATGACCTTGGCCTCGCCCGAGGTCGGCTCGAGGAGCCCGAGCAGGATCTTGATGAGCGTGCTCTTGCCCGCGCCGTTGGCCCCGACGAGACCGATGATCCCGGGTTCGAGATCGAGCGTCAGGCCGTCGAGGGCCATGACGCCCGGGGGATAGCGCTTGGTCAGGCCGGACGTCGAGATGAGGGGCATCGTTTGATGGTACCGGGCGTCCAAGCCGAGCGTGGGTCTGCGAGCATGCGGGCAGCGCGCGAGCCTGCGTCCGCGACCCGCAGGCGCGGTCCGGGCGCGCGAGCCTGCGGTCCGCGCAGCACGCGAGGAGGTGCCGATGTCCGAGCCACGCGTACGCTCGACTGAGACGCGTGGCGGCGCGCTCGTCGATGACATCGTCTTCGATGGCCCTGACGGGCTCGAGATCGAGGCGTATCTCGTTCGGCCGACGGGCTCCGCGGAACCGCGGGCCGCGGCCGGGCTGGTGATGTGGCATTGGCTGGATTCCGAGGCACCCGACGGGAACCGCACCCAGTTCCTGGACGAGGCGGCCGACCTCGCCTCTGCTGGAGCCGTGTGCCTGCTTCCGCAGGGCCGTTTCCCCTGGTCCCGGCCGCCGACCGGTTCGGATGCGGACCGGGCGGAGATCCTGGCCGAGGTCGCGCGGCTGCGCGCGGCGGTCGACCTGGTCGCCGCCCGCCCGGATGTGGACGCCGGCCGACTCGGAGTCGTCGGTCACGACTTCGGCGGCATGCTTGCGGCGATCGAGGCGGCCGACGACGACCGGCTCAAGGCGCTCGTGATCATCGCGGCGACGCCCGCGCTGGGGCGACTGGTTCCTCGTGTTCTGGGATCTGGCGGAGGACCGCATCGACTACCTGCGGGCGATGCGGTCGATCGACCCGATCGAGGTCATCGGTCGTGTGGCGGCGCCAGTCCTGTTCCAGTTCGGTCGGAGCGATTTCTACATCGCGGCGATGACAGGGCTCGAGTTCCATGGCGCCGCACCACCGGGCGAGCGAGCTGCTCGCCTACGACACCGGCCATGACATGCGACTGCCGGAGATCCGGGCCGATCGGCGCGCGTTCCTCGTTCGGACGCTCGGCCTTAGCTCAGCAACCTGATCCCGATGATGACCTGCGCCGTGAGCGCGACGGCCAGGACGAGCGGGAACACGGCGTGTCGCGTCTTGTGGCGCAATCCAAGCAGCCCGACCCAGCCACCGATCGCTCCGCCGGCGAGCGCCAGACCGTGGAGGCCGTTCTCCGGGATGCGCCAGCTGCCTCGGCGGGCCTGCGACTTGTCGATCGCGTAGGCCGCGAACGTCGCGACCGACCACGCCCCGAGCCACGCGAGGTACGGCTGGATGCCGGTCGTCACCGCAACCACCGCGAACGCCGACGAGCGCGGCCACGACGAGCGCCGCGAGGGTGCGTCGATAGCGCCGTCGGGCGTTCAACGGAAGCGCACGCTATCGATCACCCGCTTGGCGGCCGGCCAGAAGTCATCGAGCGAGCTGCCGTCGCTGGCCTCGATCGCGATGATGAGCGGACCATCCCGACCGTCGACGACGACGACGCGGGTCGGCCCGGATGGCTCGAGGAAATAGACCTCTGCTCCCGCGCCGAAGAGCGGCAAGCGGCCACGCCCGCTCGGCCACACGTCGACGAGCCGTGCCCGGCGGTTCCCGACCTTTCGGTCGTCCGGCTCGCCCGAGGCGACGCCGTCGGTGGTGATGAACGTCTCGATCAAGGCCCGTGCCGTCCGGGGCGCCTTCGCCGGATCACCCGACGGATAGACGGTGTCGGTCCCGCTCGCGAATGTCAGCGTCCCCTCGCGACGTCCGAGCACGAGCAGCTCGGCCGACTGCGAGACCGTGGACCAGCCGTCGCGAAGATCGAACCGGATCGCGGGCTCGAATTTCGCCGGTGCGTAGCGGCCGGCATCGAGGCCGCACGCGAGTCCGAAGATGGGATCGCAGAGGTCGGGCGTTCCGGCACCCGGCGCGGGCCTCGGTGTCGCGGCGGCCTTTGGCGTGGGCGCCGGCGTGGGCTTCGGCGTTGGCGGTCGGCTTTGGCGTCGCGCGAGGCGTCGCGGTCGGCCGTGCGGTGGGTCGTGCGCTTGGGGACGCCGCGGCGAGGACGCCGGCATCGCCACGGGGCGGCATGGCCGCGACGTAGAACGCGCCACCGACGACGGCCAGAACGCTGACGAGGACCAGGAGTGGACCGGCCACGGCTGTCGGGGGTCGGCGCGTGGCGCGCGGTTGAGCCGGGTGTGGGCGCGATCGATCTGGCCGCGGGTGCGTCCTGGATCGGCGGATGGATCGGCGTCCCCGTGGCTGGACCGGGTCCGTACGAGCCACCTTCGACGCCGCCGCGGGCGACCGTCCCAGCCGGAGACGCCCAGCTGGGTTGACCGGTGAAGCCGGAGCTCGCGATCGCCGCCGCTGCGCTCGGAACTGCCGCGGCTGGCGTCGCCGCGAACGCAGGAGCGCCGATCACTGACGCTGCGAAGCCGGCCGCGACAGGCCCGACGGCGTCAGACGGACCCATCACCTCGGTCGGATTCGCTGGGTCGAACCGGCCCACGAGCGGCTCCAGCGCGGCGGCGACGGCCGCGCCGTTGGGGTACCGGCGCTCCGGCTCCGGGTCGAGCGCTCGGACGACCACACCATCGAGCGCCGCCGGCACATCGGATCGCACGGCTCGGGGTGACGGCGGCGTGGCCCCGATCCGGACCGCAGCGAGCGCCGCGGTCGTGTCGCCCTTCCACGCGCGACGACCCGGTCAAGCACTCGTACAGGACGAGGCCCAGCCCATAGACGTCGGAGGCGGCGGTCGTCGTCCAACCGCGCGCCTGCTCGGGGCTGAAGTACTGGACGGAACCGAGGGTCGTTCCCGGGACGGCGCCCTCGGCATCGGCGGCGAGACGGGCGATCCCGAAGTCGGTGATCATCGCCCGGCCGTCGCGGGCGAGGAGGATGTTGCCGGGTTTCACGTCGCGATGGACGATCCCGCGGACGTGGGCGACCGCGAGGCCGCGGGCGATGTCGAGGCCGAGCCGGGCTACCTCAGCGGGGTCGAGCCGCCCGGCACGTCGCAGCCGCGCGGCCAGGTCCTCGCCTTCGATGAGCTCCATGACGAGGTACGGCTGGCCGTCGTCGGTGCCCGCCTCGAGGCAGGCGACGATGTTCGGGTGACGCAGGACCGTCGCCGCGAGCGCCTCGCGCCGGAAGCGCATCGCGATATCGGTGTCCTCCATCACCTCGCGGCGAAGGAGCTTGACCGCCACCGCCCGATCGAGCCGCGTGTCGAGCGCCCGATGGACCGTCGCCATCCCGCCGATGCCGACGAGGTCGCCGAGCTGGTACCGGCCACCGACGAGCCGGCCGATGTCCGAGGCAGGAGGCGGCATTCCATCGCGGGGCGCAGTCACGGGCCGACAGTAGCCCAGGATCGAGAATCGGGCGTCCTACGGCGGCTTCTCCGGGTCGTTCGGCTCTTGGCGTGCACTGGCGGGTCGGCCCAGGATCGACTTCCGAAGAAGGAGGCATGCAGTGCAGTTCAACGAAGACATCCTCGAGCGGACGCGGCGCAATACCAATTTCCGCGAGGTACTCACGACGGGGACGCCACAGCCAGGTCGTGGTGATGAGCATCCCGGTCGGCGGCGAGATCGGCCTGGAGACGCACGATGATGTGGACCAGGTGCTCGTCTTCGTCACCGGGGAGGGGCTGGCGATCCTCGACGGCGAGCGGAGCTCCGTGGCAGCCGGCCGGATGGTCCACGTGCCGGCTGGAACCGAGCACAACATCACGAACACCGGCCCGACCGATCTGCAGCTGTACACGATCTACGCCCCGCCCGAGCACGCGCCGGGGACGATCCACCGAACGAAGGCCGAAGCGGACGCCGCCGAGACGGAGGAGACGGTCGTCGCCTGACCACGGGGGTAGACCTCTCTCGGGGATCGGACGACCAACCTCCTACGACCGACACCGCGCCGCGCGGCCGAAGATCAGCGACGGCCAGCAAAGCCGCCGCGCCATCCGCTCTGTTCCGTGGGGAACCGAATCGCCACGAGTCCCTCGTCGATCCACGCTCAAACGACATCGCGGCGTCGTCTGGTCGAAGGTCGACGAGGATCTCGATTCCAATCCCGTTCCGTGGAGAACCGCCGGTCCGTCTACGCTCGCCTCATCCAGTGACCGATCGGCCCGATCGGAGGACCTCCAGATGCTCAGCGATCATCCCGTGTTCCCGATCCTGCTTTCGACGGACCTCGACGCCAGCCGGACCTTCTACCGCGACATGCTCGGACTCGAGATCATTCGCGAGGACGAGGGCGATCGGATCGTCTTCCGCTGCGGCGGCGGAACGCAGGTGGCGGTGACCCTCAGCACGGTCGGCACCTCCGACACCCAGACCCAGCTGGCATGGCGCGTTCCGGACATCCGGGCCGCCGTCGACGACCTTCGCGCTCGCGGCGTCCGCATCGAGGAGTACCAGGCGCCCGATCCCGTCACCGACGACGGCGTCGCCGACATGGGCCACTCGTGGGCCGCCTGGTTCATCGACCCGAGCCGGAACGTCCTGGCGGTCGTCCAGCCGAAGCCGCCGGTGCAGGCGCCAAGCACTTAGATCGAAGGGCGATTGGAGCGGGAGACGAGGTTCGAACTCGCGACATGCAGCTTGGAAGGCTGCCGCTCTGCCAACTGAGCTACTCCCGCCCGAGGCGACGGCAAAGAGAAGCGGATGGGGTTGACGGTTAGCCAACCCCGCTGAGGTTCCTTCAGCCAACGGCGACAACGGACCGAGACAGGTCAGCCGAGGCACTCGGAGCCTCGACATGGACAAGCCCGCAGATCCCGCGACGCCGTTCGCCGAAGTCTACCAGGCGTTCCTCGACGACCTCGCGCTCGAGGGCATGAAGCCTTCGACGATCCACCGCTATCGCTACAACATCGAGCGGTTCGAGAAGTGGCTCGTCGACAACGGCCAGCCGGCGACCCTGGCGTCGCTCGAGCGGACGATCCTCTTCGCCTACCGCCAGCACCTCGAGACCCTGCCCCAGCAGCCGCGCGGGTCGACCCGCCGGCGCCGCGGCGGCCTGATGAGCCGCCACACCGTCCACTCCTACCTCCGCAGCATCAAGTGCCTCGCGTCGTGGCTGGTGGGGGCGGGCCATCTGGACGCCAACCCGTTCCTGGCGGTCAACCCGTACTACAAGAAGCAGGGCGTCATGCCGGTCCTCCGCGCCGACGACCGGATCCCGAAGATCGGCAAGCCGTCCGACGTCGCGTCCCTGCTGGCCGGGTGCGACGGTGATCGGCCGGAGGACCTCCGCGACCGCGCTCTCGTCAAGCTGCTCTACTCGTCCGGCGTCCGGGCCGCCGATGCGGCGCACCTGACCATCGCGGCGATCGACTTCGAGACGGGCGAGCTGTTCATCGAGGACGGCAAGGGCGACAAGGACCGCGAGGCGTTCATCAGCCCGGCCGCCGCCGAGCACGTCCGCGCCTACATCGATCGCGGGCGGATCCCGCTCCTCGAGCGGATGCCGCGGCGGCGAGGTCCGGTCCGGCCGTCGCGGCGCATCGAACCTCCTCCGACCGACGTCTTGTTCCTGTCGAGCCGCGGGCGGCAGGCGAGATCGGGCTCACGCCGTCTGGCATCCTTCAGATCCTGACCCGTCGCTACCAGGCGGGCGGCGGGACGCTCCCTCATTTGGGCCCCATCGCTGCGCCACGGCATGGCGACCTACATGGCGGAGCAAGGCGTCGACCAGCGCGAGATCCAACGCTGGGGCGGCTGGTCCAACATCGAGACCGTCTCGATCTACGTCCACATGAACACGACGCGTGTTCGCGCCGAAGTGGACCGGATCCAAGGGCCACTCTTCGCCAAGCTCGCGGCCGACGCGAGCCCTAAGGTCGCGTAGGGCTGCGTGACGCAAGATCAATCGAACACAGAGTCTGTCGGGACGGACGGCATCGTGCGTCGTCCTAGAGGTTTCGCAGATCTTCTGCCGTCTCAACTCAACCACCATTCGTGCGTGAAATGCGCCGCTGGAGCCGCTCCAGAGGGGTGGTTCCGCTGAGAACTGCCGACCAAACTGCCGACCAGGTCCGCACGTCACCGCGCCAGCTACAGGATCTCGACGGCATGCCGGTACGTGGCCAGGACGCGGTTGTCCTTGACGACGTAGCACTCGATCCAGTGAGTGCCCGCGTAGAGGGTGGACTCCTTGATGCTCACCTCGAGCGGTCTAGGGTCGCGCAGCCAACTCTCCCCGCAGCCCGTTCGCTCGCTCCGCCTCGGAGACCGAAGTTCCGTACCTTCCAGTAAACGTCGTACGGCCAAGGCACGTTCGTGGCGACCTTGAACCGCAGGTCGCGCTGCTTCGTGAGCCGCCCGAGCCTCCGGATTGAGCCCGGCCGGAAGCCCGGCACGCGGCAGGACTCGGCCGCTGATGGTCGCCGTATACCGGACGTCGAGCGGGAACCGCTCGTCGATGAACTCCTCGGTAGGTGCGCGTGGGACGAGGCAGCGCGAGCCACCTTCGTAAGCGCACTCTCGGCGATCGGCGCGGTCGGCCACCGGAGCCTTGAAATCAGGGCCGAAGACCTTCTGCCACGCCGTCACGCTCGCGTCTCGGTCTGGCTCGTCGTACGCGGTCGCGATCCACTCGGCGTAGCGATGGATCTGCGTTCGGAAGTTCGCATACTTGTCCGCGTCCCAGCGGTGGTCGAAGGTCGTTCCCAGCGCAACTCGATCCGCGATCGAGGGCATCGTTGGGCGAAGCTGCAGCCAGGCGTCGAGGTCGGTCACCAGGTTCTTCAGGGCGGTCGGGACATCCGGATAGCGGGTGTCGGCATCTAGCGCCAGGACGCGTTCGCCGACGAGGGTGGTGAGGATCACCGACGGGCAACTGAAGGTGGTCTTGTAGTCGCGCAGGTACTTCTGCAGCCGGATGACCCGACGAAGGTTGCCGTTGGCGAGGTCGTCCTTTTCCTTCATCCAGGCGGTGAAACCCTCGGGATTCGTGGCCTCGAAGTCGTCGGTGTCGCGGCACACGATGACCTGAGAGCCGTCGGATCGGACGAGGTACGGGACGACGTCGACGTGGCAGTCATCGGCGTAGACGATCCGCACGCAACGCGTCTTCCGACGGACCTTGTCGCGGTAACGGGGCGAGCGACGGAATGCGGCCTCGACCTCGTCGAGGTAGGTGGTCGGGTGATTGGCCCAATCGGCCTGTTCGGAAAGCTGCAAGAGGAAGTCGGCATCGAACTCGCGGCCGGCGAGCGGTTTGATGATCGTCTTGTGATCGCGGCGCCGCCGACGGTCGGCCACAGGCGCCTCGAAGAGGTCGCCAGCACCGAGACTTGGCAGGCACACGATGAACACCGCCTACGTCGTTCGAGCCCTTCCCGTGCGCGACCTGAAGGGAGCCGTCATCGGATGGGTTCGCGCCGACGTGTTGGCGAACGGGACGAAGCCAACGGACCTGGTCTTTCTCCGCGACGGCTCAGCCTGTGGCCAGGCAGATGCAGCCAGGCGCCTGGCGCTCGACCCCAGCCTGCTCTATCTGACGCGCGACGAGGCCGTGCGCGACGGCCTCGCGCGCCTGCGGGCGGCGGACGCGGCTCCTACGGGTCGCTAACCAGAACCAGCGTCACCCAAAGTCGAGCTGTGCGTGCGGCTCCGCCGCCGCCGAGGCGCGGATCTCCAGCGGGGGGCCGACAACGGCAAACGTTGCCTCGCCGAAGTCCAGGAGGATGTGGTTCTTGTCCGGAGCCGATACCGGGATCGTCTTGGGACCTCGACCTGCGGATCGACTGCAGCCACGCCGGCCATGCCACGGATCTGGTCGGCCACCGTCAGGTCGATCGGGATCGTGCCCAGGCCGATGCCGCTATGGGTCGCTCCTACGTGTGAAGCAGCGCCCCGTGTCATTTCGAGCCTCGTCTCAGCGCGGGTCGGGAGTAACAAACACGAGACTAGGCGTGGCGGCGCGGCAACCGGCTTCTCAGCCAACAAGCGCGAAGGCGCGGACGGGAAAGGTCCCCCGTGCCGGCGGATCCTCGGGTGGACAGCGAAGAAGCGCCAGCCGTCGGGCGGCAAGTTCCCGAGCCCGGTCAGGTGCTCAACGATGGGTATGCCAGCGTCGAGGAGAGCGCTGTGGGCCGGCCGGCGTGAGTCCGAAAGCGAGTCGACATTGAGCGAGTCGATGCCAGAGCAAGGCTGGATCTGGCCGCTTGCCATCGCCGGTCTGGCGATCTGGATGTTCGGCCAGGTTCGAGCCAATCTCTGCGGCCGTGGTCGCTGGCTCGTGGTCCCCATGATCTTGACGCTGCTGGTATTCGCGATCGGCGTCGGCCTGACGACCGTCGGCACAGCCACAAGGTTGCCCGTGCAGGTGGCGGCAAGATGATCGACGTCAGCGGCCATCGGCTCTACATCGAGTGCACAGGCTCCGGCGGCCCCGCGGTCATCCTGCAGGCCGGCATGGGAGCGTCGTCTTCCTCGTGGGCGGCCATCGCGCCGACCATCGCGGCGACGACCACCGTCTGCGACTACGACCGCGCCCGCCACTTTGCCGAGGCACGTCTGCATTCCCCGTTGCTGCCGACGTCGATCTAGCTCTACCGCTTGCCGCACCCGGCATGATCTGGCATTGAGCTTGGAAGCGAACACCTCTGCCAGCTCGGCCACTCTCCGCACTACGCCCGCTGGTTAGGCGGATACGTCTCGGCCGGCCCGCGGTCGCTTTCGTACGGCGCGACGCCGATGGTTGACAGGACGGCCAGGAGGCGGGTCGTGCATCTGCCTAAGATCGGTGCAAGTCCGTTGGTCGCGGCTTGACCTTCAAGTGACTCGAGGGTCTACGCTGTCCAGGTGCGTCTCGGCTTGTTCTCGGATGTCCACTCGAACCTCCCTGCGCTAGAGGCCGTCCTCACGGACATCGCCACGGTCGGTGTCGACAGGCGGTACGCCCTCGGTGACCTGGTCGGCTACGCGCCCTGGCCGAACGAGGTGCTGGAACGCCTCCAGACCGAGGGCATCACCAGCGTCATGGGCAACTACGACGAGGGCACCGGCTTCGACATGTCGGAGTGCGGCTGCGCTTACACGGATCCGGTCGAGAAGGCCTGGGGAGACCGGTCGTTCGCGTGGACCAAGGCCCACACAAGCGATGCCAACAAGCGCTGGCTGCGATCGCTGCCGCGAGAGATCCGCTTCGAGGCCGATGGCATCCGGTATCTGCTCGTCCACGGCTCGCCGCGACGGATCAATGAGTACATGTTCGAGGATAAGCCTGACGCCACGTTCGCCCGAATCGCCGAGGGCGCCAACGCCGATGTGATCGTTTGCGGCCATACCCACCGGCCCTACGACAAGCACGTGGGAGCAGCGCGCTTCGTGAACGACGGCTCGGCTGGGAAGCCAAAGGATGGCGACCCGCGAGCCTGCTGGGCACTCCTGGACACATCGAGTGGTGGAGTCGACTTCCGTCGCGTCGCGTACGACGTGGAGCGCACCGCGCAGGGCATCCTGGCGAGTGATCTACCCCACGAGTTCGCTGCCCAGGTCCGCGAGGCGCGCGGCTACCTGCCGGCCGAGGTCCCCGCATGAAGGTGTCCGAACTTGCCGAACGCGCCGGCATCGCGGCCTCAGCCGTTCGCTGGTACGAGTCGGCCGGGATCATGCCCCGCCGCTACCCGACAGCCGAACGGCTACCGCGAGTTCGCCGATGAGGACTTGGCGCGGTTGCGGATCGTGGTCAGCTTGCGTCGCCTTGGCCTTGGCCCCGAGGACGCCGGTCGGATCGCCCGGCTTTGCATGGAGCACGGCGCAGTCGATCGCGATCTCGCTCCGCTGCTAGCCGAGCAACGGGCACAGATCGCCCGCCAGCGCGACGAGCTCGATCGTCTCGACGCCGAGCTGATCGACCTCGAGGAGACCATCACGGCCGCCGGGCGCGCTCGCGGCCAGGGAAGGGAGCGATCCGATGTCGGAAGACGCCATTCGGGTCCTGTTCGTGTGCACGGGCAACAGCGCCCGCAGCCAGATCGCCGAGGCCGTCCTCGGCCGTCTGGGCGGAGCGTGACTTCGAGGTGCATTCGGCAGGGACTGAGCCCACGGGCGTCAACCCGTACACGGTCCAGGTCCTCGATGACGCCGGGATCGATTGGACGAATGCCCGGAGCAAGTCGGTCGACGAGTTCGCCGGACAGTCCTTCGACTACGTCATCACCGTCTGCGATCGGGCGCGACAGACGTGCCCCGTGTTTCCCGGGTCCCAGAACTCACTTCATTGGGGTCTCGAGGATCCGGCCGCGATCGATCGGCACCGATGCCGAGCAGCGCGAGCGCGTTCGAGCGCACGTACGTCGAGCTGAATCAGCGGATCCGGCCGTTCGTGGAGGTCGCGCTGCGCGCCGCCGGCCGCGGGCCGCCGCGCGTCGATCGCGGGTTGACGGCAGCGGCGATCGGTCCCGCCCTGGTCGCCGAGGCGATCGGGACGTTCGCCCTCGTTTTCGCCGGCTGCGGCGCTATCGCGGTCGGTCAGCTCGGCGACGGGGGTGTCGCTGCCGCGTTCGGCCTCGCGATCATGACGATGATCTATGCGCTCGGGCACGTGTCCGGCGCGCACTTCAACCCGGCCGTCACCGCGGCGTTCGCCGTCGGCCGTCACTTTCCGGCCAGGCGCGTCCTCCCGTACTGGACGGCACAGGTCGCAGGAGCGATCGCGGCCGCCTGGTCCTGCGGATCAGCCTCGGTGACGTGCCCCTCGGTGTCACCCAACCTTCGGGTAGCGACGCGCAGGCACTCGTCTGGGAGGCCGTCCTCACGTTCTTCCTCATGCTCGTGATCGTCGCGGTCGCCACTGACACGCGGGCCGTCGGTCAGGCAGCAGCGATCGCGATCGGAGGTGCCGTCGCCCTCGGGGCCTTGGTCGGTGGGCCGATCAGCGGCGCCTCGATGAACCCGGCCAGATCCATCGGGCCAGCCCTCGTCAGCGGGAACCTCTCGCACCTGTGGATCTACCTGGTCGCACCGCCGCTCGGAGCTATCGCCGCCGCTCTCGTCTACCGGTACCTGCGCCCCAGCCGCTGACTGCCTCCACCTCGTGCCATCGGGCCCGCGCGATGGGGCCGAACGCCACATGCGGTACCTCACCCGCTGGTGTGATGTTCATCGGGTGATGAGACGTTCCCATCCGATCACGAAGGTGTCGAGATGATCTGCCACGAATGCGCCCGCGAGGGCCTAACGGCGGCCGCCATCGCCATTGCCGCTTCTGCTTCGTCGGCCTCTGCAAGGACCACTTGGTCGCCTCGTTCCACGCCGACACGGTCCCGCAATACGGCTGCGACCACCACCCCGAACGGCCCTTCGCACCGCAGCCCCGCGAGGCCGCCCGACCCGCCCCGGCGCACGCGGCCGCGTGACCCGATGACCGCCCGGCTCCTGGCCAAGCTCGAGGACTTCCGCCTCCTGCCATTCTTCGTGCTGTTCAGCATGGTGATCGGCATCGCCATCGGGAACCTGCTGCGGTGTCCGACTTTGCGCTGACGCCGCCGATCGACTCGATCAAGTCTATCGCCGCCGGCACCTTCGACCCCTCCGTGCCCGAACCTGATTTCGCTGGGCGTGCCGATCGGCCTGTTCGCGATGATGTACCCGGCGATGACGAACGTCCGCCTCGACGAGGTCGGTGAGGCAGCTCCGCTCACCGCGTCAGCTCCTCGTGGTGGTCGGCTTCAACTACCTCGTCGCGCCGTTCGTGATGCTCGCGCTCGCGAACGTCTTCGTCGAGCGATCCGGAGCTGCACACGGGCCTCGTCCTGTACGGCCTGGCCCCGTGCATCGCGATGGTGATCATCTTCACCTACCTGGCCCGCGGCAACGCCGCGATGGCCCTCGTCTTCGTCGCGCTCAACTCGGTCATCCAGATGATCCTCATCCCGGTCTACGCCCGGCTGCTGATCGGGAACGTCGAGTTCGACGTGACAGTGGTCGCCCAGAGCGTGGTCCTCTACCTCGGTCTGCCGCTGGTCGCTCGGCGTCCTGACGCGATACCTCGTCACGCGGCGACGGCGGCGACGCCGCGATGGATCGGCTCAAGCCCGGCCTGACCGCGATGTCGATCCTCGGCCTGCTGTTCACGCTCATCGTGATGTTCGCCCTCAAGGGCGACCTGATCCTGCAGCGCCCGGCGGTCGTGCTCGAGATGGCCATCCCGATGATCCTGTTCTTCCTGACGATGTTCTTCGTGGTCCTGTTCGTTGGCTGGCGGCTGAAGTTCTCGTATCCCGATGCCGTCGCGGTCGCCTTCAGCGCGACCGGACGCGACTTCGAGATCGCCATCGCCATCGCGATCACGGCCTTCTCGCCGACGGTCGCCCTCGCCACCGTGGTCGGTCCGCTCATCGAGGTGCCGGTGATGCTGTTCCTCGTCTGGTCCGCGATGCGCCTGGCGCCACGCTGGTTCAGCGTGAAGCCGGGCGAGTCGACGCCGGTCGTCGTGCAGGCGCCGGCCGGGCAGGAGGCGTGATGGCCACGCGGATGGAACTGCCGGTCTTGCCGGAGTTGCGGCTCCAGATCGCGCCTCCGGACGTCGCCGACGTGTCCGCGACGTCCGCGCTCCTGGGCGATCCGATCCGGGCCGGCATCATCGCCATCCTGGGTTCCGGTCCCCACTGCGTGTGCGAGATGGCGGCAGCCCTCGGCGAGCGCCAGAACAACGTCAGCAACCACCTCGCGAAGCTGCGCCGCGCCGGCCTGGTCCGTGCCAGCCGTCACATGGTCGACGCCCGCTGGGTCTACTACGAGCGCGACGAGGCCGCCTGCGCCGGCGCCGCTCGAATCGTTCCAGCGCCTGCTGCGATGACGACCCTCGCGCGTCCGCCCGCCGCACGTCCCGTTCTGGCCGGCGGTCGGCCTGGCGGTCGTGGCGTGGCTCATCGCGTGGTTCATCACCCTGCCGCTCGCCGACTGGGTCGCGTACGACCTGCTCGGCCTGCAGGAGGGCTCGCAGCTCGGCGATGCCATCGCCTTCTTCCTGTACGACGTGCCCAAGGTCCTGCTCCTGCTGACCGGGATCGTCACGCTCGTCTCGTTCCTCCGTTCGTACGTGTCGCCGGAACGGGTCCGGTCCGCCCTCGCCGGCCGTGGCGTCCTGCCCGGGACCATCGCGGCGGCCGGCTTCGGGGTCGTCACCCCGTTCTGTTCCTGCTCGGCCGTGCCGCTGTTCATCGGCTTCGTCGAGGCCGGGCGTCCCGCTCGGGGTCACCTTCGCGTTCCTCATCGCCTCGCCGATGGTCAACGAGATCGCGATCGTGCTGCTGTGGGGCCTGTTCGGTCCCGCCGTCACCCTGATGTACATCGCCGCCGGGCTCGTCGTCGCGGTCGTGGCCGGTCTCGTGATCGGTCGCCTCCACCTGGAGCGCTACGTCGAGCCGTACGTCTGGGAGATCAAGGCGGGTGGCGCCCGCCCGATCGAGATGAAGCTCACGCTCGAGGACCGGGTCCGCGACGCCTGGACCTCCACCCGCGCTCTCGTCTGGAAGGTCCTCCCGTTCGTCCTCGTCGGGATCGGCATCGGCGCCGTCATCCATGGCTTCGTCCCGACTGACCTGGTCGTGTCGATCGGCGGGAGTGACAACCCGCTCGCGGTGCCGGCCCTCGTCCTGCTCGGCGTGCCGCTCTACAGCAATGCCGCGGGCACCATCCCGATCATCGAGGTGCTCATCGCCAAGGGTCTGCCGATGGGCTCGGCCCTCGCGTTCATGATGGCCATCACGGCCCTGTCGTTCCCGGAGATGGTCATCCTCCGGCGGGTCATGAGGCCGCAGCTCATCGCGGTCTTCGCGGCTGTCGTCGCCGTCGGGATCCTGTTCGTCGGCTACCTGTTCAACGCCCTGTACGCCTGAAGGAGGCGCCATGCGCGTCATCGAAGTGCTCGGACCCGGTTGCCAGAAGTGCCAGTACACCGAGAAGGTCGTTCGCGAGGTCGTGGACGCCGCCGGCATCGATGCCGAGGTCCGGCATGTCACGGACTACGGTGAGATCGCCTCGCGCGGCGTCCTGTCGACGCCCGGGCTCGTCATCGACGGTACGGTCGTCCTCGCCGGGCGGGTGCCGACGCGCGAGCAGGTGGCTGCCTGGTTGGGCATGGCCTAGTCGTTTCGTCAGCGCATGACTGAGACCGTGGCCAGTGCCTAGGCGCGAGCCTCGATGACCGGGAGCCTGCGCGAGGTGGCCGGGAGGGCGAGGCCTGGACCGAAGGCGCCGGCAAGTTCCTGGAAGCGCTCCACGGCCCTGGGCCGCAGCGAGTAGAAGATCCAGGTGCCGCGCCGCTCGCCCTCGATCCAGCCGGCATCGCGGAGGACCTTGAGGTGGTGCGACACCGTCGGCTGGCTGACGTCGCAGCAGGCGGTGAAGTCGCAGGCGCAGACCTCGGCGCAGTCGCTCAACTGGCGCAGGATGGCGAGCCGGGTCGGGTCGGCGGCGGCCTGGAGGAGCAGGACGTCGGGGTCGGTCTGGCGCTTCATGTCGACTACTGTATTGACAAGTCTCTATCTTGACAAGTATCAATACATCGACCACGGCCCGACAGCACCCGAGGAGCACGATGACCACCGCGACCACCACGAGCGACTCCATCGAGACGATCCACGAAGACCGTCCGCCAGCGCTATGCGGATGCGGCGATCCGGGCGACGCAAGGGCTCCTCGTGTTGCAGCGATCCCGAGACCATCGGCGCCAACCTCTACTCCGCGCTCGAGCGGGATGAACTGCCGGACGCCGCGGTCCTCGCCTCGCTCGGCTGCGGCAATCCGACCGCAGTCGCCGACCTCCATCCGGGCGAGCGGGTCCTCGACCTCGGCTCCGGCGGCGGCATCGACGTCCTCCTGTCCGCCAAGCGGGTCGGTCCGACCGGTCGAGCCTTCGGCGTCGACATGACCGACGAGATGCTCGCGCTGGCGCAGCAGAACGCGGCCCAGGCCGGCGCGACCAACGTCGAGTTCCTCAAGGGCCACATCGAGGCGCTGCCGCTGCCGGCCGAGTCGATCGACGTCGTCATCAGCAACTGCGTCGTCAACCTGGCTGCCGACAAGCCCGCCGTCTTCGCCGAGATCGCACGTGTCCTGCGACCGGGCGGTCGCATCGGTATCAGCGACATCGTGGCCGAGGACTCGCTCAGTCCTGAGCAGCGCGCGGAGCGCGGCTCGTACGCGGGCTGCATCGCTGGCGCCCTGTCCATCTCGGAGTTCCGCCATGGTCTCGAGGCGGTCGGACTGACCGACGTGTCGATCACGCCGTCGCACACCGTCACCGACGGGATGATCAGCGCGATCATCAAGGCGACCAAGCCCGCAGATGCGCGACCGCTCATCGACCTGACCGCACAGCGCGACCTGCTGCCAGTCGCCGAGGCCGGCGGCTGCTGCGGGGGCACCGGCTGCTGCTGATGCAAACGAGCCGCGCCGCATCAGGCGACTGGTCCTCGGTCCGCGACCTGCTGACCGAGGCCGGTCTGCCGCTGGACGGTGCGGCTGAGGCGTTCGCGACGGGGGTGGTCGCCAGTGATGGCGATCGCCTCGTCGGCTGTGCGGCAATCGAGCCGTACGACGGAGTCGCACTCCTTCGCTCGGTCGCTGTGGTGCCCGACCAACGGGGGACGGGCGTCGGGACGAGCCTCGTCCACGCGGTCGAGGACCTGGCGCGCGATCGCGGAGCGAGGACCTTGATCCTGTTGACCGAGACGGCCGAGCCGTGGTTCAGCCGCCTCGGCTACGAGGTCATCGATCGCTCGACGGTGCCGGCGGATGTCGCGCGGTCGGTCGAGTTCGAGACCGCGTGTTCGACGAGTGCGGTCGCGATGCAGCGAACCTTGGTGTAGCCGTGCCGAGGATGCAGCGAGGACGAACGAGTCGCCGGCGGGTGCCGGGCTACTCGTGCTGTGACGACGAGGAACCAGCGGCCTCAGCGCCCGCTTACCCGTCGTCTCTCTGCTCGGAGCACCGTCCATGTCCCGTCCGTCGATCGCCCCGCGTGACCTCGCCGCGCTGATCCTCGCCGCCACCTGCTGGGGTGTCGGGACAGTCATCAGCAAGGCCGCCCTCGACGAGATCTCGCCGTTCACGCTCCTGCCGATCCAACTCGCCGCCAGCCTCGCGGTCCTGGCGGTCGTGATGCGCTACCAGGGGATCTCGTTTCGGACCGAAGGCTCGCCGCTGCTCGGTCGGCTCGGTCTGCTCAATCCGGGTCTCGCGTATGCGCTGGGCCTGATCGGGCTGACCACGATCACCGCCAGCCTGTACGTCCTGCTGTGGGCCTTCGAGCCGCTGATGATCCTGTTCCTCGCCGCCTGGTTCCTGCGCGAGCGGATCACGCCGGCCTTCATCGTCTTGTCGCTCATCGCGGTCGCCGGCATGGTCGTGATCCTCTACGACCCATCAGCGAGTAGCGGACAGTTGATCGGGGTGAGCCTGACGCTCGTCGGGATCCTTTGCTGCGCGATCTACTCCGTCGTCACCCGACGATGGATCCCGGATGCCAAGGAGACGAGCCAGGTGGTCCTGTCCCAGCAGGCACACGCGCTCGTGCTGGCCATCGGGCTCGTTCTCGTGGTCGGCCTGGCGGGCGGCCAGATCGTGCCGACTGCGCTGACGCCGCTTGGACTCGCCAGCGCGATCGGCTCGGGCGTCCTCTACTACGCCGGCGCCTACTGGTTCTACCTCGGCGCCCTGCGCCACGTCCCGGCCTCGTACGCGGCGCTGTCGTTCTACCTGATCCCGATCGTCGGAGTGACGGCGGGAGCGCTCCTGCTCGGGGAGCGGCTCGAGCCCCAGCAGTGGATCGGCGCGGTCATCGTCCTCGGCGCGATCCTGGCCATCCTCCGCCATGCCGTCGGCCGCACCCGAGGAGTCGCCCGCCGGCGCCGTGGCCTGACGACGGAGGACCCAGCAGCTCTGACCTTGCCGCACCCGGCATGACCTGGCATTGAGCTTGGAAGGCTGCCGCTCTGCCAACTGAGCTACTCCCGCCCGAGCTGGGCAAGGATACCAGTCGTTTCTCGACGACTTCGTGCTCGAGGGGACGGCACGCGACATATCGCTTGCCCCTACTGCGCTCGCGAGCGGAGGTCGGTGGTTCATCGGAGGCCGGTCCCAGACCGAATAGCGGCCACCTCGTCGAGGATCGCCTGCGTCGATGCCGCCGCGTCCACACCTGAGATGAGCGAGTCGTGCGTGGCCGTAGTGATGACCCGGTGAACGCTGTCGGTCGACAGACCGGTCATCCGGTCCTGCGCATCGAGCCAGCCGGCGTCCGGCTCTGAAGCAGCCGTGACGACGATCAGCGGCCGGTCGCCGAGAGTGGTCAAGGCCTGGGCCTGCTCGAGCGCCGTCGGCAATTCCGCGACGGCGTTGCGCGCGCTGCGAGCGGCGCTCGGGCTCGACTCGTCTGCGGGCAGTCCGAGCAGAGGCCCTAGCAGGCCGACTCGGGCCAACGATGGTGCCAACGCCGTGACGAACTGATAGATCCGATAGAAGCCGGGGTAATCCGGAAGCACAGTGAATGCCTCTGCCGGCTGCGCGTCGAGCAACACCATTCCCGCGACCTGATCGGGATAGCGAGCCGCGAACACGCGCACGTATGGTCCACCGGAGGAGTGAGCAACGACGACATACGGACCGGCCACGCCCGCCCGCTCGAGCAGGGTGTGGAGGTCGGTCGCGAGTGCGATCCCGTCCTGGGGGCCGGCCGCTTCCTCGCTCCGCCCGTGACCCGCGCGGTCGTAGGCGCAGACCGTGGTCGACGCCGCGACGTTCGGCGCGATGCCTGCCCACGAAGCGGATGACGCGCCGAGGCCGGCCTGCAGGACGACAGTGGGGCTGCCTGAGCCCGTGCATTCGATGTAGAGGCGGTGGCCGCCGACGTCGATCATCTGGCCGGATGCGGACTGGGCCGCGCGGCCAGTGACCGCACCGATGGCCGCGAGGGCACCGCCGACAGCCACGACGAGCAGCGTCGCGATCACCGGCGCGACGAGCCACCGGCCGCGGCCGTGGAGGCTCCTCCGCACCTGCATGATGATCCAGACGGCGAGGACCGCGAGAGCGGGGGGCCAGATCCAACTCAGCAGGTCCATCGCAGCCGGACCAGGCTGAAACACGATCAGACCGAGCCCGACGATGCCAAGGAACATCGCCGGCACGATCATCCAACGTTGTGGCTGAGCGCTGTAGCGTGTCGATAGGAGGGCCATGAGCCCCCAGCCCAGTCCGAAGGCGAACAGCACGGACCCGGTGATGATCGGCTCCGAGCCGCCCGACGCCGGCCCCACGAGAAGCGCGACGGCTAGAGCGGCACCCGCGACGAGCGAGGCGAGGATGGCGAGCACCGGGGACCGAGTGCTTGTCCGGCGCTCCGGGACGTTCGCGGCAAGGCCTCGGAGAACGCGGCCCATGTAATGACCGCTGTCCATGGACGTAAGGAGGTCGGGGTGTTCGATGTCTGTCGTCGATCGGTTCGTCATCGGATCCCTCACGGACGCACGAGCAGCGATCAGTTCGGTTTGGACCGTCGGCCCGTGTCTGCTGCGACCGTAGAGCCGCAACGGGCGGTCGCCCAACGGAGTCAACCCAGCGGCATCGCGCGGTGTTTGCTCGGGGCTCGGGATAGGGTCTGCACGGATACGGCGGCGTTAGGATGGAACGGTCGCTCAGCCCCTTCGATCGGCGCCGTGATCCCGTCATCGACCCGCAAGGAGCGATCGCGATCGATCAGCCGACCCTCTCCCGGGTTCGCGCCCTGCTCCTGATCACCGCGGGCGCGCTCGGCCTGGGGATGCTCGTCGGCAATGCCCAGAACGGCCCGCTCGTTCTCGGGACGGTCCTGGAAGTCCTCGTCGGCTGGTCCTTTGTCGCCTGCGGCACCTTCATCTGGGCTCGCCGCCCGGCCAACCGACTCGGGCGGCTGATGACGCCGTCGGGATGCTGTGGCTGATCGGGCGGACGTTGACCCTGGTCCCGAATCCCGTCGTCTACACCGCAGGCCTCTGGCTCACGGACCTCTGGGCGCCCGCGTTCGCCCTGTTCCTGTTGTCGTTCCCGACTGGTCGTCTCACCTCTCGAGCGGACCTCGCGATCGTCGGCATCTTCCTCTTCGTCACCGTTCCGCTCGAGTTCCTCTGGTTTCTGTTCCTGGTGCTCGACAACGGCCTGAACGCGCTGGGCATCGCACCCAACGAGAGCGCCGCCCACGTGATCGACACGATCCAGCGGTACCTCATCTCGCTTGGCTCCGTGCTCCTCGTCATGGCGCTCGGTCGACGCTGGCTGCGATCCAGCGGCCCGGTTCGGCGCCAGATGACGCCCGTCCTCGTGGGCGCCGTCGCGATCCTCCTGCAGTCGGCGTCATGGATCTTCCTGTCGTCCGGGACAACGCTCGAGCCGTTGGACGACCTGATCTTCCTGGCCCAGATCGCGATCCCGATCGCGGTCCTGTCCGTGATGCTCAGGACCCGGATCGCCCGCGCCGGCGTCGCGGACCTCGTCGTCGAGCTGGGCCAGACCCCGACACCGGCCCGCCTCCGCGATGCCCTCGCCAATGCGCTCGGTGACCCCACATTGCAAGTGGTCTATTGGGCGACCGATCAGGACCGGTTCGTCGATGCAACCGGCGAGCCGATTCGACCTACCCGAGGACGGCGCAGGTCAGGCCGTGACGATGCTCGAGCGGAACGGTGTCCGGGAGGCGGCGATCATCCACGACGCGATCCTTCTCGAGGAGCCCGGCCTGATGGCATCGGTGGCCAGTGCGATGCGACTTGCGGTCGAGAACGATCGGCTGACAGCCGAGGTCGAAGCGCAACTCCAGGAGGTCCGCGCCTCGCGGGCACGGATCGTCGAGGCGGGCGATCGTGAAGCGCAGGCGAGTCGAGCGAGACCTCCACGACGGCGCCCAACAGCGACTCGTGTCGCTCAGTCTCGAATTGCAGGTCGCGCGTCGCGCGCTCGGTGAAGATGGTGATCCGGCCGTCCGACGGAGCCTCGAGCACGCAGCGGAAGAAGCACTCGCAGCGCTCGCCGAGTTGCGCGATCTGGCCCTCGGGATCCATCCCCTCATCCTCACGGAGAGCGGCCTCGGCGAGGCGGTCGAGTCCCTCGCCGATCGCACGTCGGTCGACGTCTCGGTCGACATCGGTTCGGAGCGCTACTCCCCGCCGTCGAGGGCGCCGCGTACTTCGTCATCTCCGAGGCGCTGACCAACGTCACGAAGTACGCGAAGGCGACCAAGGCGATTGTGCGGGTCCAGGGACTCGATGATCACCTGAGCATCGAGGTCGATGACGACGGCATCGGCGGTGCCGACCCTCGTGAGGGCAGCGGCCTGCGCGGCCTCGCCGACCGCCTCGCGGCGCTCGACGGCACGATCGCGATCGAGCAGCCCGATCGGTGGCGGAACGCGGATCTCGGCGCAGATCCCGACCATCCGCCCTATGCCGGCCCCCGTGTGAGCCCTGTAGGCGACGGCCTGCGCGAATGGCACGATCGGCCGCATGAGCACGATCCTGATCATCGATGACGACGCCGCGTTTCCGCACGCAGGCACGCGATCTTCTCGAAGCGGACGGCTTCGTCGTGATCGGCGCAGGCGGTTGACGGTGCTTCGGGCCTCGAGGCCGCGCAGTCGCTCCGAGCCGGACTTCGTCCTGCTCGACATCGGCCTGCCCGATGTCGAGGGGTTCGAGGTCGCACGAGCCATGGCGCTCGATCGGACCACCGCCGTTGGTCGTGCTGACCTCGAGCCGCGACGCGCGGGCGTACGGGCGCCGACTGACCGACGGTCAGCATCTGGGGTTCATCCCCAAGGAGCGGATCTCGGGGGCCGCGATCCGAGCGCTGGTCGAGCAAGGATGACCCTGCGGCTGGTCCTCGCCGACGATTCGATGCTCGTTCGCGAGGGCGTCGCGCGCCTGCTGCGCGGACGCCGGATTCGAGGTAGTCGCGCAAGTCGGCGACGCGGATGGTCTCCTGCACGGCGACCCGGGAGCATCTTCCCGATGTGGCGATCGTCGACATCCGGATGCCACCGACACACACGGACGAGGGTCTGCGCGCCGCGGAGGCCATCCGCGCGGAACACGGGACAGCGGTCGGCATCCTCGTGCTGTCCCAGCACGTCGAGCCGTCGTTCGCCATGCGTCTGGTGAGCGATGGTGCCGGCGGCGTCGGGTACCTGCTCAAGGACCGGGTCACGGATCTCGACGACTTCGCCGATGCCATCCGCCGGATCGCGAAGGGTGGTTCGGTCATCGATCCCGCGGTCGTCGCTGTCCTCGTCGGCCGGCGTTCGCGGGTCCCGCTCGACGACCTTACGGAGCGCGAGCGCGAAGTCCTGGCCTTGATGGCAGAGGGGCGGTCGAACCAGGCGATCGCCGATCGCCTTGTCGATGTCGCGCAAGACGGTCGAGGCCCACATTGCGAACATCTTCTCGAAGCTCGAACTGCCGCCGGCAGCGGACGACCACCGTCGAGTCCTGGCGGTCCTTGCGCATCTGCAAGGGTCGCGTCAAGCGAAAACCTGACGAACGATCGATCGGTCAAGCGGCCGAGCGCGGGAGACCCGAAACAGGCGCTTGAGCCGCCGATCGCTGGCGTGCCCGGAACCAGCCGAGGGCGACGACGAGGATCGCCACGACCGGGAAGATGACGCCTCGGATGTCCCAGGCGAGATTGGGGTCGAGGCCGTTCGTCAGCGGGACAAGGCCGTTGGCCAACGTATGGAAGAGTCCGGTCATGAGGATGCTGCCCCCGGTCCCCACGTAGATCCATGTCAGGATCACCGAGTACGCGATGACCTGTGTCGCCATCGACCACACCGCGCTTCCGCCGTTCATCTGGCCCGGCCAGAACAGTGGAACGTGGATCAGGGCCCAGGGGATCCCGAGAACCAACGCCGCCCGGAGGGGCGTCATGGCCGTCATCGTGCGAGGCAAAGCGTACCCACGCCACGCGAGCTCCTCGGTGAAGGCCGGCAGCAACACCACCAGAGGCACGATCACGGCAGCGGGAAAGACGTCGTCGAACAGCCCAGCGGCCGGCGTGCCCAGGGCGACTGCGATGACGTCGACGGCGAGGTAGGAGACCACCGGAATCAGGGAGCGTCAGGTACCCGACCCAATCCCGGGGGCGGACGGTCAGCCCGTGGAACAGCCGGCGGAGCGCGCCGTGGCCTTCGCGCCGGGCAAGGACGATCGCGATCGATGCCGGCGGAAGGGCGAGACCGAAAGCCGGCGACGTGGGCTGGGCGCCCGAGGCGACGACGGCGACCGACGCGAGCGCGGCGAACGCGAGCGTGATGCCCACGAACCAGGCGGCAGCCCGCAGCGGAGCCTGTGTGGTGGGCGCCGCGTCCTGCGCCGGCGCGGTGGCGGTCGTCGTCGTCATGGCGGAGATCTCCTGAGTCGGGCCCCACGGGCACGGCGCGGTCAGACTTGATCGCGTTGTGATGGGACGTCGCGGTAACGACACGCGGCTGAGCGTCCAAACGCGACGCTATCGTTCCGCGGATCGTGGCCCTCGATACAGGCGCTGGTGAGAGCGGCAACGGGGGCGGCCGTCGCGACGACCACGGGGATCGTCGATCGCTTGCCGCGTCGTCGTGGCGTGACGTCGTGTCCTGTTGTCATGTCTGGGCTCCCTGGGTCGGTCCCGAGACCTACGGTGCCGGCTCGACCTGGCCAGAACACTGACCCGACCGGCGCCGGTCGCCATCCGGGCGGACCCGACAACGACGCTAGGGGCGGACCCTGCCCGCGAAGGCTTGCTGCTCAGCGCGGAGGTGGGCCAGCACAGCGAGAACACGACGGTGATCGTCGGCGCCGGGCGGGACTCGAGCTTCGAGAAGATGTTCGCGATGTGGGCCTCGACCGTCTTCGGCGCGAGGAAGAGGCGATCGCAGATCGCCTGGTTGGACCGGCCTTCCGCCATCAGCGCGAGGACCTCCCGCTCGCGCTCGGTCAGGTCGTCGAGCGGCACCTTCGCCCGCCGTCGTCCGACAAGCTGGGCGACCACCTCGGGATCGATGACCGAGCCGCCCTTCGCGATCCGCCGGATGGAGTCCGCGAATTCTTCGAGATCGTCGACCCGGTCCTTGAGCAGGTAGCCGACTCCGCCGGCCCCGTCGGCGACCAGCCGAAGGGCGAACGTGGTCTCGACATACTGCGACAGGACAAGGATGCCGACCTTCGTTCCATGCTCGGCCCGGATCGCCTCCGCCGCCCGCAGGCCCTCGTCGGTATGCGTCGGCGGCATCCGGATGTCGACGATGGCAACGTCCGGAACGTGCTCGCCGAACCACGGCGAGGAGCGCCTCTGCATCGCCTGCCTGGGTGACGACGTCGAAACCGGCCTCGGCGAGCAGTCGCGCGATCCCCTCGCGCAGGAGGAGCGAGTCGTCGGCGAGGACGAGGCGGAGGGTCACCGCCCGTTCACCAGCGCACGAATTGCGGAGCCCGACAACTCGTCCTTCGGGATGAAGCCAAGGGCGTGGCCGGCCGCGAGGCGAGGCCCATACGAGCTCGCTTCACGGCTCGACGTCAGGACGACGAAGGGTGGCGGTCCGTCGATTGCGAGCTCCTGGGCCACGTCGAAGCCTTCGATGTCGGGCAGGCCGATATCGAGAAGGATGGGATCGGGCCGTATCGACCGGGCGGCCGCGAGGCCCGAGGGCGCCGTCGTCCGCCTCACCGACGCGATGAAGCCGTCGAGCCTCGAGAGATCGCCCGGGCCAGTGCACGCGGAACCCGGCGTGATCGTCGATGAATCGAGGATGGTGTTCATGGCATCGATCGTGGCCGCAGCCCGACCCCGCCCTCCATACGAGGGCCAGCCCGGACTTTGGCGTCAGACCGCCGCGGTCGGCTTCCGGGCCAGGCCGCTGACGTTGCAGCCGTTCAGGGTCTGCCCTGCTCTGGCGGCTCGAGCCTGCGTGCAACAGTCTGCTCGAGTGGCGGACGTTCGCGCCGTCTTGCGATCGGCGTCCTGGGCACGGTGTGGGCCGTCGCCGGGGGGCGGATCGCGGTACCGGCCGGTCGGCACGGCGACGCTCGGCGGCTTCGTCCATGCTGCGGCGATCGGCCTGGTCTACCTCTACGACCGGGCTCGGCGATCTCGGTCGACGAGCCTCGGCAAGCCGGACGACCGGCTGATGACGCTGGTCGGGCTGACGTGGTTCATCGGGACGCTCGACTTCGCCTCGGTGCAGATGTGAGCGACGATACGCCCTCGCGCTCGAAGGACACCTCCCACGGTCATCCTCCTGGCCCTCGTCCTTGCCTATCCGAGCGGCAGGCTCGGACGCGTGAGTCGAGTCGGGCCACCGTCGCGGTCCTGGCGGTCGGTGCCACCACGCTTCAACATCCTCTACTCGACCAGCCTCCCAATCATCGGCGGCAAGAGCTCCGGTCTGTACGGTGGCCTGGCGCTCGCGGCGATGGCGACAGCGGTCGATCGTCCGGCGTTCGTTGATCGCCCCGCCTCGCGACGCCGGGAGTTGACGCCCGTCCTGTGGCGGCTGCACCATCCTGGCGCGCCTGTCCGTCAACCTCGTCCGCAGGATCGCCGACTCGCAGGAGGGGCATCGATGCGCTCCTCCTCGCCGTTCGGGTCGCACCCACCGCGATCGCCGTCGCCCTCCTGGTCGGCTTCTATCGCCGAGCGAGCGGCGATCGCACGCGCTCGTCGATGCGATCCCGGACCGGATGGTCCACATTCACGCGCGACGGACGGTACGTCAACTCGACAGCGGATGACCTTGCCGGAGACGGCCGTGACGGCCTCGCCGACGGAAACGCCCTCGTCGGTCGTCGTCTATTCGAGCGGATGTCCGCCGAGGCACCCGGGATGACGCTGACGTCGGCTGACCGGGCGCTCGAAACCGGCGAGCTGCAGGCATACGACTTCTCGCTCGGGATGCCGACCGGGAGCCGCGACTTCGAAGTCCGGATCGCGCCGAGTGGCCCCGATGAGGTCACCGCGATCGTCCGGGATGCAACGGAAGCCGATATGGCAGGTGGCTGTGTCAATCGCCTCGGGCGAGCGTGCCGCCGGCCGGTAGCGGAAGCAGTAGTTCGGTGCGCACAAATGCGAGCCTCCTTCGGTCACCTTGCGCGGGATGCGCACGTTCGGTTGAAGCGGATCGTAGCTTGCGTCCGGCGACGTCACATGCGGGTTTGCCGGCGTGCAGCACGACTTGACCAGGTCTTCGGCAAGACGCGGCACATACCAGTCGCTCGTCCACTCCCATACGTTGCCGGCCATGTCATACAGCCCGTAGCCGTTGGGTGGGAATGACCCAACTGGTGACGTACGCGAAGTAGCCGTCTAGGCGTAGGTTCTGCCACGGGAACTCGCCTTGCCAAGTATTGGCCATCGGTTTGCCATCTGGGAAGTGCTCGTCGCCCCACGTGAACATCGCGCCGTCCAGCCCGCCGCGTGCGGCGAACTCCCACTCGGCTTCGGTCGGTAGCGCCTTGCCAACCCATTTGGCATAGGTCTCAGCGTCCTCGTAGCTCACCTGCGTGACTGGATGATCGTGTCGCGGCCGGACGAGGTTGCTGCCGGGGCCTTCGGGGGCGTTCCACTTCGCACCCGGAACGTAGGTCCACCAGTTGCGGAAGTCCTTGAGTAATCGACGGGGCCCTGTGTCGGACGGAACACGAGTGACCACCGGGACGAGGAGGTCAGGGTCGGCGTCGGGGTACAGCGTGGGATCGAGTGGGCGTTCGGCCACCGTGATGTAGTTGGTGGCACGGACGAACCGTCGGAACTCCGCGACCGTCACCTCGTGCTCATCCATCCAGAATCTGTCGACGCTCACGGTGTGGACCGGGCGTTCCTCGGGGTACCAATCGTCCGAACCCATCCGCAACGTCCCGCCCGGGATCCAGACCATGTCTTTTGGAGTGATGCCGGGCGGCGAGATCGAGGTCGAAGCCGCCGGCGCGGCGGTGTTGATGTCCGATTCATCGGTCACTGTTGACAACCCCGGGCTACTCGTTCCCTGCCAGGGAGTGTAGGAGCCGCTGCACCTGCTGCTGCACTTTCGCATCCTCGACGTCGAACATCGCGGCACTGATGCCAGCGGTCTCCAGCGTGCGATTCGGATACTTCTTGTAGGTGGGCAGGAGGCTCAGGGGGAGTGCGCCGATCTGCGGCGCCGCCCACGTCTTCTCGGCCCAGCCATTCATGAAGCGGTCGTGCCGCTCACCCCGATCGTTCCAGAGATAGAAGGACATGAACTGGAGACCTTCGGCCATGCGGTCGAGGTTCGGCGTAGGCGCACCGCGGTTCTCACCACCGCCGTAGCAGCCGAGATCGCCCCCAATCGACGTCGTCGGAAGCGTCGTCGTCGTCGCTGATCCGGACATGTGAGCGAACGTCAACCTCGTAGTCGGTCGCCGCGGTTAACGAACCACCGTGATCGCGGCCAACGTCGCGGCGTCATCCACGAGCGCCAGACCTGGGCCGGTATCGAGCGGCAGAGGGTTCGAGCCCGCGAGTAGCGCGCCAGCCGGGATCCGATCGCCGAAGAGGAGGACCGCGCTCGCCGTGTCGTCCTGTCGACTGGTCCACAGGAGTCCGGAGGGAGCGGATGGCGCGTCGTGAAGCGCCAAAGCCCACGCTGCTGTCTGTGGGTAGCCCTCGGGCCGATCTCGATCAGGTCTCGCCGGCGCACACCCAGCCTCCGAAGGCCGAGGCCTGCCAACATCGCGAGACGCATCGGCTCGGCAGCGATCAGCGTCGATATCGCAAGACCCCTCAACCGCGCAGCCAGGAGCCGCTTCCCTCGTCCGCGGTAGGGCACGTCATGGAACACCGACTCCGACAGCGCTGCCGCAACAGTCGTCGCCGCGTAGAGCGTCGGGAATCGAAATCGCGTCTGGCGATATAGCGGCGCAAACCGCGACCCGGGACCAAGCCCAGGATTGAAGGTGTCCGCCGCTCGGGCGATCGAGTGGACGCGAACGAGTGGTGTTCCCGGCGCGACCTCGATGATGAGCGGGTCGAGGCTCGACGAATTAGGCGGCGGGGCGAGTGACACCCCGCTAGAAGTCGGGAAGGTCTCGCTCGGCCCGGGCGGCCGCGACGAGCCGATCTCGATCCATCAGGAACTGGATCGGCCGCGCCTTGCGAGGAAGGTAGGGCGAGGGGCTCGCGAACCAGAGAGCGACCTGCCAGGCCGAAGTGCCGGCGTTGAGCACCTTGAGGACCTGCTTGATGGCGGGTAACGGCGCGCCGGAGTCATCGAACTGGAACGCGGGGTACCGAAGTTCGCCGCCCCATGAAACGGCGAAGATCCGGCGTTCCTTGCGCCAGCGCGTCGCGAGCGCGGCGGCGTTCTTCGCTGCGGAACCGGCGGACCGCGCAACCTCACCCGAGGCAAGTGTGGCGTGCTCCGACATGAACTCACGCCTTGCCGCGGCATTTCGAACGGCCTGCTCGCCGTGCCTGTGGTCGGCTCGACGGGAAGCATGGCCTCGATCAGAGCCTCGAAAGGGTTGATCCGATCGATTCGTCGGTCGGCCAGGTTCACGGGTATCAACCCGAGTGGATCACGCGCTTCGCGGACCGCTCTGCTGCCCGCTGTACCTTGACTCGTACATCGCGGTCAGTCGATCGTCGTGACTGTCGCCTTGTTTGTCATTACCATCACTATCGCCGACCAGGGCGAACGCCGTCGAGTCATTCGGTGTCCTTCAAGACCGTGGAGTCGGAACGATGGTACGGCGGGCGCCACGCTGCGAACTCTGCGTCGCACTGCCTGACCGCCTATCCTCGATCCACGACGGCTCGACCGGTCGGGGTACGAGTTGGACCTCGACGAGGAGTTCGGCGGCGCCGGTTCTTGACTGGCGCGGGTCGGGCTGCCGGTCGACCTTCCCCAGTGGAAACTCCTGCAGACCGAGGCCGCTCGAGTACGACGAGGGTGGCGCGAGCGGTCGCACCGGCCTTCGCTTGCGCATCGACGTCGACTCAGCCACCGTGGGTGCCCGAGTGGGACGGCGATGCGCGTCTCGAACCTTCAGACAGGCGTATTCGCCGGGCCGGTCGGGACCAGCATCGGGCAGCACCGCTTCCGGCCGGATCTGGTCGTCCGGCGAGGCCCAGGAACCGCGCGCGCTCTACACCGCGCAGTACGGGAACGTCGAGGTTCGGGCGCGGGCGCTCGCCGACGCGCGCGTCCTGTGTGCGTTCTGGCTGATCGGGTTCGAGGACACGCCCGAGCGCTCCGCGGAGATCTGCGTGATGGAGGTGTTCGGTCGTGACGTCGACGCCCGGATGACGAAAGTGGGCGTCGGCGTGCATCCGTTCGGCGACCCGAGCATCGAAGACGACTTCGAAAAGGTGGCGCTGCCCATCGACGCGCGCGAGGCCCACACCTACTCGGCCGAGTGGCTGCCCGACAAGGTCCGCTTCTTCGTCGACGATTCGGTCGTCAAGGTCGTCGACCAGGCGCCCGACTACGCGATGCAGCTGATGCTCAACATCTACGAGTTCCCAGCCGGCGGAAGCCAGCGACGAACCGGGCGCGTACCCGAAGGTGTTCGAGGTCGACTGGGTCCGAGCCTGGCGGCGACGGGCCGACTGACGACCGGTCCGACGAACGTCACACGAACGTCGTGAACGCGTTACGCCACCGTCACGGTCGAGTCGCATGGTGCGCAGCGTCGGGTGGCCACCCCGTCGTCGCAGCACCGTCACTTGATCGAGGAGGCCCATCTCATGCTTCGGTTCCCCCGCCGTCTGGCGCTCAGCGCCGGGCTGGTCGCCATCCTGGCCGTTTCGGCCACGGGCGTCTCAGCCGCCCCGGCCCAGCGCGTGGTCGGCCACGTGTACGTCAACAACAACTCGGCCGTCCACAACACCGTCGCGGGCTTCGATCGCTGGTCCGACGGCAACCTGACACCGATCGCCGGCTCCCCCTTCGAGACCGGCGGCGCCGGCGTCGGCAGCCCGGTCGGTTCGGCCGGTGCGATCCAGATGACCGCGAACGGGAAGTACCTCCTCGCCGTCGATGCCGCGAGCAACGACATCTCGGTCCTCACGCGTCCACAAGGATGGCTCGCTGACGCTCACCGACACCGAGCCCTCGAACGGCACGATGCCGGTCAGCATCGCGGTCCACAAGAGCCTCGTCTACGTCGCGAACACGGGCGCCGGCGGCAGCAACTACACGGGGTTCCGTCTTCACCACGGCGACCTGACCCCGATCGCCGGCTCCACCGTGCGCGCTCCCCGACAACGCCATGCCGGGCACACGTCCTCTTCAGCCCCGAACGGCAAGACCCTGGTCGGGATGCGAGTCGGCCCGACGCCGGCCCCTCGTTCATCGACAGCTTCGCGGTCGGCCACGACGGCCTCCTGACGGCGGCTGCCGGCTCCCCGTACCCGGCCCAGCGGATCGGTCCGTTCGGCAGCGCGTTCCGGCCGCACGACTCGAGTCAGCTCTTCGTCTCGAACGCCCATGACGGCGCTCTCGCGGGTAGCGTCTCGGCCTACAACGTCGGCAAGGACTCGACCCTGACGCCGATCGGCGCCTCGCCCTTCGCCGACAACCAGACCGCTCCGTGCTGGGTCGCGGTCAGCCCGGACGGCAGGTACCTGTTCGCGATCAACACCGGCAGCACGACGATCTCGAGCTACTCCATCGCCAAGGACGGCAGCCTCTCGCTCCTCGGCAGCACGCCGATGAAGAGCGCGACGGGCCTCCGGCCGTTCGATGCCCAGCTCGATCCGTCGGGCAAGTTCCTGTACGTGGTCGACGCGGGACAGGCGAAGGTCAGCGTCTTCGCGGTCGATGGCGGCAGCCTGACCGAGCTCGACGCCTCTCCGGTCTCGATCCCCGGCGGCGCGGCGCCATTCGGCATCGTCGTCGACTGAGCCGCGGCCGCCCGGGCGGGACCGATCGCGCACGTCACGGCAGCGGACCAGGTTGGTCCGCTGCCTCCGTTCACCCGGCGGCCGAAACCTCGGGCCGAGGGAACGCCTCGGCCAACGCCGCGTCCAGTTCTTCGACGCTCGGTTCGGCGTCGACCGACCGGCGGACGAGGATGGTGTGACGGCCCGGGAACGGGGACATTCCGACGCAACCGCCACCGGATCATGACGCGGCCCTCGCGCCGCAAGGACCAGGCCGTCACGCCGGCCTTGCTCGCCGTCCGTCGTCCTCGAGCAGGGCCGCCCACGTGCGGCGTGATCGGGTCGTCGAGGGCGGCGAGGTCCTCGATGAGGTCGCCGGCGGCTTCCTCCTGCGGCCGGCCGAGCGTCGCCGCGGCGGACGGGGTGAGGTCGACGACCCGGCGGGACCCGTCGAGGATCATCACGGGCGGCCCGGACGCCATCGGCAGCCGCGGGGCGATCTCGAGCGCGTCGGCTAGATCTCGATCGTCACGTCGACGATCCACGGCTCGATCTCGTCGAGGTAGGCCGGCGCGTCGAGTCGGCCGGCTGGCGGCTTCGATCGCTGCGCGCTCCGTCCAGACGCCCAGGACGAGGGCATCGATGCCGTCGGGACCGACCCGGCGGCCGATGTGCGACGCGATCAGACCCTGTTCGGTGAACCGGTGCTGGATGGTGCGCAGGCGATCGAAGAACGCAGCCTCTCCCGACCCGTGGACGCGCAGGGTACTGATGCGAAGGACGCGATGTCGCCGTCGGCAGGGAGGCGAACGTCCGACTGGTGACCTCGTAAGATCAGCCCGCTCGACGGCCATGTCGAGGCCGAGGCGCGCCGAGGAACCCCTCGTCGCTCATCCCGATCGCTCGAACCATCGACTTCGACATCGCGCCAGACCGTGACGACGACCTGCGGAGCCGATCGACTCGCCGAGGCACGCTGGGATGCGTCTCGCCAACCCACGATCAGCGTCTCCAGGCCGTTGTGGCCGGCGGCCGCCCGAGCGAGGCGCTCGCGAAGGTCGGCGGCGCCGACGGGAGCGTCCTGCCCGACGCTCGAGGCCGAAGGCAGCGTTGACGCGCTCACGCGCAGCGGACGGGGGCGCCTCTGTCGCGTGGAACACCCGGACGATCACCGGGCTACGTCAAGTGGGCTGGCGCCGTGAATTGCTGGGCACGTCTTGAAACGAACCCCGGCGCTCGGCGAGGCGACGGGTCATGGGACGGGTGTGCCATCCGTTCAGTCTCTGGCTGAGTGTCAGGCCCGCGGCAGCAGTCAGCGATCGCCGCCGGCGCCGTGGCGAGCGAGACGCTCGCCCGGCATCACGCCGCCGCTGGGCTGGCGACTCGTGACGGCCCATTGCCCGTGCTGCGGGCTGGTGCGGGCTGACCGTTGTGGGAGGTGCGATCGGTCCTCGGCTGAGGATGACCGGCTCCTCGATCGGGGCGCGGCCGTCCGCCATCGCCGCGTCGATCCGGGCGCGATTGGCCGTGTCCCTGACCGGCCTGGTCGGGCCGCTGCTGCGGCCGGCCGTCGCCCTGCCATGGCCGTCCGCTGTCCCCGCCTCGGCCGCCGACGACCGAGCGCCCGGGCGCGGCCCGTTGCCGATCCCCTGGCCCGGCCGGGCGGGGCCGCCGTTGCCGATGCCCTGGCCCGGTCGTCGAGGACCGGCATATCCGCCGCGCGAACCGCCGGACGGGGCATGAGGACGTGGCGCGCGCTCCAGCTGACCGCCGCGAGACGGGCCGGGTGCAGCCGGCAAGCGAGGCGGCGCAGCAACGGGTCGTCGCGGGTCACCGGACGTGGTGGGCCGCCGAAGGCCGGCGCCCGCGGGAGGACGGTGGCCACCAGCCACGACGCGCGGTGCCGGTCGGCCACCGCCGAGGCCGCCGCGCAGGATCGGCTCCGGTCGGATTCGCGGGTCGGGCTCGAAGCCTTCGATGACCTCGACCGGGATCGTGTGCCGCAGGACCGCTTCGATGTCGCGGAGCAGCTTCGCCTCGTCCACGCACACGAGCGAGACCGCGTCGCCGTCGACGCCGGCGCGTCCCGTCCGGCCGATCCGATGGACGTAGTCCTCGGGGACCATCGGGAGCTCGTAGTTGACGACGTGCGGAAGCGCCTCGATGTCGAGGCCGCGGGCCGCGACTTCGGTGGCGACCAGGACGGTGAAGCGGCCGGCCTTGAAGTCGGCCAGGGCACGGACCCGCTGGGGCTGGCTCTTGTTGCCGTGGATGGCGGTCGCCGCGATCCCGTCGTGCTCGAGCTGGGTGGCCAGCCGGTTCGCCCCGTGCTTGGTTCGGGTGAAGACGAGCGCCTGATCGATCCGGCCGGTCTTGATGAGATGGCTCAGAAGCTCGCGCTTGCGCTCACGATCGACCGGATGGACGACCTGGGTGACGAGCTCGGTGGCGGTGTTCCGAGGCGTGACCTGGACGAACGCGGGGTCGTGAAGGAGCCCGTCTGCGAGCCGCCGGATCTCGTCGGAGAACGTGGCCGAAAACAGCAGGTTCTGGCGAGCCGGCGGAAGGATCGCGAGGATCTTCCGGATGTCGCGGATGAACCCCATGTCGAGCATCCGGTCGGCTTCGTCGAGGATGAGGGTCTCGACGTGGCTGAGGTCGATCGTCCGCTGGCCGACATGGTCGAGCAGTCGTCCCGGCGTGGCGACGACGATCTCCGGCCCCGCGCGGAGCGCTCGCACCTGCGGGTCGAATCCGACACCGCCGTAGATCGTCGTCGATCGGATCGGCTGCTGCGCGCCGTAGGTTCGGACGCTCTCTTCCACCTGGAGCGCGAGCTCACGGGTCGGGGTGAGGATGAGCGCGCGAATCACGCGAGGTCCGCCTGGGCGAGACGCGTGGAGGCGCTGGATCAGCGGCAGGACGAAGGCCGCGGTCTTGCCGGTACCGGTCTGGGCGCCGGCGAGCAGGTCGCGACCGCCCAGGACGAACGGGATCGCCTGGCTTTGGACCGGGGTTGGCACCGTGTAGCCCTCGTGGGCGACGGCGCGGAGAAGCTCGGGTGACAACCCGAGACCATCGAAGGACATGCGAATGACTCCTGACGAGGGCCCTCCCGCACATGCGGGGCCCGGTCAGGGCGCAATGATCGGATCGAGGTCGAAACGGTATTGGACCGGGGCGCTGACCGGAGCGCCCATCGAGCACGAAGGCGGAAGCATACCCTATCGGCCGATTCCCAGCTCAGCTGGCGTCTCCTGGTCGCGGAGTCGGAGCAATCCGGCGTGAGTCGGCACGAACCCGGCCTCGCGATAGAACGCGTCGAGGTGAGGCTCGAAATCGACCGCGATCCATTCGCAGCCCGCGGCTTTCGCGTGAGCGATGGCGAGCCGGACGAGCTCTGTCCCGATGCCGCGGCGCTGTTGGTCAGGTCGGACCTTCGTGTCGAGCAGGAATGCGTGCCGCGCCACTCGAACCGGACGCCATCCATCTCGTCGGGCGTGGTCGCTAGTCCTTGCGCTCCAGGATCGGTCGCGCGGCCTCGGGATCGTCGACGACGAACGTGAAGGTCGCCCGGTCGCCCCACCGGCCAAGGAACAGGTGGCCGTAGATGTTGACGTTCGCATCCGCGAGAGCGCGAGCGAGACGAGCCATCCCGCCTGGACGGTCGTCGACCTCGGCGAGGATCGCCTCACCCTCGATGTAGGCGTAACCGGCGTCGTCGAGGACGGCCTTGGCTGTGTCGTCGTCGGCCGTCGTCATGATGACGTGCCCGCTGTCGCCCATGCTGCCGCCGCCGATGGCGCGCAGATCCACGTTCCGTGCCGCGAGCGCCTCGGCGAGGGTCGCCATGGCACCGGGCTCGTTCTTCAGCTGGACGACGAACTGCTTGGCCATCAAACCCTCCGCGGTGTGGGCGCCAATTCTAGAGGGTCTCGTCGGTCGCGGCGCCGGATGTGGGCGCCGCGCTCGCCGTGGTTTCGAACACTCCGGTAAGGTCGAGGTCATGACGTCATCGGTCGACGCAAGCGCGACGACGGATCCGCGGCTCCCCGCGGGTGTTGCGAGAGTGCTGTCGGATGTCCGCGCCGATCCGGGTGAGCGGGTAACGACGGTCGCCGCCGGCATCCCGTTCTCGTCGCTTGTCTGGGGCAACGATGAGGGCCGGCCGCTGATCCTCATCCACGGCGTGACGGCTTCGGCCCGGATCTGGTGGCGGCTGGGTCCGGCGCTTGCTGCGTCGGGCCGGCGTGTCGTCGCGGTGGATCTGCCGGGTCATGGGCTGACCGGGCACTGGACCGGGCATCATCGATTCCACGACAACGCAGCCGATGTCGCGGCGTGGATTCGGGCGTCGGGTCTGGACGTCCCGGAGACGCAGGTCGTCGGTCACAGCTGGGGCGCGATGACCGTCGCGGCGTTGCCGGTGGCCGGGATCCGCCCGGCGACGCTGGTGCTGTTGGATCCGCCGGCGATCCCCTTTGCCTTGATCGCCCGCATGGCGTCGGACGCGTCAGCGATCTCCTACCCTGATCTTGCGACCGCCCGAAGCGGCGTCGCGGCCGCAAACCCGGCCTGGTCACCTGAAGACGTCGAGGCGAAGGCGGAAGCCCTGGTCCAGCTCGACGTCGAGGCGGCGCGCGCCGTCGTCACGAAGAACAGCGATTGGGACGGCGGCCTGGCCGATGTCCGCGATCCGGCCGCGGCAGGGATCGCGGTGTGGGTCATCCGTGGCGCCCCATCGAGCGGGAGCCTGCTTCCCGACGGCGCGCTCGCAGCCCTCGGCGCGGTCGTCGGGGCGGACCACCTGATCACCATCCCGGGGGCTCCGCATGCCCCACAACGGACGCATCCGGCGGAGACCACGGCGGCGCTCCTTCGCGCCTTGGGCTGACTGAGCGGGTTCCGGCGCCCGCCAAGTTCCGAGCGGTGACCCTCCGTTAGCGGCGTGATGCCAAGTTGCGCTCGCGAGGCCCACCCCTGCGCGCTATGCCAATCGTTGGCATAACGGCCCGCGCCCGGCAGACGTCGCGCGCGGTGGGCGGCCGCCGGTCCGCGCGCCGGCAGACGTCGCGCGGGGTGGGCGGTCGCCGGTCGGCATCTCCGTGGTCACCGGTGGTTCATGGCCGGCGGGCGGCGCCCGCCGGTCCGCATCTCCACCGTCACGGGTGACGTTCGTGGCCCGACGGGCAGCGCCCGGCGTTGAGCGGCCCGACTGCCTCGAAGAGACTTGAACCATCAAATACGCCGCTTCGGACGATCTCCTCGACAACATGATGCCGACGATTGGCATCGCCGGGAGAGGTGACGTCGCCCGCGAGATTTGGCATCAGTGGGCGAAGTTGCGAGCGCAGACTCGCTGCCTGGGCGCACCAGACTCGAGGGCAGTCACTCGCGATGAACGACCGAGCGCGGCGGATAGCATCGGGGCCATGATCCGCGCCTCCTCGCTCGGCCGCGGTCACACCGACGCCGCCTACTCGAGCGCGCGGCGGCGCAGCTCGATGGCCCGTCGGTACACCTCCACGTACCGGGGCGCCGCCTCGCGAGTCCAGTCGAAGTCGACGCGCCATCGCCCGATCCAGGAGCCCCTCCCAAGCTGCGCCGTCGCGCGCCCGGAACGACATCGCTCTCTCGCACGCCCACACCAGCCCATCGACGGTCGGATGCTCGAACGCGAAGCCGGTCCCGAGACCGGGTTGCGTCGTCTCGTCGACGACTGTATCGGCCAGCCCGCCGGTGCGGTGGACGATCGGCGGCGTGCCGTATCGGAGCGCGATCATCTGCGCCTGACCGCTCGGCTCGAACCTCGACGGCATCGCGAACAGGTCGGCGCCCGCGTAGATCCGGCGGGCCATGTCGCGGTCGAAGGCCTCGATGACGGCCACGGCACGAGGATGGGCCGTCTCGAGCGCCCGGAACGCCACTCCGAGTGCCGGATCGCCGCTACCGAGGACGACGAATCGGGCGCCTCGTGCGACGAGCGACGGGATGGCCGCAGCGAGCAAGTCCAATCCCTTCTGGAAGTCGAACCGCCCGACCATCCCGATGACGGGCCCGTCGTCCGCCGCGTCGAACCCGACGCGCGTCAACAGGTCGGCCCGGCACGCGCGCTTGCCCGACCGGTCGTTGCGCGAGTAGGTCGCGGCGATTGCCTTGTCCGCGACTGGGTCCCACACCGTCGTATCGAGCCCGTTGAGGATGCCGACGAATCGGTCGCCCTTGGAGCGAAGCAGCCCCTCGAGACCCAGCCCGAATTCCGGCGTCAAGGCCTCGGCCGCAAATCCCGGAGAGACGGTGTTGACGAGGTCAGCTCGGTCTATCCCGCTCGCGAGCAGGTCGATGCCGCGCTCGTCGGAGATCACGAGGCCGTCGCCTGCCGCCAGACCGAGCTGACCCAGACGCGGCCGCGGCGTCCACCCCCGATACGCCATGTTGTGGACCGTCTGGACCACCGCGGCCTGCCGGATGCGTGGATCGTCGACATACCGAACGTCGCGGTAGATCGCGGCCGGGGCCGCATGCCAGTCGTGGAGATGCAGTACGTCGACGGGCCGCTCGTCGCTCCGCAAGGCCTCGAGCGCCGCCCGGCAGAACAGGCCGAATCGCCACGAGTTGTCGGCATAGTCGCCCGCGCCGTCGCCATACATCCCGGCCCGATCGAATGCCGCCGGATGATCGACGAGCCGGAGTCGATAGCCGTTCGCGTCGACATCGACGATCGAGATCACGCTGCTGCCGGCCGGGTTTCGTGGATCCGGAACCGGCACCTCACGGACGTCCACGACCGAACCTGCCGGCGGCTCCGGGACGAAGCGATACCGGGGCAGGAAGACCTCGACTGCGACCTGGGCCGCCGAGGTGCCCGGCGAGGTGCGTGCGGCGTCGCCCGGCGACCCAGCCGAGGCCGGCGTCGTCGCAGCCGCCGCGTCGACAGCGCCGTCCGACGCGCCCCCGACTCGCCCGAGCGCTCGCGCCAGCGCGTCGACCATGTCGCCGAGCCCGCCGGTCTTGGCCCACGGTTCGCATTCGGCCGCGAGCATGGCCACGCGCATCGCCATCGTCGGCATGCTACCCGCCGTGCATCGGCGTCGCCGCGTCCGCGCAACGAGCGACGGCCCTCGTCCACCGGTGCACCACCACGCCACGGACCCGCTCGTCATGCACGGGCATGGCGGCCAGCCGGCCGGCCGTTCCAACCGTCTATCTACCGGTGCACTGGGTCACTAAACCGGTTCACCTCGCAAAATGAGCGGCTATAGTGGCGCCTCATGGATCCGGTGCGCGTCCCCTCGATCCCGGCCGCGAGCTTCCCCCTGCCACCGCGGCTCGAGGGATTGCGGCGGCTCGCCTACAACCTCCACTGGGCGTGGCATCCCCGAACCCGGGGCCTGTTCAGCCTGATCGACCGGACCGCCTGGATCCGCTATCGGAACCCGATCCCCGTCATCAGCGGCCCGACGGACTGGTCCCGACTGCTCGATGACGCCAAGTTCCTCGCCGAGTACCACGACGTCCTCGCCGAGTTCGACCAGTACATGGCGAACGGCTCCGACCACTGGTTCCAGCGTCGTTACGCCGACACGCTCCGGGGCCCGATCGCCTACTTCTGCGCCGAATACGGCTTCCACGAGTCGATGGGCATCTACTCGGGCGGTCTGGGCGTCCTCGCCGGCGACCACATGAAGTCGGCCAGCGACATGGCGATGCCCGCGATCGGCGTCGGCCTGCTGTACCGCAAGGGCTATTTCCGCCAGACCATCGATGCCGACGGCCACCAGGAGCACGAGTACCCCGACTACGACCTGACAAGACTCCCGCTCGAGCGCGTCCAGGATGCGTCGGGACTGCCGCTGACGGTCACCGTCGAGCTCCCGGGCCGCGATCTCTCCGTGGCCGTATGGGTCGCCAACGTCGGCCGCGTCCCGGTCCTTCTGCTCGACACCGACCTCGCCGAGAACGCCGAGTTCGACCAGCCGATCACCAACATCCTGTACGTGCGTGGCCGGGAGATGCGGCTCCACCAGGAGCTCGTCCTCGGCATCGGTGGCGTCCGCGCAATCCGGGCTCTCGGGTTCGCGCCGGCGGTCTGGCACCTGAACGAGGGCCACTCTGCGTTCCTGCTCGCTGAGCGCGCTCGCGAGCTGGTCGCGGGCGGACAGGCTCTCGATGACGCCTGGCGGACGGTGAAGCGCGACAGCGTGTTCACGATCCACACGCCCGTGTCGGCCGGCAACGAACGCTTCGATGCCGATCTCGTCCGGCGCGTCGCCGGCCCCGTCCTCGATGGTGGCAACGTCCCGGTCGAGCGTGTCCTCGCCCTCGGTCTCGGTGTCGATGGTGACCAGAACCAGTTCGACATGACCGCGTTCTCGCTTCGCCTCACCAACGGCGCCAACGCGGTCAGCCGGCTGCATTCCCAGACAGCGAACGAGACGTGGGCCAACGTCATCGACCACCCGATCCAGGGCATCACCAACGGCATCCATGGACCGTCGTGGATCGGCCAGCCGATCGCCGAGCTGTTCGAAGACCTCGGTGCCGACCTCGACGATCTCGACGCCCGGACGCCCGGTCGACGGTTCTGGGACCGGCTCGAACGCGTTCCCGGCGACGACCTGTGGGAGGCCCACGTCCGCCAGAAGCGCGAGCTCGCCCACTTCGCCCGCGGCCGGCTGCGGAGCCAGTTTGCCCGCCACGGCGAGGCGCCCTCGGTGCTCGCCGAGCTCGAGGATGCGCTCGATCCCGAACGTCCTGACGATCGGGTTCGCCCGGCGGTTCGCGACCTACAAGCGGGCAGGGCTGCTGTTCAGCGACATCGACCGGCTGGCCCGGATGCTGTGGCACGAGTCTCGGCCGATCCAGGTCGTCTTCGCCGGCAAGGCCCACCCCGCCGACCGCCCGGGCCAGCGGGTGATCCAGGAGATCTTCCAGCGGTCTCGATCGAGTCAGCTCCGCGGTCGCGTGTTCATCCTCGAGAACTACGACATGCGCGTCGGCCGGTTCCTCGTCCAGGGCGTCGACGTCTGGCTGAACAACCCGCGCCGCCCGTTGGAAGCCTCGGGCACCTCGGGGATGAAGGCCGCCCACAACGGCGTCCCGAATGTCAGCGTCCTCGACGGCTGGTGGGACGAAGGGTTCATGGGCGACAACGGGTGGGCGATCGGTGGCCGCGAGACCGACCCCGACGAGGCCGCCCAGGATTGGCGGGACTCGCAGGACCTGTACCGGCTCCTCGAGGAGGAGATCGTCCCGGCCTGGTACGAGCGCGACGCGCACGGGCTGCCGCAGCGCTGGCTCGCCGTGATGCGTCGGGCGATGGCCACCGCGCTCTGGGAATTCTCGACCACGCGGATGCTCCACGAGTACGCCGAGGGACTCTATCTGCCGGCAGCCGGCATCCCCGTCGCTACCGCGGGTCCGACCCCGGTCGTCACCGAAGCCGGCTAGCCCGCTGTGACGCGGCGGATCTCGCTCGCGCTCGCGATCCATAACCACCAGCCGGTCGGCAACTTCGGCTGGGTCTTCGCGGAGGTCTACGACCAGGCCTACCGGCCGATGCTCGAAGCGCTCGAACGCCATCCCGGCGTCCGGCTGTCGCTCCACTACACGGGTCCCCTGCTCGAGTGGATCCGCGCCGAGCGGCCGGACTTCATCGAGCGGCTTCGCGCCCTCGTGGACCGCGACCAGGTCGAGATCCTCGGTGGTGGCTACTTCGAACCGGTGCTCGCTTCGCTGCCCGAACACGACCGGGTCGGTCAATTGGTCCGGATGGGCGACGAGCTCGAAACGCTCTTCGGACGCCGGCCTCGCGGGGCGTGGCTCGCCGAACGGGTCTGGGAGCCGGACCTGCCGACGTCGCTTGTCGCCGGTGGCTACGCCTGGACGATCCTCGACGACGCCCATTTCCGGGCGGCGGCCATCCCCGAGGAGGACCTCTGGGGGCCGTACACCACCGAGGATCAGGGCCGCCTGCTCGCTGTGTTCGGGACGGAGCAGGGTCTGCGGTATCGGATCCCGTTCCGCGACGTCCCGGAGGTGATCGACTACCTGCGCGACCACGCGACAGAGGACGGCAGCCGGGTCGGCATGATGGGCGACGACGGCGAGAAGTTCGGGGCGTGGCCGACGACCTGGGAGCACTGCTGGGGCTCGGGCCGCTGGGTGGACCGGTTCTTCGAGGCGCTCGAAACGAACGCCGACTGGCTGACGACGACGCTTCCTTCCGACTGGCTGGCAGCGCACGCACCGATCGGCCGCGTGTACGTCCCGACCGGCTCGTATGTCGAGATGGGCGAATGGGCGCTCCCGCCGGATGAAAGCCGGGTGTTCTCGACGGTGTTGCACCGGGCGCAGGACGAGAAGCGTCCCGAGGCGCGGTGGCTGCGCGGCGCCTTCTGGCGGAACTTCCAGGTGAAGTACCGCGAGATCAACGACCTTCACAAGCAGATGCTGCGGACCTCGGAGAAGGTCGCCGCGATGCCACGTGGACCGGCCCAGGCCACCGCGCTGGATCATCTCCAGCGGGGCCAGTCGAACGACTGCTACTGGCACGGCCTCTTCGGTGGCATCTACATCAGCCACATGCGTCTGGCGACGCACGAGCACCTCATCGCCGCCGAGGACATCGCCGACACCGTCACCGACCGACTCCACGCCGCCGAGGTCCTCGATCTCGACCTCGATGGCCTCGACGACGTCCGACTGGCAGGTCCCGGACAGGTCGTGACGCTCGACCTTGCGGAGGGTGCCGGCATCGGCGCCTGGGATGTCCGGGCGGTCCGCCACGCGCTGGCGGCGGTCATGCGGCGGCGACCGGAGGCGTATCACGAGACCTTGCGCGCCCACGAAGCGAAGTTGGCGGCGAACGTCGAGGCGCAGGCGGAGGCCGCGGCCGCTGTCGCGCCCGGCGTCGCGGCGGGAGACGTCGCCGTGGCGGTGGCCGCTGCCGAGGCGGCGGCGGACGGGGCGACAGATTCGTCGGCGGAAGGATCGACCGGCGACGCTCCCGCCTCGATCCACGAGTTGGTCAGCACCAAGGAGCCCGGTCTGGCGGAGCGCCTCCACTACGACGCCTACGAGCGCCGCTCGGGACTTGTCCGCTTCCTGGCGCCCGAAGCCGACGCGGAGGCATGGGCAACGGCCCGAGCCGAGGAGCTGGGTGATGCCTTGGATGGGCCCTTCGCGCTCACGTCGCTCGAGCAAGGACGCGTCGTCGTGACACGCAATGGCGTCGTCCGGACGCCCGACGGACCGGCTTCGGTGCGAGTCGTCAAGTCGGTCGGCATCGGTGGCGATCGCCGCTCGCCGACCCTCGCGGTGACGGTCATGGTGGAGAACCGGTCAGACCTCGAGGTCCGGGCCCGGCTGGGGCAGGAGTGGACGCTGACGATGCTCGGCGGCGGCGGCAATCCGTCGGCGTGGTGGGAGGTCGAAGGGGCGCGTTCGGCGCATGACGGCCAAGGTGCGGCGACGGGTATCACGACCCTCGACCAGGGCAACGACTACATCGGCATCGCGGTCGCGACGACGGTTTCGGAGCCGGCTGACGCATGGTGGGCGCCCGTCGAAACGGTATCGAACTCCGAAAACGGCTTCGAGCGCGTCTACCAGGGCGCGGGGCTGCTGCTGTCCTGGCCGCTGGTGCTCGCGCCCGGCGCCTCCCACGAGGTCGTCGTCACCCACACGGTCACGACGACGGGCGACCGTGGCGCCGATGAGGTCGCAGCCGTTACCGGGACGCAGGCGCAGGCGACGCTCGCGACCGCAGCCACCGCTGCGACCACCGGCGGGTGAGCCGCGGCCGACTCGTCGTTCACGGCCACTTCTACCAGCCCTCGAGGGTCGATCCCTTCAGCGGCCGGGTCCCGCCGGACCCCACCGCGGCGCCCGCCCATGACTGGAACGCTCGGGTCAGCGCCGAGTGCTATCGACCCAACGCCGAGCGGGGCAACCTCGGCTACATCAACTGGGACCTCGGCCCGACGCTTGCCGCATGGCTCCAGACCGGCGATCCGGTCGCATACCTGGGATTCGTCTCGGGCGACCGCGGCGGGAACGGGATGGCCCAGCCCTACCACCACACGATCCTGCCGCTGGCGTCGGCCGCCGACCGGCGAACCGAGATCCGCTGGGGCCTGCGCGACTTCGCGTTTCGAATTCGGCAGGCAGGCGACCGGGATGTGGCTCCCGGAATGCGCCGTCGATCTGGCGACGCTCCGCCTACTCGCCGAAGCCGGCGTTCGCCACACGATCCTCGCGCCGTGGCAGACGCGGCCGCTTCACACCGAGACACGCCGGCCGTACCGGATAGACCTCGGGGCCGGACAGAGCATCGTCGTGGCGTTGTACGACGGTGAGCTATCAGGCGCGCTCTCCTTCGAGCCGGCGGCGACCGACGATGCGGACCGGTTCGCCCGCGACCGAATCGAGCCACGTTTCGTCGTCGAGGCGCTCCCCGATGACGACCCGCCCCTCGTCGTCATCGCCACCGACGGAGAGCTGTACGGCCATCACCAGCCGTTCCGCGAGTTCTTCCTCGAGCGACTGGTCCAGCCACGGCTCGCGAGCGCGGGGGGCGGCGCTCGCTCCTTCGATGTCGTGGCCCTCGAGGAGGCGCTCGTCGAGCTCCCGGGGCGGCCGTTCCGGTCGGGCAACATCGCCGAACGAACGTCGTGGAGCTGCCATCACGGCGTCCTGCGCTGGAGTGGGGAATGCCCGTGCGCGGCGGACGGTCGATGGAAGGCGCCACTGAGGGCCGCGCTCGAGCGGCTCGCCGCGGCGATCGACACCGTGACGGAAAGCTTGTCGACCGGGATCCAGGGTGGGCCGGACCCCTGGGCGGCGCGCGACGACTACGTCGACGTCGTGATCGGCGCAACAGATGCGCCCGGGTTCGCGGCTCGCTGGATCCCGCGGGCGTCCGCCGAGGACACGGCCCAATTCCTGGCGTTGATGGAGGTCCAGCGGTGGCGGCTCGCGATGTTCACGAGCGACGGCTGGTTCTGGGATGAACCGATGCGCCCCGAAACCGCCAACGTCCTGCGTGCGGCGGCGCGCGCGGCACGCGCGATCGATGCCCTTGCGGGGATCGAGCCTCGAGCGGAGACTGGTGGACGACCTCCGGCTGTTCAGCTCACCCGGTCACGGGTTCGACGGTGCCGAGATCTATCGCCGCGCCCTGGCGGAGGTCGGTCAGCCGGCGAGGATCGCCTGAGACGACGGCTCCGACGAAGGCCCGTTGAAGGCCCGTCCTAGCCCGCGGCCTGCGCGCCGCGGGCTGGAACGGACGGGAGATCTTCGAGAGAACGGCTCAGTGGATACCCACTGGGTACTGAGCGCGCCGGGAGTCGGTTGAACCCTCGCGGCTGTCGACGCCATACGGGCCGGCGAGCGCTGCGAGGAGGAGGATGAATGCGATGATGACGAGCCCGATCATTCGGGATACCTGCCTTTGTTATAGTGGACTAGGCCAAGTCGGACGATACATTGGACTAGTGAACTGTGTCAACTGATGGACGGCCCGCTTCGGTTGGATCAGGGATCGTGAGTAGCGCCCTCGATGTCGAGCGTGACTCCGACGTTCCCATCTCCACCCAGATCTACTGGCAGTTGGCGTACCAGATCGATTCCGGGCGGCTGTTGCCTGGTTCGCGACTCGAGCCCGTCCGTGAGCTTGGTGCCGCTCTACGAGTGAACCCCAACACCATCCGGGCGGTCTATCGACGTTTGGCCGACGCGGGCTATGTCACCAGTAGACACGGTGCGGGGACGCACGTCGCCGACCGACCTCCGCAGCGGCGCGGTGCCGAGGCCCTCGCCGGTATCGTGGCCGAGATGCTCCGCCGGGCTGCCCACGCCGGCTTCACCGCGGACGAGCTGGCCGCCGCCACATTCGCGGCCGCCACAGAACGGAAGCGGCCGGGGCCACTCGTCCGCGTCCTGTTCGCCGAATGCACGAACGCAGACGCCGGCTACGACGCAGAGCGGCTGGTCGACGCCTTTCCGGGCGTCATCGAAGCCGAAGGCGCGCTGCTCGACGACCTCCCCGAGCGCCTCGAGCGGTTCCACTACGACCTGGTCGCGACGACGACGTTCCACGCCGACGAGGCCCAGGTCCTCGTCGCAGGCCGTGTGCCGGTCGTCGCGATGCTCGTGGGTCCGGGCTACCTCGAGCTGGTCCACGAGATCGCGGGCCTCCCGACGGGGTCGAAGGTCGGACTCGTGTGCGCATCCGAGCGAGGCACGGACAACATCCTCGAAACTCTCGCGCTGTCCGGCACCCGGGGCGTCGACATCGTGTCGGCGCTGATCGCGAAGCCCGAAGACCTCGAGCTCGTCGAGCGGACGGCCGACATCATCCTGCTGTCGCGCGAGGCGCTCGCGGCCGGTCTCGAGCGTACCTTCAGCCGTCCCGAGCGTATCCGGCCGTGGACCTATGACTTCGACCCCTCGGGACTGGAGCTACTCCGGCGCGCCATCGAGCACGTGACCGAGCTTCGACCGGCCGAGGCCGCCGCCAGCTAGGCCGAGGCGGCCGGCGTCGCAGCCGCGCTGCGACCGACGCCGTCACGCATGACGGGCGACACGTTCGACGCCGTGCCATCCTGTGCCGATGCGCGGTCCCCTAGCCTTCCACGTCCGCCGCGAAGCGCGTGACCGTTACGCGCTCGAAGGCCCGATGTTCGACGTCCGGGGCGATCTCGTGGTCGCCGACATCCCGGCCATCCGGCGACTCGCGGCACGCATCAATTCAACACGGCAGCCCGGCGACCCGTCGGTGGGGGCCGGTGAGATCGGGGCGCTTGGTCTCCTCCACGAGATCGGTCACCTGCTGATCGCCCGGTACGAGGCCGACCGCCGCCCGGGCGCGATGGCCGCCGCGCTCGAGGACCTCGAGGCGCGACTCGGACCCGCTACCGACCAGCTTCTCGACCGGTTCGCCGAGGAGTTCCCGGGGACGGGACCAGACCCCGAACCGCCGCCCCATCGGCTCGAGGAGCTGCTCCTGACTCGGATCTCGAACGAGAATCCGGCCCTCGGCGGCCTTCGGGAACTCGTCGACGACCGCGCGCTCGCGGCTGGGACCCGGTATCGCGACGCCATCGCCGGGCTCGAGGAGACGTTCGCCGATGGGCCGCCGATCGGTCCTGAGGGGATGTCGCTCATCGAGCTCATGCGGATGCCGGCGCGCGTGGCGCCGACCTCGCTCTCGGGCCAGCTGAGGTACATCCGAAGCGCGTGGGCCGCGATCCTCGGGTCGAGCCTCGACGAGATCATCGGTCGTCTCGACCTTGCGATAGGGATCCTTGCCGAGGAGGAGCGGGCCTTGCATCAGCGGTTCGGTGGCGGCGGTCCAGGCGCCGGGCCGACCGAGCGCCCGTCATTCGCCGGCGCCGCCGAGGAGCTCGAGGCGTTTTCGTCGGACTCAGCCTGGATGCCGCAAGTCGTCCTGATGGCGAAGAGCACGTACGTGTGGCTCGATCAGCTGTCTCGGACGTACGCGCGGGACATCCACACGCTCGACGCGATCCCGGACGAGGAACTGGACACGCTCGCTCGGTGGGGCGTCACGGGGTTGTGGCTCATCGGACTGTGGCAGCGTTCCGTCGCGTCGGAGCGGATCAAGCGGATGCGAGGCAACCAGGAGGCAGTCGCGTCGGCCTACTCGCTCGACGACTACCGGATCGCCGACGACATCGGCGGCGAGGGTGCGTACGCGAACCTGCGCGACCGAGCGTGGAGCCGCGGCATCCGCCTCGCGAGCGACATGGTCCCGAACCACATGGGCATCGACTCGCGTTGGGTCATCGAGCACCCCGAGTGGTTCCTCTCGCTTCCCGAGCCCCCGTATCCCGGGTACACGTACGGTGGCGCCGACCTGTCGTCGGACCCCCGCGTCGGGATCGTGCTCGAGGACCACTACTGGGACGACAGCGACGCCGCGGTGGTCTTCAAGCGGTTCGACCGCGAGACCGGCGACGTCCGCTACGTCTATCACGGCAACGACGGGACGAGCTTCCCCTGGAACGACACGGCACAGCTGAACTTCCTCGACGCGCGGCGTCCGCGAGCAGGTCATCCGGACCATCCTCGATGTCGCGCGGCGGTTCCCGATCATCCGGTTCGACGCCGCGATGGTGCTCGCCAAGAAGCACATCGAGCGGCTGTGGTGGCCGGAGCCCGGGCAAGGGGGCGGGATCCCGTCACGCGCCGAGTACGCGATCCCGAAGGCGGAGTTCGATGCCCGGATGCCGGTCGAGTTCTGGCGGGAGGTCGTCGATCGGGTCGCGGCCGAGATCCCCGGCACCCTGCTCCTCGCCGAGGCGTTCTGGCTGCTCGAGGGCTACTTCGTCCGGACGCTCGGCATGCACCGCGTCTACAACAGCGCGTTCATGCACATGCTCCGCGACGAGGACGGACGCCGGGTACCGGCGGGTGATCAAGGACACCCTCGAATTCGATCCCGAGATCCTCAAGCGCTACGTCAACTTCATGAGCAACCCCGACGAGAAGACCGCGCTCGAGCAGTTCGGCAAGGGCGACAAGTACTTCGGCGTGGCGTCGGTGCTCGCGACGCTGCCGGGGCTGCCGATGCTGGGCCACGGACAGGTCCAGGGGTTCGGCGAGAAATACGGGATGGAGTTCCGGCGCGCGACGCTCGACGAGCGGCCCGATCCGTGGATGCTCGCCCGGCACGAGCGGGAGATCTTCCCGCTGCTGCACCGTCGGGCGTGGTTCGCGGAGGCGCACGACTTCCTGCTGTACGACCTCGTGACCGACGACGGCTCGGTCGATGAGTCCGTTCTCGCCTATTCGAACGGCGCGGGACCGGAGCGCTCGCTGGTCCTATATCACGTCCGCTTCGCGTCGACGAGCGGGTGGATCCGCGAATCCGCGGCGTACGCTCGGAAGGGTCCTGACGGTTCGAAGACGCTCGTCCGGCGGTCGCTGGCGGATGGGCTCGGACTGCCCGACGATCCCTCGGCGTTCGTCATCTTCCGGGACGCCCGGACGGGCCTGGAATCGATCCGCTCGTGCCGGGAGATCCGGGAGCGCGGTCTCCACGTCCGGCTCGACGCGTACGGCAGCCACGTCTTCTGGGAGTTCCGCGAGGTGTTCGATGGCGTCTCCGGCCAATGGGGCCGGTTGGCCGAGCGCCTCGGCGGAGCGCCGGTACCGTCGCTCGAGGAGTCGCTGCGCGAGCTGCAGCTCGAGCCGGTCCACGGGCCGCTCCGCGCGGTCTTCGCCGACGGACTGGTCGGCGCGGTGCTGGACGGCACGGCCGATGCCGCGCAGCTCGACGAGGTGGAGCGGCGGTTCGCTGCGTTCCTGGCGGCGGTAGCGGCTGCGACCGGCGTGCCGGGCGACCCTGAGGCGCTGGCGGAAGCGATCCGGGCGCGGGCAGGTCGCGTCATGGACGCGTTCGGTCGCGGGAGCCGCTGGCGCCAGGACCCAAGGCGCAGCCGGGTCCCCGGACGGCTTCGACCGGGCCGATGTCTGGCGCCGGGCGCGCGCTTTCGCTCGAGCGCCGCGATCGGGCGGCGGTGCTCGGCTGGATCGCATTCGGTGCCATGGGCGAGCTCGCGCCCGGGTCCGACGTTGCCGCGACGAGCCGGGCCTGGTATGACGAGCTCCGACTCCCCGGGCCATTCGCCGAGCGGACTGCGCGAGGCCGGACTCGACGAGGCGGAGGCGTGGTCGGTCGCAGACCTGGTCCGCGTCCTGCTCTCACTGGCTCGGCCGTCGGGCTTGGCGGGCCCGGCTGCGACCGCGGACGCCCGGCTGATCGACGCGTGGGTGACGGAGCCGTCCGTCCGAGCCGCGATCGGCGTCAACACCTGGGAAGGCGTCGAATACCTCGACCGCGACCGGTTCGAGCGACCTGCTGCGGTGGGCGTCGCGGCTCGACGCGATCGACGCCGGCACAGATCCAACTGTCGAGGCGCCGTTCGTCGGCACGACTCGCCGCCGCGGCGGAGAAGGCCGGCTTCCGTGTCGACGCGCTCCGCGAGCTGCTCGGCGGCTCCCGACTGCGACGGATGGGCAAGCGCCACCGACGGCCGGCCCGACGTCGCCAGGGACGGGCGCGACGAAGACGGAGCTCGAGTCGAACGACAAGAGCTGATTCACCGCCGGAACGATCGAGGAGCGCTCGAAGTTCGATGGAGCGTGACGACCCCGCCTACGCGGGCCAGCGTGAGTACACCCCGCTCTTCCTCAGGATCTACGACCCGCTGATCCTCGGCGTCTTCACGCCGCTCGTGTGGCGGTGCCCGACGGCTCGCCTGGTGGAGGGATACCGACGGCACCTCGGCGAGCGGCACCTCGACGTCGGTCCCGGCACCGGCTATTTCCTGGACCGAGCCGGCCTGCCCGACGGCAGCCGCGATCACCCTCCTCGACCCCAATCGGAACGTCCTCGACTACACCTCCCGGCGGTTGCGACGCCTGGACATCACGACCGTCGAAGCCGACGTCTGCAAGCAGCTTCCCATCGAAGGGAGGTTCGACTCCGCCGCGCTCAACGGCGTGCTCCACTGCCTGCCAGGACCGCTCGCGCGCAAGGATGCTGCCGTCGCCAATGTGGCGGCCGTCCTCACCCCGACAGGCGTCCTCTTCGGTGCATCGATCCTCGGGCTGTCGGGGCGACATACCAGGTTGTCGCGGAGCATCCTCAAGGCCAACAACCGGCGGGGCACCTTCGACAACCTCCGCGACACTCAGGAGGGCCTGCGCGAGATCCTCGAGGCATCCTTCGAACGGGTGGAGCTGGAGACAATCGGCTCGATGGCCATCTTCGCGGCCACGAATCCACGCCCGAATCGCTGATCCCCCGAGTCGATCCGGTCCTAGCCCTGGCGGGACGGACGGCGGAAGCCGCTCCACGTGCCGTCCGCGAATCGGGCGCCGAGCTCCGACATGATGGCATCGAGCCGCGGCCCCTCGAGGTCCGGGATAGAGACGTCGAAGCACGAATCGAGCTTCCTCGAGCGGCGTCATCGGACCTGCGCGATCGGCGGCGGCCCAGACCTGCGCGAACGCGAGCCGATACATCGTCGACGTGGAGCCGCATCCGGTCCGCAGGCGACGTCGCTCGGACACGCTCGTCGACCTGACGCTGGGCCAGGTCAACCGCCACGGACGCTCTCCAGCAAGCCGGTCCACGCCGAGCACGGCCGCATACCGCTCGAGGTAGTCCCAATCGAGATCGGGCGCGACACGGATGATCGATCGACAGTCCCGAAGCTGAAGCTCCGAGCTTCCCCATCGGACCACTCGAGCTTCGCGAGGATCAGGTCTTCGGGCGAGATGATCGGCGCTCGGCCCGAGACCAGGATGGTCGACCACGGCCGATCGCGCTCGAACGCGCTCCGCGCCCAGGCGTCATGCCGTCCGAACATCAGATCGACCCGGACGATCTCGACCTGATGCACCAGTCCGCCGATCCAACTGCCCTCCGACATCGATCGCGTCGTTCACGAGGAAGTCGCGTTCGAATGCCGGTCGCACGCGACGTTCGTATCGACGGCGTCGAGGTCGAGGACGACGATCGAGGTCGCGTGTCATCCGCGGCTCGGCGTAGACGGAGAGTGCCCAGGCGCCGGTCACGTAGAACGGGATCTGGAGCCGCGCGAGACGGTCGAGGACGTCGCGCTCGACGTTCACTCGAGGAGGATGCGCCGCAGCAGCGAGGTCGGCGGAGTGCCGTGCGAGATGACCGATTCGAGGTGCTGGCGATAGACGAAGCCGGGCGTCTCGCCGTAGCCGCCGACGACACGCGGTTCGGGGACCGCCGCTGCTCCTCGAGGGTCACCGGCGGCGACCGCCGCACGCCGCCGAACCTCGCGCTCGATGTCCCACATCTCGAGCGATCCCGTGAAATAGGTCGACAGCTGCGTCGATGACAGCCGGGCACGGTCGTACTTGGCTCGAGCCTCGGCGTACTCCTGGAAGCCACCGTCGACCATCAGCGAGACGGCTTCGTCCTCGGTCATGCCGGCGGTGTGGATCCGGGCATCGATGATCGCGTTGGTCACCGCCGCGCAGGTAGAACTTCCAGTGGACGAGCATGAGGGCCGGGTCGTCGGCGCCGTAGCCCACGTCCATCATCACCTGGGTCACGTAGACCGCCCAGCCCTCGGCGAACAGGCCGCTCCCGAAGATGGCGCGGACGATCGACGGGCAGTCGTTGGCGTAGACGCCCTGGAGGTAGTGGCCGGGGACCGCCTCGTGGATCGTCAGGAGCCGGAGCATCCGGTCGTTGTCCTCGCGGAGGTTCGACTCGCGCTGCTCCTCGGACCAGTCGTCGGGCATCGGCGTGATCGCGAAGAACGCCTTCTGGCCCTTGTCGAGCGGGCCCGGCGACGACAGCATCGCGCCACCGAACGCGCGCAGGAAGACCGGCGTCCAGCGGATCTCGAGGGGGTCGTCGGCGAGGCCGATGAGATCGCGCTCGCGGCAGAACGCCTCGATCCGGGCGTTCTCGGCTCGGCAGAAATCGAGGAGGTCGGCGGCCTCGGGGTGTTCCGCCGCCACGGCATCGAGCACGCCGCGGACGAGCGCCGCCTCGTCATCGGGAGCGTCGCGGTCGGGACACCACGTCGGCCAGAGCTCGCGGGCGAGACGGACCATCTCGGCCCGGACGGCGTCGTACTCGCGCTCGGCGCCGGCCAGGATCCGCTCCGGCGTGAGTGCGTCCGAGCGCATCGTGTGGCGCATCTTCGTCGGCGAACAGTTCGGGGCCGAGGCGGCCCTCGCCGTCGCTCGCGGGCAGGACGACGTCGCGCAGGTGAGCCTCGAACCGGGCGATAGCGGCTCGCGCCGTGTCGGCCGCCGTAGCCAGGCGCGGGCCGAGCGCCTCGACCGCCGGATCCGTGTCCCGTGCGCCCTCGGCAGCGGTCAGCGCGTCGCTGATGAGCTCGTCGATCCCGGCCAGCTGCTTCAGCGCCGTCTCCGTCTGGAACCGGCCGACCGGCCGGCCGGCATGGCCGACGAGCGCCGCCGCGGCCGCCTCGAGGAGCGCCGGCAGCGTCTCCATCCGGCCGGCCGACGATGCCAGCCGGTCGGCAAGCGGCGCGAATTCGCGAGCGAGTAGCGGGAAGAAGCCATCACCCGAGAGGTAGACCCACCAGAGCGGGTCCCACGCCTCCTCGCGAAGGTCGGCGTCGGCGAAACGGGCGGCCTCGAGCTCGCCGATCAGCAGGTCGCGATCGATCTCGTCGTCGCGCGACAGGTCGGTCATGGCCCGGAACTCGGCCAGCCAGCGATCGGTCGCCGCCAGGCGTTCGAGCCGGCCGGCCTCGGTCATGTCGGGCCACCGGCTGTCGTGGGCGTGCTCGCCGATGGCCGTCGCGAAGACCGGGTTGCGCTCGAAGGTCTCGGCCAGGAAGGCGTCGACGCGGGATGAGAAGTCAGACATGCCTTGGAGTCTACCGAGCGGTCGCAGGTCGAGCGGCGGCGGCGTCGCGCGTCGCGGGCGCCGCACCGTCGCTCCCACCCTCCGAACCGTCCCGGCGCCCCGCTACCATTCGACGATGCCGTCGCAGACATGGGTCGGGCCGGTCACGCTCGAGGGGACGCGCGTCCGGCTCGAACCGCTGCGCCGCGAGCACCTCGACGACCTGCGGAAGGTCGCCTTCGATGCGCCGATCTGGCGCTGGACGATCATGGGCCAGCAGGACGACCCCGGCCTCGTCCGCTGGGTCGAGACGGCGCTCGCCAACGCCGAGGCAGGCACCGAGCAGCCGTTCGCGACCATCGACACGCGCGACGGGACGGGCGATCGGCAGCACCCGCTTCCTCTCGATCGTGCCCGAGCACCGCCGCCTCGAGATCGGCTGGACGTGGATCGGCACGGCGTTCCAGCGGACCGGGCATGAATCGCGAGGCGAAGCTGCTGCAGCTGACCCACGCGTTCGAGACGCTCGGCGCGAACCGGGTCGAGTTCAAGACCCACGCCCGCAACGAACCGTCGCGCAACGCGCTGGCCGGCATCGGTGCGACGTTCGAGGGCGTCTTCCGGCAGCACATGATCATGCCCGACGGCTCTCTCCGCGACTCCGCCTACTTCAGCGTCATCGCGCCCGGAGTGGCCCGCCGTGAAGGCTCGGCTCCGAGCGAGTCTGGAGCGCTGACGCCGCGACCCGAGCCGCCAACAGCCTCCCGCACGCCGCCCGCGAACCACCCACCGCAGCACGCCGAGAGGAGCCACCGATGTCCGACCCGCTCATCACCCGCCTCGAGGTCCACCAGTGGACGTCGTCGCTGCCCAGAGATCGGTCGCGACTACAACGGCTTCAACCTCGTCTACGAGCCGGGCGGCAACGCGAAGATCGTCGGGCACGTCATCCGGATCCTGACCGACGCCGGGCATCGTCGGCGAGTACGGCTACGGCACGGCGCTCGACGTCGGCGCGCATGCCGATGTTCGTGCACTACCTCTTCGGTCGAAGCGCCCTCGAGCGCGAACGCATCTACACCGACGTCAATCGAGCGCTCCGCCAGGTCGGCCGGATCGGCTACGCACCGATCGACGTCGCGCTGTGGGACATCGCCGGCAAGTACCACGGCGTGCCGATCTACAAGCTCCTCGGCGGCTACCGCGATCGCCTGCCCTGCTACGCGAGCACCTACCACGGCGACCACCAGCCCGACGGGCTGTCGAGCCCCGAGGCGTACGCCGACTTCGCCGAGCAGTGCCTCGAAGCCGGGCTTTCCCGCCTTCAAGATCCACGGCTGGGGCGACGCGCCGGTCCGACAGGAGATCGCCAACGTCCACGCGGTCGGGAAGCGGGTCGGCGAGAAGATGGACCTCATGCTCGACCCCGCGTGCGAGCTGATGACGTTCGGCGAGGCGGTCAAGGTCGGCTGGGCCTGCGACGACGAGCGATTCTTCTGGTACGAGGATCCCTACCGCGACGGCGGCACCTCGCAGTTCGGTCATCGCAAGCTCCGCCAGCTCATCCGGACGCCGCTCCTCCAGACCGAGCACATCCGCTCGCTCGAGCCGAAGATCGACTTCCTGGTCAACGAAGGCGACCGATTTCGTTCGCGGCGACATCTCGTACGACGGCATCACCGGGACGATGAAGGTCGCCCACGCCTGCGAGGGGCTCGGCGTCGACATCGAGTTCCACGGTCCCGGACCAGCCGTGCGCCAGTGCATGGCCGTCGGTCCGCAACTCGAACTACTACGAGATGGGCCTCCTCCACCCGAAGGCGCCGGTCTCCCACATCCCCGACCTGTATCTCGACTTCGTCGACGACCAGTCGGCGATCGACGCCGAGGGCTGCGTGCTCGGTGCCGCAGCTGCCGGGCCTTGGCGTCGAGATCAACTGGGACTGGGTCGAGCGCAACCGGACCGGGCTCGTGGTCTACGAACCATGAGACGCGTCGCGCACGTGAGCGAGCCGGCGGATCTGCTCATCGTCGGCGGCCGCGTCTTCCAGGCGTACCGGCCGGGCGATCTCGATCCGTACGGGTCGGATCTCGGGCCGCGACCGATCGGGGCGCCGAACGCGGTCGCGGTCGTCGGCGACCGGATCGCGTGGATCGGGCGTGACGACGAGGCGCTCCGCGACTGGCGCGGGCCACGCACCGAGGTGGTCGAGGCGAACGGCGGGCTCGTCACGGCCGGTTTTGACGACGCGCACGTCCACGTCCTCCGCGGCGCGCGGACGCGCGAGTGGGTCGACCTCTTCGGCCTCGAGTCTGCGGAGGCCGTGACCGCCGCCATCCGCGGAGCACGCCGCGAGCGACCGGGGCGACCGCGGCGACCGCTGGGTGCTCGGTCGGGGCTGGTTGTACGTGGCATTCCCGGGCGGCCTGCCGACCCGCGAGATGCTGGATGCCGTCGTCGCGGACCGCGCCGCCTTCATGACCAGCTACGACGGCCACACCGGGTGGGCCAACACGGCGGCGCTCCGACTGGCCGGCATCGACCGGGACACCCGAGATCCCGGCGACGGCATCATCGTCCGCGATCCGCAGACCGGCGAGCCGACCGGAACGCTGAAGGAAGGGGCCAGGCGCTCGTGACGCGCCACATCCCCGTCCCGGGCGAGGCCGAGACGCTCGACGCCATGCGCGCGGACGCTGGGCGAGATGCGGGCGATGGGCATCACCGCGATCCAGGACGCCTGGGTCGAGCCCGCCGAGCTGCCGCTGTGGCGGACGCTTCGCGACGACGCGACGCTCGGCCTGCGAGCCCGACTCGCTCTCCCGCTGAGGGCCGCCGGCACATCTCAGGCGTGGCAGCGACACGCTCGAGGAGTATGCGGAGCTCGTCGGCGATCTTCGCGACGACCCCTGGTTGAACGCCGGGATCCTGAAGGCATACGCCGACGGCGGCATCGAGGCCCGGACCGCCGCGTTGCTCGACCCCTACGTCGACGATGACCAGACCGGCCTCGCGCTCTGGGACGCCGGGGACTTCGATGCCCACGTCGCCGAGGCCGACCGACGTGGCTGGCAGATCCAGACGCATGCCACAGGCGATGCCGCGATCCGGATGGCGCTCGATGCGTACGAACGTGCCGCGGCCGCCAATGGCCCCCGCGACCGCCGTCACCGGATCGAGCACGTCGAGACGATCACAAGGGCCGACATCCCGAGGTTCGCGGACCTGGGCGTCGTCGCCTCGATGCAGCCCTACTACGCCGATCCGAGCGCGCAACCAGATCGATGTTTGGGCGCCAGCCATCGGACCCGAACGGGCGGGCCAGGCCTGGTCGTGGGCGTCGATCCGCCACGCGGGAGGTGTCATCGCGCTCGGGTCAGACTGGCCGGCCCTGCCGTTCGACCCGTTTCTGGCCCTCAACGCGGCGGTGAACCGGCAGACCGTCGAGGGCCATCCTCCGGGCGGTTGGCTGCCCTCGGAGAAGCTGTCGCTCCCCGAGGCGCTCTCGGCGTACGGCCACGGTTCGGCGTGGGCGGCCTTCGCCGACAGGCGCCGCGGCACGCTCAGAGTCGGGGCGATGCGGACATCGTCGTGCTCGACCGCGATATCCTCGCCGGAGGCCCGTCGTCGATCATCGGCACGGGCGTCTCGCTGACCGTGGTCGCCGGACAGGTGGCCCATCGAACCTGAGGTGCGCTGATGAGGGGATTCATCGTCGGGACAGTGGTAACGGCCGTCGCCTTCTGGGTCCTGGCCGTGGTGCTGCCGTCGTACACGTCGTTCGATCTGGTCACGTACGAACGGCGACGCGATCGGCCTTATCGTCCTGTCGATCGTCTTCGGTGTCGTCAACGGGCTGATCGGGCCGATCGTCCGGTTGCTGGCGTTGCCGTTGCGGCTCATGACGCTCGGGCTCATCGGCTTCGTCATCAACGCCGGCCTGCTGCTGCTGACGGCGTGGATCGCCGACCTCATGAACGTCGGCGCTCACGGTCGGCGACTTCCCGCCGGACCTGCTGTCGCTGAACACGTTCGTCGCAGCCATCGTCGGCGCGATCATCCTGAGCGTGATCAGCAGCCTCATCGGGATGTTCGTCAAGGACTGACCTCCGGCCATCGGCGCAGGCGTCGATGCACGTGAGTCCGATGGCGCCTGCGCCGCGCCGACGCGCTTCGATCGCGCTGCGCGCCGGTTCGGCACGCCGGCGTATGTCACGGACCTCGAGGCGCTCCGGGCAGCGGCCCGCGACGCTCCGCGACGCCTTCCCGGACCCGTGGCTGCGCGCCTTCTCGGTCAAGGCGAACGACGTTCCCGCGATCATCGCGCGCCCTCGCGGCTGAGGGCTTCGCCGCCAACGTCGTGTCGCGCGGCGAATGGGCCGCCGCGACGCAGGCCGGACTCCCGAACGAGCGCATCACGCTCGAAGGGGTCGGCAAGACGCGCGGCCGATCTCCGTGGCCGCGGCGCGGGCGGCCGCGCGCCGGGCACCCGCTCCGGTGGGTCGCCCTCGAATCGCCGGAGGAGGCCGCCGACCTGGCTGCGTTCGTTCGCCGCGCCGGCGCGACAAGCGCAGCTGGACGTCCTCTACCGGTTCAATCCGGACGTCGCGCCCGAGACCCTCCCCGGGCTGGCGGTCGGTGCGGGCGGCTCCAAGTTCGGCATGACCGAGTCCGAGATCGCCACCGCGATCGAGGCCGGCGGCGGTCCCGACGGCCCGCTGCGGCCGCGCGGGATCCACCTCCACGTCGGGTCGCAGCTCGGGGCGGTCGACGCGTGGCGCGACGCCGTCCGGCGTGCCGTCGCCGTCACCGCGCTGTGGCGAGGTTCGATCGAGGGCTTCGATACGCTCGACCTCGGCGGCGGGTTTCCGGTCTTCTCCGCCGGCGACCCGGCGCCCTCGCCTGCCCGGTTCGCCCGCGAGGTTCCCGCGCTCCTTGAAGCGGTCCCTGCCGATCGACGGCCTTCGCGGCTCGCGGTCGAGCCCGGCAGGTTCCTCGTCGCGCGAGCGGGCTGGCTCGTCGCGCGCGTCCTGCACGTGCGCGAGCGCGGCGGCCGACAGGTCGTGCTCGACGCCGGGATGACCGAGCTCATCCGGCCCGCGCTGTACGGCGCTCGCCATCCCGATCGTCGCGTTGACGTCCCTGGGCCGGCCGATCGACGGTCCCGTCGACGCCGACCTTCGAACCGGCCCGCGTCGAAGGCCCGATCTGCGAATCGACCGACACCCTCGGGTCCACGACCTTCCGCCGCTGGCCCGCGGCGACCTCGTCGCGATCGCCGACGCCGGCGCGTACGCGGCGTCCCAGTCCTCGACCTACAACGGCCGTCCTCGGCCGCCGCAGGTCCTCATCGAGGCCGACGGGCCTGCTCCGGCTCGGCGCGCCGCCGCGGGCGCTGTGACGTGACGTGACATTCGGCTCTGGCGGTCACCATCTATGCTCGGTGTGATGCGTCGTCGCCTTGCTCGGATCCCCATCGCCTTCGTTGCCGTCGCGTTCGCGCTGGCGCTCGCGCGCCGGCGGCGCGACCGCGGCCGACCCGCGGGCTCCGCCGCCCGGTCCGCCGTTCCCTGAGCCCCGTCACCGGTCAGGCCGTGTACGACTACGCCGGGATCCTGTCGCCGCAGGCCATCGCGAAGGCTGAGGCGACGATCGACGCCATCGAGGCAGCGAACGGCGGCCGAGGTCGTCGTCTACACCCAGGACAGCGGCGACGTTCCCGTCGACCGAGGAGACCGAAGCGAAGGCGCGCGCGCTCATCGATCAGTGGGGCGTCGGTCGCAAGGGATTCAACGACTCGTTGGTCATCTTCTTCGACATGCAGCCGAACCTCGAGCACGGCCAGGTCCAGCTGTACGCGGCGCCGGGCTTCGAAAGTGCGTACCTGACGAACCAGCAGCGCCAGGCGATCTTCGAGAACGACATGCTCCCGCACCTGCGCTCGGGCGACTTCGACGGCGCGCTCGCGGCGGCGCTGACGAAGGTCGACGCGTCTGCGACGGTCGAGCACGCGTCCGAGCTCCAGACAGCCCGCCAGGTCAACGCGGTCCTCGGGCTCGTCGGCGCGCCGATCGTGTTCATGGGGCTTGCCGGCTGGGCGTTCTTCTCGTGGCGGCGGTACGGCAAGGACCCGGTCTACCTCGACGACCCGTCGGTCCTGATGCCGGCCCCGCCGCCCGACCTGACCGCGGCGTCGGGCGCGATGGTCATGGACGGCAAGACGTCGCGGCGGGCGCTGACGACGGCGATGCTCGACCTCGCCTCACGAGGTCAGATCGCGTTCCGGCAGGAACCGGGCGGCTGCTCCACGCACAGGTCGAAGGTCGGGATCGACCTTGCCCCGGCCGAGGGCGACGACGTGGTCGAGGCGCAGCGCCGCCTCAACGCCCGCCGCCCGACGGGCCGGCCGAGAAGGTCGCCCTCGAGCGATCTCAGGTCCGTCGCCGAAGGCGACATCATCTCGGCCGAGGACCTCCCGAAGTTCGGGGCCCACGTCGCGGATTTCGATCGGGCGCTCGAAGGCGCACGTCGTCGACAAGGGCTGGTTCGCCAGGAAGCCGAGCTCGGTGGTCGACCCGTTGGGCTGACGATCGGCGTGATCGCGATCGTTGCCGGAGTGGGCGCTGTGTGTATCTCGGCGTCAACATCCCGATGTCCGGTCTGCTGCTCATCGGTGGGGCGGCGATCGCCGGCGGCATCGTGATCGTCATCTTCGCCGAGCGTTCATGCCGGCGGTCACGATGCCGGGTGCGATGATCCGGGCGATGCTCGCGGCCTATCGGCGAACGCTCGAAAAGACGATGGCGCAGGCCCGCTCGATGCAGCAGGTCGTCGATGAGGCGCGCGCTCCCGTGGCTCGAAACGCCCGACCAGGCGGTCGTGTGGGGCACGGCGCTCGGTCTTCAGGGCCAGATCGAGGCGGTCCTGAAGCGGAGCCTCGACGACGTCCGGCGGGCGCGACCGCGACGACCCCGTACTTCCCCGCCTGGTACTACAACTCGCACGGCACCGCCTTCGCGGGCGCGGCTGTCGGCGCGGGGAGTGGCGCAGGGCTGTTCTCGGATTCGGCGATCCCGGACATCGGCGGGATGATGTCGGCATCGGAACGATCGGGAATTCACCCGCTTCGTCGGGAGGCGGAGGCGGCTTCGGTGGCGGCGGTTCGGGTGGCGGCGGCGGAGGCGCCGGCGGCGGCTTCTAGGTTGCTCGCCGCCGAACGCCTCGGCTGAGACCGGCCAAGCGGAGCGGGTACCCTGCCGAGCGTGACCGCGTCCCTCTGGCGACATCCCGACTTCATGAAGCTCTGGGCCGGCCAGACCGTGTCCGAGCTCGGCTCCGTCGTGACTCGGACCGCCGTGCCGCTGGTCGCGTTGCTGGTGCTCGGTGCAGGTCCGTTCGAGATGGCGATGCTCGTCGTCGCGGGGAGCCTCGCGGTCCTCCTCGTCGGCTTCTTCGCCGGCGCCTGGGTCGATCGGCTTCGACGTCGGCCGCTGCTGATCGGGTCGGATGTGATCCGCGCCGTCGTGCTCTTCTCGATCCCGGCGGCGTACGTCGCGGGCTCCCTGCGGATGGAGCAGCTGTACGTCGTCGTGTTTCTCGAGGGCTGCCTCGGCTCGCTCTTCAGGTCGGCCTATCCGGCCTACGTCCCGTCGTTGATCGGCGTCGACCGGATGGTCGAGGGCAACAGCAAGCTCGCCACGAGCTCATCACTCGCCGAGATCGGTGGTCCGGGCCTCGCCGGAGCGCCTCGTGCAGCTGATCGGTGCGCCGTTCGCGATCCTCGTCGACGCGATCTCGTACGTCGTCTCAGCGATCTCGATCCTGCTCATCCGCGCGCCCGAACCGCCACGGCCGACCCGAACCTCGCCGACGCGCATCCGCGAGGACATCCTCGAGGGGCTCCGGCTGGTGCGGCGGCACTCGATCCTCCTCCCGCTGACGCTTCGCTCGATCATCGCCCACATCGCCGGCGCGTTCTATGGCGTCCTGTACGTCCTCTTTCTGATCGACGTACTGCATCTCACGCCGCTCCTCCTGGGCATCGTCATCTCGGCCGGCGGCGTCGGGTCGCTCGTCGGCTCGTTCTTCGCCTCGCCGGTCATCGCCCGACTCGGCTTCGGTCGAGCGCTCATCTGGTCCGCGATCGGCGCCTCGATCCTGGGCGTCCTGACGCCGCTCGCAGGCGGGCCTGTCGCGCTCGCGACGCTGATGGTCTTCATCCCGCAGCTGATCGGCGATGGTCTCCAGACGATCGAGGGCGTCGCCGAGCTGTCGCTGATCCAGGGGATGATCCCGGACCGCCTTCTCGGCCGGGTGAACGCGACGCTCGAGGTCTTCTCGCACGGGATCGCGTATCCGATCGGTGCCCTCCTCGCCGCGACCATCGCGGAGACGATCGGCATCCGGGCCGGCATCGCGATCGGCTGGGCCGCGATGGCGGCCTCGATCCTGCTGCTCGTGCTGTCGCCCCTGCCCGCACGTCAGGCGGGCGTCGGATGTGCCTGCGGTCGAGGCGTGACGCGGGGCGGCGCTACGCCCCGAACATCTCCCGGCAGGCGTCCAGGCCTTCGATCGTGAGCGGCGGGCGCGGCCGCGACTGCCAGCCCTCGCGCGTCATCCGGAATTGCTGCGTCTCACGCGCGACGCCGTTCGGCGCCAGGCTTCCCGCGACCGTTCTCCTCGTAGCCGAGGCCGCGCGACACCGCGTTCGAGGGTGCGTTGTCGAGGAAGCGCCGATGTCTCGGCGAATCGCGCACCGAGTCCATCGAAGGCGAAGCCGAGCACCGCAGCCCGCATCTCCTTGCCGAAGCCACGCCCCTGGAACGCCCGGCCCAGCCACGACCCCGTTGCCACAGTTCGATGGATCGCGAAGTCCTTCGCGCCGATCGACTGCGAGCCGACGGTTTCGCCTTCGAACTCGGTCATCAGGTTGAGTTCCCAGTGACCGGTCCGACCAGGCGCCGCGGCAGCTCCAGTGATATTGGAGGAAATTTCGCTCGAACCGCGGGCTCGGGAGCGTCGACCAGGCGACGCCGAAGGGCATCTCGTCCGGCGGATGGATGCCGGCCTTGGCGAGGTCCAGCAGGCCGAGGAGTTCAACGTCGGTCGGCAAGCGCAGGACGAGGCGCTCGGTGCGCAGGCGGAGGCCGTAGAGCGGCCACGCGTCAGCGAGGGTCGTCGGCGTCCGGGCGGTCATCGGCGCCCGACGGTACACTCCGCCCATGGGTGCTGTCGAGACGATGGAAGACTTTTTCGAGAAGCTGAACACGGGCGATCGCGAGGCCGCGGTAGCCCTCATGGACGAGAAGACCGAGATGCGGGTGCACGTCGGCGACAGCGTCCAGACGCTGCGCGGCGTCGAACGCGTCGGCGGTTGGTTCCTGCGCGGCGACAAGGGGATGAAGATGATCCCCGGCGAGGTCCGCGACACGGGCAACACGTATGAGGCGGACCTGCTGGTCGTCCGGCCCGGGGCTCAGAGTCAGCACATCGAGGCGACCTTCCGGGTCGAAGCCGGGAAGATAACGGCGATCAACATCGCGCCTCGCTAGGACGAAGGCGCCCGACCGAACTTGGTCGTCAGGACGCCGACGGCGCCGGCGTGTCGGTGAACTCCTGCGTCGCACCGGCCGGGATCACGAGTTCATCGCCGATCCCGAGCTTGTCGCAATCCTTGATCGCCGCCTTGTTGGCGTTGCACAGCTCATCGATCGTCACCCCGATGGGCCCTGGCGATCTTCGACATCGTGTCGCCTGCCTTGACGACGTAGACCTGCTGGGTCGGAGCCGGCGGGTCGTGGCCGACGGCGCGACGCTCGAAACGGCGCCTGACCCGCTCGCGCTCGGGGTCGGGCTCGCCGACCCGCCGCCACCGCCGACGCCGAGGAACGCCGGCAGGAAGAACAGCGCGAGTGCCGCGATCGCGAGGGCGCCGGCGAGGACCGCGATCCGCGGGACCACGGGAAGCCTCGTGCGCGAGCGGATGCTCGGATACGCCTCGTACTGGCGCCCACGCTCCCACGGGGGGCCCGAGAGAACCGGGCGTGGGCGGGTCGAGCTCACCTGCGGAGGCCGCGCCGGCCCCGGTGACCGCGGCGGCGGAGGCTGCGGACGGAGCTGCGCCGGCGGGTGCTCGACCGGCGTGTTCTCCGGTCCGCCGCCCACGAGGCCCGCGAGCTCCTCGTCGGCTGCGGCCGCCAAGGTCGCCCCGGCCGAGGCGCTCCAGGCTGGCGCACCCGGTGTTCCGGCGGCTGGACGGGGAGCACCTCCGGCCAGCAGGTCCGCGGCGCTCCCGGCGAGGCCGAGTCCGGCGACCGAGCGGTCGGCCAGGAAGTCCGGCGACCCAACCTGCTCCAACGGGCGCACCTGGGACCCCGCGCTCGCGGGCGTGGCCCACGGGGGAGGAGCGGCCCAATCCCGTGGCGGGTTCCGGCTTGGCGCTACCTCGGAAGGGCCCTGCTCGGGCGTCGCGTCGGCTCGATCGCCGGCGCTGTCGGCTCGTGGCCCGGCGCCAGCGTCGGTGGCGGCATACGCTGCTGCGGCTGCCGACGCCGGCGGCGCCCCTCCGGATGACGCGGAGGACGGCATCGCGTTCGTGGGCGCCGAAGGGCCGGACAACGGCATGAGGTCCGTTTGGGCCGACGTGGCTGACGCACCCGACCTGCCGGCCGCCTGGCTTGCGCCGCTCGCTGCCATGCCGCCGGCAGCACCGACCGCGGCCGCCGCACCGCCCGCGGCCGCTGCGCCTGTCCCGGCCGCAGCCCCCGCTCCCGCCCTTCGCCGACCGCGCCGCGCCGTCCGCTCGGGCGGCCTCACGCCGCGCCCAGTCCTGGAACATCGGACAGACCGGGAATGCGCTCGAGAGGCAGTACGCCTCCTGGTGCGCGACCGCTCGAGGTGCCGGTGGCGATTCGGCGAAGCAGCGGTGTCGATGATCCGGGCTGGTGGAACGTGCGTCGCGGTCGTCGCCGAACGCAACGAAGGGGCAGGCCGGGGCACCATCCGAACTGGGCAGGCCTCGCTCGGTCATCACCGCGATGATACCGGCCTTCCCAGATCGGGTGACTGCGTCCCAGGCCGATGATCGCCGGTCGGCAATCGCTCGCTACGTCGGTTCAGCGCCGCGCCGGGCCAGCACCGCGCTAACCTTGCCCGCACGACGAACGACCCACACCGAGCGGCCGATTTCGCCGCCCACCGGCCCTTGGAGGATCGAACCCATGGGAGACCAGCAGCTCATCATCTCGATCTTCAAGGACGAGGCGTCCGCCGACGCCGCCGTCGAGGCGATCAAGGAGTGGGAGCAGCAATACGACGATGTCCGGCTGAACGCGGTCGGTGTGCTGGTCCTCGACGAGCACGGCAAGCTCAAGCAGCACAAGGCCGGCGCCCGGAGCACGGGCAAAGGCGCCGGGATCGGGCTCATCCTCGCGATGGCCACACCGCCCGGGCTGATCGCGGGCGTCGTCGGCGGCGCGGTGCTCGGCGCGATGCATCGAAAAGGCCTGGGGCTCGACGCCGCGGCACGCGAACGGCTCGGCCGCGACCTCGAGGGAGGCAAGGCAGCGGTCGGCGTGCTGGCCGGGCCGGAGCGAACGAAGGCCATCACCCAGATCCTCGAGGACCTTGGCGGAGAGCCAGAGATCCATGAAGTCAGCGACGAGACGCTCGCCGAGGCGGAATCGGTCGCGGACCAGGCGCCACGACCGAGACGACGGAAGGCGAAGCCACACGTCCCGTTTGACAGTCCCGGCTGGGGCTCGGACACTCTCCGTACCCACCATTGACGGGTCCATGCCCATCCTCGAAGTGCCCGAAGGAGTCCCATGTCTCGTCTGACTCGATGGCTCGCCCCGACGACCACGGCGCGTGCCCACTGCGACATCCCCTGCGGCATCTACGACCCCCACGCGGCCCAGGTCGGCGCCCGCACCGTCGCCCGGATGGTCGAGCTCATCGGCGGCATCAACGGCACCGACGTGCAGGCGATGAACACGTTCACGCGCCTCGTCCGCGTGAAGGAAGACCACGCCGAACTCGTGAAGCGAGAGGTCTCCGTCATCTGGTCCGACTACTTCAAGCCGGAGCACCTCGAGAAGTACCCGGACCTCCACGACAAGGTCTGGAAGCTGCTCAAGCTCGCCGGCAAGAACAAGCAGACGGTCGATGCCGCTGCCGCCGCGCAGCTCGAGGCCTCCGTCAAGGAGTTCGCCGACATCTTCTGGGCGACCAAGGCGTAGTCGGCCAGCGCCGGACTCACGCTCCGGAGCCGCACTTGCGGGGCGTTCCGGGGAGCGCCCCGAAGCACCGAGATACCGCTCGCGCATGACACGTCGGCTCTGCACGCTCAGCGACCGACCGAAGCCGATCGATCCTGTCACCGGCCGCGCTCGATGACCGCCGATGACATGCAGGCGCCGGATACAGCGGCCGCGGGCGGCCCGAACGAAGCCTTGCCGCCCGTCGTGGGCGGCTCGCACCGTGCGGCGCCACCGTCGCCGCCCCCCGCCCAGCCTCGGGGGCGGCCGCGGCGCACGACGCCGCTGGCCACGCGTCTACGAGGACCGTGGCGGGTCGCAGTCGTCGAGGCCAGCATGGTCCCGGCCATCGAATCGGGCGATTGGCTCCTGGTCGACCCCACGTCAACTCGGTGGCCGCGACGTGGCTCGATCGTCGTGTTCCGGGAACCTGACAGTGACCTGCTCGCGGTGAAGCGCGTCGTCGCGGGCCCCGGCGACCGCGTCGCGTTCGCCGGCGGCCATCTCCGCCTTGGCGACGACGAGGCCTGGCTCCTCGGAGACGCGGACGAGGCCGCAACGACCGAGGCCGGGCTCGGCGAGTCGATCGATTCGCGCCGCTACGGGCCTGTTCCGGTCGAATTGCTCGTGGGTCGCGCGTGGTTCCGCTACGCGCCACTCCGCCGGATCGGTCGGATCGGCCGCCGACCGCGCCGCAACCCGGGCCGCCGAGCCGCCGCCTACGCCGTGAGCGCCACGCCCGCCGCCCGGCAATCCTCGGCAAAGCCCGCCTGCGCCTCGGCAGTCGGCGACCAGCGCGTCGGGAAGCACACGATCCGGTCCAGACCGATCTCGGCATAGCGGCCGACCGCGTCGACGCGAGCCTGGCCGGCGTCGCGCATCTCCTCGTCGCGGACGTAGAGCGAGAAACGAAGCGACGCGGGGTCGCGACCCTCGGTCTCGCAGCGAGCGCGGACTTCGGCCATCCGCTCGGCGATCTCCGCGGCCGACAGGAACACGTAGTTGAGCTCGTCACCGTGGCGGATCGCGAGCCCGGCCGTCACCCGCCGACCGTTGCCACCAACGATGATCGGGATCCGTGGCTGGACGCCCTTCGGCACGTTGATCGCGCCGCGGACCGAGGCGTACGGACCCTCATAGGTCGCCCGCCCGGGAGCGAACATCGCCCGGATCACGCCGAGGTTGTCGGCGAGTGCCTCCAGCCGTTCACCCAGGCTCGGGAAGTCGTAGCCGTAGGCCCGCCACTCCTCCTCCTTCCAGCCGGCACCGATGCCCAGCTCGAAGCGGCCGCCGCTGATCACGTCCAGCGTCGACGACATCTTGGCCGTGAGCGCCGGGTTCCTGAACCCCGCGCAGATGACCATGTGACCGAGTCGCACGCGGGTCGTTGCCATGGCGAGCGCGGTCAGCGTCGAGAACGACTCGAAGGTGATCTCGTCGGACGGCGTCGGGACCGTGTGGAAGTGGTCGAAGACCCACAGCGATTCAAACCCGAGTGTCTCCGCCTGGCGGGCCAGCTCGACGGTCCGGCTCCATGCGTCGGCGGCCGACCAGCCGTCGTATTCGCCCTTCCAGCCCTGCGGGGCCATGAGACCGACCTGCATCGATACCTCCTGGATGGCGCTGATCGCGACATCGCCTCACGGGCGAGTCCAGGCGTGATGGTGACGGGTCCAGCCCGCACGCGCCCGACCTGCGCACGGTGAACGCGACGACCATGCAGATGCGCGGCCTATCCTCGCAGCCAGATGGAGGAATCGATGACGACTGAGCCTGCTTTCGATGCCGCCGCGCCACTGCCCGGACCATCCGACCCATGGACATCGTCCGGCGCACCGAGCGCGCGCAGCGGCCCGCCGTATCACATGACGGACATGATCGCGGCCGAGCCAGCCCTCGCCCGACGGGTCGTCGAGCGGACGCGAGCGGCCGGCACCGCAGCCGCGCTGGCCGATGCCGTACGGGCAGCGTTGATCGCCGGCGACCCGGTCGTCGTCACGGGCTGCGGCACGTCCGAGCACGCCGCGCTCGGGGTCGTCGAGATCCTGCGGGAAGCAGCCGACGTGGCCGGTCTGTCGAAGGACTGGGATCGCAGCGGCCCAGGCGTTCGAGCTGTCGCTCGACCCGCCGACCAGCGGGCTCGTGATCGGGATCACACACGAAGGCGGCACGCGGCGCGACGAACGCCGCCCTCCGTTCGGCGCGGGAAGCCGGAGCGCGGACGGCCGTCGTCACCGTCAGCAGCCGGTCCCCCGCTGCGGCCTACGCGGATGTCGTCGTCGAGACCGGCGAACTGGACCAGAGTTGGTGCCACACCGTCGGCTACGTCAGCCCGCTGGCCGCGGCGGCCGCCGTGGGCGCCGAGCTGTCCGGACGCGCGCTCGATGCGGCGAACCTCGAGCGCCTGCTGACCGCCGGGACGAGCGACCGTCGGCAGCCGCCGAACAGATCGCAGCGAGGCTGGCGGACGCCGTCCACCTGATCGTGCTCGCCTCCGGTGCCGATCGCCCGGCCGGCCGCGAACTCGTCCTCAAGGTCGAGGAGGCATCGTGGCTGCCGTCGGCGTTCCGCGACCTCGAGACGTTCCTGCACGGCCACCTTCCCGCGATCGGCCGCGACACCGGCCTCATCCTCGTTCTCGCGGATCGCGATGGCCGCGAGGCGCGTCTCGCGCGCGCCCGGGATGCGCTCGCGGCCGCGCGCGTGCTCGGCGTCCGAGCCGCCGCGATCCTTGCCGCGGACCTCGATCCGCGCTTGACGAGGCGCTCACACCGGCCGGCCGGCTCCTGGTCGCCGAGGCGACCGATCTCCCGGCACCCGTCGCGGCACTGATCGGTACCGTCGGCGCCGCTCCAGCTTCTGACCGAGCGACTCGCCCGCGCCCGCGGAACGAATCCAGATCTGCTGCGGCGGGACGACGCTACGTACCGAGCCGCCGCAGACGCCGCGAGCGGCTGACCGCCGCGGCCGATCTCACACCTGACCGATCAACGCCTCGCCCATGACGTCGATCATGTCGAGGTCCCACGGCAGGAAGTCCTGGAGCATCATCCGCTCGACCCCGACGGCGGCGAAGCGCCGCACGCCGTCGCGCGCCTCCTCGGGCGTTCCGGTGATCCAGCGCTCGCCGCGACTCGGCCAGCCAGGCGCGATCGTCGAGGCCGCCATCGTCGGCTCCCTCGCCAAAGGCCTGCTTTGCGGCCGCGACGCGCCGGCCGATCTCCGCCTCATCGCGACCCAACAGCACACCGACCATCACCGACCGCGTCAGGGAGGCCGGATCCCGGCCGATCGCTCGGCACGCCTCGTCGATCGCCGCGTAGCGCACCGCGGTGTCCTCCGGCCCGTTGCCGTTGAGGTTGAACTCGTCCGCGTACTGGGCGGCGAGACGGAACGACCGAGGCGTCCCCGACCCGCCGACAAGAAGTCGCGGCCGGGCTCCACCGATCGGCGTCCGCGGACGGCTCGGCACGTCGACGGGCTTCGGGTAGAACCGCGCCTCGCTGATCGAGACCTGATGCCCGTCGTAGGACCAGCCGTCCGGCTCGCCCCACAGCCCGCGGAGGATGGCCAGCTGATCCTCCAGGAGATCGGCGCGCTCCTTGATCGGCGGGAACGGAAGCCCGAGCTGTCGGTGCTCGAGCTCGTTCCACCCGGCGCCGACGCCTACCTCGATCCGGCCGCCGCTCATCTCATCGACGGTCGTCGCGACCTTTGCGAGATTGCCGGGGTGCCGGAACGTGACTGGCGACACCAGGGTCCCGAGCGTGATCCGGTCGGTGTCACGAGCGAGACCGGCGAGGACGGTCCAGGCATCCGTGGTCGGCTTGCCAGCCGCGCCCGGGAAGCTCTGGTAGTGATCGGACCGGAACAGCGCCTCGAAACCATTTGCCTCCGCTCGCTTGGCGATCGCCACCTGATCGCCGTAGCTCAGCCCCTGCTGGGGCTCGATCATGAGTGCGAAGCGCATCGGGTCCTCCCGGTCATCTGGATGTTCGTCCTTGACAGGATTGTTCGCATGCTTAGGATATTTCACATGACCCGAACAGTCGAAGGGCGTAGCCCCGGTTCACCCACGGCCGTCCCCCCGAACTCGATGCCCGCCGCACCTTCCGAAAGCGGCGATCAGACGGACGCCGATGCGGCGGCGCGTCGCCAAGGCCGGAATCATCGCCGATTTCCGCACGGCCATGGGCGAGCTCAAATGCCTCGGCAGCGAGCGCCTCGTCCGTCTCGGGATCAGCATGTCGCAGCTGCACCTGATGCACCTGCTCGAGCGGCACGGTGAGATGGCGATGAGCCGGCTCGCCGAGATGCTCGACGTATCGGTCTCCAACGCGACCGGCCTGATCGATCGCGTCGAGGAGCGTGGCTACGTCGAGCGCATCCGGGTCCCGAGCGACCGGCGCATCGTCCTCGTCCGGATCACGGACACCGGCCGTTCGGTGCTCGACGAAGTCGAGGCCGTTCGTGAACAGATCCTCGACCGGATCCTCGACGAGCTCGAACCAGCCCAGCTGACGAGGCTCGCCGCAGCGCTTGCGGACCTCCGCAGCGCCCTCACCACCACATTCGCGAGCCACGCTCGTGCCCACCACAGCCCAGAACCGCAAGGGAGGAATTGAACCCAACCATGGAAGCGTTCCCGGCCAACGCCGGCGAGGAGTACGTCCCGAGCCTCGAAGACGACCCGGCCCTCGGCCTGAGCCACCGCGCGAAGATGGAGATCCTCTTCGCGGTGATGCTCGGCCTGTTCCTTGGTGCCCTCGACCAGACGATCGTCGGTCCGGCACTGCCCACGATCGTCACGCAGCTCAGCGGCAACGACTACTACGTCTGGGCCATCACCATCTACCTGCTCACCAGCACGATCAGCGTCCCGTTCTGGGGCAAGCTCTCCGACATCTACGGCCGCAAGCCGATCTTCATGATCGGCATCGTGATCTTCCTGATCGGCTCGGCGCTGTCCGGCCTGAGCCAGAACATGGGCATGCTGATCCTGTTCCGAGGCATCCAGGGCATCGGCGCTGGCTCGCTGTTCCCCGTCGCGCTCGCGATCATCGGTGACCTGTTCACGCCGAAGGAGCGAGGCAAGTACCAGGGCCTGTTCGGCGCCGTCTTCGGTATCGCCTTCGTCGCCGGCCCGCTCATCGGCGGCTGGCTGACCGAGAACCTCAGCTGGCACTGGATCTTCTACGTCAACATCCCGATCGGGATCGTCGCGCTGATCGTCATCCAGCGATTGCTGCCGACGGTCAAGACGAGAAACGCGACGCGGAACTTCGACCTCATCGGAGGTGCGATCTTCACGGTCTCGATGGTCTTCCTGCTGGTCGGCCTGACCAACAAGCAGTTCGGGGAGTGGACCGATCCGACCGTCGGTGGGTTCATCCTCGTCGGCGTCGTCGGCACGCTGCTCTTCCTGCTCGCGGAGTGGCGCGCCAAGGAGCCGATCGTCCCGCTCGGCCTCTGGAAGGGCCGGACCTACTCGGCGACGATGGTCTCGGTCTTCTTCGCGGCGTTCGCCTTCTTCGGCGCGATCGTCTTCCTGCCGCGCTGGTTCCAGGTGGTCGAGAACTTCTCGCCGACGAACTCCGGACTGGCGGCGCTGCCGCTCATGGTCGGGCTCATCGCGAGCTCGATCGTGTCGGGCCTGATCGTGTCGAGGACCGGCCGCTACAAGTGGCTGATCGCCGGTTCGGTCGACGATCATGGGCTTCGGCGGTCCTGCTGATGACCCAGCTGACCAAGGACACGCCGGTGCCCGTCGTGTGGCTCTGGATGTTCATCGCCGGCCTGGGCGTCGGCCCGACGTTCTCGGTGCCGACGATCGTCATCCAGAACGCCGTCCCGTTCCGGCAGCTCGGCGTCGCGACGTCGAACCTGACGTTCTTCCGCCAGATCGGCGGCACGATCGCGCTCGCGTTCGTGGGCACGATCTTCGCGACGTCGTTCAAGGACAACCTCGATCCCGCAGATGACCGCGGCAGGCGTACCGACGCAGGTCACCGATGGCTTCGCCCAGGCGAGCGGCGGCGGCGGCTTCGACTTGAGCTCGCTGACCGGCGTCGGTGACCTCGGGCAGGCGATCCTCGCCGCGATCCCGGACGCGTTCAAGTCAGCCGTCGAGCCGTTCATCCCGGCCTTGGTCGAGGGCGTTCACGGGGCGTTCAGCCTCGCGACCGCCCAGACGTTCTGGCTCGGGGTGGTCGGATCGATCATCGCGCTGCTAGCCGCCGTCGCGATCAAGGAGATCCCGCTCCGGACATCGAACGAGGCGCCCGTCCCGACCCGCGCCAGTCAACGAAGGCGCTGCGCCGGTGGCAAGGCCCGAACGCGTTTCAGCGAGTTCCGTCGCCCGCGACTGACGCTTGCTCCTCCTCGCACTCGACGGCCCCGGTGTCCCACCGGGGCCGTCGGTCGTTCCCGGGGTAGCATGCGGCGATGGAACTCCGACCCGCCCCGTATCCCGCCGGCCCTCGCCGCGAACGGCACGGCTGGCGTCGCCCTTCGAGGCCGTCCTCGACGTTGCCGAACTGCCGCCCGGAACGATGCGCCGGGTGACACGTGGCGACCTCGACGTCCTGCTCGCGCACACCGCCGGCCGGGATCGTCGCGACGGACGACCGCTGCCCGCACATGAGCGCGCCGCTTTCGATCGGTGAGCTCGATGGCTGCATCGTCGCCTGCCCGTTGCACGACGGTCGGTTCGACCTCGCCGGAGGTGGCCCGGTCCAGATGCCGACGACCGGCGGGCTCGACCCCGACGGCGTCTACCATCCGACGTGGTCTCCGGCGGGCCGCGAGCCGAAGGCCGATCCACCCGGGAAGAAGGCCGAGGCGCGCCGGCTGACGCGGGTCCGCCGAATGCGCTACTACCCGTTGCGGATCGTGGATGGCCGCATCGAGGTCGCCCTGCCTCGCGGATGAGTGACGCTCCGGGGCGGCTTCGGCAGGCGACGGACGGCGGAGCTGTCGGCCGCGGACGTCGCGACGATCCGGACGCTCGCTGTGGGCGGCATTCCCGCCTGGCGAGGAGGGCTTTACCGAGGACGATTGGGACCATGCCGTCGGCGGCGTCCACTTCGTCATCGAGATCGGTGAGGAGGTCGTCGCCCACGCTTCGGTCGTGGAACGTGACCTCCACATCGGCGACGTCCCCGTGCGGACCGGGTATGTCGAGGCCGTCGCGGTCGACCCGGCACGCCAGGGAACGGGACTCGGGACCCGGGTGATGGCCGAGGTCTGGATCGCACATCCGTGACCGCTACGAACTGGGTGCCCTCGGCACGGGCAGCCATCGGTTCTACGAGCGGCTCGGGTGGCGGACGTGGCGCGGCCCGACGCTCGGTTCGCACCGACGACGGCACGATGCGGACGCCCGACGACGATGGCTACATCCTCGTGCTCGAGACGCCGACATCGCCGCCGCTCGACTTCGATGCACCGATCAGCTGCGAGTGGCGGCCCGGGGACGTGTGGTAGGCGACGCGGTCGGGCGCGTTGGGACAGCGCGCCGCGCGGAGTCGTCGAGCCGAGGCCCGCTTGCCGGCTCGTCCGCGACGACTACTGGACTTCCTCCTCGGCGCGGTGGGTCTGGATGTAGTCGATCACTTCGTCGGGATCGTCGGTGACGTGGAAGAGGCCGAGGTCCGTCTCGCCGATGGCCCCGGCGGCGAGCATCGTGTCGCGCATCCAGTCGAGAAGCCCCGTCCAGTACGCCCGGCCCACCAGGACGACCGGGAAGTGCCGGACCTTGCCCGTCTGGATGAGCGTGAGCGATTCGAACAGTTCGTCGAGCGTGCCGATGCCACCCGGCAGGATCACGAAGCCGTCGGCGTACTTCACGAACATGACCTTCCGGGCGAAGAAGTAGCGGAATTCGACGCCGAGGTCGACGTAGGCGTTGGTCCCCTGCTCATGTGGCAGCTCGATGTTGCAGCCGACCGAGAGTCCCCCGCCCTCCCGGCAACCGCGATTGGCGGCCTCCATCGAGCCCGGTCCACCGCCCGTGATGACTGCGAAGCCGGCCTCCGCCAGCCGCCGGCCGATCGTTCGGGCCAGCTCGTATGTCGGGTCGCCGGGCGCGGTTCGCGCCGAGCCGAAGACCGTGATGGCAGGACCGACCTGGGCCAGCGCGTCAAAGCCCTCGACGAACTCGGACAGGATCCGGAGCGTTCGCCACGGGTCGGTCTCGAGAAACGTGGGTCGCGGCCGCCGTTCGAGGAGCTTTTCGTCTTCGGTCGCGCTGGTCTGACCCTCGAGGATCCGCTCGGCGGTCGGCGTGACCCACATCCGGCCGGCGCGACGCTTCCAGGGCTGCATTTGTCCTTGGTCGCGTGGCGTTCTTCCATCGGGCTAGCATGCCATCCGGGAGGTGACTTGGACCGGCGACAGCGCGGGATCGTGATTCCTGGCGACTCGCGCTTGGCGCGGTCGGGCTCGTCTGGGTCGGCCAGGGACTGGGCATCCTCCGGGGATCGGGCTTCATGGTCGACGATGTCCGTTGGGCGATCGCCGGGGTCGCGCTGGTCGTCGCCGGCGCGGTGCTCGGCGGGTTGCACGTCGTCAGGTCTCGCGGCTCGCGCTGACCCAGCGCGGTCCACGTGGCCTCGGCACGGCCGACCGTGACGTCGTTGCCGCGCCGGATCAGCGGCAGCCGCAACAGACGGACGTCCGCGAGGAGGCGCTCGACGATGGCCGCGTCGTCCATCCGGAGGTAGCCGAGGCCAGCGTCGCGGTAGGCGCGGGACGTCTCGTCGAGGAGCGCCCGCGCGCCCAGTCGCTCGACGAAACGGCGGAGCTCGCCTGGCGCGATCGGGCGCTTGCGGAGGTCGACCTGCGACACCGCGATCCGCCGCTCCTTGAAGAAGCGGACCGCGGCTCGGGTCGCCTGGTCGCCCTCGAGACCGAAGATCTGGATGACCGGGGCCGGGGCCGGCCCGGGCTTCGCGGGAGGCATCGGACAGGGTAGCGGGCCGAAGTCGGAGCGAGGCGCGGCAGTCCGGCGGCCGGCTGGCGGCCGCGGCGAGGGCGGCCGCGGGAGGTCGCGACCGCGCGCCGCCGGCCGCCGATCGCGCGGCGACCGGGTACCATCGCCAGACAGCAGGAGGATGCCGGTGACGGTCTGGTTCACGGTCAAGCTCGACGATCGGCCGGGTTCGCTCGCACGCGTTGCGACGGCCCTCGGCGATGCTGGCGTCAACATCACCGGCATCGTCGGCGTCGCCGAGGACACCGATGGGGCGCTGATGCTCACGACCTCGGACCCGGCAGCGACACGCGAGGCGTTCGCCGGTCTCGGACTGGCGTTCGAGGAGCACGACCCGACCGGTGGCATCCAGCCCGACGCCATGTCCGTCAACGACCTTCGACCGGGAGCGGCCGGACGCGGTTCGCTCGGCTGATGCCGAGGCGCCGCGCGGCCGAGACCGCGGCGATCCGGTTCGATATCGTCGATCGCGCGGCCTCGCTGTCGGCAGTCATCGACGCGGTGGCCGGCCTTGGCGGCCAGATCCGGGCGCTTGCCACGGTCCGCCGAGTCGATGGCGACCCGCCCCTCGCCGAGATGGAGCTCGAGGTCGATGGCGTCGCCGACGAGGCGCTGAGCGCGGCACTCGAAAGCCTCGCCGACGTCCGGATGGTCCACCTGACGCGGGCGCTCGACCGGGTCTTCGGCAAGCGGATCATCGTGGTCGGCGGCGGCGCCCAGGTCGCCCAGGTCGCGCTCGGTGCCGTCAGCGAGGCCGACCGCCACAACCTGCGGGGCGAGCGGATCAGCGTCGACACGATCCCGCTGGTCGGCGAGGAGAACATCGCGGCAGCCGTCCGGGCCGTCGCCGACCTGCCGCGCGCCCGCCTGCTCGTGCTTGCCGGCTCGATCATGGGCGGCGACATCAGCGTCGCGGCCGAGGAGCTGCGCGCGGTCGGCATCCCGATCATCGCGCTCAACATGGTCGGCTCGATCACGGACCACGTCGATCTCGTCGTCTCCGACCCGGTCCAGGCCGGGACGATGGCCGTGATGGCCGTCGCGGACACGGCCACGTTCGACCTCGAGCGCCAGCGCGGCCGGCACTACTAGCGGGCACGACCAGAGGAACGGATGCGGATCGCGACCTGGAACGTCAACTCGCTCAAGGCCCGTCAGGAGGCGGTCGAGCGCTGGCTCGAGCGTGCCGCGCCCGACATCCTGCTCGTCCAGGAGACGAAGCTGACCGACGGCGACGCGCCCGTGATGGCGTTCGCGATGGCCGGCTATCAGCTCGTCCACCACGGCGAGGGGCGCTGGAACGGGGTGGCGATCGCGGCCCGCGAAGGGCTCGACGGTCGACGACGTCGTCACGAACTTCGGCGACGGGCCGGTTCGCGATTCCGGGCCGGGCGGAGCGGGTGCGGCCGTCGCCTCCGAGGACGACTTCAACCCGTTCGACGAGGCCCGGATGGTCGCCGCCACCGTCGACGGGCTGCGCGTCGTGAGCCTGTACGCGCCGAACGGCCGGGTGGTCGGATCACCGTTCTACGAGGGCAAGCTCGCCTGGTTCGACCGGCTGCGGCGCTGGACGGCCGACGAGCTGACAGCGGACCGACAGCCTCGTCCTCGGTGGCGATCTCAACGTTGCGCCGACCGATCTCGATGTCTGGGACGCGGCCGCGGCGCATGGCGGCACGCACGTCTCGGAGCCCGAGCGGGCCGCCTTCCGAGCGCTGATCGACCTCGGGCTGACCGATGGCTTCCGCGCCCGACACGACGAACCGGGCCGGTTCTCATGGTGGGACTACCGAGCCGGGAACTTCCACAAGAACCTCGGGATGCGGATCGACCATCTGCTGGCCTCGCCCTCGGTGGCCGCCCGGATCGTCGACGCCGAGATCGACCGCCAGGCGCGAAAGGGTCCTCCGGTACCGTCCGACCACGCCCCGCTCACGATGGATCTCGACGAGCCAGGCAAGCCCTTCGATCCCGATTGGAAAGGGGCGCTGGCCCGCATCAACGCTCGCACGAAACGCTGACGCCGCGGCCGCACAGCAGACGATCCCGCTTCCTCAGCCTCCACTCGGGTCGGTCACGCCCTCGGCGTCCCCGGGCACCCGCCGCGCCATCTCCCGTCGGCGATTGTGGCGCCGCCCACCGGCCGGCCCCCCGGTAGCGACAGGCTCCGCAGCAGCCGGGACGACAGGCAGGTCCGTCTGGTCCACGAGACCCGAGCGGATGATCCGCTGCAGCTCGAGCTCGATGGCGGGGTCGGTGTGCGAGCGGCTGGTACGCCGCAAGCCGACGCTCGACCTCGGCGGTCGCTCGCTCGTAGGTGTCCTTGGCGCCCTGGCGGGTCCAGTTCTCGCGGTTGTCCCGATCGATCACCGCGCTCGGCAGATACAGCTCGGTGGGCCAGTGCCGGGTCGTGTGGTCGGCCATGATCAGGTGCTGATCGGCCAGCAGCGTGGCGATGAGGTCGGTCGTCGGCAGATCGTCCTGGACCGCGACGTCGCGGACGAAGCGGAGTGCCTGGCCGCACATCTCGTCGTCGAAGACGAGCTTCGGGAGGCTGAAGACCAGCAGGAAATCGAGCATCCCGGGTCCCGACACGGAGTTGACGCCGGCCAGCGCCGCGATCAGGGCGCTGCCGAACGTCTCGGCACCCGCCTGGGCATCGAGGATCGGCCCGTCGGACAGCGCCATGTACGACTGGGTCGGCAGCCCCAGCGACTTCGCGACCGCGACATAGGCGGCGTCCAGCTGGAGCGCCTCGATCGCGGACATCGGTGAGCTCGCGATCTTCATGTGAAACGTCGCCGGTGCGCCGCCGAACAGGACCGGTGCGCCAGGCCGGACGATCTGGGCCATCGTGATCCCGGCGAGGACGTCGGCTGTGTGGAAGACCGTGGCGCCGACGATCGTGACCGGCGCGATCAGGCCCATCAGCGTCACCGGCACGATCTCGACCGGGATACCGGCCTCGACGCAGTCGATCAGGTTCTGACACGAATCCTCGCTGTACCGGAAGTTCCCGGTCGCGGTGATGGTGAAGATCGACATCGGCCGGGCGATGAGATCGGCCCGGTCATCCCGGAACAGCTGCATCATCTCGACCATCCGCGGCACGCCATGCTCGGTGAAGGCGCCCGAGACGACCGGCTTGTTGGAATTCGTCAGCGTCATGTACAGGCGCCACGCGTCGGAGACCTGCGCCTCGATGTCGTTGTTGGTCGAAAACGCCGTCGCCAGGTACGGGATGTTCGCGAGGCCGTCCGCCAGGCGGACGTATTCGACGAAGTCGGTGGAGTTCGCGAGCCGCGTCTCGCCCGTCCGGTGGTCGAGCACCTTGAGACCGGACGACCCCGGCACGAAGTGGACCCGGTCCTCGCCGAGGTCGGCGTGGGGCGCGCCGGCCCGGTCGTAGAGGATGAACGACGACGGCGCGGAGGCGATCGCGGCCTCGACGACCGCACGGGGAAAGAGGACCCGCTGGCCGCTGTGATCGAGGGGCAGGCCGTGGTCGAGCAGCCGGCGTCGCATCTCGGGACCGCGGATCTCCATCCCGACCTCGGCCAGGACCCGCATCGCCTCGTCGACGATACGGGTCGTCAGGTCGCTGCTCAGGATGTTCAGGGCTGGCCGCATCGAGACTCCCTCCCGGTCGCCTGCCGCGGCGTCCGCTATCGGAAGCCTACCCGCCGACGGCCGCCCTCGCGCGCGGCGGATCGCTCGCGGGCGAGCCCTCAGGTCCGGACGAGCGCGACCGCCTCATCGAGGCCAAGACCGCGTCCCGACTGGTACGCACGCTCGAACGCCTCGTCGCCCATCAGGCGGCGCGCGGTCACGGCCGGATCCTCCAGGTGCAGCATGGTCATCGGCGTCGCGACCTCGCCGAGCGGTTCCTTCAGCGTGTCCGCGGCCGCGCACAGCCGAGCCGCTCGTTCGCCGTCGCCGTCGGCGACCGCGACCGCTGCGGCCAGCAACAGCGCACGAATGACGCCCGGGAACGTCGGCGGCGCCATGAAAGATCCCGATCGCCTCCGCCTGACTGGCGCGCGCGGCGTCAAGATCGCCGTCCTTCAGTTGGATCGCTGAAAGCAGGTTGAGGCCATTGGCGATCCGGAAGGGCTCGCCGGTCGCTGCGAATGCACGGACGTTCTGCTCCTGGATGGTCCGGGCCGCAGCAAACTCGCCTTGGTGGAACATGACGAAGACGAGCGCCTCACTCAGCCGGGCGACACCGGCCTCGTCATCGAGCGCGCGATAGATCTCGAGGCTCTCCTCGTAGTCGGTGCGCGCCGTGGCGTGGTCGCCGGCGATCGCGGCGACGAAACCCGCGTCGTACAGCGCCTCGGCGAGCCCTCGTGGATCGTCCAGCTCCCGCTCGATCGCGAGCGCCTCGGCGTAGGCCTCCCCCGCGGCGGCGAGGTCGCCCTGCCAGTAGCGGATGCCGCCCAGACCCGCCAGAGCGCCAGCGCGGGCCGCCGTACGAGCGGCGGCCGACGGCAGGGCGAGGAGCGACTCGAGCACCGCTCGACCTTCGGCGAGATGTGCCCGCTGCTGCCAGAAGCGCCAGAGCGCGGCGCCCATCCCAAGCGCGACTTCGGTTCGACCCGTCCGCGGCGTGTTGGAGCGCCGCCCGCAGGTTGTCACGGTCGGCGTCGAGGCGGTCGAGCCATTCGTTCTGCCGAGCGCCGAGCAGCTCCGGTTGCGCCCGGCGCGCAAGTGCCGCGAAGTAGTCTTCGTGTCGCTGCCACGTCGGCTGAGCGTCGTCGCTCGCTGCGAGCCGCTCGAGCGGAGTACTCGCGGATCGTCTCGAGCATGCCGAAGCGAGGATCGCCCGGCTGCGTCGGGCAGCCGCCGGATCAGGCTCTTCTCGACGAGCGATGCGAGCGCGTCGAGTGCCTCCATCCCGAGCTCGCTATCCGGGTCACACACCGCCTGGGCGCCTTCGACCGTCCAGCCGCCTGCGAAGACGCCGAGCCGATGGAACCACACACGCTCGTCGGGGTCGAGGAGATCATGGCTCCAGTCGATCGCCCCACGCAGCGTGCGCTGGCGCTCCGGCAGGTCACGTCCGACGCTCGTCAGGATCGACAGCCGATGCTCCAGGCGCACGAGGATGGCCGACGGCGGGAGCAGTTTGACGCGCGCCGCGGCGAGCTCGATCGCGAGCGGCAGGCCATCGAGTCGCGCGCAGATCGCCGCGATCGCGGCTGCGTTCGCGGAGTCGACTTCGAAGTCGGGGCGGACCGCACGCGCGCGTTGCACGAACAGCCGCACGGCGTCGACGCGCAACAGCTCATCGAGCGAGGGGAGGCCGGCCAAGCTCGGGAACGGCGAGGGCCGGGACCGGGTATTCCTGTTCGCCGCGGATGTGGAGGGCTTCCCGGCTCGTGGCGATGATGACCAGCTTCGGTGCGCCCCGAAGGAGGTCCGACACGAGCGTGGCACCGCGAAGGATCTGCTCGAAGTTATCGAGGACGAGCAATACCCGACGGTCGGCGAGGTAGTCCGCGAGAGAGGCACGTATCGGGCGCCGCACGTCCTCGCGCAGGCCGATCGCGTGAGCGATCGCAACCGGGATGAGGTCCGGGTCAGCCACCGTCGAGAGGTCTACGAAGAAGGCGCCGCCCGCGAAGTCCGATCGCAGGAGTCTCAGCGACGCGGAGACCAAGGCGCGTCTTGCCGGTCCCACCCGGGCCGAGCAGCGTCACCAGGCGTGACCCACGGAGGAGTTCGACGACCTCGTCCACCTCGCGCGCGCGCCCGACGAACGACGACGTCTCGGCGGGAAGATTGGAGGGTGACTCGAGCGTCCTCGGCGCCGGGAATCCATCCGGGAGCCCGGGGATCACGAGCTGGATAAGTCGCTCAGGGTCGCGGAGGTCCTTGAGCCGGAATTCTCCGAGATCGCGCATCGTGAGGCCATCCGTCAGCGACCGCTCGGTCACGCTGCGCGTCGCCTCCGACACGAGGACCTGGCCTCCGTGAGCCGCAGCCCCGATCCGCGCCGCCCGGTTGACGTCGATCCCGATGTAGTTGTCGCCGCCGAGCGTCCCCTCGCCCGTGTGCAAGCCCATCCGTACGCGAAGCGAGCCGACCTCGGCCGGCCATGGCTCGGCTTCGAGCGAACGCTGCGCCTCCGCCGCTGCGGCAATGGCCGACAGTGCGCTCCTGAACACCACGAAGAACGAGTCGCCTTCTGTTGCGACCTCGACGCCACCGGTCCTGTCGAAGTCGAACGCCGCCCGCAAGAGCGCGTGATGCCGCTTCAGCACCGCCGGAAAGCCGTCCCCGAGGTCCTGCGACGAGCCGGGTCGATCCCTCGATGTCCGAGAACAGGAAGGTCACGTTCCCGGTCGGCAGTTCCGGCCGTGATGTCTCCGAAGCCCTCGACATCGACATGTTCCGAGGATACCTGTCGCTATGTCCGCACCCGGCTCAGAGAAGCGTCGAGGCCAGCCGGTTTCGAGTCGCTTCGCGGTCGAACTCGAGTACGAGGTCGGCTCCTGCAGCGCGGATGTCGAGCCCTGGTCGACAGCCGTCGATGCGGCAGAGCCTGACCTGCCGGATGGGCGCCCGGCGGCGGACCGGAAGCGTTCGCTGGGAGCGCGCGTCGGCGATCGTCAACCGGTACGCGTCGCGATCTGGCTCGACCGCGATCGTGCACGGGACGGTCTCGTGGCGTCCCACTGCTTCGTTGCGGATCCAGCCTCCCCAGCGGCCCTCCAGGCGCTCGTCAGGCGGCCATCGGTTCCGTCCGCTGGCCGGGCCGGCGCTCGGGGCGGACTACGGGATATCCCTGCAGGATCCCGATCGCCAGCGCGATCCCGAGCAGAGCCGGCAGAAGGATCAGCTGGAACGGCTCGTCCTGTCTGGGCACCGCCGGCACGTCGGCAACGATGATCCCGAGGAAGCCCGGCGACCCGACCGGGTTCGACCCGAGGCCAAGCTGGCCCGTGACGACCGCGTGTCCCGGCTCGAGCATCTCGGTCGTGTCGACGTTGACGTACGAGCGGTCGTCGACAGGGTCGACGAGCTCGTAGAGGTTCCCGCCACCGCCGCTTGCCGCGCGGAGCACCCCTTCCATCCGGACCCACGAGGTCATCGCCGGGATACGCTGGTATCGAAGGTCGTCGAACGACAGGTCCGTCGGCCTCGGTGATGAGGCGATCGCGATCGTCGGGATCGCTGACAGCGTCAGCAGCGCCGCGACGACGGTCCAGGCTGCCCATCGCCTGCCACGGGCCGCTCGCTCGATCGATGCTGCGGCCCAGCCGCACAAGGCCAATGCCCGGTCGATGAGCACCATGGGGCGTCAGCCTACGCGGTCAGTCGAGCGCGACGTGCTCGTGCCAGTGCGGGACGTGGGTCTCGAGGCCGAGCTCGCGGATCCGCGGTTCGAGCGCCACCTGTGCCTCGGGGTCGCCGTGGACGATGAACACCCGGCGGGGGTAGCCCGGACCGCCCGGTTGCTTGCCGGTGGTGAACCCTCGGAGCCAATCGAGCAGCTCCGATTCGTCCGCGTGGGCCGAGAAGCCGCTGATCGATCGCACCTGGCAGCGGACGGGTCGCGGCTGCCCATCGAGCTTGATCTCGCGTGCCCCGGCCTGGAGGTGGGCACCGAGCGTGCCCTGGCCCTGGTAGCCGACGAACAGGATCGTCGCCCGCGGATCGTCGACGAGGTTGCGGAGATGGCCGACGACGCGGCCGCCGGTCAGCATCCCGTTCGATGCCACGATCATGTAGGGGCGCGGCGCGTGCTCGATCGCACGCGACGACTTGACGTCGTTCGTGATCGTCTGGTTCGGGTAGTCGAGCGGCGTCTCGCCCTCGCGCAGCAGCTTCGCCGTCTCCTCGTCGTAGTAATCGGGGTGGTGGCGATAGACGTCGGACGCCTTCGATGCCATCGGGCGAGTCGAGATAGAGCGGCAGGAGCGGGATCTCGCCACGCTCGATCAGCCGGTCGAGCTGCCAGACGACCTCCTGTGTCCTGCCGATCGCGAACGACGGGACGAGCAGCACGCCCTGGGCGTCGGCGACCATCCTGACTGTCTCGGCGAGGATGCGGATCGCTTCCGTCTCGGGTTCGTGCTCGCGGCCGCCGTACGTCGATTCGACGAGCACGTAGTCCGCGTCCGTCATCGCGGTCGGGTCGCGGATGATCGGCGTCCCGGGCCGTCCGAGGTCGCCCGAAAAGACGATGACCCGCTCCTCGTCGTCGGGGCCGTCCTGGACGCGGACGCCGGATGATCGCCGAGCCCAGGATGTGCCCCGCGTCGAAGAAGGTCGCGTGAACTCCCGGCGCGACGTCGATCTCGTCCTCGTAGCGGGTCGCCTGGAACCGCTCGATCGCGCGCTCGGCGTCCTTCGCGGTGTACAGCGGCTGATCGAGATCGATCTCGAGGTCCGGCGGTTGACCGCGCAGGTCGGCCTCCGGGTCGTGCGGCCAGCGTTTCTGGCTGCCACGTGGTGACCACGGGTTGGCTTGGCGCGGCCTCTCGGTGTGGTCGTTACCTCCGGTGTCGCGGGTGTCGCGGTCTCCCCGGGCGGGGCTGCCTCCTCGGGGTCGATCGCGTCGCCGGCGGCGGCGAGGTCCACCGCGGCCGTGTAGGCCTGCGCGTCCTCAGCATCTTCCGCGGCGACCCGGTCCGGATGACGTTTCTCCCAGCGGGCATCGCGCTTGGCGAACTCTTCGTGCAGCTTCCCCGAGTCGAGGAGGACGAGCGTCGCAAGCTCGACCGTGCCGGCCGTGGCGTGGATGGGGCCGGTGAACCCGGACTTGACGAGCAGCGGAAGCAGCCCGCAATGGTCCAGGTGAGCGTGGGTCAGGAGCACCGCATCGAGGGCGGCTGGGTCATACGCGAACGGGACCCTGTTGCGGATGGATTCGTTCGGGCTGCCCTGGAACATGCCGCAGTCGATCAGGACGCGCGCCCGGTTCGTCTCGAGCAGGAACTGGGAACCGGTGACGGTGGTCGCGCCACCGAGAAAGTGGATCTGCATGGGTCCCCATGGTGACAGTGCTGGCCGAAGCGCGCGTATCCTCCCGGACGATGGGCATCGAATCGACCGAGCGTTCCTTCGCGGAGCTTTTGGCGGCCTTCGGTGACCTCGTCGTGGCCCGGTCGATGCGCCGGAGACGTCACACAGGGTACGGGGCCTTCACGGCGCGCTCTTGCCCGGAGGTACCGGGCGCGCCGCCGGGTGTTCGATGCTGAACTGGATCGGATCTCCGGCCCGCTGACCGGCGAGGACCTGCGGGCCGTCGTCAACATGCGCGGCCGGCTCGCCTGGATCGACCAGATCGAGGCCACGCCGCGGGCCCGTCCGATCCCGGGCAGCCCGAGCGACGAGGACCGGACGACGGCCGTTGCCCGGGCGACGCTCTACCGTCGCTTTGGCGAGGTGGCCGACGCGTTGGCGGTCGGGTCGGAGACGCTCGACCGGGCCACGGTGATCGCCCGCCTTGCGACCGAGACCGACCCGGCGGCGCGGCGGGCACTGTTCGAGGCGCTCGCGCCGCTCTGGCACGTCGTGGATGGTGAGGGCGACGAGGCCGGTACGTACCGCAGGCTCGTCCGCGCCAGCGCCGCGTCGGTGGGCGGCGCACGGGTCGCCAGTCGAGAGGAACGCGGTGGCCCTCGGATTGCCGCCGGCCTCGATCGAGGGCACGTTCCAGGCGATCCTCGCCGAGTGGCGCCGGATCATGGGCACAGGGGCGATCGAGCCCTGGGACTACTGGTTCACGATCGGTGCCGCCCAGCGCCGGCTCGATGAGCTGATCCCGGCCGACTCCCTCCTGGACGTGACCCAGCGGTACCTGGCGGCCCTCGGCGCCGACCCCGAAGCCCTCGGCATCGCCTACGACGTAAGACCGCGGCCGGGCCGGCCGATCTTTCCGTTCGCCGTCACCGTCGGCATGGGCGCATGGGCACGCGACCAACCGGACGATGGACCGTGGAGGCCGAGGCCGCCGCGGGTCTTCGCGACGTACGCGGCTGGCGGTCTCAGGAACCTGCGCGAACTGCTCCATGAAAGCGGTCATGCCCTCCAACTCGCGGCGGTCCGGACGCGGCCGGCGTTCCTCGATTGGTCCGTCGACGACGCGGCGTTCCTCGAGGGAATGGCCGATGTCCTCGGCTGGGACGCGGACGAGCCGGTCTGGCAGCGACGCTGGCTCGGAGCGTCGGCCGATCCGCGTGACGCGGTGCGGCATCGATACGGCGCGGTCATCCTCGATGTCGCGTTGGCGCTCTTCGAGATCGAGCTCCATCGCCACCCCGATCGGCGGCCGAACGACGTCTGGACCGAGATCACGACGTACAGCCTCGGCATCGAGCCACATCCGGAATGGTCGTGGTGGGCCATGCGCCCCGAGTTGATCGGATTTCCCGGCTACATCGCCAACTTCGGGATGGCTGCCATCGTCGCTGCGGCCGTTCGGGAGCGGGTCTGGGATCTGTTCGGGCCGTGGTGGTCGGGCGACCCCGGCTGGTATGGGTTCATGTCCGAGCGGCTCTTCTCGCCAGGGGCGTCGCGGTCACCGGCCGACCTCATCAGTGCGCTCCTCGGCCGGCCGCTGTCGGCGGGACCGCTCGTCGACGACCTGCGGCGGGCACGCTGACCCGCGACACGCGCTCCCAGCGGCCCGGGATCCGCGAGCGGTTCGACCTGCACGCCGCCCTGCCACGCCTGCCCGGCCTCCTTCTCGGGCTCGTCACGTTCGGGACAGGCGTCGCGATGATGGTCCAGGCGGGTCTCGGGCTCGGGCCGTGGGAGGCGCTGAACCAGGGGATCGCGCGCCAGACCGGCCTGGCGATCGGCACCGTCAGCATCCTGCTCGGGATCCCGATCCTCGCGCTGTGGTGGCCGCTGGGCGAGCGGCCCGGCATCGGGACGGTCATCAACGTCGTGCTCATCGGGCTGTCGACGAACGTGGCCCTCACGGTCGTCCCTGTAGCGGTCGAACCATGGACCCAACTCCTGCTGATGGCGCTTGGGGTGGTGACCGTCGGACTCGGCAGCGGCCTGTATCTCGGTGCGGATCTCGGTCCCGGGCCGCGCGACGGGCTGATGACCGGCGTTCACCACCGGTTCGGGTGGTCGATCCGGCGAGCCCGCACGGCGATCGAGCTGACGGTGCTCGTCATCGGCTGGGCGCTCGGCGGCACGATCGGCATCGGAACCGTGGTGTTCGCACTCGGGATCGGACCGCTCGTCCAGGCGTTCCTCGGGGTCTTCGATCGGGAGGGCCGGCTGGGTCGCCGGCGGCGTGCGCGCCTCGAGGCCGAGGGTGCCGTCGGCGAATGATCCGGGCGCCGGGTGTGCGCGGCTGCCGTGGCGCCGGCGCGCGCCGGAGCGCGCTGCGCGACACCCCGTCGACTCCCACGCGACGAAACGTGCTCGGAGCCTGCCTCGGGCCTCCGGATTCGGCCCGCGCGCAGCTTTCGTCGGCTCCCACGCGACAAAACGTGGTCAGACCATCCTCCGGGGTCAGGATTCGGCCCGCCACGCAGCTTTCGTCGACTCTGACGCGACGAAACGTGCTCGGACGCCGATCAATCGGCCGTGGATCGGTCGCGGAGCAGGAATCGTCGTCTCTGAAGCGCGCCGCCGCCGAAAGGCGGGCTACGGACCGACGTCCGCCACGGCTAGACCGGGATCACCACCAGCGCGTCGACGGCCACCGCGACGAACAGCAGCGTCAGGTACGAGATCGAGTACTTGTACAGCCGGATCGCGCCTGCGGTCGAGGCCTCCTCCGAGGCGCCGCGCCGCCAGAGGCCGTACGCCTGCCACAGGAACATCGCTCCGAGCCCGACCGCGGCGACCAGGTAGATGAGGCCCATCCGGGCGACGGCAAACAGCACAAGCGAGATGGCCACCATCAGGACGGTGTACAGGCCGATCTGGCGGGTCGTTTCGGGGATCCCCTTGACCACCGGGAGCATCGGCACGCCGGCAGCCGCGTAGTCCTTCCGGATCCGGAGCGAGAGCGCCCAGAAATGTGGCGGTGTCCAGTAGAAGACGATCAGGAACAGCACGACGGCCGGGATGCTGACGCTGCCGGTCACAGCGGCCCAGCCGATGACCGGCGGCAAGCGCCCCGGCGGCGCCACCGATGACGATGTTCTGCGGAGTGGTCCGCTTGAGCAGCAGCGTGTACACGACGACGTAGAACGCGATCGCCAGCAGCGTCAGGAACGCGGCTACGAGATTGACGAAATACGCCATCAGCACGACCGAGATCACGCCCAGAACGATCCCGAACACGACCGCCTTGTCCGGCTCGACCTGGTGCGCCGGGAGCGGCCGCCGCCTCGTCCGGGTCATCAGGAGGTCGATGTCGCGATCGAGATAGCAGTTGATCGCGTTCGCGCTGCCGGCCGCCAGGGTGCCGCCGACCATCGTCCAGACGACGAGGCCAAACCAGCCGAACCAGTCGATGCCGCCTGCCGCGCCCGGGAGGTCGCGCGTCGCGAGCACCATCGCCGGGACCGTCGTGACGAGGAGCAGCTCGATGATGCGGGGCTTCGTGAGGGCGATATACGCCCGGATGGTGTCTCCGGTCGAGCTCGCAGCGCCCGCCGTCGTGGCCTCCGGATCGCGGCGGCCGTCGGGCAGGTCTGTGGCGGCGGCGCGGGCCGTGTAGTAGCTCGTGACCGTCAGCCCGGCGAGCATCGCCCAGATGATGGCGCCGAGCGCGAGATGCAGGGTCTGGGTCCACTCGGCCAGCCGGGTCATTACCTGGAGTCCACCGACGACGATCTGGATCGCAAACAGCACGGCAGCCCCGAACGCGAGACGCACGAGGGTCGGATGGTCCCGCTGGGTTCGCCACGCTACGACCGCGATCGTCGCGACGATCACGCCCACGACCGCGGCGACCCAGCGGTGGAGGACATGCGTGGCCATCGGTTCGGCGAGCGGCGGGAAGAGCGTGCCGCCCATGAGCGGCCAGTCGGGATACACCAGCGCCGTGTCGGTGGCCGTGACCTGAGATCCGAACAGCAGCAGCGCAAACGTCGCCGCGGCCCCGAATGCGGCGAGCAGCGTGAATCGCTGGCTCCCACCGCGGATCACGAGGCGCGCCGGGTACGAGGCTCGAACCGTCAGGTAGACCAACAGGCCGACGAGCGTCATCGCCGCGGCGAGGTGCGCAGTCACGGATTCGCCGCTGTTCCCCAGCCGGACGGTTTCGCGACCGAGCCATGCCTGGAAACCGACCAACGCGACCGCTCCCATCGTCGGCCACAGGATCGAGCGCCGGTCACGATGGTCGACGAAGGCGAGGACGGCGAGACCGAGGATCTCGAAACCGATGATCACGGCGACCGTCCGGTGGACCCACTCGATCCACGCCTTCGGGTCGTCGAGCGGCGGGATCAGCTGACCGTGGCACAGGGGCCAGTCCGGGCAGCCAAGGCCCGAATCGGTAGCCCTGACGATCACCCCGATCGTGACCAGGATGAGCGACGTCGCGAGGGTCAGAGCGGCAAGCTTCTGGAAGCGGTTCAAAGTGCGTGCATTGTAGCCGCGGACGCCCGCTCGGCCCCGATCGGCGGGCCCTGCCCGGGCCGAGCGTCCGATCACGAGCAACGCACCACGCCGCCGCTCGCGATCTGCGGTACGGACCCCGCCAACGGCGGGTTTACGGCCCCGGCGCTACCCTCTTGCCATGCCATTCCCTCGACGCCTCGCGGCCGCGTGCGCGGTCGCGCTTCTTGCCGCCGCGTGCAGCGCGAACGGAGCCGGAACCTCGGGCGGAGCGTCGCCCGCAGTCTCGGCCGCCGGCTCGTCATCGGCTTCGTCAGGCGCCAACTGCCCGACGGCACCGGAGCCGTCCGACATGGCGGCCTGGGGGATGCCGGCAACGACGCCGAAGCTCACCCCGTTCCTCGTCACCAACGCCGTGCCGTGCGGCTCGGCACGGATCCTGATGCTCTACCTCGACGCTGCGAACGAGGTCAAGAGCGCCCCCGACCGAACCGTCAAGGCCTCGTTCTACAACCTTGGGCGTGACCCGAACAAGGTCGTCGCGACGGTTGCGGGCGAGTTCGTCTGGACGATCGAGAACGAGCGCGGCATGTACGTCTTCAACGCCGACCTGCCGGAGGCCGGGACATGGGGCGCGGAGTTCACCACCGAGGCGCCGAACTCACCTTCCGAAACCGTACGCATGACGTTCCCGGTTCGGGCCGACGTGCCGACGGTCGGTGTCGGCGAGAAGGCGCCGGCATCGAAGACCCCGACTGCGGCCGACGTCGGCGGTGACCTCGCGAAGGTCTCGACCGACAAGAGCCCCGATCCCGCCTTCTACCAGACGTCCGTCGCGGACGCGATCGCGGCGCACAAGCCGTTCATGCTCATCTTCGCGACGCCAAAGTTCTGCACGAGCCAGCAGTGCGGACCGACGCTCGACCAGTTCAAGCCGATCGCGAAGGCGCACCCCGACATCACGTTCATCAACGTCGAGCCGTATCAGCTAAAGGTCGTCGACGGCGCTCTGCAGCCCGTGCTGGACGCCAACGGTGCCCTTCAGTCGACCGAGATCACCGACCAATGGGGCCTCCTGTCCGAGCCGTGGATCTTCGCCGTGGACCGTGACGGGATCGTTCGAGGTTCCTACGAGGTAACGATCACCCCGACCGAGCTCGACGCGATCCTGCCCGTCATCGCGGGCGGCGGCTGACGCCGGAGTAGCGCCGGCGACCGCGGCGCGACTCGCCGCACGCGCGGCGCCGAGTAGCCGGGCCCGCCGGAGTCAGCCGGCGTCCTCAAGGCGAATGGCGACCTTCCTTTCGCCCTCGGTCCGATACCAGACGCGAACCGGCTGCGCCGTCGACTGGTGCTCGACCAGGTGACCCGGCGGGAACTCGGTCCCGTTTTCGAGGACCCCGATGTCGAATCGTGTCGAGCGTCCGTCGCTCGTTCGAAGCGTGAACCCGCGAACGTCGGTCAGGCTCGCTGCGTCGACGCCGACGATGACTCCGACCACCGACTGCGCGCCCGCGGGCCCCTCGGGATCGGGGTTGCCGGTCCCGCCAAGGAGGATCGCCGCACCCGCCGTCAACACGACGATGGCGCCGAGCGCGAGCGCGAACAGCGAGCGTGTCCGCCGATCCATCCCCGATCCGTCAGCCAGCGGTCAGCCGGCCGTCGTCGCTGCGCGTGGTCGTACCGGTCCCGGTGCTGCCCGGCGCGTGGAGCGGCGTGCCGTCGGCACAGCGGGGGCAGGTCGCCGGGCCGGGTTCGTACGTCGGCAGATCCAGCTGCCAGAGGGACCGCAAGGCATAGCTTCGACCGCGTGGTCGGTGAAGTCAGCGTCGATCGGCCGCCACTGCGGTCCACGAGGACCACGCACTCGACGATCTCGCCGCCCATCGCCTCGACGGCAGGCAGCATCGCGACCAGCGATCCACCGGTCGTCAGGATGTCGTCGACGAGCAGCACGCGCTCGCCCGGTTCGATCAGAAATCCGCGCCGGAATTCGCGTCGCAGCACGCCATCGTCTCCGAGGACCTCCTCGGCGAAGATCGACCGTACGCCAAGCTGGCGCGCCGTCTCGAACGCGAGGATGACGCCGCCCGTCGTCGGTCCGGCGACGAGGTCGACGAGCAGCTCACCGCCGCCGCTCTCGCGCCCGTGGGTCGCAAAGAAACCGCACAGCTCGCTCGTGGCGGCCGGGTCCTGGAGGACCTGGAACTTCTCGAGATAGGCGTCCCCGTGGCGGCCGGACTTGAGCAGGAAGTGGCCCTCGCGAAACGCGCCCGAGTCGCGGAAGAGGGCCTCCGTGCGAAGGGCGATGGTGTGTCGGATCGCGGCGTCGAGAGCAGGTCGGACGGTCGTCACCGGCAGAAGTCTACGCGGGCTGCGCTCCGAGGACGGCTGGATCGAGGCGTCGGATCTCGGTGACGGCATCGAACGCGCGATCCGCGCTGACGATATCCGTGATCCCTTCGTGCAGGCATGTGGCGAGGTGGACGACGTCCCGGGCAGAGAGACCCGGGTACCGGCCGGCGAGCGACGGCGTGCGGCGCATCAGCGCGTGGGTGATAGGAAGGACCGGCGCGAACAGATCCTGGGTGCTTTCGGCCAGCGTCGCTCCGTCACCGGCGCGTCCAGTCACGAGGAAGCGATGGAGGATCTCCTGGACGACTTCCGCAGAAGTGACCGCATCGATGGACCCGTCCGCGATCTTATCGATGATCCGGCGGCATGGGTCACGGAGTGGATGCTCGCCGCCGGCTGCGTACATGACCACCGAGGTGTCGACGAAGACCGTCACCAGTCGCCCAGCTGGCTGCGGAGGATGTGCGCCTTCGTAACCTCCCAGTCCTCCGCGGGAAGCTCCATCGAATTGATCGTTCGAGCCGCCGCAACCCGCGATACGGGTCCGCGCTCGATGAACGCGTCAACTGCAGCGCGAATGACGGCGCCGACCGACTTCCCATCCCGCTCGGCGATCCGCTTCAGGCGAGATAGCTGCTCCGGGGACAGAAGTACCTGCGTGCGCTCACTGAACATGCACATACCATACCATGCGGACACTAACGTGCCTAGGGGCGGTATTCCACGCCCTTCGCCGACGGTCGTTCGGACTTCTTCGCGGGCAGTGCCGTACCGATCAGGCCACGGTAGGAGCCTAGGCCGCGGCGCCCGCACTCGTCGGCCAGCTCGCCGACGAGGCGGAGCGGCAGCGCCGGATCGGCGAAGATCGCCGTGCCGACCTGGACGGCGACGGCGCCGACGGCCAGAAAGTCGAGGACGTCGGCGAGCTCGGTGACGCCGCCGATCCCGACGACGGGGATCCGGACGGCCTGGACGGCCTCGTAGACGATTCGCAGGGCGACCGGCTTGATGGCAGGGCCGCTCAGTCCGCCGTAGACGTTGCCGAGGAACGGGCGGTCCCGGGCAGGTGCGACCGCGATGCCCGACAGCGTGTTGATCGCCGTGAGCGCATCCGCTCCGGCGTCCTCGATCGCCCGCGCGATGGGGCGGATGTCGGAGACGTTCGGCGACAGCTTGACGAGCAGCGGCAGCTCCGTCGCTCGCCGGACCGCGGCCGTGACCTCGCCTGCTGCGCTCGCATCGATGGCGAACTGGAGTCCTCCCGCCCCCACGTTCGGGCACGAGATGTTGAGCTCGATGCCCGCTACGCCCGGCACGCCATCGAGACGGCGGGCGACCTCGACATAGTCGCGAACGGACTCCCCCGCCACGTTGACGAGGACAGGAGCCTGCCAGGCAGTCCAGGTGGCGGCGTACTTCTCGATGACGGCATCGACGCCCGGGTTCTGGAGCCCGATCGAGTTGAGCATCCCGCCCGGCGTCTCGGATACGCGCGGGGTGGGATTGCCGATCCGAGGCTTCAGCGTCGTCCCCTTGCAGCAGATGCCGCCGAGACCGTCGACGTCGACGACGTCGCCGTATTCGATGCCGTAGCCGAACGTCCCCGACGCGACGAGGATCGGATTCGGCAGCACGAGCCCGCGGCCGAGATCGACCGACAGATCGACATCGGCGGAGGCGACAGCGGGCGGTGCCGCCGGGCCGCGGTTTGCGGCCTTGGCCCGAGCCGATGGCGCCGGTCCCGTGATCAAGCGCTTCGGACTGGCGGGGTACTTCTGCTCGGCGACACGTGGCGAAGCGGTGACGGCCCGCCGCTTTGCCTTCACCGACCTGGCGCTCGCCGCGGACCGAGGCCTGTACCGCGCGGCGTCAAGTCCACGCGCTCTCCCAGTCGATCTCCTCGGCGGCGAAGACCGGACCCTCGCGGCAGACGCGCTGCGGGGTGCCCGACGTGGTCATCACGACGCAGCCGAGGCAGGCCCCGACGGCGCAGCCCATGTGCTGCTCCATCGATACCTGGAGGAACGCCTTCCGCCGAGCGACGGGAGAACCGACCGCATCCGGTCTGCCGCCGCCGCGTTTCCGCCCGAGTCGGGCGACGCCGAGGCGTTCGCGCCGTCCGGCGGCGAGACCGGCGAGGGCCGTGAGCATCGGTGCCGGCCCGCACGCGAACGCCTGGTCGGCCCAGGCCTCGTACGTCGGCACGAGATCGGTGACGTAGCCGTGGTGGCCCAGCGAGCCGTCGTCCGTAGCGACCACGTACTCGACCTCATCCGGCAACAGGCTGCTCGGATAGACCTCGCGCGCCGATGCGGCACCGAACAGCAGCGTCACCTGCCGGCCATCGCGGATGGCCTCGTCGGCAAGCATCCGGACCCCGGCCATCCCCAGCCCGCCGGCGACCAGGAGCAGATGTCGGCTGCGAGGGTCGACCTCGAACGGGCGGCCGAGCGGCCCGAGAAGGTCCACCTGATCGCCCGGTCGGAGCCGGGTGAACCACTCGGTCCCCCGGCCGATGACCCGGAAGTGGATCGTGACGATGCCGGTCGACGGATCTGCCGTGTTGATCGAGAACGGCCGGCGCAGGACCATCCCGGAGAAGTCACCGGTCCGGATATGGACGAACTGCCCGGCCCGGCATCCCGACGCCACGTCCGGGGCGTGGTACGCCTGCAGCCACTGGCCCGGCAGGATCTCGCGATGTTCGACCAGCTCCCCTGTGCCGAGCCGCATCGTCACGCGGTGGGTCGGTCCTCGCTCACGTCTCCGTCGTCCCCTTCGACGATGAGGTCTGCGTCGGCCTCGAGGCCGTCGGCGTCTCCCGCTTCTCCGTCAGGGCCGGCAGCACCCGCGAGCTCGGGCGCCACGGACGGGAATCCCTCGGCGATGGCATCGGCGAGATCGCCGAAGACGTCGGTCGGGTCATAGAACTCGACCAGGTCGTCGGCGTCTTCGAGCGTCCGCCACTCGTCCTGCGCGTCCTCGGGTATGACCTCGGCTCGGAAACGACCGGTGGCGGTCAGGGTGAGCCGCTCGTCGTCGTCGTCGACGATGATCAGGTCGCCGAGGATCCCCGACATGCCTGCCGCGGCGCCCTCGAATTCCTCGAGGAGCCGGGCCTCGCTCCGCTGGCTTCGCTCCTGATACTCGAGGGCGAGGTCGTACAGTCGCCGGGCGGCTGACTCCTCGTCGTCCTCCTCGAGCGAGGCGGGCTGGCCGGCTGCCCACGAGTCGGCGGCCGCCGCGTAGGGATCCTCGCCGAACACGACGGTCTCTTCCGGCGAGATCCCGGCTGTCTCGAGGATCTCGCCCTCGGCGGTGGCCTCGGGGCGCAGTCCGGCTGCCTCGCGGGCGGCGTCGGCGAATGCCGCAAAGATGTCGGCCGGGTTGTAGAGCTCGATCAGCTCGGCCGCCGATTCGATGACTTCCGTCTCGCTGACCCACTCGCCGGTGGTCTCGTCCTGGTATCGGCTCCGACTTCGGAACGAGAGGTCAGGGGCGATCGAAAGGTAGTCGGGCTCCTCGTCGATCAGCGTCAGGCCGCCGAGGACCGCGATCCGCTCGCGATGGTGGTCGAGGAATTTGCGGAGCTGCTCCGTCGCCTGGAAGATGAAATCCTGCCGCTCGAGCGCGGCGTCGGACGCGAGCTCCCCGAGCAGGTCCATGTGGCTATCCATCCGGGTGCCTCCGTGCTGTCGGGAAGTCTATGGGTGGTACTCGAGATCGGGACCCATGCGTTCGCGAAGGAACATGGAGTGGTGGCGTTCGAAGATCCACTCGCCGGCACGGTGGCCGAGCGCGCGGGTCCCCTCGTCGGCCTCCAACCGGTCAAGGGTCGCGTAATCCGGTAGATCGAGCAGGATGACGTTGTCGAAGTCCCAGCCATGGGCGATGTTGTACCAGCCGATGAAGCGGATGCCGAACTTCTCCTCGTAGTCCTTCACCTGCTTCGGGAAGATCGTGCGCATGAAGAACTTGAAGAACGGGTCTCGGCCGCGGCGAACACTGAAGTAGGTCGCGAGCACGGGCACGTCGGGCGGTCCTCCCTGCGAACGGTCCGGGCCGCGCGGCGACCCGAGGCCTATTGTCGCACGGCACCTTGGCCGGGGACGCGGGGGTCGTCCCAGGCGCGGCCGTCGATGACGTAACGTGGCGGCGCGTCACGCGTCCTGCGCCTGAGGGAGGCCACCGATGACCGGACCGATCGAGGAACCACGGCCGAACACGCCCGGGACCCGCGGGACGCTGCGGGTAGCGGGTGAGCCCGCCGCGCCGGGCGAGGCCGCCTTCGCACGTGAGCCCGCCTATCCGGACGACGCTACCGCCCGAGCCGAGCTCGAACCAGCGCCACTGCCGCCACCCATCGAACCGGAGCGACCTGAAGTCGCCTGGGTCCCTCCTGATGCACCGCCTCCGCCGCCCGGGACCGGCGGTTGGGTCTCACCGGCTTCGCCGGCTGGGACCGGCGGTTGGGTCTCGCCGGACGCGCCGGCTTCGCCGCCTGGGACCGGCGGTTGGGTCGCCCCGCCCGGACCGAGCGGGGGCGGACGTTTCCGCGGATGCGTGATCGGGTGCGCCATCGTGGGCGGGATCCTTGGAGTCCTTGCGGTTCTCGCCATCGTGGCGCTGATCTTCCTCGGCGGGCAGATCCAGTCGATCGATCGTCTGGGGCGGATGCAGTTCGGCACGGGTGGGACGGGCTGCTCCGTGACCGCGACTGCGGAGTCGTTCCCGCCGTCCACGAGTGTCCATTTCGTGGCCTTGCTGAAGCGGCCGGTATCAGCCGGGGAGACGATCACGCTCGTCGAGACGAGCCCTGACGGCACGACCGATCGCGAGGACCACCAGGTCGACGGCGCCGCCTCCTGCCTGTTCGGAGATCTTCCGGCGGGCGCGGTCGGTGGCCACTACACGATCGAGATTCGGTCAGGCTCCGAACTGCTCGCCAACGGCGGCTTCGACGTCACGCCCTGAGCAAAGTCCGAAGCTGACGGCGCTCAGCGACTCGGTTCGTCGGTGCTGCTCTCGGGGGGACGTGCCTCGTCCTCGAGCTCGCCGACGGTCTTCGTCCCGCTCGCGAGCGGCCTGCGCCGTCCACGTCGTTCCGCCGACACGAGGCGCAGCAGGAAGATGATCGTCTGCCCTGTAAGCAGGAGCAACAGGATCACGGCGAACAGGAGTGCGGCGGAGATCGCCGACGGCCACTGCCACACGACACTCAGTGGGGTCAGCACGATGAACACGACCAGCACGACCACCTGAAATCTGAAGCAGCCGAGTCCCGGCCCGCGGGCCGCCTCCAGCTCGTCCCCCTTGTACTGAACGGGTCCCGTCTGACGCGGCGGGCGCGGCGGGGTCGGGTCGGTGCTCGGGGTCGTCACGTCCGCGAACGATACGGGAGCGGCCGATGACGCGCCCGCCGGGGCCGGTCAGGGACGGCCCGGGGTCGGGCACGAACGAGACGGGACGACTGCTACGATCGGCTGCCGTGAGACCGATCAGGCTGCCCCAGTTCCTCGCGGAGATCGTCTCGGACGTACGCGGCCGTCAGGCCCTCATCGCCGGCTCGGCGGCTCTCTTCGCGGCCGGACTCGATCCGAAGGTGCTCGGGACGTCGATCCCGTCCGTGCAGGCTGCGATCCGGCAGCGGCAGGACGTCGAAACCCTGGTCCTTGTCCTCGCGGTCGTCTGGTCGGGACTGCTGTTGCTGGGTGGTGCCATCGGCGACACGCGGCGGATCCGACCGATCCTTCTTGGGGCGCTCGTCGTCGAGGCTTTGGCGGCAGTCGTCGGACTCGTCGTTCCGGAGGGCCTGCTCTTCTTCTCGACCCGGGTCGCAGGCTCGATCGCCGCGGCGCTCATCATCCCGATCGCTCTCGCTTCGGTCGCGACCAGCTATCACGGCGTCGCGCGGGCGACTGCCATCGGCCTGGCCTACGGAGCGTACGGAGCAGCGGGAGCAGCCGGGCCGATCCTCCTCCAGGTCATCCCAGGCAGCACCTGGCCGGCGTTCGCGGCCGCTATCGTCGCGGCCGGCCTGGCGCTCTGGATCGCCCGGCCACGTGTCCCGGACCTGCCCCGTCCCGCCGCAAACGAACGACCGTACGTCGTCGGCACGGCGATGTGGGGTCTCGGCATCCTCATGGTCACCACCGGAGCGATCTGGTTCGGCGATCTGGACAACCCAGCTCGCTGGCTGCTCGTCTTCGCCGGCCTGGCGGTCCTCGCCGTGGCGGCTGGATACGAGCGCCGGCGGCGGCAGAGTCGACTTCCGGCTGCCGAGATCGAGCGGCGGCCGATCGCGATCGCGATCTTCGTCGGCGTCGTCATCGCAGTCGCCCAGACAGTCCCGATGCTCCAGCTGCCGCTCTTCTTCCAGCTCGTCCTGCGATACGGACCGCTATGGGGGATCGTCGCGGTCGCGCCGCTCTTCGCCGCCCTTGTCATCGCCGGCCCCGTCGCCGGCCTCCTCCTCGCTCGCGTGTCGCCGCGCACGCTCGTGGGTGCCGGCGTGGTCGCGGTCGGCGCGGGCAACCTCGCGATGGCGTTCCTCATCCGGCCTGGGGCGGGATATTCCGGGTTCATCCTGCCGTGTCTGCTCATCGGGGCCGGGTTCGTGATCGCGACGACGGTGCGGACCGCGATCATCTTCGCCAGCGTCCCGCGCGGTCTGCCGGCGACGGCCGCGGCCGTCAACGAGGCGTCGATCGCGATCGGGTCGCGCATCGGGGTCGTCCTCGTGACCGCGCTCGTGGCCCAGTTCGCGCTGGCCTCCTACACGGACTCGGTCGCCGGCCAGTCCGGTGCTGCTGCGTCGATCGAGGCCTTCCGCGAACTGCTGACGGCGATCGGGACGCCGGCATTCCACGAGATCGCGGGAGCCATCAGCACGGTCGACATGGCGCCGTATCTCGACGCATACGCAGCGGGCATCCGGGTCGCGTTCGCGTTCGGCGGGGTGATCGCGGTCGTCGCCGGCGTCATCGCATGGCTGACGCTTGGCCGACAGGATCCACTCATGACGGTCTGGGACCATCGCGACGAGCGCGGCGTCGTCGCGACCGAAGCGTTGGCCGTCCCGCCCGGTCCGTAGCTTCGTACCCCCCGGGCCCCGGGGGACCTCTGCCCGGCAGTCAGCCGGTCGGCGGCTCCACCGCCAGCCCCTCGACCACCTCGGCGCCCGCGAGCGTCTCCAGGATGGCCGGTGCCGCGATGACCTTCCAATACCGGGACCCGCCACCGAGGACGATCCGTGGTCTGGTCATGACACGGGCATCGATCCAGATCGGGAGCTCCGCCGGGAGCCCGAATACCGTGACGCCGCCGATCTCCATCCCGGTGATCTCGCGCGTGGATTCCGCCGGCGCGAATGATGCCTTGCGCGTGCCGAGTCGGTCGCGGACCGCCCGATTGACGTCCAGCCGGTACGGTGCGAGCGTCACGCAGGCGGCATAGCGCGGTGGATCGGTCTTGCCGATGACCAGGATCGTGTTGGCCGAATCCTCTGGAGCGAACCCGTAAGCGGCACAGAACGCCGCGGTGTCGGCGAGCTCCGGGTCGCACGCAAACAGCTCGTACTCGACGCCGAGCGGTGCGAGCGCGGCCTCGAGGCGAGCCCGTCCGGCGGGGTCGTGTGCGTCGCGCTCCTCCATCGATGCCAAGGGTACGATGGCTGCGATGCCAGCGATCGCCAAACCATGATCGACGGGTCGCCGTGACATCGACCCACGCTGGCCGACCCGGCCGACCCGCCGGGCGCCCCCGGCAAGACGATCCGACCGCCGTCCCCGATATCGACGCCTATCTCGACCGCTTCGCATGGCACCCCGAGCCCGAGCTCGTGGGCTACCGCGACGAGACGGCCTCTCGCGCGGCGCTCGAAAGGCTCGGAGCGGAGACGTGGGCGGCGGCGCTCGATTTCCTCTATCGCGAGGCGGCCGACCGGGCGATGGGCGATCCCCGGCCTCACGACGAGCTGCGACGCGCGTATCACGCCGGCAAGACCGAACCAGGCCCCGCGCCGGCCGAGCCCATGCCTGCTGCAGCCATCCTCGAGGAATTCCAGCAGCGCGTGGCCGGCGGCCTGATGAACGCCCAGCACCCGCGCCAGTTCGGATACTTCACCCCGCCACCGCTGCCGATCTCGATGATGGGCGAGTTGCTCGCGCAGATGACGAACCAGGGCGTCGACGTGTGGCATGCCGGACCCGTCGCCGCGTTCGTCGAGGAGGAGGTCGTCCGCTGGCTGTGCGACCTGGTCGGCTACCCCGCTCGGGCATTCGGTCTTCTCACGTCGGGTGGCGTCATGGCCAACTTCATGGCGATGGCGCTGGCGCGCGACATCCACCTCGGCAGGCTCCTTGGCGCCGGCCGGCCACCCCGCGGAGCGATGCTCGAAGGTGCACGGGTCTACACCTCGGACCAGACGCACTTCTCGATCGCGCGGGCGCTCGACCTGCTCGGGTTCCCGCGCGAGACCTTGGTCGTCGTCGAGGCGGACGAGCGAATTCCACCTGCGTGGCGGGCCGGTGGCGGCGGCCGTCGCGCGCGACCGGGCGGCGGGCCTGCGGCCGTTCGCCATCGCCGCGGTGGCCGGGTCTACGAACACAGGGTCAGTGGATGCGGTCGGCGAACTTGCCGACGTCGCCTCGACCGAGGATCTGTGGCTGCACGTCGATGCGGCGTACGGCGGCGCAGCCCGGCTGTCCGCGCGCGATGGGGGCCGCGTGCCGGACCTCGAGCGCTCCCATTCGGTCACGGTCGACCCGCACAAGTGGTTCTTCCAGGCGTACGACATCGGCGGGTTGCTCGTCCGGGAGGGAGGCCTCCTCGGGCAGGTGTTCGGTGGCCGGGCGCCCGAGTACTACCGCGGCGGCGAGACAGCCGGCTACGACGCGCTCGCCGCGATCACCGATGACGAGCACGAACACGCCGAGCACGGGGACCCCGCCCAGCTGAATTTCTACAAGCTGAGCTTCGAGGGCACCCGCCGCTGGCGCGCGCTGAAGCTGTGGATGTCGTGGAAGCACCTCGGTACGTCGGGCTTCGGACACCTGATCGAGGCGACCGACGACCTGGCGGCCCATCTCGCCAGCCGCTGCGCCGAGGCCGACGACTTCGAGGCCGTCCCGGAGGTCCCCGAGCTGAGCGTCGTCTGCTTCCGGCACCTGCCCGGTGGCCGTCAGGCGGCGCTTCAGCTTCCTGCCGGTGCGCTCGATGCCCACCAGGACCGGCTACAGCGGGCGCTCGAAGTGTCCGGAGACGGCTGGCTTACGACGACCCGGCTCCGGGGCGCGACGTGGCTCCGAGCCGGGATCGTGAACTACCTGTCCACGGAGGACGACATCGACCGCCTGCTCGCGACGTTGCGGGGCCTCGCAGTCGACCTGAACTAGGGATCGGGCCGTGACAAGGCGGCCCGGAGACCAAGGGCCTCGGGGCCGCGAAATCGGTTACTTGAGCGGCCGCGCCTTGCCGTCGACCGGCGCGATCAGGTCGATCCCCATCGTCTTGAGGATCGTCGGCATGATGTCGGCTGTCTGGAACGGTCCCTTGCCGCCCTTCGCCTTCGACGCCGCGAGGCTCGGCGACCAGAAGACCACAGGCACGCGCTGGACGGATTCCGTGGCGCCGCCGTGGTCGCCGTAGACGCCGTAGCTCGTCTTGTCATGAAGGAGGCCGATGACGTCCGGCCCGTTGGGAGCGGCCATCGTGTCCACGATCTCCTGGCCGTGCTTGTTCCACCACTGCTTTTCCGACTTCGTCATGTCGTTGGTGCCGTAGAGCTGGAACCGGTCGCCGTCACGCCAGTACGAGGCGATGACGCCACGGACCGTGAGCATCGCGGCGGATTGCGACGCAAGCGCCTCGGGTGACGGGTTGATGAGCCAGTTCTCGATGGCCGTCGACTGATAGCTGAACGCCAGATTCGAGTTCAGCAGCGGCCCCAGGTCCGGCGAGGGGTCGTGGTAGGTGACGGTGTCGAACGAGCCAGCGTCCCAGACGCCGTTCGGCGCGTAATACCAGTTGCTGTCCCCGGCGCCGGACCGCGTCTTGCCGAGGAAGGTCTCGCCGTAGGTCGCGCCGTGATCGGCCGTCAGCACGACGAGCGTCTCGCCGCCGCGCTCGCGCGTCCTCGATGGCGACCTGGGCGAGCAGTCGACCGAGTTGCTGATCGGCGATCTCGGCCGCGCACCGGACGTGGGTCTGGTTGGCGCCACGGATCACCGGATCAGGGTCGTTGCAGTCGCCCGCGAACTCGGCGGCGTCCTTCTGGGCGCCCCACATGTGAGCCGGCCTTGTCGATGGCGCCGAGCGTGACGAACATCCCCGACCACGGCTCGACGTCCATCATCGCGAGTGGCCGCGTCGGTCGACCCAGACGTCTCCGCCGACGTGCCCCGCGACCGAGGAGGCATCCGTGCCGGGGAAGAAGCGGTTGCCATCCTCGGGGTACATCCACGACGGGAACGCCGCGGCCGTCCCGTAGCTGTTGCCTGCGTCGGAGTTGATCCAGTAGCGGTTGCAGAAGGGCTCGCTGATGTACGTCGGCACGTTCTTGCCCGCCGGGAAGCGGTATCGGCCGCCGAGGGTCACGTCCCGACACTCGTTGTGGAGCGAGCTCGACGACCGAGTCGACAGGCGCACCGCGATGTCGCCGGACGAGGCCGTCGCCGACTCGACGGCGTACGCCTTCTCGCCGACGGTGATGAACTTCGTGTTCGGCCGTGCGGTGTGGAGGTAGTCGGCGAGCTTCGGGTAGTCCGCGTCGTCGACGATCGTCCCGAAGTCGGCGAGGCTGAGATCGCCGGTGATGTGCATCGCTCCGGCGCCCTTGCCGAGCAGGTTGTCCGCGTCCCGGTACGCCTCGTCGACCCAGCCCATGTGGTTTGGGATGCTGGCCCGAGGTGATGACGTTGTGGGCGATGACCGTCTCGGACGCCATGTATCCGAGGTAGGCGTCGTCGAAGTAGGAGCCGCTGCCGCGAAGGCTTCGGAAGTTGGGCATGTCGAACTGGTCGGCATAGGCCGGGACCATCTGATCGAAGAGCACGATCAGGACGCGCTGCGGTGGCTCGGCATGCTTGCCGAGGACCGGCGCACCGCTCGCGAGCAACATCGGAGCTGCAAGCGCGATCAGCCCTGCGAACGCGAGGAATCGTCGCCTCAAGCGAGCCATGTGTCGAGCCCTCCCTCTGCCCCGAACATGCATGTCCCCAGACACGCGAGTCTGCGGGCTCGGTGACACGAAAGCAAGACGGGCTCGGGGATGTTCCGGCGCGCGCACGCGCCATCTCACGTTCGGGCGCTTACGGGGTCCAGACGGTCCCGTCGGGCCAGCGGGCCTGGGTCCACTGCACGACCGATGCGGTGATCGGATACTGCGCGGCCGCGGCTTCGTCCAGATCGACGCCCCAGCCGGGACCGTCATTGGCGTGCAGGTAGCCGCCGCGCAACTCCGGCGTGCCCGGAAAGACCTCGCGGAGGGCGTCGGAGAACGCCGGCACCTCCTGGATACCGAAGTTGTGTCCCGCCAGGTCGAGATGGAGATTCGCGGCGTGACCGATCGGCGAGACGTCGCCCGGTCCGTGCCAGGCCGTCCGAACGCCGAACGACTTCGGCGAGCACCGCGAGCTTCCGGGCCGGCGTGACGCCGCCGATGGCCGAAACGTGGGCCCGGACGAAGTCGATCAGGCGCTCCGAGATCAGCGTCCGCCATTCGACCGGGTTGACCCACAGCTCGCCCATCGCGAGCGGTGTCGTGCAGGCGTCGCGGATCCTGCGGAACCAATCCATGTGCTCGGGCGGCAGCGCATCCTCGAGGAAGAACAGCCGATGCGGTTCGAGCGCCTTCGCCAGCCGGACGGCTTCGATCGGCGCCAGCCGCTCGTGGATGTCGTGGAGCAGGTGCAGGTCGGGACCGACGGCGGCCCGGACGTGGTCGAACAGCTCGACCGTCTGCCTGGCGTACCGGTCGGGGTCGTAATACGCGCCGGGGAAGGCTTCGCCTGCGAAGGCCTCCAGATCGCACCTCGAGAGTCAGGATCTGTCGCCCGATGCGTGTCCGGCCGCCGTAGCCGCCCATCTGGCAGCGGACCGCGAGGACGCCGGCCTCGCGATAGCCGAGGACCGCGTCGAGCACCTCGGCCGGCTCGCGTCCGTCGGCGTGGCGATAGACCATCGCCGCCTCGCGGCACTTGCCGCCCCACAGGTCGTAGACGGGCATCCCGGCGACCTTGCCCTTGATGTCCCACAGGGCCATGTCGACGCCGCCGATGGCGTTGTTGAGCACGGGGCCGGTGCGCCAATACGAGTTGACGGACATCAGGTGCCACAGGTCCTCGATGTTGGCGGCCTCGCGGCCCACGAGCAGCGGAGCGAGATACTCGTCGACGGCGCGGGACACCAGCGTCGGCCTCTGGGTGAAGGTCGCGCAGCCCAGTCCGTACAGGCCCGGCTGGTCCGTGTCGACGCGGACGACGACGAGGGCGATCCCTTCCGGAGCGGTCAGGATCGAGCGGACACCGGTGATCTTCATCGGGATCTGGTCCGCGCAGCCAGCCGGTCCTGGAGGCGAAACCACCCGCCGTTGCGTGTCGACGCGCCGAAGCCGAGCGTCCTCGCCTCGAGCAGCTGAAACGGCCACGCCCCGCCGAGCCAGCTCGCGGGCAGCGTTGATACCCGCATACCCGCCGCCGACCACGACGACGTCGGCCGTGTCAGGCAGCGGCCGGGCTGAGCGATCGGGGAGCGCCGGATCGTCGCGCTCCAGTACGAGCGACGCTCGAAGTCCTGGTTCAGGATGCCTGCAACCACGTTCGGAGCGTAACGGCCGGCGCTCGCGTGGTGCTCGATCGAACTCGCTATCGCGGCGCGGCCGTGGTCACCCCGAGAAGTCGAGCGCTGTCAGCCATCCGTTGGTCGTACGTGACGACGATCTCGAGATCGTCGCCGACCGCGAGCGCCGTCGCGAGGTGGATCGCGTCGAGCGTCCGGAGAACGCGCGGCTCGAGGGTTCCAGCCGCATCGAGGATCCGGTCGTCGATCGCGATGAGGTCGATACGGCGAAGCGCCTCCCGGACAGTCGCCAGGATGTCGCTCCCGAGATGGCGCACCGCTCGCATGGACTCGGTGCGAAGCAGGGCAGACGAAACGAGACGATCGTCCCGCTCGACGAGGTAGGCGCGGAGCGCCGCAGACTCCGGTTCCCTGACGGCGATCTTGATGAACGCCGAAGTATCGAGGTAGACCGCGCTCAATCCGCGCGTCCTTCCTCCACCATCGTCGACGGCGCGACAGCATCGGTCGGGAGCTCCGCGGCCTGCAGCTCGAGCAGATCGCCCTGCCCCAGTCGCATCAGACCTTCGCGCTCCAGGCGGGCCAGACCGGTCGGCATCGACCGCAGGAGAACGGCGACCGGCCGGCCACGGTCGGTGACCTCTATCGTTTCGCCGGCAGCGACGCGGCGCAGGATCGCGCTTGCGTCACGTCGAAGCTCCCGAACACCGACTCGTTCCATGTGCGACATGGTAGCACATGGCTCGAACCACGAGTCGGCCGGACGTCAGGCGTCGGACGCCTCGTACGCGATCTGCCCGGCGGCCATCGTCAGGAGGACGCGGCCGGGCAGCGACATGCCGATGAACGGGCTGTTCTTGCCGCGTGACAGGAGCGCTTCCGGCGTGACCGTCCACTGTTCGGCGCGATCGAACACGACCAGGTCGGCCGGCGCGCCCTCGATGAGGCCCGTGCACCGCCGCCGCGGCGAGAGCGCGTCCCGAGGATGCCGGCCGGGCCGATCGTCAGGGCCTCGATCGCGCGGAGCAGCGTGACCTGTCCGGCATCGACAGCAGCCAGCAGCACGCCGAGGGCTGTCTCGATGCCGCTGATCCCGTTGGCCGCCTGGCCGAACTCGACCGCCTTGTCCACCTCGGTGTGCGGCGCGTGGTCCGTCGCGATGGCGTCCGCCGTGCCGTCGACGACCGCTGCCATGCAAGCCGCGGCATCGTCGCGCGAGCGGAGCGGCGGGTTCACACGGAGGGCCGACGCGAACGGCGCGGCAACGAGCGCGCCGTCGGCCCACGGGTCGCAGCCGGCCTCCCAGGCCCACCGCCGCGCCCCCGCGACCCATTCGTCGGTCAGGGCGAGGTGATGAGGCGTCACATCGCACGTGACGCGGAAGCCCGGCCGCCTTCGCCCGACGTACCAGATCCAGCGCTCCCGCCGTCGAGAGGTGGGTGAGGTGCAGCCGGGCGCCTGGAACGTCTCGCACGACGTCGCCGAGCACGGCGAGGTCGCGGGCCACCGCGGCCTCCTCGGCCGCGGCGGGCCAGCCGCGCAACCCCAGGACAGTCGCGACGAACCCGTCGTTCGCCTCGGCGCCGGCGGTCAGGCCAAGGTCCTCGGCATGGTCCACCACCGGCAGTCCGAGCGCGCCCGCGTAGGCGAGCGCCGCGCGAAGGATCGACGCCGAGCCGACCGGCGCTCCATCGTCCGAGAACCCCACGACACCGGCATCGGCCAGTTCGCCGAGCGCCGCCAGCTGCTCCCCTGCCCGCCCGACCGTGACGGCACCGTGCGCCAGCAACTCGACGGGTGAACCCGAGGCCGTCGCGGCCGCCCGCACACGAGACAGCACACCGGGCTCATCGAGGGCCGGCTCCGTGTTCGGCATGGCGCATACCGTGGTGAAGCCGCCGTGCGCGGCGGCCGCCAGCCCTGACGCGACCGTCTCGGCATCCTCGTTGCCCGGCTCGCGCAAGTGGGCGTGAAGGTCGATGAAGCCGGGGGCGACCACCACACCGCCGGCATCGATGCCCTCGGCATCCTGGCCCGACAGCCACGTCACCGCCTCGAGCAGGCCATCGCGGACCACGATCTCGCCCGGCCCCTCGCGCCCGGCGGCCGGATCGACGAGCCAAGCGCGGCTGATCTCGAGGTCAGTCACGCGCGGCGCGAGGTCAAGCCGCGTCCTCGGCATGCGTTCCGGCGAGCAGGTAGAGCAACGCCATCCGGACCGCCACGCCGTTCGTGACCTGGTCGGTGATGACCGAGTGCGACCCAGCCGCCACGTCGGGGGCGATCTCGACTCCCTCGTTCATCGGCCCGGGGTGCATGACGATCGCGTCCGGCCGGGCGAGGGCCAGGCGCGCCCGAGTCAGCCCGTACCTGGCGGCGTACTCGCGGAGCGACGGGAGGAGGCCCGCCGACATCCGCTCGCGCTGGATCCGAAGCGCCATGACGACGTCCGCGTCGCGGAGGGCCTCGTCGACCGACGTCGTGACGTGGAACCGCCGACCTGCCGCCGCTCCCCTGCCTGCCCACGCCTCGAACCCGCGGACGAGGGTCGCCGGCCCGCACAGCCACAGATCCGCCCCGGACGCAGTCAACGTCCAGATGTTTGAGCGCGCGACGCGAGAGTGGAGCAGGTCGCCAAGGATGACGACCTTCCGTCCGGCCAGCGACCCGCCAGGCAACCGCTCACGCATCGTGTACAGGTCGAGCAGCGCCTGGGTCGGGTGGGCGTGCCAGCCGTCGCCACCGTTGAGCACGGACCCGCCGAAGACCTCAGCGGCGAGGTACGGCGCGCCCGAGACGGCGTGGCGCATCACGAGCATGTGCGCGCCCAGCGCCTCGACCGTCCGGACGGTGTCGACGAGCGACTCGCCCTTCGCGACGGACGACGACGCCGCCGCGATGTTGATGACGTCGGCCGACAGGTTCTTGGCCGCGACCTCGAACGAGACCCGTGTCCGCGTCGATGCCTCGTAGAACAGGATCGTCACAGCCCGCCCGCGCAGCGCCGGCACCTTGGCGATCGGCCGCGCCATCACCTCACGCATCGCGTCGGTCGTCCGCATGACGAGTTCGAGATCCGCGTTCGACAGTCCATCGACATCGAGCAGGTGCCGGTGGCGCCAGCCAACGTCTTGAGCCACCGGCGGCGTATCGACGGCGGGGACGCCCGGGACAGCGCCTTGGTCGGCTCGGCGCGTCGTTCCCGAGGACCCACAGCAACGCTCACGAGACCGTCTCTGCCGCTGGCTCGGTCACCATGCGTTCGATCTCGACGCCGTCCTCGCCGTCGATCTCCTCGACGTGGACCCGGACGAGCTCCTCGCGCGACGTCGGTACGTTCTTGCCGACGTGATCGGCGCGGATCGGCAGCTCGCGATGACCGCGATCGACCAGCACCGCGAGACGGATCGCCTGGGGACGCCCGAAGTCGACGAGGGCGTCCATGGCGGCCCGGATCGTCCGCCCGGTGTACAGGACATCGTCGACGAGCACCACCGTTCGGCCGTCGATTGCCGATGGCAGGGCCGTGCCCTTGACGACGGGGTGCTGGGCGACCATCGAGAGGTCGTCGCGATAGAACGTGATGTCGAGCGCCCCGACCGGGACCTCGACACCTTCGTTGTCGCTGATGGCCGCCGCGATCCGTCGGGCGAGCGGCACGCCTCGCCGCTGGATGCCGATGAGCAACAGTCCGTCTGTGCCCGCCTGCTTCTCGACGATCTCGTGTGAGAGGCGGATCGTCGCTCGGCGAATCTCGTCCGCAGTCATGATCTGCCGGCCGCTCATCGCTCCTTCCCGGCCTCTCGGGGCCATCCGGGCGGCCTCACGGGGCCGTGGTCGAAGGGATGCGCGAAGGATACCGCGCCCGGTTCGGCCGGGTCAGTGGACGACGACGACGTCCCGTTCGGGGGCCGTTTCGACGCTGCCCACGGAATCCCCGGTCCACGCGACGATCTGTACGCGGCTGCCCTCGCCACCCTGACCCGGGGGCGTCGCCCAGGCAAGTCGACCGTCCGCGATCGAGAAGCCGGGAAGAGCCGCGACGTCCTGCGGAGCCCCCGTCGGGCGATCGATGGCGCCGGTGGCGACATCGACGTGGACGAGGCTGAGACGGCCGAATGAGCCCTCGTCGGGGTCGGCGATCCATACCGCGAGCCATGAGCCGGTCACGTCCCAGCGAACGTCGAACTCGGGTGAGGGGCCTTCGGCAACGATCGCCGGAGCGGCCTGGGTGAGATCCGGGCCGACATCCGCGATGAATCGGCGCAACACGAGGGACCCGGTAGCAGGAACGACGTTCAGGCCGTCCGCGGCTGGCTGTACCGTGCCCTCCCAGGCGACGGCCCAGGCACCGGTCGGATCGACGACCGGCCGCCACAGGCCGCCCGCGATCGGCGCCTCTGCACCTGTCGCCGGATCGATGAAGAACGACTTCGCAGACACCTCACCGGAGGTCGTGCCGGTCGGATCCGGCCGGCTGCCGATCATCCGACCATCGACCCACGAGGCAAACACGCTCGTGTGGTCCGCCGTCACGGCCCGGGCGGTCGGATCGACCGACGCGCCAGGCGTAGATGTCGGGGCCCGCCGAGCCATCGGACGGGCGGGCGGTGAACGCGAACCAGAGGCCGTCCGGCGAGTACGCGGCACTTTGCCCGACGACGGTGACACCCGACACGATCGCGAGCGCCGCGGCGGCCGTTGGCGCGGGCGTCCCGATCGCGGGTGGCGCGCTCGCGGGCGGCGCGCTCGCGGGCGGCGCGCTCGCGGGTGGCGCGCTCGCGGGCGGCTCGCTTGCGGGCGGCTCGGTCGCGGGGATCCCGCTTGGCGGCGGATCGCTGGCCGGGGGCACGCTCGCAGGGATCTCACTCGGCGGGGGTTCGCTGGCTGGCGGCTCGCTCGGCGGCGGTGAGGTCGGCGCAGTCGGCGTCGTGCTCGCGCTGACCTCGACCGACGGGGACGGGGCCGAAGTCGATGGCTGGCTCGAGGCCGGCGGCGTGCTGGCTGTCGGTGTCGGCGCCACGGTGTCGGTGGCGGTGGGGCTCGCTTCGGCCGTCGGGAGAGCGATGACCGTCACCGAATCCGATCCGGCCGCGTCCGTGCCGACGACGATCGCCTGGTCCTTGTGTGGCGACTGGATGATCGATCGTGGCCGGGCGGCGATCTTCACGGACTTCGCGCGCTTGTCACGGACGGGCGCACAGTCCGGCTGCTGATCGTGGGAGCAGACCTCGTCGACGGGCGCCCTGTTGTAGGCATAGGCGCCGTCGTCGGCGGCACCGACCCACGTCACGTCGGAGGCGCCGACCACCATGGGCGTCGACCCGGGTGCCACCTCTGTGGCGTCGGCGACCGCCGATGCCGTTGGCACGGGGCCAAGAGCGGTGGTCGGCGGACCCTGGAGGAAGCCACCCGAGAGGGCACTCGCGCCGATGACCACGGCGATGACGGCGATCCCCGAGAGCACGCCCAGAGCGGGCAGCGACCGACGCGATGCCGGCGCGGTGGAACGAGTGTCGGCGGGCCGGCGACGCGATTCGCGTTCGATACCGGCTGCGGTTCGGGCCCACAGGTCGCGCGGCGGCACCGGCTGAACGCGTGCGAAGACCGCGGAGCTCGGCGCGATCGGCTTCGTACCGCCGGGCGACGCGCCGTACACGACGCACAACTCGCGAGATGCTCGTCGAGCCATGCCGCCTCGTTGGTCTCGAGCGGGCCGTCCAGTCGCTCGGCCGCGCGGAGACGCGCGCGCTCGTGCGACGGTGCTTCGCGGTCCAGCCGGCGACGGCCTCGGCCTACTCGCCCGATGCGGGTCATCGGTGGCGTCCCGGTGATGGCGCCGCAGTTCGCTTGGCATCGGCTTCCGCCTCGGCGTCGCGTTCCGCGGCCAGTGCCTGGCGAAGGCTTTCGCGGGCACGGGTGAGGAGCGCCCGCGCGGCCACGTGGCTCACGCCCAGCGCCTCGGCCAGTTCGACGCCCGTCATGTCGTGGAGCTCGGCGAGCAGCAGCGCGGCACGCTGTCGCTCCGGGATCCGGGCCAGCGCTCGCTGCATGTCGCCTGACAGGTGGGCGTCCATCACGAGGTGCTCGGCGGAAGGTGCCGACCCGCGTGACTCGCCAGTCCATGGGAAGAAGCGGATGATCTTGCGGCGGCGGATCTCATCGAGGGCTACTCGATGGGCGATCTGGTACAGCCAGGCGCGCGCGTTCTCGGGCTTCTCGAGCGTGTCGTAGTTCTTGTATGCCTTGATGAACGCGTCCTGGGTGAGGTCCGCTGCGAGCTCTGGTTCGCGGAGCATCCGAAGCAGGTACGCGTAGATCTCGTTGTGGTGCTTGCTGAACAGCGTCTCGATGAACGCGGCCGCCTCGTCCTGGTCCCAGATTCCGCTCATCGCGCCGGCCTTCGTGGCCCACCGGGGCTTGCCAAAGACAGGGCGAACGCCGGGGACGGTTGGATCGAGGGCCACAGGTGCTCCGTGCGCGAGGGATGACGGCGCGCAGACGATGGGGATCGCGCGCTCAACGGCCCAAAGACGACGGGACACAGGCCCATGTGACGTCGAGCCTCGCCGAGTGGACGCAACTTCATCCCGTCTCGTCCATCGAGGACTCCGTCCGCCCAAGGAGTTCATCGACCGCGTCCTCCGGCGATACCGGGTTGACCGGGAGGCCGGTGCCCAGCTCGAGTCCGGCGATCTCACGCAGACGGGGGTGGATCTCCCAGTGCCAGTGGTAGGTCGCGTCGACCTGTTCGCGCAGCGGCGCGGTATGGAGCACGAGGTTGTAGGGCGGACCGTCGAGGCTCGATCCGAGCTTCGCGAGAACCTGACGGAGCGCTTCGGAGGTCGCGGCCACATCCTGCGCCGTGGCCCGACCGAAGTCCGCCTCGTGGCGTCGCGGCACGATCCAGACCTCGAACGGTGACCGCGAGGCGTACGGCGCGAAGGCGACGCTCGCGTGGTCTTCCCAAACCAGCCGGTCGGGCCGCTGCGATTCCTCGCGGACGAGCCGGCAGAACGGGCACTCGCCCTCGCGGATCACGAACCGGGCGGCGCCGCCCATCTCCTCGGCGATGCGGTGCGGTATCTGCGGCAGGTCGTAGAGGTCGAGGCACAGGTGGTTGGTGCGGGCCCCCGCCTGGCCGCCCCAGTTCTGGACGACCTGGAGGTAGTCGGTCTGAGCGGTCGAGCGTGCCTCGGCGAGGGCGTCGCGGGCGCGGCCGACGAGGCCCTCGATCAGCTGGTTGCCGACGGCATGGAGCGGCCGATGCTCGCCCGGTGGCGCGACGATCGTTCGCCAGCTCCCCGATGAACGCGCCTCGCGGATGGGGAGCTGGGCGATCCCCTTGTCGAGCGCGCGAGCATCCTCCCCCGTCCCGACGACGTGGAACGCGAAATCCTTGAGCATCCGCACCCGCACGCCCTCGCCCGCGGGGGTCGTGCAGTTGGCGCAGCCCCAGGTCCGGTCGTCGATCTGTTCCGCCGCGCGCGCGAACCGGTCGCGATGGAAGGCACGATCGACGACGGTGGCTACCCACCAGCCGGTGATCGGGTCCTTGCGCAGCTCGAAGAGGCCGGCGGCCACGAGGTCACGGGCCCTCGAGCGGTGCGTCGATGGCGGCCGCAAAGGCGTCGGCGAAGATCCGGGCGGCCCGTTCGACGGAATCGGTGGATGGCCCGTCCGGTTCGCGGAGCTCGCGGGCGATCGAAGTCGATGCGACGCCGGGCATGCCGCACGGGTCGATGAGCTCGAAATCACGCAGGTCTACCGTCACGTTGAGAGCGATACCGTGGTACGTCACGCCGCGCTCCACACGGAGCCCGAGGGCGCCGATCTTGCGAGGCTGCTCACTGTTCGGATCGCACCAGCAACCCGGATGCCCGTCGCGTCGTTCAGCCATGACGCCATGGGCGGCACACGTCGCGATGAGGGCCGTCTCGAGCGCCCGCACGAACGGGCGGATGAGCAGTCCCCGATCCGCGAGGCGGATGATCGGGTACGCCACGAGCTGGCCCGGGCCGTGATACGTGACCTCACCGCCTCGCTCGACCTGCTCGACGGCGATGCCCCTTGCCTGGAGGGTCGCTGCGTCGGCAAGGATGTGACCTGGATCGGAGTGACGGCCAAGGGTGAGGACGGCCGGGTGCTCGAGGAGAAGGAGCTGGTCCGCGATCCGGCCCTCGGCTCGCTCGGCGACGAGTCGCTTCTGGAGGGCGTGGGCCTCGGTGTATGCCGATCCGACCAAGCCACGACGCGACGATCGGCCCCGATCGGGGGGTCGATTCGCCCCGGGCGGGGATCAGGGTCTGCGTGGCCACGTCGGCACGATAGCAGGAGAGGGTCATCCGGCCGCAAAAGCGCGATGAGCGGGTCGGCGCGACGTTCCGCGCCGTGACGCGGGTCACCCGACGCCGTTCGCCGCGTACGGCGCGGCCATCGTCTCAGGTGATGCGGGCGGGCTCCCGGTCGCTCGGTGTGCTCCACGAATGGAGCGTCTTCATGTAGTTGGCCCGCTCGAACGCCGACGGATCGGCGACGCCGGCCGCGCTCGCGCTGCCGCGCAGCTGCGCCACGGACTCGTACTCGTGGTCGACCATCCACACCCGCATCTCGTCCTCGACCACTCGGACGTGCTCCGGCCCCCTCCGCAGCAGCGCGGACGTCATCATCGCGACGTCGGCACCGACCATCAGCGCCTTGAGTGCGTCGTTTCCCGAGTGGATCCCGGTGGTCGCCGCGATCGAGACCGCCTGCCCCAGCTGGGGTCGGAGGATGGCGATCCAGCGGAGCGGCAGCCGGAGCTCCCATGGCCGGCTCAGCTCGACCCGATTGACGACTTCGAGGTCCTCGAGGTCGAGGTCCGGCTGGTAGAACCGGTTGAAGAGCACGAGCCCGTCGGCACCTGAGCGGAGCGCGTGGGCCGAGAAGTTCGCGACCGCGCTGTAGTACGGGCTGAGCTTGACAGCGAGCGGGATCGTGACGGCCGCCCGAACGGCGGCGATCAGCGCGAGGTCGGCCGCCTCGATCTCGGCTCCGGCGGTCCGCACGTCGGTCGCAAGGTGGTAGACGTTGAGCTCGATCGCGTCGGCCCCGGCGTCCTCGACACGCCGGGCGTATCGGACCCAGCCACCCGCCGACGTCGCGTTGATGCTTCCGATGATGGGGATGGAGGACGCTCTGCTTGATCCGCTCGAGCCGGGAGACGTAGTGGTCGCGCGGCGTCCGTGAACCGGTCGACCGACGGGAAGTAGTCGAGCGCCTCGGCGAACTGCTCCGTGCCGGCGTCGAGCGCGCGACTCATCTCGATCTCGGCGCGGAGGATCTCCTCCTCGAAGAGTGACGGCAGGACGACGGCGCCGACGCCGGCCTCCTCGAGTCGCCGGACGTAGGCTGGGTCGCCGGTGAGAGGAGAGGGCGAGGCGACGATCGGTGACCGGAGGCTGAGCCCAAGGTAGTCGGTGCGCAGGTCGACGTTCATGCCGGGGTCTCCTCGGTCTCGATCGGGTGGACGTCCGCTGCGACGCCGTTGACGCTCGCGGCTTCCGGGGGCGGGAGATGCGGCACGCTCCGGTGGATCCCCGCCAGCTGCTGGTAGTAGCGCCATCGTTCGTCGGCGTCCGCCTGGGCGAGCGTGGCGAGCTCGGCCGCACGTTCGGGCTGGGTCCGCTGGAGCACGGCGAACCGAGTCTCGGAGGCCATGAAGTCGGCGACCGGGATCGAGGGCGCGACCGAATCGAGCTTGAACGGCTGGCCGTCGGCGATCTCGCTCGGGCGGTAGCGATAGAGCGGCCAGTATCCGCTCTTGACCGCGTCCTTCTGGTGGCTCATCGACTTCTCCATGTCGATTCCGTGGGCGATGCAGGTGCTGTACGCGATCACGAGCGATGGACCGGGCCATGCCGCCGCCTCGAGGAGCGCCTTGATCACCTGGGCGTCGTTGCCGCCCATCGAGACCTGGGCGACGAAGACGTTCCCGTAGGCGCGCGCGATCGCGCCCAAGGTCCTTCTTGCCATTGCCCTTGCCCGCTGCTGCGAACTTCGCCACGGCGCCGCGCGGCGTCGACTTCGAGGCCTGGCCGCCGGTGTTCGAGTAGACCTCCGTGTCGAGGACGAGGACGTTGACGTTCCGGCCGGAGCTCAGGACGTGGTCGAGTCCACCGAAGCCGATGTCGTACGCCCAGCCGTCGCCACCGATGATCCAGATGCCCTGTTCCACGAGCTCGTTCGCGAGGGTGAGCAGGTGCTGGGCCTCCGAGCGCATCGGACCGTCCACCTCGGCCAGGCGCTCCCGGAGCAGCGCCACGCGCTCACGCTGGCGAGCGATGTCCGCCTCGGTCTCCTGCGGCGAGGCGAGCAGGTCGCCGACCAGCGCCTCGCCCACGACGGGCGCGAGGCGGGTAAGCAGCCGGCGTGCGTGGTCCGCCTGCGCGTCGAGGGCGAGTCGCATCCCGAGACCGAACTCCGCGTTGTCCTCGAACAGCGAATTCGACCAGGCCGGTCCCCGGCCCTGGGCGTTGACGGTCCACGGCGTCGTCGGCAGATTGGCGCCATAGATCGACGAGCAGCCCGTCGCGTTCGCCACGATCATCCGGTCACCGAACAACTGGGTCACGAGCTTCAGATACGGCGTCTCGCCGCAGCCGGCGCAGGCGCCCGAGAACTCGAACAGCGGCTCGAGGGCCTGCGAGCCCTTGACGGTGTCGTGAGGGAGGAGACCGCGATCGAGCGGCGCGATCGACTGGAAGAAGTCCCAGCGCGGGCGTTCGATCTCGCGGTGGACCTCCACTGGCGCCATGTTGATGGCCTTGTGCCGCAGCTCGGTCTTGCTCTTGGCGGGGCAGACGTCGACGCATACGCCGCAGCCGGTGCAGTCGTCGGGCGCGACCTGGATCGTCAGCCGATGGTTCGGCAGGTCGCGCGACTTGAAGTCCTTCGAGAGGAAGGTCGGCGGCGCGTCGGCGACCGCGGACTCCGGGAAGACCTTCATCCGGATGGTTCCGTGCGGGCAGACGATGGCGCACTTGCCGCAGTCGATGCAGATCGACGGATCCCAGACCGGGATCTCCTGGGCGATCTGGCGCTTCTCGAGCTTCGTCGTGCCCGTCGGGAACGTGCCGTCGACGGGCATCGCGCTGACCGGCAGGAGGTCGCCCTGACCCGCGATCAGCGCGGACGTGATGCGGCGGACGAACTCGCGGGGGTCGGATTCGGCCGGGGTCACGACGATCTCGTCCTCGCCGATGGGACCGAGCGGGACGTGGACCAGACGCTCGAGCGAGCGGTCGATCGCCGCGAAGTTGCGCGCGACCACGGCCTCGCCGCGTTTGGCGTAGGTCTTGACCACGGATTCCTTGATCCGGGCGATCGCCTCGTCCGCCGGGAGCACGCCCGACAGCTGGAAGAAGCACGGCTGCATGACGGTGTTGATGCGGGTGCCCATCCCGACCTCAGCCGCGACTGCGAAGGCATCGACGACCCACAGGTCGATGTGCTTCTCGACCAGCGCTCGCTGGACCTTCGTCGGCAGGTGCTCCCACACCTCGTCCGGGGCGTACGGGGCATTGAGCAGGAAGGTCGCCCCGTGCTTCGCGTGCTCGAGGACATCGACCTTGGAAAGCAGTCCGAACTGATGACAGGCCACGAAGTCGGCGCCGTCGATCAGGTAGGTCGAACGGATCGGTTCGGGACCAAAACGGAGGTGCGAGACCGTGACGGAGCCCGACTTCTTCGAGTCGTAGACGAAGTAGCCCTGGACGTGAAGATCGGTCCCCTCCCCGATGATCTTCACCGACGCCTTGTTGGCACCGACGGTGCCGTCGGAGCCGAGTCCGATGAACAGCGCCTGGACCTCCCCGGCCGGACGCTGGCGCTGGAATGCCGTGTCGATCGGCAGGCTCAGGTGCGTCACGTCGTCGTAGATGCCGACGGTGAAGTGGCGCTTCGGGCGCTCCGCGCGGAGCTCCTCGAAGATCGGCTTGATCATCGAAGGTGTCATCTCCTTCGACGAGAGGCCGTACCGTCCGCCGATGACTCGCGGCTGGGTCGCGAAGGGCGGCGAGTCGGAGTCCATCCGCTCGGTGAGGGCCGCGACCGTCTCCAGATAGAGCGGCTCACCGACAGCGCCTGGTTCCTTGGTCCGGTCGAGCACCGCGATCGAGCGGGTCGTCTTCGGCAGGGCCGCGAGGATCTCGTCGACGGGGAAAGGCTGGAAGAGGCGGATCCGGAGCATGCCAACGCGTTCGCCGGCGGCGACGAGGGTGTCGACGGTCTCCTCGACCGCGCCGGCAGCCGAGCCCATGACGACGATGACGCGCTCCGCGTCGGGGGCACCGTGATAGTCGGCCAGGCCATAGTGCCGGCCCGTTCGTTCGCCGAGCTCGGCCATGACCTGCTTGACGATGCCGGGCACGGCCAGGTGGTACGGGTTGGCCGCCTCGCGAGCCTGGAAGAAGACATCGGGGTTCTGAGCGGTGCCTCTCACGACCGGGGCTTCCGGCGTCAGGCCCCGGCGTCGGAAGGCGAGAACATCCTCGTCGCGGACGAGCGCCCGTACGTCATCGGCTTCGAGGACGGCGATCTTGTTGACCTCGTGGGAGGTCCGGAAGCCGTCGAAGAAGTGCAGGAACGGGACTCGCGCGCGCAAGGTGGCGGCATGGGCGACGAGCGCGAAGTCGTGCGCCTCCTGAACCGAGCCCGCTGCGAGCATCGCCCAGCCGGTCGAGCGGGCGTGCATCACGTCGCTGTGGTCGCCGAAGATCGAGAGGGCATGGGTCGCGACCGTCCGGGCGGCGACGTGGATCACGGCGGGGGTCAGCTCGCCCGCGATCTTGAACATGTCGGGGATCATCAGAAGAAGTCCCTGGGACGCGGTGAAGGTCGTCGAAAGAGCGCCTTTCTGGAGGGCGCCGTGCATCGCGCCTGCGGCACCCGCCTCGGACTGCATCTCGACGACGTCGGGGACCGCACCCCACAGGTTCGGCCGCCCGGCGGCCGCCCAGTCGTCCGAATGCTCGGCCATCGGCGACGCGGGGGTGATCGGGTAGATCGAGATCACTTCGCTGAGCGCGTACGCCACCCGCGCCGCGGCCTCGTTACCGTCGAGGCATTCCCATACGTGGTCCATCACCCGTTCTCCCGGCGTCGCGCTGTCGGGCGCCGGTCGACATGGGACCGGGCCAGGGAGCCCGTAGGACGCTGACTACCCCGTCCACGATAGGTTTGGGCCTGACGGGACCGGCAGGGCCAAAGGACTCAGTGCGGGGGGCCAGCGGGGACGAAGGCGTCAACGTTGCGTGCCGGTCGCCGGCGCGCGCGCGGAGGTCTCTAGCGCCAGAGCGCGCCGTAGGGGTGCTCGCCGACGAGGGCACGTCCCGCGGCGAAACGGTCGACGCCGTAGGCGGAGATGTCGACCGTGGTCGCGCGGCCGTCGAGGATGAGCTCGGTCATGCAGATCCCGATCGCGGGAGCGGTCTTGAAGCCTGTTCCCGAGAAGCCGCAGGCGAGGTAGAAGCCTTCGGGGCCGGCCTGGCCGAGGATCGCGCGCTGGTCGGGCGTGATCCCGTCCTGGCCGCCGTGGGCCGTGCGAAGCGTCCCGGCCGCCATCCACGGGACGCGGCGGCAGAGTCGATCGATCATCTCGTCGGTCATCGCCGCTGCGACGGCGGTCAGGGGGCGATCCGGAGAGCCGCCCACCTCGTTCCCAGCCTCGAGCCCGACGAGCATGAGCTCGCGGCCCTCGGGCCGGAAGTAGACGCCCTCGATGTCGTCGATCACGATCGGAAAGTCGGCGGTCCGGTCTGGAGGGAGACCGAAATAGAGGGTGTCGTGGCGCCATGCCTGGACGGGGAGGTCGAGGCCGACGGTCCTGGCGAGGCCGCCGGCCCAGGCACCGGCGACGTCGACGACGACCCGTGACGCGAACGTGCCCTGGTCCGTCTCCACGCCGGTGACTCGATCGGCCTCGACGGTGACGCGGTCCACGCGGCAGCCCTGGAGAAGCCGGGCTCCGTAGCGACGCGCGGCCGCGATGAACCCGGCGGCGGTGCCGGTCGGATCGGCATAGCCCGATTCGGGCTCGTAGGCGGCGGCGACGATGTCGTCGGTCACGATGCCGGGGACGATGTCGGCGACCTCGCCCGCTTCGACGACGCGCGTCGGGATGCCGATGGCCTGGTATCTCGCAACGTTGGCGCGGAGGTTCTCCTCCATGGCCGGCGTGCCGATCTCGAGGAAACCGGTCTTGACGAACCCGGGATCGCCCTCCCCGACGTGGGCCTGCCAGTCCTGGAAGTATGGGAAGGAGGCCCAGGCGAGGCGGGCCTCGCTTTCGAGGTCGTAGTGCATCCTGACGAAGCCGGACGAGCGCCCAGTGGCCGCGCCACCGACCGAACCGCGCTCGAGGACGAGGACACTGGCACCGCGTCGGGCGAGGTGGAAGGCGAGGCTGGCGCCCTGGACGCCGGCTCCGACCACGATGACGTCGGCGGTTTCGGTCATCGATGCATGATGGCGATACGCTCGCCGCGGCGCCAGCGGGTGCGTTGTCGGCGTGTGGGAGCCGAAGTGCGGCGGCGGAAGCTGGGCTCAGGCAGGCGTGGCCGAACGGCGTTCGAAGGACACATCGTGACGAGACCTCCCGACGACAAGCAGATCGGCACCGACGCGCTCGGACCCGACGCCCTCGATTTCTGGCTCGGGCGCTGGGTCGTGTCGTGGTCGGGCGGCGGCCAGGGGACGAACTCGATCCGGCGGATCCTCGACGATCGGGTCATCGAGGAGTCATTCGAAGGACGCGATTCCGAGAGCGTCCTCCTTGGTCGGAGCCTGTCGGTGCGCGATGAGGCCGATGGTCGGTGGCGTCAGACGTGGGTCGATTCGAACGGCGCGTATCTCGACTTCGTCGGCATCGACGTTGACGGGCGGATCGCGTTCCAGCGCGAGACGACTGTGGGCAGCGAGCGGGTGTTGCAGCGAATGGTCTGGCTGGACGTCACTGGCGACGCGCTGCGGTGGCAATGGCAACGGTCGAAGGACGACGGTGCGACCTGGGAGGTGGTCTGGGCGATCGACTATCGGCGGGCTGAGTGACGCCGCGGCCAACGCGTCCCGGTGGACTGCGCAGACGCCCTGCTCCCACGTGACCCCGCACGTCGGGGCGAGGCATCTGCCGGCATATCGTCCATCACCGGCGTTGGACCCAGTGACCGTGTTGAGTATCGTGTCGGAATGAGCGATCCCACCGAGCGACGGCGGGTCTTCCGAGACCTTCACGCGTCTGGCTGCTTCGTGATACCGAACCCGTGGGACGTGGGCAGCGCCCGGTTCCTCCAGTCGCTTGGATTTCGTGCGATCGCGACGACGAGTTCCGGGTTTGCGTGGAGCCTCGGGCGTCGCGACAACCAGGTGAGTCTCGAGGAGGCGCTGGCGCACATGCGCGCGATCGCCGAGGCGGTGGACGTGCCGGTCAACGCCGACTTCGAGGGCGGCTTCGCGGTCGATCCCGAGGGCGTGGCGGCGAACGTCGCGCTCGCCGCCGAGACGGGGATCGCCGGATTGTCGATCGAGGACTCCACGGGTGACGCTGCGGATCCGTTGTTCGGCTTCGATCTGGCGGTCGAGCGGATCGCGGCCGCTCGACGGGCGCTGGATGCGGCCGCCGCTGGCGGCGGCGACGGTCCTCCTCACGGGGCGTTCCGAAGGGTTCATCGTCGGCCGCCCAGATCTCGCCGAGACGATCCGCCGGTTGGTCGCGTACGCGGATGCCGGCGCCGATTGCCTGTACGCGCCCGGTCTGCGAGCGATGTCCGACATCGCGGCCGTCGTGGACGCCGTCGCGCCAAAACCGGTCAACGTCCTCGTCGGCACCGACTTCACGACCGTCGCCGAGCTTGCCGCCGCCGGCGTCCGTCGGATCAGCGTCGGCGGGGCGCTAGCTCGCGCCGCCTGGGGCGCGTTCATCGGCGCAGCGACCGAGATCGCCGAGGAGGGCACGTTCCGCGGGCTCGCCGGCGGCGCTTCCTCGGCGGTGATCGAGGGCGGCTTCGGACGGGGAGTAAGCGCGGAGGCGAACCGGGCGGCACTCCGTCGGGTTGGCCGGCCGACGTCGCGGCCGGACTGTCCGACAAATCCCGGACGAGCGCCGGATGAGCGCCGGATAAGAGGCGCCTGCTTACATGACCCGGTGACCATCACCCGGACCCACGTCGCACAGGAGACCGCCCGACGGATGCGTCGTTTGAGCCTGCAGAACGGTGAGGACATCAGGCGGATGCGGACAGACGCCGGGATCTCTCTCGCCCAGCTCAGCAACGTGGTCGACGTGCACAAGTCGCACCTCGCTCGGATCGAGGCAAGCGCCGTCCAGCCCAGTCTCGAAGTGCTTACGGCGATCGGCGTTGCGCTCGGCGCCGATCTCGGAGTGCGCTACTTCCCCGGCGCCGGACCGCGCCTCCATGACCGCTTCCAGGCGCCGATGCTCGAGGCGCTGCTCCGGTGCCTCGATGTCCGATGGGCGCCCGACGTCGAGGTCGCGATCACCCAGCCAGCTCGCGGGGTCATCGACCTTGTCCTGACCGACCGGTCCGGACCGACCGCGGTCGCGTGCGAGATCTATTCGGAGCTTCGCCGGCTCGAACAGGTGATCCGGTGGAGCGCTGAGAAGGCGGATGGCCTCGCGACTCGACTCGGCCGAGACGTTGCCCGACTCCTCGTCGTGCGATCGACCGTCTCGACGCGCGAGATCGCGCGACAGTTCGAGACGACACTGGCGACGGCATACCCGGCGGCAACACGCGACATCGTTCTCGCCCTGACCACGTCAACAGCGATCTGGCCAGGCAGCGGGATCGTGTGGATGACGGTCCACGGCCGCGATGCCCGCTTGATGGGCGTCCCGCCGATCGATGTTCGAGTCGGTCGATGAACGGTGTTCGGCCGTCGCGTGAGAATCGACGATTCCTGCTCGGTGACGCCGGGAACCGTCTCGCTGCGGCCGTTCGAGTGACGTCGACGCACGTATCGTCGTTTCGGAGGCAACGTTATCTGCGCGAGCCGCGGTCGAGGGCCTGTTCCACGGCGCCACGGAGCTCCGCCGAGCATGTTTTGTCGTCTGGCACGCGACGCGCCGCCGGGCGAGGCAGGTTTCGTCGTCTGGCACGCGACGCGACGTCGGCCGAAGCAGGTTTCGTCGTCTGGCACGCGACGGCGAGCCCGGCGAGGCACGCGACGGCCCGTCGGTCGAGGGTGTGTCGCGCGGGTCTCTCGCGCGCCACCGCGCTATCGTTCGAGACAAGGGCCCCATCGGCGCGCGGCGTGCGCGTCGGGGCCGCAGTTCACGCCCCGGAGTGCTGACATGCCTGCTTCGACGACCGCAGCCACCGCTGCTACCGGCACCGCCACGACGTTCGAGGGCTTCCGGCCGGAGGCCGTCGAGTTCCTCGCCGAACTCGCGCAGAACAACGACCGCGCGTGGTTCCAGCCGCGCAAAGGCGATTACGAGCGGCTGCTGAAGGAACCGCTCGAGGCGCTGTGCGTCGCTCTCGATCAGCGGTTCGCTGCGATGGCGATCCCGCTGGCGGCGGATCCCGCGCGATCGCCCTTCCGCATCTATCGCGACGTCCGGTTCTCGAAGGACAAGTCGCCGTACAAGACGAACATCGGTGCCAGCTTCCCGTACGCGGAGCGCGGCCCCGATGGAGCGGTCCTTCCGTCGGACATGCATGGTTCCGGCGGCTACTTCCACTTCTCGCCGGGTGAGATCTTCGTCGGCGGCGGGATGTGGCATCCGGAGAAGGAGCGGCTCGCGGCGTGGCGGACGGTCGTCGCCGGCAACCCAGACCGCGTCCACGAAGCGGTCGAAGACCCGGCATTCGTGGCGCGGTTCGGCGAGATCGGCGGGGACCGGCTCACTCGTGTCCCGACGGGATTTCCGGCGGATCATCAGGACGCGGAGCTGCTCAAGCTCAAGGATGTGACGTTCGGGCGGCGCCTGAGCGACGAAGAGGCGTTCGGACCGAGCCTCCCGGACCACGTGGCGGCCGACCTCGCGACTGCCGTGCCGCTCCTCCGGCTCCTGGCCAGCCTCTCCGCGTGACACACCAAGCGCGATAGACCAGGTGCCGGACCGCTATTGGAACGAGACGGTCGAGACCCTGTCGCAACAGGAGACTCGCGAGCTCGAGGAAGAACGGCTCCGCCAACAGATCGCCTATGACTACGCGACGAGCCAGTTCTACCGCGAACGCCTCGACGCCGCGGGCGTCACCCCTGAGGCGATCCGACACGTCGAGGATCTCGCCAGCATCCCGTTGATGGAGAAGTCCGACATCGCCGATTCGCAGGCCGATGGCACCCTGCTCGGCATCAACCAGTGCGCGCCACTCGACCAGATCGTCCGGATCCAGGCCACCGGGCGGCACGACCGGACGCCCGATGCGGATCGGACTCACCCGCCGGGACATCGCCGACTATGGCGAAACTGGCGCTCGAGCCCTCTGGGCGATGGGCTGTCGGCCGGGCGACATCGTGTTCGAGTGCATGAACTACAACCTCTATGCCGGCGGGCTGTCCGACCACCTGACGTTCGAGACGGTCGGCGCGGCGACGATCCCGTTCGGCGTCGGGACATAGCGAGCGGTTGCTGACGATGATGTCCGAGCTTCGCGACCCGGTCGCCATCTGGGCGACGCCTTCGTACGCCGTTCGACTCGCGGAAGTCGCAGCTGGGCTCGGGATCGAGCCACGCTCGGTCGGTCTTCGGAAGGGGTTCTTCTCAGGAGAGGCCGGCCTCCAGGTGCCGGGGTATCGCGCGCGGATCGAGGAGACGTGGGGGATGGTCGCTCGGGACCAGTACGGGACCGGTGAGCTCGGTCTCCACTCCGGCGAGTGCGAGTACCAGCAGGGCGTTCACTTCGGCGGCACCGGCATGGCCATCGCCGAGCTGATCGACCCCGACAGCGGCGAGGTGCTGCCATTCACCGACGGCCAGCAGGGCGAGGTCGTCTACACCTCGATCCATCGAGAGGCATGCCCGCTGCTCCGGATGCGGTCGCGCGACCTCATGCAGGTCTTCACCGAGCCGTGCCCCTGCGGACGGACCAGCTTCCGCTTCCGGATCCTCGGCCGGTCCGACGACATGTTCATCGTCAAGGGCGTGAACGTCTTCCCGCTATCGATCCAGACCGTGCTGATGGCCTTCGCTCCGCGGCTGACGGGCGAGTTCCGGGTCGTCATCGACCGCCCGCCGCCGATCGATTACCCAGTCCCGGTGACCGTGGAGGTCGCCGAAGACCTCCGGGTAGGGGCGCATGACGGCCTCGCCCGAGAGGTGACCGGGCGGCTCCAGGCCGTCCTCAACTTCACGGCGGCGGTCACCTTCGTCCCGCCGGGCAGCATCGCCACCGAAGGGAAGACGCGCCGGGTCGTCCGGACGTACGCCGACGAAGGTCGAGTGATGGCCTTCGTCGAAGTCGAGACCCGTGACGGCATCGCCGTGATCACCCTCGCCCGACCCGAAAAGCTGAACGCGATCAACAGGGAGATGCTCGACGGGCTGCTCGAGGCTGTCGAGGAGATCGGACGGTCAGAGACCGTAGGCGCCGCGGTGCTGACCGGACGAGGGCGCGCCTTCTCCGCCGGAGGCGACATCGCCGCGATGGACGCCATGGACGAGGCGGTCTTCGCCGACACGATCGCCCGCTACATGCGCGTGTCGGCCGCGTTCCGCGCCTGCCCACGTCCGCTGATCGCGGCCATCCACGGGTACGCGCTCGCTGGCGGCTTCGAGCTCGCGCTGATGTGCGATGTCCGCTTCGCCGCGCAAGGGACGAGATTCGGTCTTCCCGACACGCCGCTCGGCCTGAGCCCGACGAGCGGGATGACCTGGCTGCTGCCGAGGGTCATCGGACTTGGTCGGGCGATGTACCTGACCCTCTCGGCGGCCGAGATCGACGCCGAAGAGGCGGAGCGGATCGGCCTCGTGGATCGGCTGACGGAGCCGGATGAGCTTCTGGCCGAGGCCGAGGCGTTTGCCCGGCAGATCGCCTCCTACCCGCGCGTCGGGGTCGAGTGGACGAAGCTCGGTTTCCAGCGGCCCTCGAGAGCGACTTCGAGACGGCGACCCGCAGTGAGTTGGCGGCCGAGGTCGCCTGCTTCAGGGAGCCGGAGACTCGAGCGAGGTTTCGAGCATTTCGTCGAGCGCAAGCGGAGCAAGGCGCCGGAATGACGGGCGACGGCTTGACAACCTCTGCACGATAGTCCCGGTGGTCCGAGCCCGCCGGTGGCGCCCAGTGCCCGTGGTGCAGACGACGGCGAGCGATCCGGATCGACGCATGCCCGACACGTCGGGCGAGAGGAGAGAAAGCACATGCGGAATCCGCCGATCCTGATATCCGTGCTTGGGTTCTTCGGAGCGCTGGCCGGTTTCTACTGGATCTACCTGGGTCTGCGACTGCTCGGCTTCGACTGGTTCGGCATCCTCGGCGACCTGCCGGCGTTCGAACAGACCGGACTCTGGGGCTGGCTCGCGCTCGCGGCCGGCGTCGCCTGGATCGCAGCGGCCGTGGCGCTGTGGTCTCTCCAGCCGTGGGGCTGGCTGTTCGCGATGATCGTCGCCGGGCTCGCGCTGTTCGAGGCGTTCCTCTGGTTCCTCGAATACCCGGGCGCGGGCGTCGGCCTGAGCGCCGCGATCATGCCGCTGATCATCATCTGGTACCTGAACACCCGCGAGGTCAAGGCCGCTTTCGGCCAGGACACGACGGTCCGCTGACCACCGATCGAATGGCCGACGCCGGACTCACGGCGTCGGCCATTCACTTACCTGCGAGTGCTCGGCGTTCGCGGAGCCGATGGCTTCCCTGCGCGCTGACGACCGCGCCGCTCGACGGCCGACCGACGCCGTGATCACGCACGAAATCGACCGACGCCGACTTGCCCGTCGTGGGTCTCGTCGGCGGCGGCACCGCCACCGAGTGCGCCGTCCTCGATCCGTCGGGTTCGGTGATCGCCCACGTGCGCCGCGGGCCCTCGAATCCCAACTTCGTCCCACTCGGGGAGGCCCGCGCGAACGTCACGGGCGCGCTTGTGGCGGCCCTCGCCGATGTGGAGCGATGCCGAGTGGCCGGGCTCGCCCTGTTCGATGGCGTTGCTCCCGAGGACGATGCCGCCACGACCGACGGTCCTCGGCTTCCTCCTGCGCCGGACTGACGCGATCCACCGCTACACGGAGCACGAGGCCGCGCTCGCGTCGTGCGGGATCCTCGAGTCTGAGGGCGTGGCAGTCGTGGCCGGCACGGGCTCGAGCGCCGTGGCCATGCACGAAGGACAACGCCAGATCGCCGGTGGCTGGGGCGCGCTTCTCGGCGACCAGGGAAGTGCCTACGACATCGCGCATGTGGGCGATACGCGCCGCCATCCGCTCGTCCGAGGGAACCGGACCATCGATCGAGCTGCTCGAGCGGCGGGTGTCCGAGCACTTCGCCGTCGCGCTCGCTGAAGGACCTCGTCGGGCGCTTCCACGGGGACGGGGTCGCGCGTGCCGAGGTCGCCGACCTTTGCCGGGTCATCGCGGCCGACGTCGAATTCGGAGCCAGCGATCGCCGCCCGGTTCGCGTGTGCCGGGGAGGATCTTGCTGCATTGGCTGTCGCTGCGGCACGAGGGATGTACGGCCGCCGAGATGCGCCCGTCGTCGCCATGTCGGGCGGTGTGTGGGGTGCAGGCGCCGTCATCCACAAACCCGTTCGCGGCAGCCGTAAGGCGGGCGTATCCCAAGGCTCGCCTGCGGCCGCAGGGGTGCCCGCCGGCGGTCGGTATCGCGAAACGGGTCCTCCAGGAGGTCCAGGCGTGACCGCGGTCGACCTGTACTTCGAGGACCTCGTGGGCCGCATCGCCCGCCTCCGAACCGGTTCAGCCAGCGCGATCGAGGAAGCGGCCTCCGCCTGCGCGAGGTCCATCGGGGTCGGTGGCGTCGTCCATGTGTTCGATACCGGGCACCTCGTCTCGCATGAGCTGATCAACCGGGCCGGCGGGCTGGCGGCGTTCGCGCCGCTCCGCATCGAACTTGCGGTCGAGAACCCGCACCCCTCGCGGGAACTGGACGCGGAGGCGGCGCAGGCAGCGATCCCGGCGCTCGTCGAGGCCGCCCTCGCATCGAGCCGCGTCCGGCCGGGCGACGTCCTCGTGATCGGCAGCGTGTCGGGGAACGCTCCCCTACCCGTCGAACTCTGCCGTCAGGCGCGTGACCAGGAAGTCCGGACGATCGCCGTGACGTCGCTGGCGTACTCCTCCCGCCTCGAACCTCGCCACGCGTCCGGCATGCGTCTCGCCGAGGTCGCCGAGATCGTGATCGACAACGGAGCCCCATACGGTGATGCCGCGCTCGAGCTGGACGGCACCGATCACGCCTGCGGCCCCTTCTCCGGGGTGGGTGCGGTCACAGCGCTGTGGGCGGTGGTCGCCCGAACGGTCGAGCTCCTGACGGCCGACGGCCTTCCGCCGACGGTCTTCGCCAGCATCAACCTCCCAGACGGTCCGCAGCTGCTGGAGGAGGCGCGCGCCCGCTATCGCGACCTGGGCCGCTGATCGGATGCAGGCCTACCTCGACGTCGTCGGCAAGCATCTCGAGGCGCTCGGCGAACGAACATCCGAGGCGATCGGGACCGCCGGAGCGTGGGCCGCTGACACCGTCGAGCGGGATGGCATCATCCGCGTGTTCGGATCCGGGCACGCGGGCATCCTCGCCGACGAGGCGGTCTATCGGGCAGGCGGGCTCGCCTGCGTCTCGCCGATCCGCATCCCCGGCCTCCTCACGACGGTTCGCCCGATCACGGCGACCACCGAGCGTGAACGCACCGACGGCTACGTCAACCGGACCCTGAGGAAGCAGCGCCTCGACCCCGACGACCTCGTGATCGTCCATTCCGTCTCTGGAAGGAACGCCGCGCCTGTCGAGGTCGCGCGATGGGCGAGTCGAGCGGAGCGTCCGGACGATCGCCATCACGAGCGTTGCGTTCTCGAAGGCCGGGGCTCCGCGGAACGCCGTCGGCCGGCGGTTGCTCGAGGTGGTCGATCTCGTGATCGACACCGGGACGCCGCCGGGCGACGCCGCCGTGCGCCTGCCGGGCCTCGCGACGCCTGTCGGACCGATCTCGACGCTCCTCGGGGCGGCCGTCCTGCACGCGATGCTGGTCGAAGCCTGCCGGCTGCTCGTCAAGCGCGGCGTAGAGCCGCCAGTCTTCACGTCAGCGAACGTCGATGGCGGCGACGAACGCAATCGAGCGCTGCTGGATCGCTACGCCGGGCGGGTCGACTACCTGTGAGGCGTCAGAGCGCGACGAGTTGAACGCTGATGATGTTCGGGTTCCCGTCCCGGATCGCAGCGAGGTCTGGATCGGCGACCGGACCGTCCATGTTGATGCGGGCGACCGCCGCCTCGGCGTCCTCGAAGATCACGTTCTCGGTCTCGAGGACGTTGATCCCGTTGGCAAGTAGGGCTTCGAAGACGTGGGCGAGCACTCCCGGCCGGTTGCGATGGCGCACGACGAGGAGGTGGCTGGCCGGTGTCCGGCGGGCCAGGTTCACCACGTTCGGCACGCGCCCGGTCTCGCGGAACGCGCGGACGATCCGAACCGTCTCGGCGGCGATCGCCTCCTGGGCCTGCTCGGTCGAGGCACCGATGTGGTGCGTGCCGTAGACGCCGGGCAGGTCGAGGAGCGGCAGATGGTATTCGCCGGTGCCGGTGGCCGGCTCACCGGGGAACACGTCGAGGCCGACGCGGATGCCGCGGTCGCGAACGGCGTCGGCGAGCGCATCGTGGTCGAGGACTTCGGCACGTGAGGTGTTGACGACGATGGCGCCGGGTCGGAGGCGCGAGATGACGGCCGCGTCGATCAGGCCGCGGGTCTCCTCGGCGAGCGCGAGGTGGATGCTGAGGATGTCGGCCTGCGCGGCGACATCGGCCGGTGTGGCGGCGACGGTCACTCGGCAGCGGCCCGAGAGATCGAGACCGTAGCCATCCAGGTCCGCGGTCGCCGGCGGTGAGCCGGAGTCGGGGTCCGGTCCGCCTCGTTCGCATCAGGGCCGGCGAAACGGCGTGACCAGATCACGAGGTCGAGCCCGAACGCCTGCGCCCGCCGGGCGACTTCCTGGGCGATCGACCCGAACCCGATGAGACCGAGCGTCCGACCCTGAAGGCCCTTCGCCTTCGAAAACTGTGTCTTGTCCCAACGGCCGGCGCGAAGTTCGGCAACGTTGTCGGGTATTCGTCGGTCGAGCGCGAGGATGAGCCCGAATGCGAGCTCAGCGACCGCGATGGCGTTCTTGCCCGGACAGTTCGAGACGTACACGCCGCGAGCGGAGGCGGCAGCCACGTCGATCGTGTTGTAGCCCGCGCCGGCGCGGACGATGAGGGCGAGGTCGCCGGCGTCCATCATTGCCGCGGTGACCTTGGTCGACCTGACGACGAGGACCTCGGCGTGCGTCTTGGCGAGGGCATCCGCCAGGCTGTCGTCCTTGAGTCCCGGGTCGAAGACGACGTCGAAGCCCGCCGCCGCGAGGCCGTCGAGACCCGACGGTTCGAACGGATCCGCCACGAGGACCTTCATCCGATTCGCTTCCCTCCTCGCCCGGTGGACGTCGCCCTCAGTATCGCGCGGCATCATGGCGACGGTGGGGCCGGCGGGAATCCGAAACGGGACCGCCCGGAGGAGGCGGTCCCGTTCGTACCGTTGGACGCGAAGGGGTTACGCGGCCGCTGGTCGAGTGCCGAGGACGACGGTCAGCTGGGTCGTGCTGCCGTCGCGAAGGACGTCGAGCTTGACCGTCTGGCCGGGCGCCGCCTGGCTCATGACGAGATCGAGTGGATGGGTCGCGTCGAGGGCCGTCCCGTCGATCGCGGTGATGATGTCGCCGGCCTGGAGCCCGCCTTTCTCGGCGGGGCTACCCGCGACGACCGACTCCTGGGCTGCCGGCGTGCCGCCGACGCCACGCTGGCCGCTGTTGCCCTGGGCCGAGGCCGCGTTCGCCGTCGGGATCCAGGCGCCGTTGTCGACCGGAAGGTCATTGGCCTGCTTTACGGCGGCGTCGATCGTCTCGAACCGGATGCCCAGCCACGGTCGCGCCAGCGGCTGGCCCGCGGACGCCTGCGTGAGCAGCGGGCGTGCGATGTCGATCGGGATCGCGAAGTTGATGCCCTGGCTGTCGCCGGCGCCGGCGGTGTTGATGCCGATCACCTTGCCGCTCGGGTCGAGCAGCGGGCCGCCGCTGTTGCCCGGGTTGATCGCCGTGTCGGTCTGGATGAGGTTCGTGAGGATCCCGCTTTCGACGGGGATGGTCCGGCCGATCGCCGAGATGATCCCGCTCGTGACCGAGTCCGTGAACTCGCCGAGGGGGCTGCCGATCGCGATCGCCTGCTGGCCGACCTGGATGCTCGATGAGTCACCGATCGGCGCTGTCGGCAGCCCGGTGGCGTCGACCTTGACGATCGCGAGGTCGGTGAGCGTATCGATGCCGTAGATCGACGCGTCGAACGAGCGGCCGTCCTTGAGGTTGACGGTGAGCTTCGAGGGGTCGCCGGCGACGACGTGGTGGTTGGTGAGGATCAGGCCGTTCGCGTCGAAGATGACGCCTGAACCGGTCGCGGTCCCCGTGCCGGTCTGTCCGGTGGTCGGGTCGGTCTCGGTCGCGCCCTGGGCGACGATCGTGACGACTGCCGGGCTGACGGCCTTGACGATGTCCACGACGGAGTTCTGGCCGCCGACCGATGCGGTGAGCGTGCCCTTGGCCGCGGCAGGCGGGGTCGTCGCGGCGTTGTCGCCGGCGTTGACAGCGACATACGTTCCGGCCGACGCGAGGAGTGCGGATGCGAGCACCGCGCCGGCGACGAAGCCGGGGCCGACATTGCGACGGCCGGAGCGGCGACCCGAGGCGGTTCCGGCAGTTGCCGTGGGCGGGGTCAGGGCTTGCGCCTGGCCGTGCGTCTGAGGCTGCGTCGCCGTGGCCGGCTGATACGGCGTCGCGGGCTGCGGCGGGACGGGCTGGGTCGGGGCTGCGAAGCTCGTGGGGGCCCAGGCGGGCTGGAGCGGTCGCGTCGGCTGAGCCTCGTGGGGCTGGGTGTCGGCCTCGACGGATGCATTCGCTGGCTTCAACGGCTCGAATGTCGAGTTTTCGTACATGCTGGGCCTTCCTTCGGCCCGGGCCGCGTCGCCGGTGCGAGCGTCATGTGCCAGGGGCCAGGACTCGATCCTTGTCCAGATTTCTGAGAGTCTGGTGATAACGGAAGAGCCCTTGCGATTCCTTATCCGGAGCGATACCGGGCCGTTATGGAGCCAGTCGTCGGTTCCCACGCGACGATTCCTGTCCGGGATCTCGTTGCGACGGCGTGTAGCGCCTCGCAGGCTGATTCCGGCGCCTGTGGGACGACGGGATCTGCCCGGTCGGCCAAAAACGCGACATCCAGGCCCGCTCAGACACGATTCGTTGTCTGACAGGCGACGACGCGCGCCGCCGAGCGACGTACAACCCGGCTCAGGCACGATTCGTTGCCTGACAGTCGACGACCGGCCGCGGGGCGTCGCGCGGCAACCGAAAACGCACTCCCCGCGCGTCCGTAGCCCGAATCGGTCATCTACGGTACGGTGTCGCGGGACGCGTCGACTGTTCTCAGAGGACCCTCAGGTTCACCAAGGAGACTGACGGTCCGGCGCCCACCGGGCGCACGACAAGGGTAGATCGGATGGACCAGCCCGACGGTATCCCCGGCGGCCGGGGGGGTCGCACGATCGATCGGGCCCGCGTTCGGGCAACCGCCCGACGGTGGGCCATTTTCGGCGCGGGAGTGGCCGCCGCGTTTCTTGCGATCGCCGTGTACGGCGCTCTGACGCAAGGTCCACCACCTCTGACGACCAAGGATGTCGAGGCCGGCATCGACAAGGCGCTCGCTTCCATGACGCCGCCACCGGCCTTCTCGCAGCTCGTGTACGACGAGGTCCGGCCGTCGGTCGTCCTGATCCAGGTCACCGGCGGCGCGGGAACGCCGGGCTCCTCGTCACCACCCGGCTCGAGTCGCCGAGCCCGGTGCGTCGCCCGGATCCTCCGCTGCGCCAGGGACGAGCGCGGAGCCCGAGCCCTCGCCGAGCACCGAGCCCGGCGCATCACCTGCCGCGGAACCCACCGGCTCGCCGCGCCCCGGGATCGACGGCCTCGGCACCGGTGTCGTGGTCAGCCTGCGCGGCGACATCCTGACGAGCCTCCACGTCGTGCGAGGCGCCACCTCGATCAAGGTGACCTTTGCGGACGGGACGTCGTCGTTGGCGACGATCAACTCGACGGACCCCTCGAACGACATCGCGGTCCTCACCCCCGACACGCCGCCCGCGAACATCGTTCCGGCACGCCTCGGCAACCCTGACGCGCTGAGGATCGGCAGCGAGGCGTACGTCGTCGGCAATCCGTTCGGCCTCTATGCGTCGATGAGCGCCGGCGTCATCTCCGGCCTCGATCGCTCGATCCAGCCCGAGGCTAACGGCCCCGTGCTTCACGACCTCATCCAGGTCGATGCAGCGGTCAATCCCGGCAACTCGGGCGGTCCGCTGCTGAACCGCGATGGCCAGGTCGTCGGGATCGTGACCGCGCTCCTGAACCCGACCGAGGATGACGTGTTCGTCGGTATCGGGCTCGCAGTCCCGATCGACATCGCCGGCGGCGCGGCCGGCCTGCCACGCTATTGACCAACCCCTGCCCGACCGAGCCACCGCAGAGGAGGACGAACATCGTGGATCACGAGGCTGCAGCTCCAGGCGCGCTCCCGATGGAGCCGCTGCTCTACGAGGTCAAGAAGGTCATCGTCGGTCAGGACCACCTGCTCGAGCGGATGCTGGTCGCGCTCCTCGCCCGCGGTCACCTCCTCGTCGAGGGCGTGCCCGGGCTCGCAAAGACGCTGGCGGTCAAGACGCTGGCAGCCGCGCTCGGCGGCGAGTTCCGCCGCATCCAGTTCACGCCGGACCTCGTTCCTGCGGACCTCGTCGGCACCCGCATCTACAACCAGAAGACCGGCGAGTTCACGACGTCGCTGGGGCCCGTGTTCACCAACCTGCTGCTCGCCGACGAGATCAATCGGGCGCCGGCCAAGGTCCAGAGCGCGCTCCTGGAGGTCATGCAGGAGCACCAGGTGACCATCGGGCATGACACGCACCGGGTCCCGGCGCCCTTCCTCGTCCTCGCCACGCAAAATCCGATCGAGACCGAGGGCACATATCCCCTCCCCGAGGCCCAGGTCGACCGGTTCATGCTCAAGGTACTCGTCGGCTATCCGACGCCGAGCGAGGAGTTCTCGATCGTCGATCGGGTCACGGGACCGATGGAGCCCGTGGTCCCGGTCTTCTCGACGGCTGAGCTGATGCGTCTCCAGGCCCGGGCCGACGCCGTGTACGTCGATCCGGCGCTCGTCGAATACTCGGTGCGCCTCGCCTCGGCAACCCGGAACCCATCGGCGTTCGGGTTGCCGGACCTTCAGCGCTACATCACCTACGGCGCGAGTCCGCGGGCATCGATCAACATGATCCTCGCCGGTCGGGCGCTCGCGCTCCTGCGCGGTCGGGACTATGCCCTGCCGCAGGACCTGCTCGACGTCGCCCGCGACGTGATGCGCCATCGGATGGTCCTCTCGTTCGAGGCCTTGTCCGACGACGTCTCGCCGGATCGCCTGTTGACCACGATCTTCGAGGCCGTCCGCCTCCCCGTCGTCCCTCTCCGGGAGCCGTCCGACGTCCGCCGCGGCGCCTGAGCGCGTCCTCCAGCGCCTCGACTGGAAGGTCGTCCGCCGGCTGGACGGCCTGCTTCAGGGCGACTACCGGACGCTGTTCCGCGGCAACGGCGTCGATCTGGCCGGCCTCCGTGAGTACGAGTCGGGTGACGACGTCCGCTACATCGACTGGAACGTCACCGCGCGGCTCGACACGCCGTACGTCCGCGAGTACCACGAGGACCGCGAGCTGACGGCCTGGTTCCTGCTCGACCTGAGCCCGTCTGTCGACTTCGGGACGGTGGACGCGGAGCGGCTCAAACGAACCGTCCTCATCGATTTCGTGGCGACCATGGCCCGCCTTCTGACGCGCCGCAGCAACCGGGTGGGGGCCGTGCTGTACGGACGCGGCGTCGAGCGGACGATCCCCGCCGGCAGCGGCCGCGTCCAGGTCCTGCGGCTCATCGCCGACCTCCAGGCGCACCCGCGACACCCGGACGCACCGTTCACCGACCTCGGGACCCTGTTGCGGGCGGCACGACAGGCGATGAAGCGGCGTTGCCTCGTCTTCGTCATCTCCGATTTCATCAGCCTGCCCGGCTGGGAGCGCGAGCTCGAGCTGCTGAACCGGCGCCACGAGGTCCTCGCGATCCGCCTCCGCGACCCCCGCGAATCGAACCTTCCCGATGTCGGACCGCTGCTCGTGTCGGATGCCGAGACGGGCGAGCAGCTCTACATCGACACGGGTGACCGGAACTTCCGGCGTCGATTCGCGGAGGCCTCCGCGAGGCGCGAGGCGGAGATCGCAGCGTCGTTCGCCCGGGCGGGCGTTGATGCGCTTGCCCTCTCGACCGATGAAGATCTCGTGCGGGCCATCGTCCGGATGGCGACCCTGCGCCGCCGGCGGAGGGTCTGAGCCGTGTCCTTCCTGTGGCCGGCCGCCCTGTCACTGCTCCTGCTGATCCCCGTCGGGCTGCTGCTCGACCAGCGGCTGGCCCAGCGGCGTCAGGCTCGTCTTGCGGCCGCCGGGATGGCGTCGCTGCCGGTCCAGGGATCGCAGTCACGGTCCTCACGACTTGCCCGCCGACTTCCACCGGTCATCCTGCTTGCCGGACTGGCGCTCGCGATCGTCGCGCTGGCCCGACCGCAGGCAGTCGTCAGCGTGCCGCGCCAGGAGGGCGTCGTCGTCCTCGCCTTCGATGTCTCCGGGAGCATGAAAGCGACCGATCTGGAACCGACCCGGATGGAGGCAGCTCGGGCCGCGGCAAAAGCGTTCGTCGAGCGTCAGCCTGCCGGCGTGATCATCGGCGTCGTCGCATTCAGCGACGGCGGCATCTCGGTCCAGATCCCGACACGCGATCAGGGGGCCGTCCTGTCCGCTATCGATCGGCTGGAGCCCCAGTCGGGAACGTCGCTTGGGCAGGGGATCCTGACGGCCGTCCACACCATCGATGTCGCGCTGAACCCGCCGCCGACGGACTACTACTCGAACCGCTCGCCGGAGCCGACCGCGGCGCCGACCCCGGTCCCGGCAGGCGTTCACGCTCCGGCGACGATCGTCCTCCTGAGCGACGGCGAGAACAACGAGCGTCCAGACCCGCTCGAAGCGGCGCAGGCCGCCGCAGATCGGGGCGTTCGGATCGAAACCGTGGCGATCGGCAGCCCGGCCGGCGTGGACCTCGATCTCGATGGGTTCATCGTCCATACCCAGCTCAACCAGGAGCTGCTCGACCAGATCGCCGAGATCACGGATGGGACATCGCACCAGGCGGCCAATTCCGCGGCGCTTCTGAACGTGTACGACACCCTGGACACGAAGCTCACGCTCAAGTCCGAGCCGATCGAGGTGACTGGCTTGGTTGCCGGGCATGGCCCTGCTGCTTCTCGTGCTCGGCGGTCTCCTGTCCCTGCGCTGGCTGGGGCGGGTGCCGTGAACAGGTTCCATCCGTCGTCATGGAGGCCTGGAGTGACACTCCTCTGGCCGGCGTTCCTCGTGCTCCTCCTGCTCGTGCCGGTGCTGGTCCTGGCGTATCTCGCGGCGCTCCGGCGGCGACGACCGGTCGGGCTGCGCTATTCGAGCGTCTCGCTCCTCCGAGAGGCCGCGCCCGCCCGATCTCGGTGGCGCCGTCACCTGCCGTTCGCGCTGTTCGCGGCTGCGGTCGGGCTGCTGGTCGTCGCGGTCGCGCGGCCGGCCGTCACGGTGGCCGTGCCCTCCAACCAGACGACGATCATCCTGGCGATGGACGTTTCGGGGAGCATGTGCTCGGGCGACATCGCGCCGAATCGCCTGGTCGCGGCCGAGGCAGCCGCGGCGTCATTCATCGACGCTCAGGCGAGCGACTCTCGGATCGGCATCGTCGCGTTCAGCGGGTTCGCGGAGATGGTCCAGGCACCCACCTCGGACCGGGAGTTGCTGCGTCAGGCGCTCCAGAGCCTGGTGACCGGCCGGCGGACCGCGATCGGGAGCGGGATCCTCGCCTCGATCGACGCGATCAGCTCAGTCGACTCCAGCGTTCCCCCGGCGATCACGAACAGCCGGCCCGGCACGGAGCCCGAGCCCGCGACGCCAGGCTCGTACGCGCCGGACATCATCGTCCTCCTGACCGACGGAGCGAACAACGCCGGCCCTGCTCCCGCGGACGCGGCCCAGCAGGCCGCGAACCGGGGCGTGCGCGTCTACACGATCGGGTTCGGGACGGCCGATGGTGGTTCGTTCAACGGGGAGTGTGCCCGCCAGTTCATCGGGAACGAGCCCGGTGGCGGGTTCGGTGGGGGCGGGTTCGGAGGTGGCGGAGGCGGGGGCGGCGGCGGCGGCGGGTTCCGTCGCGGCATCGACGAGCAGACGCTCAAGGAGGTCGCGACCCTGACCGGTGGGACCTACCACCCGGCCGAGAGCGCCGACCAGCTCAAGGAGGTCTTCGCGAGCCTGCCGACGAACCTCGTGTTCCGCACCGAGGCGGCAGAGATCAGCGTGATCTTTGTGGCCCTCGGGGTGCTGACGGCAGGGGCGGCTTCGCTGTTCGGGAGACTCTGGCGGCCGTTGCCCTGATCGCCCCAACCGGTCTGGGCGGTCCGCGCGGCCTCCGGCGGGCACGTGGCGCCGGCGATGCCCTACCCTTCGGCGCGGGATGACATGGCTAGCCGATCTGCGGGGCGAAACGCGACCGCCTGTCGACGCCTCGCCGTGAATCGACTCCGACGAGCCTGCCTCGTCGTCCCGGCGACGTCCTGGCGGAAGCTCGAGAAGGCGTCCGGGCTCGACGTGGACGAGGTCGTCATCGATCTCGAGGACGCGGTGCCGGTAGCGCAGAAGACCGATGAGACGCGGCTGCAGGCGGCCGATGCGATCGCCCGGCTTCCGTGGCGGGCGCCGACGGTCGCGGTCCGGGTCAACGGGCTCGGTACGCCGTGGTTCCGGGACGACATCGCTGCCATCGTCCAGCGCGCAGGTCCGCGCCTCGCGAGCATCGTCCTGCCAAAGGTCGAATCGGCCGAGGCGGTGGGGGATGCCGTCCTGGCCGTTGACGCGGCGGGACCGCTGGGCGCCGCGCTCGGCTTCGAAGCGCTGATCGAGAGCGCGCTCGGCGTCGTCCGCGTCGAGAGCATCGCCGAGTCGACGCCGCGCCTCGAGGCGCTCATCTTCGGGCCGGGTGATTACGCCGCTTCGCTCGGCCTGCCGATGGCGCGCCATCGGGGAAATCGATCCGTCCTACGCGGGCGACCAGTGGGCGTATCCGCGGGCGCGGATCGCGGTCGCGGCCCATGCGTTCGGGCTCGATGGGATCGACGGGCCGTACGCCCCGGTCCATGACGCCGACGGGCTGGCGGAATCGGCTCGACGGGCACGCGCCCTCGGGCTCACCGGCAAGTGGGCGATCCACCCCGATCAGATCGAGACCTGCCGCGCCGCGTTCGCGCCGACTGCGGACGAGCTCGCCGCCGCCGAACGGACGATCACGGATCTCGATGCCGCCGGCGCGGGCCAGGAAGGCGCCACGCTGAGCGACGGCTCGATGGTGGACGAGGCGAGTCGGCGCCAAGCCGAGGGCACGCTCGAGCGCGCTCGTCGCGCCGCACCGTGACCGTGCGCCCACTCGAGGACGTCCGCGTGCTCGCCATCGAGCAGTTCGGGGCGGGGCCGTGGGGCACGCTGCAGCTCGCCGACCTCGGCGCGGAGGTCATCAAGATCGAGGATCCCTCGGTCGGTGGAGACGTCGCGCGGGCGATGCCGCCCCACATCTCGGGCTCCGATTCGGTCTATTTCGAGTCGTTCAATCGAGGCAAGAAGAGCATCACTCTCGACATCAAGCGAGCCGACGGGCGGGCCGTGTTCGAGGACCTCGTGGCCCGCTCGGATGCGGTGTTCTCGAACCTTCGCGGCGACCAGCCGGAACGTCTTCGCATCCGGTACGCAGACCTCGCGCGAATCAACCCGAAGGTCGTGTGCGTCTCGCTGTCGGGCTACGGGATGACCGGTCCTCGCGCGTCCGAGGGCGCGTACGACGCCACGATCCAGGCGCTCACCGGATGGATGAGCCTCACCGGTGGCCCTGCGAACCGCCCACGAAGAGCGGACTGTCGCTCGCTGACTTCATCGGTGGTTACGTCGCCGCGCTGGCGCTCGTGGCCGGTGTCTGGCGCGCGCGACGTGAAGGGATCGGGTGTGACGCGGACCTTTCGCTGTTCGAGAGCGCGCTCGCGCAACTCAACTACATGGCAGCCTGGTCGGCGACCGACGGCTGGCAGCCCAGCCGGGTGCCGGGCTCCGGGCACCAGACGCTCATCCCCTTCCAGACCTTTGCCGCGGCCGACGGGTTCATCGCCGTCGCCTGTGCCAAGGAGGCACTCTGGCGGAAGTATTGCCTCGCGATAGACCGGCCGGATCTCGCCGGGGATCCGAGATTCGCGGACTTCGGCTCACGCGACCGACACCGCGACGTGCTGCTGCCGATCCTCCACGAGACGATGGCGGCGCGAACCGTCGCCGCGTGGTCCGAGGCGTTCCGCGCGGCCGGGGTACCGTTCGCACCCGTCAACGACCTCGAGTCCGCGCTGCGCGATGAGCAGGCGGTCGCTCGCGGCTCCGTCATCGGGTATGAGCATCCGACGCTTGGCGTGGTCCAGATGGTTGGAAGCCCGTTCGGCGCGGACCTGACCGGTGATGTCGCGGTCCGCGGACCGCTCCTCGGTGAGCACACGCGGGCGCTCCTCGCCGAGATCTGCGGGTACTCCCCGGAGAGGCTCGACACGCTCGAAGCCGGCGGTGCGTTCGGCGGGCGCGCCGTCGCTGCGGGCACGATCCCGGACGCGCCCTCGTGAGCGAGTGGGACGGCTGGATCGGCCGGGAGTCCGTCGCGACGGCCTCACTCGACCCGTGGTTCGCGAACCACCTCGCCGTCACCCTCGATCGCGATCCTGATCTGACAGTCGGCGACCCGCTGCCTCCGGCCTGGCACTGGATCTATTTCCACGACCTCGTCCGGGCGTCAGACCTCGGTCCCGAGGGTCATCCGAAGCTCGGGATGGTCATGCCTCCGATCCCCCTCCCGCGCCGGATGTGGGCCGGTGGCAGCCTCCGGTTTGGCGCGCCATTGGTGCTCGGCTCGACGGTCGAGCGCGTGTCCACGATCCGCGACATCGTCGCCAAGGAAGGCCGGAGAGGGCCGCTCGTGTTCGTGGAGGTCGAACACCAGATCCGAACCGGGACCACTCGCAACCTGGTCGAGGCGCAGTCGATCGTCTACCGGGACTTCGGGGAGTCGCCGGGACCGGCGGAGACATTGCCGGAGGGAACGGCCGCGGCGGGTACGGCGCCTATGGAAGCGGAGTTTTCGGCCGACCATGCACTCGACAGCCGAACGTTGTTCCGCTACTCGGCGCTGACCTTCAACGCGCACCGGATCCACTACGACGCCGACTACTGTCGCGACATCGAGGGATACCCGGGCCTTGTCGTCCACGGACCGCTCATCGCGACGCTGCTGCTCGACCTGTGTGTGCGAAGCGGCCGCCCGCTCGGCCGGTTCACGTACCGGGCGACGAGCCCCCTGTTCGCACCGGCTCCCTTCACCACGAATGGCGCCCGGAGCGGAGCCGGGACCCGACTGTGGGCGGCCGAGCAGAACGGACGCGTCGTCATGGAAGCCAACGCGAGCCCCGCGTGACCGTCGCCGCCAGCCGGTCCTGCGGCGGTGAACCGCGCACGGACTCTGCAACGGACTCGATACCCGGCGCCCATCGGCTCGGGCGTGCCCGTACCCGTGCTTGCGCGACCCTCGAACCGTGAATGACCCTGCCCCGAGCATGGCTGCACCAGTATCGGCTGCCCTCGGCACGATGGTCGACCGGCTCGAGGGTCTCGTCGAGCGGCGCCTCGCGCTGCGCCCTGTCGGTCAGGCTCCGCTCGAGCGCGTCACCCGGTTGCGCGATCATCTCGCCGGCCACCTTCGCGTACGTGCCCGGAGCCTCGAGGCTCCGCTCGTCGTCCTGCTGCTCGGCCCCACTGGCGCCGGCAAGAGCACGATCTTCAACACCATTGCCGGGCGCCCGCTGAGCCCGACCGGCGTTCTTCGCCCGACGACCCGTACGGCGGTCGTCCTCGCCAGCCGAGACGACAGCACCGCGCTCGTCGAGGGGCCGCTCGGCGGTCTCGACACGAGCCAGGTCCAGCTCGTCACCGATCCGGCCGCCACTCCGGGACTCGCCGTGATCGATGCGCCCGACATCGATTCGGTCGAGCACGCCAATCGCGAGATCGCCGACCGGCTGGTCGAGGCCGCCGACCTGTGCATCTTCGTCACGACGGCGTCGCGCTATGCCGACCGGGTGCCGTGGAACGTCCTCGGACGGGTCGGCGAACGCGGGCTGCCGCTCGTCGTCGTCGTGAACCGCCTGCCACCCGACGCCGCCGACCGGCGCGAGGTCCTCGACGACGTCAGGCGGCTGTTCGACCAGGCGGGGGGCGCGACGCCGGACGCCGCCAGGCTCGAGATCGTGGGCGTCGAAGAAGGTCGATTGGCACCCGGCGGCACGTCGCTCGATCCCGCAGCGGTCGGCTCCGTCCTCGACCGCATCGCCGCACTGCGGAGCGATCGCGAGGCGCGGATCGCCCTCGCGGCACGTGCCCTCGCCGGCGCTCTCGGCGGACTCGGGCCGGCCGTCGATCAGCTCGCCGACGACTGCGCCCACGAGGCGATCGACGACGCAGCGCTCCGTCGATCGGTCGCCGACAACGCGGACCGCAGCCTGCGCGAGCTCGAGGATGTCGTCCGGCACGGGACGTTCCTGCGCGAGGAAGCCCTGCGTCATTGGCAGGATTACGTCGGAGCCGACGACGTGACCCGGCTCTTCTCGCGTGGGATCGGTGCCGTCCGCGGCATGATCGCTGGCCTCTTCCACCCATCGACCGCACCCGTCGCGGAGGTCCGTGAGGCCGCTACCGACGACCTGCTCTCGCTCACCCGCCAGCATGCCGCGGAGTCGTCACGGCGAACGGCCGCGGCGTGGACGCGCGAGCCCGCCGTCGCAGCGGAGGTCGCGGCGGACCCGACACTGTGGACGACGTCTGACGGCTTTGACGAGCGATTCCGGGCGCGGATGGAGGCCTGGATCGCGTCGATCGCGACGGATATCGCGGAGACCGGGGAAGGCCGGCGACGTCTCGCCAAGCGCGCATCGATCGGGGTGAACGCGCTCGGGACCGGCGTCATGCTCGCGACATTCATCCACACCGCCGGGCTTACCGGGGCGGAGGTCGGCATCGCGGCCGGGACCGCGTTCCTCAACCAGAAGCTGCTTGGCGCGCTGTTCGGCGAGGCCGCGATGGTCGAGCTTGTGGGGCGAGCGCGCGACCGTCTCCACGTCGTCCTCGCCGAGACCTTCGCCGAAGAGCGCGCCAGGTTCGAGCGCCTCGTTCCGGCCGCCGACGAACTCGAGACACTGGCCGGGGAGCTGCGGGACGCTGCCCGCGACCTGCGGCGGCTGTCGAAGACCGGTATCGGTGGGCTCGGGACCCCGGTTGACGGCCGTGGTCACGCGCAAAACGACATCAACGAGTTCGAAGCAGGCGACCGAGGACCGCTGACGGCCAGCGCTGCGCCCGTCGGCGGCGACGACCGGCAGCACCCGACCGTCACCGGATGAGCGTCGCCCAGCCGCGCACCGTCGACGCCGCGGTCGCGGCCCCTGGTTCGACCGACGTCTCGCCCGAACGAGCCGGCCTTGGCCCGTGCCTCGCTCGGCTCACGGAAGCGATCGAGGCGGCGAAGGTGCTCGGCCTCGACACGACCGAAGCGGGGGCCGTCCGGGACGAAGCGACGGAGCGACTCGGCTTCTCGGCCGACACGTACGTCCTCGCCCTGGTCGGTGGCACGGGCGTCGGCAAGTCGACGCTCCTCAACGCTCTTGCGGGTGCTCCGATCAGCCGGGCATCGGCGCGGCGTCCCACGACCCAGGCGCCGGTCGCGTGGATCCCGAGCGGAACGCACGACGACCTGACGCCGCTGCTCGCATGGCTCCACATCGATCCTGGCGACGTCCGCGAGCATGCGGGCGCCGGGCTCGACGACGTGGCGATCATCGACCTGCCGGACCTCGATTCGATCGAGGAGAGCCACCGCCTTCGGGTCGAGACGCTGCTGCCGCGCGTGGACGCCGTGGCGTGGGTGACCGACCCCGAGAAATACCACGACGCCGTGCTCCACGATGACTTCCTTCGCCGCTGGGTGCCCCGGCTCGATCGTCAGGTCGTCGTCCTCAACAAGGTCGATCGGATGTCCGGCGAGGACGCAAGCCGGATCCGCCGCGACCTCGAGCGAGAGCTGAGCACCGAAGGGGCGGTCGGCGCCGCTCGCCGGCCACCGGTCGTCCTGGTATCGGCCGCGCCGGCGGCGTATGCATACGGGAGCCCGCGCGAACCGGACCTCGGCGAGCTGCGCAGGTGGCTTTCGGAGGCGGTCGAGGCAAAGGCGGTCGTCAGGGCACGTCTCGCGGCCTCGATCCGGGCCGCGATCGCGGCGCTCGCCGCAACGGCCGGCGTCGACGGCAACGTCCAGCCGACGCCGATCCTCGACGCGTCCGCGCGACGCTCGGCCTTCGACCGAGCCACCGACGAGCTCCTTCGGGTCGTCGACCTGCCGAGCGTCGAGCGCCAGGCGATGGCCGCGACGCGCGCCCGCGCTCGTGCCCGCGGAACCGGGCCGCTTGGCTTCATCACGTCCCGGATCTATCGCTACTCGGGCCGCGAGGCTCGGGTCGCCGACCCGGCCGCGTTCCTGGGTCGATGGCGAGAGCGCGGGACGCTCGCTCCGGCCACGGAGGCCGTCCGCTCGGCGCTGAACGAACCACTTCGAACGGCCGCGCCCGGGGTTCGCCCGGTCATCGCTTCGAGCGCCGATCCAAGCGGCCTTCGAAACCGGCCTCGGGGCCGCGGTCGATCGGGCGGTCGCGCTCCGTGGCCGCGACGTCCCGACGAGCCGTGCCTGGGCGGTGATCGGTCTGTTCCAGACGCTCGCGACCATCGCGATCGCACTCGGCGCGGCCTGGGTGGTCCTGTGGATCCTGATCAGGTTCCCGGTCGACTCCGTCCGCGTGCCGATCCTCGGTCTCGTGCCCGTCCCGCTCGTGTTCCTGGTCGCGGCCATCCTCGCCGGCTACCTCATCGCCCGGCTGTTGCGACTCCATGCCGGGCTCGTCGGCCGCCGCTGGGCACGGCGCCTCGAGGCCGACGTGCGGACGGGCGTGGCGCGCGAGGTCGAGGCATCGGCGTTCGTCGGACTGGACGACCTCGAGGCGGCCAGGAGCACCCTGTGGTCCGCGGCCAACGCCGCGCCGCGCGACTGCGGCTAAGGCAGGCGACCGGGCGCGCAGCCGAGCGGAGGCGTTTCAGGCCTCGGGGATGTCCCCTTCGTCCGGCGCGCCGGGGACGTCGGCATCGACGTCGGTCTCGTCGGCCGGGACCTCGAGATCGCCCGGCTCGTGCGGCGAGAGGTCGTCCTCGCGGATGTCATCCGGCAGATCGTCCGAACCCGGGACGGTGTCGTCGTCCTCGACGATGTCGACCGGTGGTTCATCGGGATCGATGTCGAGCTCGACTCCACGATGGCCGTCCTCTATCCGCACGCCACTGGCATGGACCCACTCGTTGCCGGCCCGGTTACCGAACCAGGTTCGCGAATTCGCGCCGGGAGGCTGGGCCGCTCGTGTCATCCGCTGGTACGCCACGAAGAGGTCGCCCTTGGCAAGGAAGTCCACGATCAAGTCGGGGGACAGTGAACTGGTCTTGCGACGGACGTTGACCTTGCGACCCGAGGGAGGTGCGGCTCGCACGCGGATGGGAAATGGATCCGTGCGGATCGCGTTGGGGACCAGGCGCACTGGCGGCTCGGGGCGAGCGGCTGGTCGGGCGGCCGGTCGCGGCGCAGCCGGCCGGGGGGCCGGCGGGGCTGCGACGATCTGTGCCGCCTCTACCTCCTCAGCAGGACGCGGCGGGAGAAAGCCGGCGTACATGCGGCCCGGACCGAGACGCCTGGTCCCTGCATCGTCCATCCGAAGGTCCGCGGCGTAGGCGAGCAGACGCGACCACGGCCACCACTGGGGACCCTTCGCCAAACCCCGACGGCCGTCCGCCGCCGGGTCGTACACCAGGACCTGCGCCGGGACGTCCTCAGTCCCACCGCGGACCGCCTGGACCCAGATCGCGTGGTTGACCGGGCCTCCCGTCGACTGGGACGGCGTGCCGATCAGTACGGCCGCGTTCCCCTGGAGCACGAAACCGCGACCAGCCCTGATGAGGCGTGCCGCCTTTTCGGGTGAGATCGTCGTGCCGCCGCTTCGGACCGCGATCCGGATGCCATAGCGCGATTGGGCGACATCGGCCACCTGGCGGAGCGTCAGCCCACCCGTCGTGTCGCCTGTCCCTTCCCTGACCTTGCAGCCGGACGGCCGTTGCCGGCCGCCAGTGAACGCGTCGATGCCCATCGCCATCGAATAGGCCGTGCAACTCTCCCAGCCGATCGCTTTGCCCGCGATCTTGCAGTTCGTTGCTGGTCCTTGGCGCTGGAAGACGGGCCGGGGAAGTTCGGGCATACGGCAACCTCGCTCGTTGAGTCGCCACGATAACCGGTCAGCGGTGGCCGCTGCCACCCCTCATCGGCCCGCCCGATGGACCCCTTTTCCGGCGAGGGCGACGACGGCATCGCCTATCCAGCGACGGAAGACCTGTCCCTGGACAGCCGCAAGCCGGCGGCCGATGTCGGCTCGCAGATCCTCCGCCCGGGTGTCCTGTTCGGCGGCGAACCGCTCGATCGCCTCGCGTTCGGGCGGATCGAGGCCGTTGTCGCCGCACACCGCCCTGGCCCGTTCCGCCGCCACGATCGCGTCGTGCATCTCGCCGGCGGCGTCCTGCAGGGCAGTGACCTGATCGATGAGCGCCGTCAGCGCTGGTTCGACCGCGTGTTCGAACGCTTCGAGGGTGTAGCGGAAGCCCTTGGCGGCGATGCGCATCTCGTGGATGTCGGCTGGATCGGCGGTCATCGGTTCGAGGTCGTAGGCGAGCACCGCGCCGAACGACTTCCAGATCGTCGAGGGCGCACGGTGGGCGACGCGCTGGATCGGTTCATGGTTGTCGGCATCGCCGCGGCCAGCCACCTGGACCGACGAACGGGCCTCGAGCGCCAGGCGCTTCGACCGCTGGAGCGCTCGATCGAAGCGGCGACGCCCCAACTCCGACCGAAGACGGCGGGCTTCGCGTCGGCGCTCCCGCTTCCAGGCCCGTCGAAGCGGCTTGAGCCCGTCGCCTGGCGGGCCTCCGTCGGATCCGCTCTTCTCCAGCATCTCGAGCAGCACGTCGAGGTCGCGAGTCGCGCCCAGGCGGTGAGCGACGCGCCGCAGTTCGTCTTCGAGCCGGCCCAGCTCGGCATTCGGAAATGCCGACCTGTAGATCGTCGCTGCGGTCCGGAGTCGCCGCGTCGCCACGCGCATGTCGTGGATCGGGTCGGGGTCAGGATCGCCGTCGCCGCTGTCGAGGATCTGCTTCGCGCGACGATCGAGCTCGTCGGTGAACTTTTCGAAGGCGGCCGCTCCGGCTTCCGGCCACGAAACTTCTGCCAGCGCCCGATCGTCCTCGGCGGTCGTGTCGTCGGCCGCTGCCCGCTCGGGACTCGTCATCGGCCGTTGGAGCGCGATGCCGTTCCGTCGCGGCGCTCGCGGTAGGTGGCGTTCGCGGCGCGCACGGCTCGCTCGGCCGCGCGGACGCCGCTTGCGTCTGTCACCCGGAATTCGTCGCCATCGAGGCGGTGGTAGTCGGCAAAGAACGCACCGATCGACTCGACGATGAACGGATCGAGGTCTCGGATCGTTCGGACGGACGCGTGTGACCTCGACGCGTCGGCGACGGCCAGCAGTCGGTCGTTGCGCTTCCATTCGTCCTTGCCTGCTTCGCGCTGCTCGGCCTCTAGGTTGCCGATGAGGCGAGCCGGCACGACGCATCCCGGATACGCCGGGGAGTCGAGCAGGACGATCACGTCAAGCGGGTCGCCATCGTCCGCGATGGTCTGCGGCAGAAAACCGAAGTCGAAGGGAAACGTCATCCCGGCGGGCAGCACGCGGTCGAGCTTGAAGGCACCGAGCTCGGGGTCGTAGGTCAACTTGTTCCCCGACCCGCGGGGCGTCTCGATGACGACGAGCGCCACGCCTTCGTGCGTCTTCGGCAGGTCGATGACATCCTTCTCGAGAACTGCGGCCACGGCCGGCTCCTTCTCGGGTTCCGGCCCTGAACGACCGGTTCGCTCGAGCGACGGGATCGACGCTGATACCGCCGGCGACACCTACCGGACGGTAGGCGGCGCTCCCTATCGCTCTTGCTTCGATGGCTACGGCTGGTATCGCGGATGCGTGTCGGGGGCCGGCGCAGCGACGGCGGGTGTCCTGCCGCTCGATCGTGAACGTTGTCAGGCGGGAAGTGCGTTGGCAGCATCGAGGAGCGCGTCAGCGGCGCCGCTGAGCCGGGTCGCGGTCTTGCCGTCGACGGAGCCCTGATCGATCAGCTTGGCGACGCGGTCGGCCAGCTTCTTCGCCTCGTTTCGGATCGGCTTGGCGTCGTGCTTTGCGAGCGCCTTGTCGATCCGGTCGATGCTGTTGGTGAGTTCCCTCGCATCCTTGTCCTTGAGGTTGGCCGCCGCGACAGCGGTGCGGAGATCGTCACGAGCCGCCTCCGCCGCGCGATACGGATCTACGGGCGCCGCGGCTGGCCGGGTCGCGGCCGGAGCGGACGCGCCGGCGGTCTCGCGTGCCGTAGCGGATGCGGCAGGTCGCGCGGAGGCGCCGGCCACAGCTGCCCCGGATGCCCCGGCAGGACCGCGGCCGCCACGCCCGAACAGGAGAAGGGCGCCGACGACGAGGACGAACGCCGCGACAAGCGCTCCCGCTCCGATGAGGCGACCATCGGCGCCACGTGGCGCCCGTCCGGTGGCAACTGGCGAGGCCGCGGCAGGCATGCTCGCAGCGGTCAACGCGGTGGCCGGCGCAGCGCCACCGGTCTGGGCCGTGTTCGGCGCAGCGACGGCGGCCGGCGCCGCAGCGCCCGCCCCGGCTGCACCGGCAGCGCCGCCCTCACCGAAGCCCGGGCCGTCATCCGAAGCCACGCCTACCGACACAACCTCGGTTGGCGCCGACTCGATCCCCGGGCCGGCGACTGCGCCTACAGGAACACCCGCGGAGGCAAGGCCTGATGGCGCGGCGGCCGCCATGGACGGTGCGTTCGCGGACCACACCTCGAGCGCCACCGTCAGCATCGCTCCAATCGCGGCCGCGGACGGACGGTCGGCCGGATCGGGGACGAGCGCCCGCCCGATCGCCGAGTCGAACGCCCCACCCAGCTCGGGCCGGAGCGCCGATACGGGCTCGACCGGAAGCACGCTCGCCGCGACGACTTCGCTCACGCTGCCGCCCGGTCGCGGGAGCCTGCCGGTCAGCGCCAGAAAGCCGATCGCGCCGATCCCGTACACGTCGCTGGCCGGACTGCCGGGTTCGCCCGAGAGCTGCTCCGGCGCGAGATACGAGAGCGTGCCAAGCGTCGCTCCGGTAGCGGTCAGTTCGCTCGGCCCGTGCGTTGCGATCCCGAGGTCGCCGATCCGTGCCCGTCCGTCGGACAGGAGGACATTCGACGGCTTGACGTCACGGTGGACGATGCCCTGCTCATGGAGCGCATCGAGTCCTGCCGCGACGTCCACGAGGATCGGGATGAGAACGTCGGGTTCGAGCGTCCCGGTCGCGGACGTGGCGAGCCGATCCGCGAGCGACCCGCCCTCGCACAGGTCCATGACAAGAAACGGCGGCTCGGCGATCGCCGGATCGCCCGGACTCACGTCGTGGATCGCGACGACATTCGGATGGCTCACCGCTGCGAGGGCGCGCGCTTCGCGATCGAAACGCTCGGCGATGACAGGATCCGACGCGAGGTCCTCGCGCAGGACCTTGACCGCGACGTCCCGGCCAAGCCTCAGGTCGCGTGCGCGAAAGACGGAGGCAAAGCCGCCCCGGCCGATGAGCGCGTCGAGCCGATACCGCTCGGCCAGGAGGTCGCCGATGGTCGGCATAGGTCCGAGCGTACCCCATGCCCACAGCCCGTTCCGTTGTCCCGGCTCCTCGATATGCGAAGGACGTCTTGCACGCCGAATGCCGGTTGAGATCCCGACCACGCGGTGCGACGATCTATCGACTCAGATGCTCGCGCCGACGCAAGGCGGTGGAGAGTGCTCGGCTCGGCTATGCAGGGGTGATGCGATGACCAGAGGGTCGAACGCGCCGTCCACGGGGTCGTACACGGTGCAGCGGAGGCGGAGACGTCTCGTCTCGATCATGTCCCTTGGCATCGTCGCCGTCCTGGCGCTCGCGCCTTCCGTGCAAGCCGGCGGTCCCAAGCCGAAGCCCTCGGACCCGACCGACTTCGGTCCGAACGTCCTGATCTTCGATCCATCGATGCCGCAGAGCCAGATCCAGGCGACGGTCGACGCCATCGCTACCCAGCAGGTCGACAATGAGTTCGGTTCTCAGCGATACGCCCTGCTGTTCAAGCCTGGAACGTATGGAAGCGCCGCGGACCCGCTCACGTTCCAGGTGGGCTACTACACGCAGGTCGCTGGTCTAGGTCGATCCCCCTCGGACGTGACCATCAATGGACACGTCGACGTCTACAACCGCTGTCTCACGCCAGACAACTGCATCGCGCTGACCAACTTCTGGCGATCGATGTCGAACCTGACCGTCAACGTCATGGGTCTCGACGGTTGTCGGTCGTCCGGGAACTTCTGGGCGGTCTCGCAAGCAGCCCCCATGCGGCGCGTCGACATCACGGGCGCCAATCTCACGTTGATGGACTACTGCACCGCGGGGCCGCAGTTCGCGAGCGGCGGATTCATCGCCGACTCTCGCACGGGATTCGTGATCAACGGCTCCCAGCAGCAGTTCCTCGTGCGAAACAGCACGATCGGCGGCTGGTCGAACGCCGTCTGGAACCAGGTCTTCTCGGGCGTCCAGGGCGCGCCCGCCCAGTCGTTCCCGAATCCGCCGTACACGAACCTGGCGACGAGCCCCATGACCCGCGAGGCACCGTACCTCTACCTCGACACCGACGGGCAGTACCGGATCTTCGTGCCCGCCGTGCAGACGAACACCGCCGGAACGACCTGGGCCTCCGCGCCGACTCCCGGCCGGTCCGTCGCGGCCGACGACATCTTCGTGGCGCATCCGGGCGACCAGGTGAAGGCCATCAACAATGCCCTGGCGAAGGGCAGGAGCGTGATCTTCTCGCCCGGCATCTACCACGTCGACGAGACGATCAAGATCAAGCGCCCGGACACGGTGGTCCTCGGCCTCGGGATGGCGACCCTCGAGCCGGAGAACGGGATCGTCCCGATGACCGTCGCGAACGTGCCGGGCGTGCAGATCTCGGGGCTGATCTTCGACGCTGGGCCACTCAACTCGCCTGTACTGCTGCAGGTTGGGTCCGGGAAGGGCAAGAGCCATGCCGATCCCGCCGATCCGACCGGGCTCTTCGACGTCTTCTTCCGGATCGGTGGGGCGCATGCCGGCAAGGCCACCACGAGCCTCATCGTCAACAGCGATAACGTCATCCTCGATGACATCTGGGCGTGGCGCGCCGACCACGGCACCGGCGTCGGCTGGACCGTCAACACCGCGGACACCGGGGTGGTCGTCAACGGCGACGACGTGACCGCCTACGGCCTCTTCGTCGAGCATTACCAGAAGACAGAAACGATCTGGAACGGAAACGGCGGCACCGTGGTCTTCTTCCAGAACGAGATGCCGTACGACCCGCCGAGTCAGGCCGACTGGATGGCCGCGCCCGGCGTCGAGGGCTTCCCGGCCCTCAAGGTCACGGATGGGGTGACGTCCTTCACGGGTTACGCGATGGGCAGCTACAGCTTCTTCAACCAGGGCGTCGACATCTTCGCGGCGAACGCGTTCGAGGTCCCCGAAACGCTGCCCGCCGGCAGCCTCCACGACCTGCTGACGATCTTCCTCGACGCGAACAACGGGAAGGGCGGGATCCGCAACGTGATCAACGACACCGGCGGGTCGTCGACGATCGCCAACCCCGACGTACCCGTCACCGTGGTCAGCTATCCGTGACCAGCTGACGCCTCGCGAAGGCATTCGAGTCGAGCCCCGCCTGCAGAAGGCGGGGCTCGCGTATTTCGGGGGTCGGGCGCAGGCCGGGTCGGGCTTGTGGCGACGGCGCGAACGCCGCTGGATCAGGTGATCGGGCGGAGCCGACCGGATTCGACCTCGTAGATCGCGCCGGTGACCGGCACATCCTTGATCCACGGGTGCGACCGGATCTTGTCGACCTGGACTCGAAGGTTCGCCTCGAGGTCCGGGAAGGCGAGAAGTGGAAGGTCGACGTGCTCACCCGTCGCTTCGGTCAACGACCGCTGCACGTGCGCATCGTCGAAGGTGAGCATCCCGCACCCGGTGTGCTCGATGACGAGGATCTCCTCCGTACCGAGCAGATGCTGGCTGATGACCAGCGAGCGGATCGCGTCGTCGGTGGCGAGGCCGCCGGCATTGCGGATGATGTGAGCCTCGCCCGTATGGAGCCCGAGCACCTGCTCGACTGTGATGCGAGCGTCCATACACGCGAGCACGGCGAGATGCCGCGATGGCGGAAGGTCGAGGTTGGGGCGGTCGAACGTCGCGGCGTAGCGGGCGTTCTCCTCGAGCGCCCGTGCTGTCTCGGGACCGGTCCGGGTCTCAGTCGTCATCGATGTCTCCTTTCGTGCGTGGTCAGGCGGGAACCAGCGTCCGCCGTTCGATGCTGAGTGGCGTTTCGTTCGTCACGAGGTCGAACACCGGGCAATGGGAATCCACGTGGGCCTTGAGTCGATCGAGGTCGGATTCGGACGCCGAGCTCGTCAGGGTGACCGTGCCGCGGATCTCGCGGAAGCCCGGCCGGACGGCCTCATCGACCGCGAAGAAGCCGCGAAGATCGATGTCGCCCTCGAGGGTCACCGCGACCCCGTCGAGCGGGATGCCGAGGTGGTCGGCGTGAAGGCGATAGGTGATCTCCTGGCACGTGGCGAGCGCCAGGAGCGCGTATTCGACCGGGTTCGGGGCAGTGTTGGCGCCGCCGAGGCTCGGCGGTTCGTCAACCGCGACCTCGAAGTCGCGGATCCGCGCGTCGCTGCGCAGACCCGTTGCCTGCTGGCTCTCGACCCGGAACGTGGTCAGCGCAGCGTCAGGCGGACCTGACGACAGCGCGGTGCGCGTGTCGCGTACGAGTGGCGCGAAGTGGAAGTCGCTCACGGAACCCTCCCAGGGCTTCAATGGGATGAATCGTCGGGAGGTCCCGGTGCCGGGGGCATCGGCAGCGATGTCGTCTTCGGCGGCCACCCGTCGCGCTCTTCGGAGGAACGAAAAAGCCGCAGTCCTCATCTGGACTGCGGCCCCGGGACCTCGATCCGAAGGTCCCGCCGTTCGCTGCTCAGTCGATCAGCGTCGCTGGACCTCGGACCCCATCCTCCGCGCGGCGGGGCCGCCGCCGCATACACATCTCGCTGGAGCGCTCGCACGAGGTCACGGGGAAACCCTATCGTTGCGGACGCAAGGTCGCAAGTCGCGATTGGGTATCCGTTCGTCCGCGGCCGGTCCGAGGCCCGCAAAAGACGGTCACAGCGGATCGGCCGGCCGTTCTCCGGCGTTGAGCCGCTCGAGCTGGGCCGGTGTGAAGGGCGCGTCGAACAGGAAGCCCGACTCCTGGTACGACCGGAACATGTCGGCGATGAAGTGGATGCGATCGCCGAGGTCGGCCCAGTCGACCACACCCGACTCTCGCTCGCTGTCGGGAGTAGGGTCGATCCGATCGAGGAGCTCGCGAAGGTCGGGCAGGACGATCGATCGGAGCGACGGCGGGAAGTCGGCGACGAGATCCTCGCCGAGCCGTAGGTGAGCGCCGGCGCTCAGGTCGATCGACATGAGATGTCGGGTGACGACGCGTCGAACGACGAGCCGAGCCTCGGCGACGAGCGCGTCGATCGCGACGTCGAGCAGGGACCGTCGCCCGAGCAGTCCGGCGATCCACAAACGGAACCGGACGAGCCAGGCCGCGTGCGGGAACAACGTGGCGATGATGCGATCCCGCACGTCGCGCGGATCCAGGACGCCCGCATCGAGCGCCTCGGCGATGTCGGGCTGCAGACGGGTCTGCTCGTGGAAGCCGATCTCGAGGTTGCGCCAGCAGGATGAGTTGGGCGCGGACGACAGGGTCGGCCTCGAACCGGGCCCGGTGGTAACGCGAGAACGCCTGGCGAAGGTAGCGTTGCCCGACCGGTGGATCGCCCGGTCTGCAGTCCGTCGACGAACCGGGCAAGGCCGTCGGCGTTCCGGGCTCGCGTCCGTCGCCACATTCGGCCTCGAACCGGGCGAACTCGCGGCCGATCTCCTCGAAGACCCGCAGGTTTCCGCGCGCCACAGCGGCACTCGCGCGGTCCATCGCCGGATCCACGACGAGCGAGACGATCGCGAGCGACCCGCCGGGCGGGATCGCGGCACCGAGGGCGACGCGCCTCAGCGGCGACTTCGGTCGCTGCATGTTCTGTGGACGGAGACGATCCGAGCGCCGCGTCGAGCGCGCGCCGCAGATCCTCCTTGCGGATCGTCCGTCCAGCCTGCTTCGACGCCCACGTGGCGTAGGTGCACCAGTTGGCGGCCGGCCCGAGGCGAGCTGCAGTGACGTTCGAAAGGTCGTGGTATGCCTGCGTGATCCGGAGGTTCCGAATGACCGGATCGGCGATCGCCGCGATCCGGTCGACGTCCTCAGGCGTCACGGCGCGTAGAGACAGCACGGTCGGATGGTCTCAGGCCATGGGCGCGCGGGCAGGCTCTCCGCGTCGGCGGCTCAGCTCGGCGCAGCCGTCACCGTCGCCCGTAGCTCCTCCATCGCCAGCCGAGCCTCCTCGACCGAGCCTTCCTCCTCGATGGTCGTGATGTCGCCCGGATCGACGCCGAGGACCACGGCCTTCAGGACGCGGCGCATGATCTTGCCGCTGCGCGTCTTCGGCAGGATCGGCACGAACGAGAGCTGACCGAGGACCGCGACGGCCCCGAGCTGACTTCGCAGCGTATCGATGAGCTCCCGGCGGAGCGCCTCGGACGGCGTCCGGCCCTGCTTGAGGACCACGAACGCGGCGATCACCTCGCCCCGAAGCTCCTCCGGCATCCCGGTCACACCGGCCTCGGCCACGGCCGGATGATGGAGCAGCGCCGTCTCGACCTCGATCGTGCCGAGCCGATGTGCCGCGATCTTGATGATCTCGTCGGCGCGGCCGGCGAACCAGGCGTACCCGTCCTCATCGAAGTGGGCGGCGTCGCCGGTCGAGTAGCGGCCCGGGATGCGCGACCAGTAGTCGATGCCGTAGCGCTCGGGCTCGCCCCAGAGGCTGGCGGTCAGCCCCGGGAACGGCCGCTTGATCGTCATGATCCCCTTCTCGCCGGCCGGCAGCGGTGTGCCGTCCGGCGCGACGACCTCGGCTTCGATGCCCGGCAACGGGATGCCGGCGGAGCCCGGCTTGATCGGCATGAGCCCGATGCCGTACGGGTTGCCGAAGACGGGACCGCCGGTCTCGGTCTGCCACATGTGGTCGATGACCGGGACGCGATCGCCGAAGACCGTCGTCTGGAGCCACGACCAGGCGGGCGCGTTGAGCACCTCGCCGGCGCAGAAGGCCTTTCGCAGCGCGCTCATCGCGTAGCGTGCCGGCGGCTCCTCGCCGTAGCGCATCAGCATCCGAACCGCGGTCGGCGACGTGAAGACGCCGGTCACGCCGAGGTCGTCGATCACCCGCCAGAACGTGTCCGGGTTCGGGTGGTCGAGGGCACCCTCGTAGCTGATCGTCGTCGCACCCGCGAGCAGCGGCGCGTAGACGATGTACGAGTGGCCGACGATCCAGCCGATATCGGAGGTCGACCACCACATGTCGTCGGCCTTGAGGTCGAAGACCCAGCGGCCCATCGCGTGGATGAAGACCTGGTAGCCACCGTGGGTGTGGACTGCGAGCTTGGGCTTGGCCGTGGTCCCGGACGTCGCGAGGATGAACGCCGGGGCGTTCGCCTCCATGGCCTCGTGGGTGCCCGACTGGCCCGACGCGCCGGCCAGGAACTCCGCCCACGAGATGTCGCGCGGACGCTCGAGGCGGTGACCGATGGTGCCGCGCTCGAGGACGACGACCCGCTCGACCGCGCCCGGATCGATCGCCAGCGCCTCGTCGACGATCGACTTCAGGGCCACCTCGGTGCCTTTGCGGAACGTGACGTCCGCCGTCAGGACGACCTTCGAGCCGCTGGCGCGGATCCGATCGCCGAGCGCGGCATGACCGAAGCCGGCGAACACCACCGAATGGATCGGCGCCGATCCGGATCGTCGCGAGCATGGCGACGATCGCCTCGGGGCAGGTCGGCATGTAGATCGTGACCCTGTCGCCGCTTCGGACACCGAGACCGCGGAGCGCCGCCGCCGTCCTCCCGACCTCCGCGAGCAGCTCGCGCGTAGGTGAAGGTTCGCCGGTCGCCGCGCTCGGTGAGCGCGATGAGCGCCGTCTTCTGCGCCGCGACCGACGGCAACCTGGTGATCGACCGCGTTGAACGCGAGGTTCGTCAGGCCGCCCTCGAACCAGCGGAAGGTCGGTGGCTCATGGACGAAGACGCGGTCCCAGCGTCGGAACCAGGGCAGCTCGCCCGCGGCACGCGCCCAGAACGCGTCGGGGTCGTCGTGGGCCTCGGCGATGACTTCGCGGACTCGAGCGGCCGAACCCGCGTCCGCCTCCGCGTGCCTCGGCCTTCGCTTCGGCCATCGGGTCGACCGTCGTGCCTGCCATCTGCGTCCTCCCCTGCTCGCCGGCTCCGAAGCGACCACGATACGCCGCCCGACGATCGATTCCCACCATCGATCGGCCGCCTCACCGATTCGCGTCACCAGCTTGGCCGGCGGGACGGGTTCCCCGGCGACCGGTCCCACCTCTTCGCCATCAACCGCGCATCCGCCTTGATCGACGGCAGCGGGGCTTGCGTCGAGCTCGCCCTCGATGCCCTCTTCGGCGGCTCCCTCGGGTCCTCAGGCCGGCACGAACGACACGTCGGCCGCGGCGACCTTCTTCGCCACCAGGTGCGGCGTGTCGATATCAGGAAGGTCGCGAAGCGCGATCAGGTTTGTCCCAAGATCGAACGCCGTCTGGAGGTCACGGCCGTAGGCCAGAGCCCGGTAGAACGCCGTGGCGAACTCGATCGCCGCGTCGTCACCGACTGCCGTCGTCATCCCCACGACGCAGTCGATGTGGTCCGCGATCGCCTGTGCCTGGGGCTCCGAGTAGCAGGCATTCAGCACCACACAGCGGATATTGTCGCGGAGCACCGAGAACAGCCGACCCAAGGCGGCGCGGGGAACCGCTTGCCCACCACCGGATCCGTCCTGGAGGACGATTTCGTTCGACTCGGTCCCGTGTCCGCTGAAGTGGACGATATCGGGCTGGAACCGGAGCAACGCTTCCTGAAGGTCGCCGATCCTCAAGGCCCATTGCTGTTCGATGTGGAACCGATCACGGAACTGCGCCTCGCGCAGTGCCCGGTCAATGGCGCGCATTTCCTCATCGAGCCGTAGTGGCTGGGTGTCGACCGGATTCGCTGCGAGAAACAGGATCCGGATCGGGCCGTCGGTCGACCGAGTCGTCGACGGTCGGTGGTCGCCGGCGGAAACAGCTTCGCTCGCGTGAATGAGGGGCGCCGCGGGCAGGCCCGCATGAGCCTGGGCTTGCGATTGCGCCATCTTCCGCTTCCAGTCCGCGAGGACGCCGTTGAACTCCGGTGAGTTCAATGCCGACTCTTCCAAGCGAACGCGTTGGACGTACCAGTCGTACTTCTGTTCGAGCAGCCCCTCGCCTTTCAGACGCAGCGTCGACGATGACCAGCAAGGGGAGGCCGCGGGCGTACGCCATTGCAGCTTCGATCTGATTCCATGGCGTCGGTAGGCTGATGTCCGCGACCGCGACTTCATTCGGGCCACCGCGCCTTTCGACACCCGATGCAAAGTACGAACGCTCAAGCGCGATCACGACTGCGCCTGCGCAGGTTTTCATCAGCTCCATGACGGTCTTGAGAGGCGAGTCAGAGCTCCATGTGTTCCGTCCGACCGTGTGCGGAACAAGGCCCTCACTCCTGATCCGGTCCTCGACCGCACGAACGAACGTCTCCTGCTGCTCCGTAGCACTGCTCCCGACGCTGACGAATACGTCGAATTCACCCACTGCGTGCGACTCCGATCGGGTTCACATTCCTCGAGCGTCGGGCGCAGTCAGGGCCGAAGGCGACCCTCGCCCGGCGAGAGGTAGAGCCTTGCGAGACATCTGAGTCACCCTCGATGACGTCCCTTGCGACCCAGGGCATGGTTTCCCTCCGTCGACTTCTCGCCGCCATCATCCGAGACGCGGTCAAGGAGTAGGCGGTTCTTCCGCGCACGACGGGTGGGGCCGACCGGCGACAGGCGTTGGTTCACACTCTGGACACTGATCATCCGGTACCCTAATGATGTGGGTAACGAACTATGAGTCTCTCGAACGAATCGCGGACCGCCGTCCGCAGTGTCGGCCTGGCGATCGCTCGACTCGCGAGGCAGCTTGAGCACGGCCTCGAGTCGGTCGACCTGTCTCTTCCGCAATACCGGGTCCTCGGCCTCCTCGCGGATGGTTCCTCAGCCTCGTCGGCGTTGGCGAATCATCTGACGGTCACTCCGCCCAGCATCACCGCCGTGGTCGACGGTCTCGTCACCCGCGGTCTGGTGGCCCGCTCGGCGGATCCGGATGACCGGCGCCGAGTCCACCTGGAACTCACTGATGCCGGCCGCCGCCTGCTCGACGACGCCGAAGCCGACGTGAACGCTCGCCTGCTCGCGATCGCCGAGTTCTTCGACGACATCGATCCGGATGTCGCGGTCTCGAACCTCCGCGAGTGGCATACGAGCCTCGACGGCTACCGGCAGGCCCGACGCGAGGCGAAGAGCAAAGCCGAAACCCCATGACCGCCGCCGCTCCCGAACGAGCTCGGGGCGTTCGGGGCCGACGTCTCCTCGCCGTACGTCCCGATCGGTGTCGTCCCGCGCTACCCGCCGCCGCGGGCAAACATCCGGCCCGACCGAGGCGGCTCGTGGCTCGGACGGATCCTGCCGGTCGCCCTCGCCCACAAGTCGATCTTTGCGCTCTCGCTCGTCGCGTCGTTCCTCGGGCTGCTCGTCCAGGTCCTGATCCCGAACGAGGTGCGCAAGGCGATCGACCAGGGGCTCGTTCCGGGAGGCGACCTCCTTCCGTTCGTCCAGGTGATCGTCGTCCTCGCCTGCATGCGCTTCGTCCTCAACTACACGTCGCGGCGGTACATGCTCAAGGTCGCCTACCGGATCGAGTACGACCTGCGGAACATCATCTACGAGCACCTCAGCCGGATGTCGTTCCCGTTCTACGACCGGGTCCAGTCCGGTCAGCTCATCTCGCGCGGGAATTCGGACATCCGCCAGGTCCAGATGTACCTCGCGATGGCCCCGACCGTCTTCGTCCAGTGCGGCGTGGCCGTCCTCGCCTTTGCCCTGATGCTGACGATCAATGTCCCGCTCGCATTCGTGGCGATGTCGACGATGCCGTTCGTGGTCGTCGCCGCGATCCGGATGCGGCGCTACATGTTCCCGGTCTCATGGCTCACCCAGGCGCGGCTGGCCGAGGTGGCCACCGTCGTCGACGAGAACATCAACGGCGTCCGCGTCGTCAAGTCGTTCGCCGCCGAGGAGGACCAGCTCAACAAGCTCACCGCGGCCGCGCAGCGGGTCGAGTGGTCGTACACCAAGGACGCCGACATCCGCGCCCACTGGGCACCCGTCATCGAGAACCTGCCACGGCTCGGCCAGGTGCTCGTGCTCCTGTACGGCGGCATCCTGGCGATCAACGGCCAGGCGACGGTCGGTGACATCGCCGCGTTCAACGCCTACGTCCTGATGCTCCAGCCGCCGTTCCGCCAGCTCGGGATGGTGCTGATGCTGGGACAACGAGCGGCCGCATCGGCTCAGCGGATCTACGAGCTGCTCGACGAGCCAGCCACCGTGGTCGACCGGCCGGGCGCCGTGGACCTCGCAGATTGCCGCGGCGACGTCCACTTCGACGACGTGTCGTTCGACTATGCGAACGGGACGCCCGTGCTCCACGGGTTCGATCTCCGCCTGCGGCCGGGCGAGACAGTCGCTCTCGTGGGCCGGACCGGATCGGGGAAGTCCACGGCGGCGCGGCTTCTCGCGCGCTTCTACGACGTATCCGGCGGCGCCGTCCGGATCGACGGCCGTGACGTCCGCGACCTGACGCTGCCGAGCCTGCGCCACAACATCGGGATGGTGCTCGACGAGCCGTTCCTCTTCTCTGTCTCGATCCGCGACAACATCGCCTACGGCCGGCCGGACGCCACGTTCGAGGAGGTCGTCGCCGCGGCGCGCGCGGCCGGCGCCGACGGCTTCATCCGCCAGATGCCGGACGGCTACGAGACCGTCGTCGGCGAGCGCGGCTTCACCCTCTCGGGCGGCCAGCGGCAGCGGCTCGCGATCGCCCGGACCCTCGTGGTCAATCCGCCGATCCTCGTCCTCGACGACGCGACGTCGGCCATCGACGTCCAGATCGAGCAGCAGATCCACGCCGCGTTGGAACGGCTGATGGTCGGCCGGACGACGCTCATCATCGCCCACCGCCTCTCGACGATCAGCCTGGCCGACCGGATCGCCGTCATCGAGGACGGCCGGGTCATCGCCCAGGGCACGCACGCCGAGCTGCTCGCGACCGAACCCCGCTACGTCGAGATCCTGGCGCGCACCGAGGAAGACGCGCGACGACGAGCGATCGAGCGCGACGCCGCGCGCGTCGACGTTCGAACGCGACGACCGCCGCCTGCTCGCAGACGGCAGCCGACGACGACGTCGAACGCAGCCGCGGCCTGGACGCCGACCTCGGTGAGCTCGCCGACCTCGACCCCGAGCTGGCGCCGCATGGCGGGAAGCGCTGATGGCGTGGGGCGGTGGCGGCCTGGGAGGCGGTCTCGGCGGCGGGTTCGGTGGCGGCGGTGGGGTTGCCGCCGGGGGAAACCCGGGTGGCGGGCTGCCGTTCGCCGGGATCCCCGAGGAGATGCAACGCCGGGTGACCGAGGTCCTCGCCGAGGAACCGGTCTGGCCGGCGCCGACCGAGCACTTCTCGCACCGGATGCCGGCGAGTGGGGTCAGCCTCGCGCGTCTCCTCGCGCCGCATCGTCGGCTGCTGCTCGTCTCGCTGGTGCTGGTCGTCATCGAGGCGATCTCGATCCAGCTCGGGCCGTTGCTCGGCGCGATCGGCATCGACCAGGGGATCCAGGCGGGAAACATGACGCGTCGTCGTGACGGTCGCGGTCGCGGCGACGATCGCCGTGCTCGCCTCGGCGGTTGCCGGCGGGTTCCGCGTCGCGCTGACCGGTCGGATCGCCGCTCGCGTCACGTACCAGCTCCGGATCCGGGTCTTCGCCCACCTCCAGCGGCTCTCGCTCGACTACTTCACCGCCGAGAAGGCCGGCGTGACGATGACCCGGATGACGAGCGACATCGAGGCGCTCCAGCAGCTCCTCCAGGACGGCCTCGTCCAGTTCGCGGTCCAGGGTCTGACGATGGTGTTCGTCACGATCGTGCTGTTCTCGATGAACGCCGAGCTCGCCTTCATCACCCTCGTGATGATCGTGCCGCTGATGACCGGGCTGTCACTGTGGTTCCGGTCGGCGTCGAACAAGGGCTACCTCCGGGTCCGCGACGGCATCGCGGCCGTCCTCTCCGACGTGTCCGAGAGCCTGCAGGGCGTCCGGGTCGTGGCGATGTCCAATCGACAGCGCCACAACGTGCTCAACCATCGCAACGTCGTTGGCGAGTACCGCGATCGCAACGACGAGACCGCGCGGATCGTCGCGAGCTACGGCGCCTCGACCGAGTTCGTCGGCATCGTGGGCCAGGCGATGCTCCTCCTGATCGGCGGGATGATGGTCCAGTCGGGGCAGCTCCAGGTCGGCCAGCTGACCGCATTCATCCTCTATCTGAACGCGTTCTTCCAGCCGATCCAGCAGCTCGTCCAGCAGTACAACCTGTTCCAGCAGGGGCAGGCGGCGATCGTCAAGCTCGACGACCTGCTGGCGACCCATCCCGACCGTCGAGGAGGCGGCCGATGCCCGGCCGCTGCCCCCGATCGAGGGCGAGATCGACCTCGTCGACGTGTCATTCGGCTATGACCCGGCGATCCCGGTCCTCGTTGACGTGAACCTCCACATCAGGGCCGGCGAGACGGTCTCATTCGTCGGGCCGACGGGCGCCGGCAAGTAGCACCATCGCCAAGCTCGTCACGCGGTTCTACGACCCGACCGAGGGCAGCGTCCGCATCGACGGCCACGACCTGCGCGACGTGACCCTCGAATCGCTTCGGCGACAGCTCGGCGTCGTGCCCCAGGAGCCGTACCTCTTCGCGGGCACGGTCCGCGACAACATCGCGTTCGCGCGGCCCGCCGCCACCGACGCCGAGGTCATGGAGGCCGTCCGAGCGAGTCGGGCCTGACGGAGCTGATCGCCCATCTCCCCTACGGCGTCGACACGCCGGTCCACGAGCGGGGCGTGTCGCTGTCATCGGGCGAGCGGCAGCTCATCGCGCTCGCCCGCGCGTTCCTCGCCGAACCACGTGTCCTCGTCCTCGACGAAGCGACGTCGAACCTCGATCTCAAGTCCGAGGCCCAGGTCGAGGTCGGTCTCGACGCGCTGCTCGAGGGCCGGACCGCGATCATCGTCGCCCACCGGCTGTCGACGGCGATGCGCGCCGACCGGGTCGCCGTCGATCGACCAGGGCCGGATCGTCGAGATCGGTCCGCACGACGAGCTGGTCGCTCGCGGCGGGTTGTACGCCGCGATGTATGCGGCCTGGATCGAGCACCTCGATGACGACCGCGACCCGGTCGCGGCTGCGATCGTCCTAGCCGGTCGGGTCGGGGCTCGCTTCGGTCCATCGCCACCCAGCGCTCGTTCCACGGACCCTGACCATAGATCTTGTCGATCGTGACCCGGAACGTCCAGCCCGGCGGCATGCCGCGATTCGGGTACGTCGCCCCCGGGCCGATGTACCACTGGGCGAGATGGTCCATGACCTCGAGCGCGCCGCCGTCGGTGACATCGGCGCGACCCTCGATCACGAGGTACGGGAACAGGGCGGGTCCGTCGTAGTCCTTCGCGTGGAACGAGAGCGTGACCCGGGGATCGCGCCGGACGCGAGCCGCGCGCTTGGCGTCGAAGAACGAGGCGAAGACGACCTCGTCACCGTCGAGGCCGGCCCAGCACAGGTTGACGTGCGGTTTGCCGTTGCGCTTCATCGTGACGACGTGCGCCCACAGGCCGGCGGCCAGGAAGTCGCGAACGCTGTCGGGAACTGTTGCCATGGCAATGATCGTACAGCGCCGCGCCGACGAACGACGGAATCAGGGCCGCCGCACGTCGCGCAAAGGCGTTCACCCCGCCATGCCTGAGTTGTACCCTCCGAGGATGCCCGCGTCGAGAACGACCGCCCGGGAAGCGCTGATCGAGATCGACACGCCGGTCCCTTCTCCGGCATGGGCCTTGCTCGAACGACAGCTGCTGGATGCGCAGGCTCAAGCGTGCGCCGAGTTCTTCGAGCGCTATTTCGATGACCGAGGCTACCTGCAGTGCGTGCCCCGGTGGTCCGGCGACGACGGGCCGGACGACGCGATCGAGAACCTCCTGAACTGGACGATGTTGCACGCCCTGGGCGCCGGCGACGGCATCCTCCAGCTGTTCAGGAAGGGAATGGAAGGCCACTTCCGGCAATACACGGAGGCGAAAACGACCGAGGTGCCGCTGGGCCGCGACGGCATGTACTACCAGGAGTTCCACGCCTGCTTCGATTGGATGCACCACGGCGAGGCCTGGTCGCCGATCATCCTGCACGGGCTTTCCGAGCCGGGCGACCGGGCGCTGCAGCGACGTATGCGGCGCTGGGCCGGGATGTACATGGCGGAGGACCCGCACATCGCCGAACTACGACCCGGAACACCGCGTCATCCGCTCGTTCTTCAACGGGTCGCGGGGGCCGCTTGCTGCGCCAGGCGACGGCGCTCGACTGGGCTGGCGACCCCATCGATGTGGCCGGCCGGGTTCACGACGCTGCACGGGGAAACGTCGTACCAGGAGATGCTCGACCACTTCCGCGACTACACCGACGTCGTCGGTGACAACCCGATGAACCTCGGCGCGACGACGCTCGCCTTCACGGCCTACGCGCTGACCGGCGAGATGAAGTACCGCGACTGGCTTCTCGAGTACGTCGATGCGTGGGTCGAGCGGACCGACGCCAACGACGGACTGCTTCCGACGAGCGTCGGGCTGGACGGGAAGGTCGACACCGGCTACGGCTGGTATGGCGGCGTCTACGGATGGGGATTCTCCGTCCTCCAGATCCCGTTTCGGGGAGAGGTGGCCCACCGGCCGCACGACGTTCGAGCGCGCCGTGTACGGGTTCGGCAGCGCGCTCCTGCTCACCGGCGAGCGGCGCTACGTCGACCTCTGGCGCCGGATGCTCGACCTGGTCAACGCCAACAGCAAAGAGGAGAACGGCGAGGTCCTGTACCCGCACATGTATGGGCGGCTCGACCGGCTGGATCGATTGCGCGAGGGCGGCGCGATCGACGACCTGCCACCCGAGGGACCCGAGGGCTGGTACGAGTTCCGGTCCGACAAGTTCGCGCCAGGGGCCGCCGAGCTGTACTACTGGACGCTCGACCGCACAGCGCTCGATCTCTTGCCCGAGACGCCACCCTGGGTCCGGTATCTCGATGGAGAAGATGATTCGTATCCTGAACGCGCCCTCCAGGCGGACCTCGAAGCTCTGCGGAGCAAAGTCGAACAGATGCGCGCCGACGTTCGGCACGCCCGACACGACGCTGTCGGACGACCCCAACCTGATCAACCCAGCGACCACGGACGCCCTGGTCCGGCTCATGCTGGGTGGTCTCCCGGTCGGACGGACCGGCTACCCACTCCATTGCCGGCTGCGCTACTTCGACCCGGCGCGACGCCGGGCAGGCCTACCGGAACAGGTCGGAGCGCTGGTGGAGCGGATCACCGAGGACGATGTGACCGTGCAGCTCGTGAACCTCGATCCGGTGACGGAGCGGACCGTGATCGTCCAGGGCGGCGCGTATGCCGAACACCAGATCACGACGGTCGGCCGCGACGGTCAGGACGGCGCGACAACGGTCGATCACCCGCACTTCGCGGTCCGGCTCGCGCCGCTCGCCGGGGCACGTCTCGTGGTCGGCATGCAGCGGTACGCCAACCAACCGACGCTCAGCCATCCCTGGACGTAGCGTGAACGGCGGGATCATCGATACACACGTTCATGTCTGGTGCCGTGGCAAGGGACCAGCGTGTCGCCCTTCGGCGACCGCCAGGATCCCGATCCCGAGCGAGTCGGTCCCCGTCGAGTGGCTGATCGACGACATGGAGCGGACCGGGATCTCGTACGCCGTCCTCGTTCAAAGCAGCGCGTTCGGCGCGAACAATCGGTACATCGTCGAGTGCCTCGATCGCTTTCCCGAGAAGTTCCGCGCTATCGGACTCGTCCACCCCCTCGACGTTCAGGCGCCGCGACGGCTGAGGGAGTGGGCGTCACGGGGAGTGTCAGGGTTCCGGTTCCATCCGGTCTTCTTCGAGGACGCATCGTGGCTCGACGCACCGTCCAGCGACAGGATCTGGGAGGCTGCAGAAGAGACGGACTCGATCCTCCAGTTCCACATGCGGCCATCGCACGCCGACAGGCTCGCTTCGATCGCTTCCCGGCATCCGAACGTCAGGGTGATCGTCGACCATCTCGGCAAGCCCGACCTGTCAACGGCAGGCAGCGAGCTCCCGATCCTCGCCCTCGCCGACCGGCCGAACACCTGGATCAAGATCGGCGACTACCAGATCGCCTCAGAGATGGACTACCCGTGGCCCGATCTCAAACCGCTGGTCCGCCGACTGTGCGAGCGCTTCGGCACCGAACGCATGATCTGGGGAACGGGATTCGCGGGCCGAGCCCGACTGGTGCCACTGGAACAGGCGATCGACCTCGTCAGGAACCACCTCGACCTGTCGCCAACCGCCATCGACGACATCTTCTGGCGGACGCCGCGCGCTCTGTTCGGGTTCGAGAGGCAGCGACGTCGGCCCCGCCGTGTGATCTCAGGCGTCGGCTTCGCGCGCTCTCGGCTCGACCGAGTAGCCGCGCCCGGCGTAGTCGAAGCCGTCGAGTTCGAGGCGCTGCAGGTCGCGCGCCTGAGGTGAGGCGTAGTAGGCGCGGATCTCGCTGATCAGCCCGGTGGACCGGTCGAATTCGTACCACTCGTCACCGCGGAGGACCGTTCCTTCACGCGTCTTGTAATGCGTCCACTCGGCAACCGCGGTGTTCATGTCGACATCGATGGCGACGCGCTCCAGAGCCCACTGCGAGCCGCCCTGGCTGACAGCCGCCGACCATCTCTCGCCGATGGCCCTGCCTCCGATCCACGCGCCGCCGTACATGCCCGGTGGAAAGTAGTGGACCGCGTCGGGCACAAAGCACGACGCGATCTTGTCGACGTTGCCTTCATTGCATCCTTCGAAATAGCGACGGATCACGGACTCCATCTCTTCGCGCTTCGACACCGCAACTACTCTCCCTGCTCGGCTCGCCATTCCGCGTATTCGGCGACGGTCGCCTCGTTCGGCGGGTACAGGCCGGACAACGGCTCGCCCGCGTCCACCCGTCGGTAGATCCAGGCCTCGAGCTCCTCTCGATCCGACGCACGCGATCGACACCTCGAGCGCGAGATGGCGAGGAACGACGACGACCGATTCGCGGTCGCCGACGAGGATGTCGCCCGGATAGACGGCCACACCGCCGCAGCCGATCGGCACGTTCAGGTCCGCGACGTGGAACTTCGACAGCCTCGTCGCGGCGCATTGACCTCGTGCGTAGATGGGGATCCCGATCCCGCTCAGGTCGGGAGTGTCCCGAAAGGCGCCGTCCGTGATGGCGGCCACGCCTCCCCGGCGGGCGAGGCGTGTCATGAGCATCAGACCGCCGGAGCCGGCGCTCGTGTCGCCGCGGCTGTCGATGATGAGCGCCTCGCCGGGCTCGATCCGCTCGACCGCGTCCCACTGCAGGTTGCCGGGCGACCTGATCGACTCGAGGGTGTCGAGATCCTCGCGCGCCGGGATGTTCCTCATCGTGAACGCGGGTGCCGCGAAACCGACCGTCGTCGACACGGGCCGGACGTCGACGAGGACCTGGTTGCGGAGCCCGTGCTTGAACAGCTCGGTCGCGATCGAGGCAGTCGAGGCACGTCGAAACCGCTCGAGGATCAGAGACAGTTCTGTCGGCTGCTGGTCATCCATCGGTCTGGGCCTCCATCAGACGGCGCTCGCGGACAGCCTGGCCGACACGGTTCGAGGGACGCCGGGCTGCAGCTGCAGAGTTGGTCGTCCGGAGCATCGCCGCGGTCCATCGAGGCCAGGTGTTTCGGCGCGGAGGTAGTCCGGCAGCCGCAGCGACACGGTCTGCTCCTCTGTGGCCTCCAACCGGATGGAGGTGGTGTTCGAGTCGAAGTCCCAGTCGAGATCGACGGTCACGCCGCCCCTGCAGCGTATTCCCCGAGCCGACCCGCGTGTCCAGGTCGTGGGCAGTCCGGGGAGGACAGCGATGAAGCCTGGGCGCGAGTAGCAGAGCATCTCGAGGACCGCGGCTGTGATGCCGCAGTTCGCGTCGATGTTCGTCGCCTGGGACTCGCCATGGCCCCAGAACGTCGTCACGCCTTGTCCCCGCCAGTCGTTGACCACCGTCAGGAGGTTGTCCCGCAAGCAATGTCGGGCAACCATCTCGATGCACTCGAGGGCCCTGTCACCATCGCCGAGTCGAGCGAGGATCGCCGCGAGATGCGCCAATGACCAGCTTGTCTGCGCCTCGAGGTCGCCATCGAATCGGTCGAGCGCAGCCCGACGGGCGGCGGCAAGAAGCGGGCTGTCTTCGTACGGGTCGATCTCGTACCCGGGGAAGAGCGGGTAGAGGTGGGAGTGATGGCGATGGTTCGGCTGGTCGTCGAGACCGGGCCACATCCACTCGCGCAGCGCGCCACGAGCATCGACCTGATACGACGGCAGTCGGCCGAGCAGGGCCGCCCAGTGCGCCGCCTCGTCGTCGCGGCCGATCGCGGTAGTTCCGGCGACAAGATTCGCCAAGACTTCTCGGGCGATCGCAACGTCCATCGTCGCATTGACGGTGACCATCGAGCCGTGTGCCGCGGGAGGTGAGTTCTCAGGCGACAGCGACGGGGCGAACATCACTGAGCCGTCCGGCCCCTCGAGCAGAAAATCCTCGTAGAAGCGAGCGACCTCGCGCATGAACGGCAGTGCACGTCCTGCGAGGAACTCGCGATCGCGGGTGTATTCCCAGTACAGGTAGTAGGACTGGGCGATCCATCCTGCTGCGCCGGTCCAGTTGACCCAGCGCTCGGGAAACACGAGTCCGTGCGTGCTCTGGCAGATCGGGATGACGATCCCGCCACACCCGAATACTCGACGGGCATTGGCGCGATAGTCGTCGAGATGGTTCTCGTGGTAATCGAACAGGGGGAGGAGCAGTTCGGGCAGTCCGCCGGGGAGGGCCTGCCAGTACGTCAACTGGACGTTCTCGTCGTTGTGGTAGTCCGACGACCACGCCGGCTGGTAGTCCCCGTTCCACACACCCTGAAGGTTCGCCGGCCATCCCTCGTCCCGTGCGCTCGAGACCAACAGGTACCGACCGTAGACGGCAAGGAGCTCGACCAGACTCACCCCGGATGGGTCGGCGGTTTGGCGCCCATCCTCGCCGTTGACCCTCGGCCGGGGCTCGCCGATCGTGAAGTCGAACGCCGACATGAGGCGTTGATGGTCTTCGCGGTGGCGGCGGAGCATGTCGTCGTAGTCGATCGTCCGCTTCGACCAGGAGTCGAGGAACAGCCGACTTGCCGATGCGACGGGCTCGTCGACGTGGATCCTGAGCACCAGCGTCGCCGATGTCGCGGAGCCGAAGGAGATCGTCCCCTCCGTCGACGTCAACGTGCCGCCGTCCGCGGTCGCGGAAAGAATGCCTCCGAAGGTCGTCCCGTCTGCTTGCCGAGCGTCGATCCCGACGATCTCCCCGTCGGACCAGCGTCGAAACGTCGTCTCGGTGTCGGGCATGGATTCCGCACGGCTCGTGCCTTCGAAGACCATCGCCGATCGCCAGCCGTGAGGAGCAAGGCTGACGCTCGCATCGAAGGAGCCGCCGTCGGCCTGGATCCGCATCACGACGACCCCGTCGACCCGAGAGACGAACAGCTCACGGGCGAACATCCCCGCTTCGCTCGCCCAGCGGACGACGACCTCACCCGATGTCAGATCCAGCTCCCGGCAGTAGTCACGGATGACACGGCCGGGCGGCATGTCGATCCGAATGTCGAACGCCGGCTGGAAGGGATCGACCTCTTCGTAGTGGTAGCCACCCTCGCGAAGACGCTCATCGAGAAAGAACTGCGCTTGTTCGTACTCCCCCGCAAGGAGCAGTGCGCGTAGCTCTGGGAGATGCTCGGATACATCGGGAAGGCTTGGACGGGGTCGCCTCAGCCAGAGGGCCTCGTGGTTCAACAGGACCACGTCATGCGCGATGGACCCATAGACCATCGCGCCGACTTGCCCGTTGCCTGTCGGAAGACCGTCCTCCCAGCGCGTCGCCGGTTGGGTGAGTCTGATCCTTCGGTTCGCCGGCGTGGAGGCCGTGCTCATCGACATGCCACGTCCGATCCTCTGGGACGGACCGCTGGGGGCACTGCGTCGGCCGCCGCGGCGACGAGCGCTTCGATCTCGGATCCCGTAACAAGGCCCATCACAGCGAGTTTGAACAGCGGGAAATCGTCCACGTCGCCGAGGATGGCCACGTCCGGACGGTGGATCAGCGGCTCGACGAGGGCCCGGCCGCGCGGATGCGCGAGCCACTCCACAAATGTCGATTCCCGGGTCAGGCGCCGCGGGTCACCCGCTGTCCCGACGAGCTCGACGGCGGCGGTCAGGCGGAGGTCCCGCGAGGACGCTCCGGCATGCAGGTCATACACGCCTTCTCGAGCCACCCAGGCGCCCGTATCCGGATCAAAGGCTGCGAAATCGCGTAGCCCAAGCTGAAGTGTCACGGTCGCCGCTTCGCCCGCCGCAAGGGCGACCTTGGCGAATGCCTTGAGCTCGCGGACCGGTCGAGGCTGACGCGGCTCGCGCTCATGCACGTACAGCTGGACGACCTCGCTGCCGGACCGCAGGCCCGTGTTGCGGACCGTCACCGAGATCGTCAGCCGTCCGCCTGGTCCGAGCGTCGGCGCGTCGACGGCCATCGCTTCGAACGCGAACGTGGTGTAGGAGAGTCCGTGGCCAAAGGGGAACAGCGGTTCGATCTCGCGCGCGTCATGCCAGCGGTACCCGGTGAAGAGTCCCTCGCTGAACGGCGCCCGACGCTCGCCGCCGGTCGGGAACGAGAGGTAGCTCGCGGTGTCGGCGAGGCGGACGGGGAAGCGTCTCCGCGAGCCTGCCGCCCGGGTCGGCCCGGCCGAGGAGGATGTCGGCGATCGCCCCTCCACCCGCTTCTCCGCCAAGCCATGCCTGCAGGATCGCGGGCGTCCGGCCGGCCCACGGCATGGTGACCGGCGCACCGCTGCAGATCACCACCGCGACGTTCGGCTGGACCTCCAGGACGGCCTCGACAAGCGCGTTGTGGGAGGCCGGGAGGTCGAGGTCGGCTCGGTCGCCACCCTCGGTCTCGAGGCCCTCGGGGAGGCCGACGAACACGACCGCCAGCCGGGCCTCGCGGGCGACGCGACGCGCTTCCGCCAGCAGCGCCTCGCTCGTCTGGTCGTCCGCACCGTACCCGGGCGCGTACGTAAGCGACGACGGCTCGGCGACAGCGGCGACGAGCTCGTCCCAGGCCGTCTCGACGGTCAGCGGATTCACCTGGGCGCTGCCACGCCCCTGGAAGCGCGGATTCCGCGCGATGCTACCGATGACGGCCACCGACTCGCCGGCGGCCATCGGCAGGTGCCCACCGTCGTTCTTCAGCAGGACCATGGCCGCCGCCGCGGCACGCCGGGCCAGCGCGTGGTGCCGCGGAGCGTGCGAGCACGGCGCCGTCCTCGCGCGTCGCCTTGACCTTGAGGGCGAGCGCGACCAGATCTCGCACGAGCGCATCGAGGTCGCTCTCGGCGAGCCGGCCGTCGCGCACCGCCGCGACGACCGCCGGGGCGGACGGACCATGCGGCATCTGGAGATGCAGTCCGGCCTGGAGGGCCACGACTCGGTCGTCCACGCCGTACCAGTCCGACACGGTGACGCCGCGGAAGCCCCACTCGTCCTTGAGGACGGTCGAGAGCAGCCACGGATCCTCGGCGCAGTGGACGCCGTTGAGGCGGTTGAAGGCGGCCATCACCATCCACGGAGCGGCCTCCGTGACGCACAGCTCGAACGATCGCAGGTACAGCTCGCGGAGCGTCCCCTCGTCGACGATCGAGTCCGTGGTGTACCGGACCCGCTCGTTTTCGTTGGCGACGAAGTGCTTGGGGCATGCGCCCACGCCCCGGCTTTGCACACCATCGACGAAGGCCGCGCCGAGGCGGCCGCTCAGGAGCGGGTCCTCGGAGTAGTACTCGAAGTCGCGACCGCAGAGCGGCGAGCGCTTGAGGTTGAGCCCCGGAGCGAGAACGACTCCCACGCCCAGCGCCTGTGCCTCTTCGCCGATCGCCGCGCCGACCTCGCGCACGAGGGCCGTGTCCCAGCTGGCCCCGAGCGCCGAACCGCAAGGGAAACACGTCGAGGGCACGCTCGTGAGAGCGGGTTCGGGGCCTGCGTTCTTGCGCAGGCCGTTCGGACCGTCGGCCAGCCAGACGGCGGGGATGCCGAGACGAGGGATGTCCTGGGTGTTGAAGAAGTCTCGGCCGACCGTCAGCGACGCCTTCTCTTCGAGGGTCAGCGCCGCCAACAGGGCGTCGACCGTCATGGGATCTGCCGGATCCGCCGATCGGCCCGTTCGCCGGCCGCCCCTTCGACGTTCGTCATGCGGAAGGTCCATGGCTGGCAAGCCGAGCAGCGCGTCGAGGACCGGCTTCGACAGCCGCATGACGTCACGCCCCCGAGCCTCGGGGCGGACGGTCATGGCGCCGCGGCGACGCCGAAGATGCCCTTTCGACGGACCGGGCTCCAGTCGGGCAGCTCCAGCTCGCGCAGACCGATCGCGCCACGCAGGTAGAGAGGGTCGTCGCGCTCGAGCGGCAGCGCCACGGTCCGGCCGAGGGCGGCCGACTCATACGCCGCCATCACGGCCTCCAGGGAGCGCTGGCCGTCCTCGCCGGTGGCCGCCGGGCCGCGACCGGCAGCGACCGCTCCAGCGAATTCCTGCACAGCGAGCGGAATCGTGCCGTGCGGTGGCTTTCTCAGTCGTCTCGAGGACACGCGTCCCGGCCCGATCCGTGAGCCGAAGCTCGCGGAATGGAGCGAATGTGCCGCCGTCCTCGTAGCTGATCGTCAGGCGACCGTCCGTGCCGCTGATCTCGATCCCACCAGGACCGTCGATCTCGTGCGGCCGGGAGCTCCAGCCGACGTTGATCAGGGCGGTACTTTCGGGCGTTTCGAACCGGCCCAAGACCACGTCTTCCACCCCGGCGCCCATCGTGCGGGCATTGGCATAGGCAGAGACGCGCTCGACGCGCCGGTCGAGCAACGCTTCGGCGAGATAGGCCAGATGGATGATGTCGATAAAGATGCCCCCGCCGGACCGGGCGAGGTCGTGACGCCAGCTCGGGGCGTACGCGGCATTCCCGGGAATGTCCCGGACGCCGAGGTAATTGATGATCACGATCTCCACCTGGCCCAGCGCTCCGGACCTGATCAGCTGTCGGGCGAGGACGATCTCCGGCTGGAACAGGTAGTTGTGGACGAGGCCGAGGGTGACTCCGGCCTCCCTGGCCTCCTCGACCATCGCGGCCGCGTCGGCAGGTACCGTCGACAACGGCTTTTCGGACAGGATGTGCTTGCCAGCCCGGGCCGCCGCGACGACGATCTCGCGGCGGACATGGGGCGGGACGCACACATCGACGATATCGACATCGTCGCGGGCGATCAGGTCGCGGTAGTCGGTATGCGCATCGCTCGGCCCGAGGCCCGCCGTCACTCGTCCGACCTCCAGCCGTTCGGGCGTCGGGTCGGCGACCGCCACCGGAACGAACCCGGCAGGGTGCGCGGCCCAGCCCGCAAGATGGCCCATCGCGATGTTGCCGCAGCCGATGAGACCGACACCCCTGGCGCGAGAGGCAACCGTCATGCCACGCTCGCGGGGCTCAGCAGCGGCTGGATGAAGGCGGCCGCCTGGCGGACGCCTTCCTCCCCTTCCATGTACGGGTCCTCGTTCTCGATGCTCAGCACACCGTCGAAGCCGACCGCTTCCAGGGACTGGACGAAGGCCTCCCAGAAGTCCCGGTCGTGGCCGACTCCCAGCGTGCGGAAGTTCCATGCCCGGTCCGGATACGAGGTGCCCAGCTTCTGGTCCAGCACGCCGGCGATCGCAAGTCGCTCGGGCTCGGGCTTGGTGTCCTTCAGGTGGACGTGGAAGATGGCCTCGCGCAGCACGCGAATCACGGCCAGCGGATCCATCTGCTGCCAGAACAAGTGCGACGGGTCGAGATTCGCCCCGATGATGGGACCGACGGCATCCCGCATCCGCTGCAGGGTCGGGACGTTGTAGACGAGCTGCAAGGGGTGCAGTTCGAAGGCGATCCGCTCGACACCGTGGTCCCGCGCGTGCGCAGCCAAGTCCAGCCACAGCGGGATGGCCTCGTTCCACTGGCGTTCGAGCAGGGCTGTCTGGTCATCGGGCCAGGTGGACCAGATCCAGTTGAGCGTCGTGCTGCCCGGCCCATCTCCCGGGCAGCCGGACATCGACACGATGTTCTGGACGCCAAGCCGACCAGCCAGTTCGAACGTCTTACGAATAAGCTCGACATGGGCCGGACCCATCACCGGGTGGAGCGGCCATGCCGAGCAGTTCAGGGCCGCGATCGACAACCCCCGTGACGCCAGCTGGTCCTGAAACCGCCCGAAGCTCGCCGGATCGCCGAGCAGGGCATCGATGTCCAGGTGGGGCGCCGACGACTGGCCTCCGGTCGGGATCTCGAGGTTCCTGACACCGATCTCAACGCAAAGGTCGAGGACCTGTTCGAACGGCATCGTTCGTACCGAGTCAGTCTGCAGGGCGAGTTGCACGGAGTCCTCCAGTGGATGCCGGGTGGCTGAGCTGAGTCAACTGTGCAGCTGGGTCTCTCCATCGGATGCCGCGCCGACTCGCTCCCGCTCGACGACGTCGACGAGCCGCCACACGTCATCGCCCATCAGGCCGTCGGCGCCTGCAGCGACGCTGCTGACGATCTCCGCTTCCTCGGTCGTGGGCCAGGACCAGACCGCGATGCCAGCCTCATGGAGCGTCGCGACGAGCTCCGCTGTCAGGAAACGGTGGTGGTTCTGGATGATCGGTGCGTCGAGCGCGCGGGCCTGCCCGATGGCGATCGGCGCGTCGAGGGACTCGTAGTCGGGCAGCCGCTCGGGCGCCAGCACGAGCTCCGGGGCGTACCGTTTCGCGAGCGCAAGCACTTCGTGGTTGTAGCCGGACATCGCGGCGAAACCGAGGGCGTCCCGGGCCACCAGCAGCCTGACCAAGGCGTTCGAGATCTGTTCGGATTCGGCAGGGGTGCCGCCCTTGACTTCGAAGCACATCCAGATGCCGGCGTCCCGTGCCAGCTCGATCGTGTCCTCGGTCGTCGGGATGCGCAGACCCGCGAAGTCCTCCCCGAACCACCGCCCGGCGTCGAGCTCGGCCAGCTCGCTCCAGGTCACCGCCGCTCACGGGCCCGTGTCCATCGGTGGTTCGATCGAGCGTCGAGTCATGCATCATCACGAGCCGTCCGTCGCGGCTGATGTGGACGTCGCACTCGATCATCTCGACGCCGAGCTCGATCGCCCGGCGATACGCCTCGGTGGTGTTCTCGGGCACCTCGAGAGAGTGCCCGCGGTGCGCGATGATCAGGGGCCGCTCCGGCCGCAGCCACGGGTTCGCGGCGCCGCCGATCATCAAGCCGGTCGTGCCGAGTCCGGGATCAGGACCAGCTCGCTGGTGCCGATCGTGACCGTCTCGGGCGCGTTCTGCATCAGCGAGAACCGTGACTCGTCCCGCGGCGTTGACTCGCAGCACCTCGTCGGCGACGGCGACCTCCATCTGGAGGATCCCGCCGATGAAGACGACGTTCTCGACGCGACCTTCGAAGACGTAGCGGAAGCTCGAGCGATCCGGTCCCTCGATGACCTCGAGGTCATCGGGTCGGAGGCTGAGCAGGACGGAATCACCCGGACCGAGCCCATCGCGCTCGGCGGACCTCGAGCTCCTGTCCGAGCGCGTGGACCGTCAGGCTCCGGTTCGGCTGGACTGCGGCGACGGTGCCCGGTCACGAGGTTCGTGTTGCCCACGAAACTTGCCACGAACGCCGTCGCGGGATGCCGGTAGACGTCAGCCGGGGACCCCATCTGGGCGATGTGGCCCAGGTCCATGACGATCACCGAATCGGCCAGGGAGAGCGCCTCGCGCTGGTCGTGCGTCACCATCATCATCGTCTTCTGGGTGCGCTTCTGAACATCCGCGATCACGTCCTTCAGCTCGTCGCGCAACTTGGCATCGAGCGCGCTGAGGGGCTCGTCGAGCAGGAGGATCGGGGGATCGGGCGCCAGGGCTCGGGCGATCACGACGCGCTGCGCCTGGCCGCCGGACAGCTGGGTCGCGTAACGATCGTCAAGGCCGCTCAGGTGGACGAGTTCGATCATCTCCGAGACACGCCGTTCGACCTCGGCCTTCGGCACCTTGCGCAGCTTGAGACCCCAGGCGATGTTCTCTCGCACGGTGTAATGCGGGAACATCGATGCCCGCTGGAAGACGTACCCCAGGCCCCGCTTGTGGGCTGGCGTCCGGGTCGTGTCGTGGTCCCCGAACCACACCCGGCCACTGTCCGGGATCTCGAGGCCCGCCACCATCCGCAGGATCGTCGTCTTTCCCGACCCAGACGGTCCAAGCAGGACCACGAACTGGCCGGCAGCGACTTCGAAGCTGACCTCGTCGACGGCCACGACCGACCCGAAGCGCTTGGTCAGGTGGTCGATCCGGAGGCTGGCGCCGGGCACGACAGCGCTCAAACGATCAGGCCCCGGAAGCGCTTGCGCGCCATGATGTAGGCGGCCAACACGAACGTCATGACCAGAAGCTCCACGACGAGGGCTTCCGCCGCGATCCTCGGGATCAGGCTGTAGCGGCTGAGCTCGTTGAAGATCCCCACGGTGCTCGTGAGCGCGGTCGTCCGTCCCAGGAAGAATGGGGCGGTGAACGCCGTGGCGGAGTTGGCGAACGTGACCATCGAGCCGACGGCGATCCCGGGCGCGATGGCCGGCAACGTGACGCTGAAGAAGGCACGGACCCGGCTCGCCCCGAGCATGAGCGCGGCGTCCTCATAGGCGGGATCGACGACCGACAGCGAGCTCTGGATCGCCCTGACCATCCAGACGAGGTTGCCCACCACGACCGGAAGCAGGATGCCCCAGAACGAACCGATCAGGTCCGGAAAGATCAGGATATAGGCCGTTCCGAGGGCGACGATATACCCGACTCCGGGGACGATGACCGGCAGGAAGACCGCCGCCTCGGCCAGCGCCCGTCCGCGGAAGTTCATCCGCTGGGTGGCGTAACACATCGGGATGGCAAGGGCCAGGAGCACTGCGGTCGTCGCCAGTCCCAGGGCGACGCTGAACGGCATCCACTCGAGCAGCGCGGGGAGGTTGTCCGGGTTGAAGGCGTCGAGCGAGAAATACCGGGGCGGAAAGACGATGTCGTCACTCGCCGCGACGATGAACAGCTGGACCGTCGGATACGCCAGCAGCACGGCGGCCGCGATCGCATAGGCCTGGAGAAGACGTCGCCCGATTCGGACGGTCCAGCGGCTATCCCACATATTGCTGGACGTCCGCGCGCCTCGACGTGAGGCGGATGTAGATGTAGACCACTAGGGCCGTGATGAGCGTGAGCACGATGCTCAGCGACGAGGCCGTCGTGACGTTGTTGCCGGTGAACAGGGCCCTCAGCTGCGTGCTGATCCAGTCGTTGTTGGCGTTGACAAGGATCACCGGGAGGGTGAACGCGCCTGTCGCGCCTATGAACGTCAAGAGAAAGGCGCCGGCCACGCCGACCCGAGCCAGCTTGAATGTCGTCGCGTACCAGGCGTGGAGCGGGTTTGCGCCAAGCATCTGGGCTGCCTCTTCGTAGACCGGGTCCACGCGCACGAGAGCGCCACGCATCAACAAGACCGAGAGGCTCGGCAGCATCATCGCGATCACCGCGGCGATGGGCTGGTTGACGAGGTGGAGCGGCTCGCCGATCAGTCCGATCCCCGTCAGGAACCAGTTCACGATGCCCTGCGGTGCGAACGCGTAGAGCAGCGCGTAGGCGGTGAAGATGTCGCCGAACAACGGCAGCAGCAGGCACATCTCGATGAAGATCTTGCCGCGACCGGTCCCTCGCGCGAGGAACTGCGCGACAGGCATGCCGAGGATGACCGTGCCGACGGCGATGACGAACGAGATCCCCATCGTGAACGCGAGGCTCTCGATGATGTACCGCTGGGTGAAGATCTGGATGTAGTTGTCGAGGGTGAGCTTCTGGACGATGTGGAAGGTGTAGGTTCCCTGCTCTCGAGTCAGGAAGCTGTAGTAGATCTGGATCAGGAGCGGGAGGATGAGCACCACGAAGATGTAGATCATCACGGGTGCGATCAGGAGATACGGCAGCACACGCTCGAGCGGCCGGGTGGCCGCTCGAGCGTGTGGCTCCTCGACGATAGCCTTGGAGGTATCGACGAGCAGATCGGGCGTGGGCGCGGTCAACGTCGCCCTCCGAACATTCTGTCGAAGTCTGGCCTACTGGAGAGCCTTGTACTCGTTCGAGATGGGCTCGTTGTTCTTGGCGATGTACGCGAAGTCCATGATCATGGTGACCGCCGCAGGATCCGGCGGATAGAACGGGGCCGCCCACTTCGGAGCGAGCTTCCGGTCCTCTGCATTGATACCACCGAAGTAGGTCTGCAGGTAGTCCTGCTTCGACAGGTTCCACTTGTTGGTCTCTGTCCCGCTCGCATCCTGGGTCCAGCCGGCGTTGATGAAGTCGGGGCCGATCATCCAGTTGATCAGGACCCGGGCGGCGACGGGGTGCTTCGTGCCCTTGGCTACCCGCAGCGTTTCCCGATCGCCGGGGCAACCGGACGCGGGATACCACGGCTGCGCCACTTGGTCACGGGTATTCCAGTCCGACGACAGGATGCCGCGGATGTACGAGTTCCAGCTCAGCGCGACGCCGATCTCGCCGGACTGCATCTTGGTGCGCATGACGTCGATGTCGGCGAACTGCAGGATGTTCGGCTCGATGTTGTCCTTGAACCACTTCAGGCCCGCCGTGACTGCCGCGGGATCCTTGTAGTCGGTGCCCTGGACCTTCCCGTTCTTGATCATCGACGTGAGCATCGCGTAGAACAGTTGCTGCCCACGGGTGTCGCCCGGGATGGCGTACATCACGATCAGGCCCTTGAGGGACGGATCGGCGAGGTCGGTCCAGTCCTTGAGCTTGGTCGGGTCGACCTTGTCCTTGCGGATGACGGCGCACAGGTCCTCGAAGCCCTGGTAGATGACTCCCAAGCCGTCCTGGACGATGTACGCGGGATCGACCTTGGACCAGTTGGTCAGCACGCTGTCGTACTTGGGATCGTTGACCTTCTCGATCCAGCCCAGCTCCTGGAGCTGCGGCATGTGGTCTTCCTCGTTGTCGATGACGTCGAGGCCGACCTCGCTCGGGAGCTTGTTGGCCTGCTCGGCCTGCTGGAGGGCGCCGTTCGTGTCGTCCCACACGAGGGTGACCGGCACTCCATACGTGTCCTGGGTGTACTTCTTGAATTGGTCTATGAAGACCTTCTTGGGGAGGCCGTTGAAGCCCCAGCTCTTGATCGTGACCGTGCCCTCGGACTTCAGCGCGGCCGCGATCTCGTCCTTGCTCATGCCTGAGGCCGTCGAGGCGGCTGCACTCGCCGAGGCGGCTGCACTCGCGGATGCGGGGGCGCTGGCGGCCGCACTCGCCGCGGGGGGCGCACTCGCGGCCGCACTCGCAGCAGCCGATGCCGGTGCACTCGCGGCGGTCGATGACCCAACCGACGGCGAACCGGCGGAACTGGTACAGCCGACGAGGACCACAGCGACGATCGCCGCGATTACCCCCCGTCCGGGCGTTCGATTGATCACGTGGCCGTCCTCCTCATAGTGCGTTCGACCCCGACCGACTTGAGCGCTGGTGACGGAACTTGCGATCGAGAGGCGGTGCTCCTCGTCGTTTGCGACACGGCCCCAATGGCATGGTTGTCTAAACCAACCTAGTCGCCGTGTCAAGAGGCTCCGACCCGGGTTCGACAGGCCACGGCATGGAGCCCGAGTCACGGTTCGGCACGTCGGGATCCCACCGATCCCCAGCGGAAGCGGTCACAACGCTGACGCCGCGGCGACGAACGAATGCCATGTTTCACGCTCGCGTCCGCCGCTCGGACTCGCCGAGCGCAGGGGTGTACGTCGCGCCCGGCGGATTTGCAGCCTCGATGGCGGCGAGAGCCAGGTCGCCGCCGCCGAAACCGGCGAGGCCGGCGATCCCCAGCGCAGTCGATTCCTCCACCGATGCGACATCGACCGGGAGGCCGAGGAGGTCCGCTTGCCGCTGCATGAGGTACGAGTTGGCGGTCATGCCGCCATCGACCCGCAATCGGACCGGCGGTTTCGGCAGAACGGCTGTCATCGCCTCGACCACGTCGGCGACTCGCTGCGCGATGCCATCGAGCGTGGCCCGCACGACGTGCGCTGGTCGCGCTGCTCCGGTCAGCCCGGCAACGACAGCCTGCACTTCGGGCCGCCACCATGGCGCCCCCAGCCCCGGCGAGCGCCGGAAGGACCTTCACTCCGGCCGTGTCGGAGACGCTCCGTGCCAGATCCGTCGGACGCGGACGCATCAGCGATCAGACCCATGCCGTCGTCCAGCCAATCGATCATCGCGCCGGCGGCAAAGACGCCACCCTGCAGGACGGTGGCGGTCCTCCTGGCCGAGGTCGAGTCTCCGGGCAAGGTCCAGGCGATCGACCTTTCGAGACCTGCCACCGCATCCCGGTCGCTACCTGAGTTGGCGAGCACGAAGACGCCGGTGCCGTACGTTGCCTTGATGGCGCCCGGAGCGAACGCGCCGTGTCCGGCCAGCGCCGCTTGCTGATCACATGCCATCGCCCTCAACGTGAGCGCGCCGCCCCATCGCGGATCCGCCAGCTCCCCGAGGTCGCCGGCCGTGGCGACGACCCTGGGCAAGGTTTCGGCCGCGATCCCGAACCAGCCGAGGAGCTCGCCATCCCAGTCGAGGGCGTCGAGGCCAAGAAGTTGCGTCCGCGACGCGGTCGATGTGTCCGTTCGCGCGTCACCTCCGTCCAACCGCGCCGTCAGCCAGGCATCAACGGTCCCGAAGCGCAGCCGTTCCTCGGCCGACGCCCTCCGCACTTCGTCGTTGTGCTCGAGCAGCCAGGCGAGCTTGCCGGCGGAGTAGTAGGGGTCGAGCGGCAGGCCCGACCGCTCACGAATCACGCCTTCCAGTCCGACGGCACGAAGACGCTCGACGATCGGGAGCGACCGTCGGCATTGCCAGCCGATCGCCGGAGAGAGGGCCCGGCGATCGTCGGCATCCCAGGCAACGACCGTCTCGCCCTGGTTGGCGAGCCCGGCAGCAACGATGCGCCTCGGGCCGCCTACCTCCTCGAGCACGCGCGCCACGGACAAAACGACCGAATCGACGATCGCCTCCGGGTCCTGCTCGACCCATCCCGGCGCAGGATGCGAAGTCTCGAGCCGGATGCTGGAGCTCGCGACGGGTCGAAGGCTTCGGTCGAAGGCGATCGCCCGCGTCGACGTCGTCCCTTGATCGATCGCCAGAAAGAGGCCCTCACTCAAGGGTCACCTTCCTCCCGGCGATCGGCCAGCTCGCGGTCGACATTGGCGAGCAGGACCGCGACCTGGCGTCGCAGCGTGTCGCGCATGAGGGGTGCGCCGAACGAGGCGAGTCGGCCGGTGACTCGGAGATCGACCGCGTAGCTGACCTCCGTCTCCGTCTGTGCCGATCCAGCCGATGAACCTGGCTCGGTGATCTCCGTCAGGTCGAACGGCACCGATACGGTGAATGAGCCAGCGAGGCCACGCGGCCGGCCTGCCATCTCGAGACGCAGGTGGCGTGGCGGGTCGGCGTCCCGGAAGACCGCGTCCACGTCGGCGCGAACGGTCAGGAACTGCAGCTTGCTGGCCAGCACGCCGTGGAACCTGCCTTCACCTGTGGCGACGATCGATTCCGCGCCGGGCAGGACGCGTTCCAGAGCGACCGGGTCGTCGAGCAGGGCCCACACCGCGCTCGGCGAGCCGCGAATGACCGCCCGGTCGCGAAGGAGCTCGCTCACTGGGTGGCGACACCTCGGCTGGCCGCGAGATGCTTGCCTCGCGCAGCGACGACCGTCCGGGCGGCGGCGAGCCCGACCGCTCGGCCCTGCTCGGCGCACCTGCGATGGTCAAGGCTCGGGCTGACGCAGCAACCGGCGGCCCACAGGCCCTCGAGCGGGAGACGGCCGTCCGGGTCGGCCGGCGCCGGCACACCGGGCCGCGCATCCGTCAGTCCCAGCCCTCGGAGCACGAACGCCTGGGGCAGAAGCCGGTCCGCGAGGACGAGGGTATCGGCATCAAGCCAGCCTTCCTCCGCGCGGATCGCTTCGAGCCGGATCTCGCCGCGCAGCGCTTCGGGTGCCTCGGCCAGGCGGATGACCCGGGCGCCCGTGTCGATCAGGGCCGCCGCGAGATCGTCGGCGTCGCCCGAATCGCCGACGAGGGCGACGACACGGCCCAGGTCGCAGGCCATGACGAAGGAGCTGCCAGGCCAGGTCAGCGGTCATCACCCCGGCCGGCCTGCCACCCGCGATGGAACGATGCTCGCGCGGCTCGAAATACCCGCCGGTGGCGACGATCACGGCCGCCGTCGCGATCTCCGCGCTGCCCGCCGTGGACTGGACCTGCACGACCCAGCCGCCGTCGTCGTCGGGCGACAGCCCGGCCACGGTCGCGCCGGCGCGCCGGTCGACGGCCGACGACGGACGCGCCCGCCCCGGTCGCCGCCTCGGCCGCCGCCCGCCCCGCGAGCCCGAGGCCGATGACGACGACGTCCGTGCTGCTGGGCATCTCGGCCGGGTCGCGCCACGCCTCGGCGGCCAGGGACTGGCCGCCCGCCTCCCAGAGCCAGGAGCCGCGACGGTGCTTCTCGACAGCCGAAACGGCGATGCCGCGCTCGGCCGCGACGATCCGTGCCACGTCAAGACCGCACAGATTGCCTTGACAATCGCCGAACGTGGCGCCGCTTCGGCGCTTGATCGCGTCGAGCGTGCGTGGTTCGGTCGGTTGGCGGCAGGCTGCCTCGATCTCACCCCGGCTGATCGATCGGCAGAGACAGACGATCTCGCCCGGCGGCCTCGGATAGGTCGATCGGTGGTGGAAGCACAGCCCTCGAAGGCGCGGTCGCGGACCAACCGCGGCGAGCCATGACCTCGTCGACGACCGCCTCCGCGACAGCCGGCGAAGTCGAGACACCGGTCGAACGGATGCCGGCAGCGAGGTAGAGGCGGTCGGAGATCGTCGATGGGCGGAGGATGAAATCACGGGTGGAGCTGACCGGCCGAAGGCCCACGAACTGGCGTACCGGCAGCGCATCCACGAGCGCCGGGACCATCGCCCGACATGCCGCAAGGATTCGCAGCGCCCTCGAGCGGATCGCTCGAGCGATCGTCCTTGTCGGTCGCATCGACCGCGGTCGGGCCGAGCAGGAGGCCGCCGAAGATGATCGGCGTGACCAGCATCCCCTTTCCGCGCGGACCCGGGATGGGCAGCACGATGCGATCGACGTCGAACGCCTCCTCGGAGACGAGGAACTGGCCCTTCCGCGGGGTGATCGCGAACGAGGTGTCGCCGATGAGGCCTGCGACCTCGTCGGCGCGGAGGCCAGCCGCGTCGACGACCTGGTCGGCCTCGATCGTGGATCCGTCGTCGAGTCGGATCGTGATCCTGTCATCAGACACCGTGAGGCTCATCACGGCTCGACCGAGGCGCAGCTCCGCGCCGCCGGCGATCGCGGCGTCCGCGTACGCCCGCGTGAGCCAGAACGGGTCGAGGACGCCTTCGCCGGGGATCGAAAGCGCAGCGATGACATCGTCAGCGAGGTACGGGGCGACGTCACGTACGGCAGCCCGATCCAGCAGCTCGGTGGCAACGCCGAGATCGGTCGCATTCGCGGCGATCTCGGTCGTGAGCCGGCGCGCGTCGTCGGCGGTGTGAGCGAGCATCAGCGCCCCCAGCGGCAGGAAGGGGACGTTCAGCTCCTCGAGCGCCGTCGGCCAGAGCGTGGCCGCTCGACGCAGCATCGTCGACTCGATCGTGCCCGGCTTCGAGTCGAAACCCGTATGGAGGATGGCACTGTTGGCCTTCGAGGCGCCTTCGCCGAGGTCGGGCTCGGTCTCGAGCAGGATGCCGGGAATGCCTCGTCGCGCGAACTCACGGAGGACCGCGCATCCGATGACGCCGCCCCCCACGACGACCACTCGGGCATGCTCGGTCGTCACACCGCCGCCTCCATCGTGACCAATGGCGCGATTGTATAGACCAATCACCGGGTGTCAACGCCCGGGGAGACGATATCCTCTAGCGACGCGTTCGCAAGCGGATCGGATGTCCAGTCCAAATATGGGAGACCAGTGAAGGCGCCGAAGTCGACGATCGACTATCTGAATGACGGACCCTCGCGCTCAGTGCCCCTGAGTCGGAGCGTGCCCGCCTACCTTCAGATCGAGGAGCAACTGGCCGATCGTATCGAGGCCGGCGAGTTCGCGCCCGGGGACGTGCTGCCCACGGAACGGGAGCTGACGCGGCAGCTCGGCGTCAGCCGCATGACCGTCCGCGCGGCGATGGACCGGCTGGTCCAGCGCGACCTGATCGTGCGTCGACAGGGCAGTGGCACCTTCGTCGCGGACCCGAAGTTGCGCCAGGATGCGAGCAAGCTGCGGGGCTTCTTCGAGGACACCGTCGGCCAGGGCGTCACGCCCGTCAGCCGCTTGCTCGAGCGGGATGAGATGCTCGCGACCCGTCACCTCGCCGGCGTCCTCGACGTGTCGGTCGGCGAGGCCGTGTACCGGATCGTCCGCGTCCGGAGTGCACGCGGCGTGCCGGTCGTGCTCGAGACGTCGTACTTCCCGGCCGCGGTCGTGCCGGGTCTGCTCACCATGGATCTCGAGCGTTCATCGATCTATCGCCTGATGGACCGGGAGTTCAACGCCCGCCCGGTCAGGGCGCGCCAATCGCTCGAGGTCGCGACGGCCCACGAATCGGACGCCTCGTTCCTGGAGATCGCTCCGGGAAGCGCCGTCATGCTCGTCGAGCGGGTGTCGTGGGACGCCCTCGGCCGAGCGGTCGAGTACGCCCGCGACCTGTATCGCCCGGACCGAAGCCGATTCGTGACCGAGCTGACGCTCTAAAGGCGTCTCCCGCTCAGGAGCGGCGATCGGTAGCGTCGCGCGGTCGCGGTGGGCCGGCCTCAGGTTCCAGCCGCGGTGGGGCCGGCCCGGGGACAAAGACGGTCGAGCACGTTCACCACAGCGCCGACATCCATGCCCAGGAGGCCGTCGACACCGTGAGAGACGCTCCGCGCGATGCTTTTCTCGTCTTTGACGCCCCAGACCCAGACTGCGACGCCGGCCTCGTGGAGTGCCGAAACCGTCGCTTCGGGGATGGCCGCCTGATGCATCGTCATCCGGACTCCGAGGGTTCGCGCCAGTCCGACGGTTGCGATCGAGTCTGTTGACATCTCCTCGGTGACATCCGGGACGAGGTCGATCGCGGGCAGGATCCGACGCACGGCCGGAAACGCCTCGTAGTGGAAACAGTTGATGAGCGTTCGGTCCTCTGCGGCTCGGCTGCGAATGAGCTCGGCGACCGCGGCGGCGGTGGCTGTCGCGTCGATCGGGGTGGCTCCCTTGACGTCGATGCAGAGCAGTACATGCCGGTCCTTGGCGAGATCGAGGACGTCTTCGAGGCTTGGAATCCGCATGCCGGCGAATTCGCCGCCGAACGCGGCTCCGGCATCGAGTCGCTGCAACTCATCCCAGGTCAGATCCCGGGCAACCCCGCGAGCGTCTGTCGAATTCCTCGAGCCGTCCGTGCAGCATCACGAGACGATCGTCGCGACTCATCTGGACGTCGGCTTCGATCACCTCGGCGCCGAGATCGATCGCCCGAGCAAACGACGCGAGCGTGTTTGCAGGAACCTCAGACGATTGGCCCCGATGAGCGATGACGATGGGGCGCGAGCTCCTCCGCCATGGGTTGGTGCCCGTGTTGTCCACCGTCGACTCCTTCTTCGGCGAGCAGTGCACAGATCGAGCTTGTGGGCGGTCTCGATTGGCATAATCATCCATGCCAATCCGGCGCGTCAATCGGAGACATCGACGAGGACGGGATTCGATGGACGGCGTGCGCTCGGGCTGCGGGAGATCGTCGGACCGCCGGAGGCCGGCCGCGGCCCAGGCTCGCTCGGCGACTCCGGGCGAGACGTTCGATCCGCAGGAACGTGCCGCGACTCCACGCGATCGAGATGAACAAGCCCGCCCCGGACTTCTTCGAAGGCGGTGTTCTCGGCAACGGCGGACTCGGAGTGGTCGTCTGCACGCGGCCCGATGCGGTGGTCCTGTACTTCGGCCACAACAACGTCTGGGACATCCGGGTGGCCGAGGACAATCGGGACAAGCTCCTGACGTTCGACGAGGTCTGGGACCGACTTCGCAGTTCGTCGCCGGCGGCCGCCGGAGGTGTCGCAGTCGCCCGGCTTCACGCCCGACGGCGTCACCGAGATCACGGTGGACCTCGCGCTCTACCCGGACACCTGGTTCAGGGACTACTGCGCCATGGCCGGCGAGAACTACGACCAGGAATACCCGCGCCCGTGGCCATGTGGATCGTTGGTTCTTGGTTTCGACCGTCGGAGGGCCGAGCTGCTCGGTCATCGTGTCCGCATCGACACCGGGAAATGCGAGGTCTCCTTCCTCATCGACGGCCGGCTGGCGTCGCTCGAGATCTTTGTCGAGATGACATCCGACCGGCTCTGGATGCGGATGATCGATGCCGACGGCGTCGCGATCGAGGCACCTTTCGACCGGGCTCGGCTCATCCCGGAGGCCGGATTTCCGGCCGTGTCAACTGCAGAGGAAGACACCATCGCCTTTCGGCAGGTGCTGCCGGCGCTCGGAGACGCACGCGACAAGGACCGTGCTCTTGGACTTGGCCTTCGCATCGCAGGATCCGTGGCGCCGAGATTCCTGCCGGCCGGATCCATTCATCGCGCGTGGTGGGACTGAACGAAGGGCTCGACCGGGAGGTGCCGGAGGACGCCACGTTGCCCGAACCGACGGCCGGCGCGTACGAGCTTGCGTCGGCAGCCGGTCAGGATGCGTGGCGAGACTACTGGGGCAAGTCCGGCGTCCGGCTGGGAGACGTGTTCCTCGAGCGCACCTGGTATCGCAACCTGTATTTCCTCAACTGCGCGGTCCGGCAGGGTGTCAATTGTCCGGGGTTGTTTGCGAACTGGAGCAACGGGCGGATCGGCTCGACCTGGCACGGCGACTACCACACGAACTACAACCTCCAGCAGCCGTTCTGGGTGACGTTCTCCTCGAACCATGTCGACAAGCACCTCGCCTACGCCGACCTCGTCGATTTCCTGCTGCCGGTGAGTCGGGCGTGGGCTCGCGACTACTACGGCCTGCCGGGCGCCTTCTTCCCTCACTCGGCCTACCCGGTCGAGATGCACCAGATGCCGTATCCGGTGCCGACGTGGGGCGCGGAGGTTTGCGAGACGCCGTGGGTGGTGCAAAGCCTGTGGTGGCACTACCTCTACACGATGGACATCGACTTCCTGCGCGATCGGGCGATCGGTCCGATTCGCGAGGCCGTGCAGTTCCTGAACGCGTATATCCGTCGCGCGCGGACGCGAGGCTACGAATGGGACGATGACGACTACCACATCTATCCGACCGTCGCGCCGGAACTCCACGGGCTTCGGGTGGATCCCAGGTTCTCGGCCGACTGCAATGTCGACCTCACCCTGACCAAGTTCGTCTTCGGTGCGTACATGAAGGCGTGCCGGCTGCTCGGGCTGGATGAATCGGAATCGGTGTTGATGTCGGAGGTCCAGGAGATCCTCGACCACTTCCCTGCATACCCAACGGCGGAGAGCGACCGGGGGACGGTTTACGTTTCCGTGTCGGGCGAGTCGCCCGAGCAGGTGTACAACACGCCAAATCCGCTGGCGTGCGTGTTTCCGGGCGAGGACGTCGGGCTTGCACTCGCCGATCGCAGAGTTGGAGGTCGCCCTGACGACGTGGCGCAATCAGCGGACCGAGGGTGGCAACGAGCTCGTCTTCCAGAACCTCCAGGGCGCCCGGCTCGGAGTGCTCGATCTCGAGAAGTTCAAGCGTCAGATCGACTACTGCCTCTTGCCGAACGGCACCTGCACCGACATGGTCCTGCAGGTCGGCGGCCGATACTTCGACGAGACGCCATACGACTACATGGCCCGGATGGGCATCTGGTTCGAGAACTTCTCGCTGCCGGTCGTGATCAACGAATGCCTGCTCCAGAGCTACACGGGCGAGCTACGCCTCTTCCCGAATTGGCCCGACGGTCAGGACGCCGGCTTTCAGGACCTTCGCGCGGTCGGTGCCTTTTTGGTCAGTGCGAGCTTCGCTCGTGGGCAGGTGCAGTGGGTGCGGGTGACCGCGGAAGTCGGTGGCCCGTTGCGGGTCGTCAATCCGTGGGCCGGCCGGGTCGAGATCTCGCGCGACGGCGTCACGGAGTTCGCAGCGGGCGACCTCTTGACGGTCGAAACTAAGCCCGGCGATGTCATCCTCTTCCAAGGCGTCGACTGATCAGCCGCGTGATCATGTCGCCGCGTCGGACGGCACCCGAGAGGTACTGGCGTAGGCGGTGACCCACGATGGCGTGTCGACATCGAGGCCGGCGTTCGTCCCGAGCCCGATCGCCAGGGCGAGGGCGGCCGGGAACGACGTGAGTGGCGTCAGCCGGGGATCGATCGACTCGACGGCCGGGATGCGGACGACCGTCGCGCCGGTCGAGGCGCATACGCGCTCGGCCTCATCAAGCAGCGGGTCGTCGTCACCGGCCCCGATGCTCAAGACGAGGTGGTCTGGCCCCAATGCGTACATCGCCGAGGTGGCACCCTCGCGCGTCTCGACGCCCTCGGCCGGGACGCCCGCGACCTCCTTGAGGAGCAGCGCCGCCTCGAGCGCGGCGGCCCAACCGGGGCCCGTGCCAAATGCCACGGCGGCCACGGGGCGCCGAACGTCCGCGAGTTGCGCGGCGGCCCATGGTTCGGCCTGCTCGAGCGCGTCGCCGACGATCCCGGGAGCGGCAGCTACCGCCCGGCGCAGATCGTCGTCGCCGGTCGCCTCCGACCAGAGTGCGAGGAGGGTCGCCACTCCGCCGCAGTACGCCTGCGTGTGGGTCACTGCCCGTTGCGACTGAACGTGGACGATCGCGGACGCCTCCGAACGCTGGGCGAGTGCTGATGTTCGACTCGCCGTCACCGCCACTGTCCGGGGCGCGCTCCGGCGGCCGCGACGACGTCGCGGAACTCGCCCGAACTCGAGACCGCCAGCAGAAGGTCGTCGTCGGACCACCGGAAGCGCCGGTCGGCGACGATGCCGGCCGGCAATGCGACGACGCGGGCCGCACCCGGACTCCACAACGCGGCCAGAGCGCGACGGCCATCGCGGCGTAATAGGCGGCGCCGTTGCCCGTGGCGACGATCCGTCGAACGGCCGGGTCGGCCAGGCGCTCGATGACGGCGTCGAATCCTTCGCGCCGGTCGAGCGTGGTATTCAGCGTCGCGGGGATCTCGCGCGCTTCGTCCCAGAGGATCGACATGATCCGACTGTACCCCGGGACTGTTGTCGATCGAAGAGTGGCCACTCGTTTGACGACCGTACCCGCCGCATGAATAGTGCGGCGATGGCCATCACCCGCGAGCCACAGCAGGACTGGTGCCGCTCCGTGGCGGCGCTGACGCGACCGTGACGTCGATGCGACCGCTCGTGCTCGGCCTCGATGGCGGCAACACCAAGTCGGTCGCAGTCGTCGCCGGCATTGACGGCGAGGTCCTGGGCACCGGGCGGGCGGGCTGCGGCGACATCTACGGCTCCACGGTCGACGCGGCGCTGGCCGAGCTGGACGCCGCGATCGAAGGCGCGCTTCGCGAGGCCGGTGCGTCGCATGCGAACGTCGTGGCAGCGGGCTGCAGCCTGGCCGGTGCGGACTGGCCCGAGGACTTCGTCCTGCTCGAGGGCGAGATGCGCCGGCGCCTCCCACGCGTTGAGCAGGTCGTCGTCGTCAACGACGCGATCGGGGCCTTGCGCGCCGGGACAGTGGACGGCGAGGGCGTCGCCGTCGTCGTCGGTACCGGGAGCGCGATCGGCGCTCGGTCGGGCGGCACGACCTGGCACGCGAGCTTCTGGGGCGAGGATGGCGGCGCCGGGACACTCGGTCGAGCGGCGCTCCGGGCACTCGTGCGATCGGACCTCGGGCTCGATCCGCCGGTCGGGTTCACGAGCCGTGCGCTCGATGTCTTCGATGTTTCGTCCGTCGAAGCGCTGCTATACGAAGCGACGAGGCGTGGCGGGTCGCGCACGTTGCTCGCCGGGCTCGCTCCCACGTTGCTCGATGCGGCCGACGCCGGCGACCCGGTCGGCCGGGACATCGTGGTTCGCGTCGGGCGCGTCCTCGGCGAGTACGCGCGATTGGCGGCGCGCCGCGTCGGCCTCGGTGAGGGCGGATTCCCGGTCGTGCTGGCCGGCGGCGTGTTCCGCCACCCGAGCATGCTGATCCGCGACGAGATCCGCTCGGCTCTGCCCGGAGCCGCGAGTCGTCGAGAGCGAGTTCGAACCGGTCGTCGGGGCGCTGCTCCTCGGGTTCGATCGGTTGGCGAGCGGCCTCGACCTGGACCTACTCCGGCGCTCGCTCCCCCACCGCGGGCGGTTCGGAAGCCACGACGACGCAGCCGGCACCGACATCCTGCCGGGAAGCCCGGCCGAAGCGATGGCAGGCGATGGCTGAGCAGGCGACCGTGCGCGAGGAGAGCGACGCCGAAACGACCCTCACCGTGGACGAGCTCGTGCTCCGGCCGTGGCGACCGAGCGATGCGCCGGCGGTCCTCGCGATCTGCCAGGACCCGGAGATCGCGCGCTGGGTCACGATCGCTCAGCCGTTCCGGGCCGCCGATGCCGATGCGTTCATCGAGAACGCCGTCACGATGTGGCGCGATGGCACCGGTGCGCCGTTCGCGATCATCGATTTGAACGACCGATGGGATCCTCGGCGCCGTGACTCGCTTCGGCCCCGAGGGACATCAGGCGACTGTCGGGCTGTGGCTCGCAAAGGATGCCCGCGGCCGCGGCGTCGGAACACGGGCGCTCCGACGCCTCACCGATTGGACCTTCGAGACGACGCCGGTGATCCGGGTCGACTGCTTCATCATGGTCGGCAACGAGCCTTCGGAGCGCATGGTCGAGCGCGCCGGCTTCACCCGGGAGGGGGTCCTCCGGGCGTGGGACGTGCACCACGACGGCATGCCCGTCGACTGCGTCGCGTACTCCCGGCTGCGGACGGACGACTAGCCGGGCGCCCGCGCGACGGACGTCACGCCATCAAGGGGTAGTCCCTGGCGTCCCACGCGAGCGAGGCGTAGATCTGGACCATCGCCGAGTGGAAGAGGAGCTTGACCGGCCTCGCTCCGTCGAACTCGAACAGACCAGTCGCCGGGTTGCGGACGGATTTCCAGACCTCGTCCGCGTAGGCCTGCATCGCTCGCCGGTAGCGCGGATCGTGGTCGACCGAGTCCAGGAGCAACAGGTTCTTGAAGAAGATGGCGTTGAAGGGCGGGTCCTGCTTGTAGAGCCGACCCGCGCCTCCGTAGTACGCGAGTGCCGCGTCGGCGATCGCATTGGCTTTGTCGAGATACGCCCGGTCGCCGGTGATCCGATAGAACAACGCGTTCGCGCCGATCATCGTGCCCTGGTTGTAGCTCCACTGGGTCTTCTCGATGTTGCCGGCCAGGTCGATGTGGTCCCAGTACAGGCCGTTCGGGGCGAGCAGGCAGCCGTTGACCCAGTCGTACATCTTCGTCGACCACTCGAGGTAGTGAGCCTTCTGGGCCGCGTCCGAGGTGACCTCGTAGAGCTGGAGGCCGAGCTCCGCGCCGGGCCCGTTCGAGACGGTGTTGCGATCCTGGCTCCACGGGGCCTGAGTCCAGAACGTGCCGCCCGGGCAGGGATGGGTGGGATCCGTGTCCCAGCCGAAGACGACCAGCTCGAAGATCTGGCGGGCACGCGCGAGCGCGGCCGGATCGCCGGTCATCCGGTACCACTGGACGAGCTCGAGGCCGATCCACTCGTTGTCGTCGTAGAACTTGTCGCCACCACCGCCGAGTGGCGGGCGAACATAGGAGTCATATCCGGGTGGTGTCGTCGTGTCGTTCCAGTACAGCTGGAGGCCGGCGAACCTGTCCTGGACGTCGCCGGCATAGGCGCCGCGCAGCGATCGGATCCCGGCGAGGTCGATCGTCCCGGCCATCGCCTGGGAGAACGGCCAGACGTACGAGTAGTCGTTCCCGCCGCTGCGTGGGTACTCCTCGAGATAAAGCGGCGGGCTCCCGACGTAGAAGTACCGCTGGAGCGCCTCGTATGACTTGACCGCGCGATCGATGTTCACGTTCTGCTTGGATGCGGCCGCGACTCCGGAAGCGGCAGGGCCGACCAATGCAGTGAGAACAAGGGCCACGGTCGCGATCGACACCAACGTGGCTGGCATTCGACGGGTCGTCACAGCAGACCTCCTGGGTCGATCTCGTGGTTGTAAGGGCACCACCGTCAGATCGCTGTTTCCCGAACCGCGAGCGTCGGCTCAAGGCCCGAACGTATGCGAGTCCGTCCTGCACGGCTGGGGTTGCAACTCCGCTTCAGCCGGCGCCCATCCGATAACCGCCTTATGGCCCGAGTCGAGTGTGCGCCTCTCGGCCTCAGCCGCCGATCGCGTTGTTACGCGCTGGGTGAGGTCCGCCGAAGCACCCGGCCGAGGTCGCGGGCGACGACCTGCCCGCCGTCGAGCGCGAACCGACCACCGACGAGGACGGTCTCGATGCCCTCGGCAAGTCGCGTCGGTTCGGCGTACGTGCTGGTGTCCCGGACGCGTGACGGGTCGAGCAGGACGAGGTCCGCGATCGCGCCCGGCGCGATCCTGCCGCGGTCGGTCAGGCCGAGCATCTCGGCGGTCTGGCCGGTCATCCGACGGATCGCCTGGGTGAGGTCGAGCGGGCCGTCGCCGCTGGCGGACCAGCGGAGGACCTTCGCGAACGTTCCGTACGTCCGAGGGTGGACGCGAGCGTAGTCGCTCGTCACGCCGAGCAGGTCCGATCCGATCCCTGCCGCGGGATGCGCGAGCGCGTCGCGAACATCCTCGTCGGCCATGACGAAGACGATCATGACGGTCGACGCGCGATCCTCGATCAGCAGCTCGAAGACGAGGTCGAGCGGGTCCATCTGCCTGCGCGACGGCGAGCTCCGCGATCGTCCGCCCCTCGGCCCAGCGGAGGGCCGGCTCGTACACGGCCGCGATCAGGATGGAATCCCAACCGCCGCCGGCCTTGCTGTAGTTGAGAAAGCCCGGCAGGCCGGTCTCGATCTCGCGTCTCAGGCGGGCGCGGACCTCGGTGCTCCGCAGGCGCGCGATCAGCTCCTGCTGGCCGCCGTCCTGAAGCCACGGCGGCAGCACCTGGGTCAGCATGGTGCTCCCGGCCGTGTACGGATACATGTCGAACGTGACCCGGCCGCCATCGGCGCGCGCGGCGTCGATCCGCTCGAGCGCCCGACCGATCTTTCCGTGGTTCTGGACCCCGACCGACTTCAGATGCGAGATCTCCACGCGGGTCCCGAGCGCCGCGCCGATGGCGATCGCCTCGTCCACGGCATCGCCGAGGTCGTCGCCCTCGTTCCGGATGTGCGAGGCATACAGGCGCGTCGCGTCTGCCCAGCTCGCTCGCCGACGGCGATGATCTCGTCGGTCGCGGCGTAGGCACCGGGCGGGTAGACGAGGCCCGTGCTCATCCCGAACGCACCGGCGTCGAGGGCGTCCGACGAGGTCCGCCCGCATCTGGGCGATCTCGGCTGGCCGCGCCGGCCGGTCGGCCATCCCCATCGCCGCGATGCGAAGCGCACCGAAGCCGACCAACGGAACGACGTTGTGGGCCGGTCGAGCCTCGTCGAGCCGGTCGAGGTAGGACCCGAATGACGTCCACGACCAGTCGAGGTCCGGGCCGATCGCCGGCCGTCTGGAACCGAAGCTCGGTGGCGCGTTCGGCGACCGGGCTGACCGGGGCCGGCGTGTACCCGCAATTGCCGACCACTTCGGTCGTCACGCCCTGGCTGATCGAGTTGATCGCGCCCGGGATAGGCCGGCAGCGTGCAGTCGGCGTGCGAGTGAAGGTCGATGAAGCCCGGGGCAAGGACGAGTCCGTCCGCGTCGATCACGCGCGTCCGCGACGTCGACCGCATCACGGTCTGCGACGACGATCCGGCCGCCGGCCACCGCGACGTCGCCGCGTCGGGCAGTGGTCCCGGTCCCGTCGTGGACGGTCGCGCCACGGAACAGGATGTCGATCACGCGGGCGACCCTCCAGTCGCGCCGCGATCAGTACGTGACCAGGCCACCGTTCACGTCGATCGTGGCGCCGGTGACGAACGAGGCGCCGTCGGAGGCGAGGAAGTCGACGACGGTCGCGACCTCCGACGGCGCCGCGATGCGCCGGAGCGGGATCGTCGCCGCCGTCGAAGCCATCGCGCCCGGCGTATTCCGTTCCTGGGACTCGGCCATCGGGGTCAGGATCGCGGCGGGCGCGACCGCGTTCACCGTGACGCCGTCCGGACCGTAGTTGCGGGCGAAGTTCTTGGTTAGTGCGACGAGCCCGGCCTTCGATGCCCCGTACGCGGCCACCTGGGACATGCCGCCGGTCCGGGCCGCGATGCTCGCGATGTTGATGATCCGGCCCCAGCCACGCTCGCGCATCCCGGCGCCGAACGCCCGCGACAGCAGGAACGGCGCGCGGAGGTTGACGGCGATCGTCAGGTCGAAGTCGTCGAGCGACGTCTCTTCGATCGGCTTCTCGACGAGGACGGCCGCGTTGTTGACGAGCACGTCGACGCGACCGACGTCGGCGAGCGAGGGCATCGATGGCGTCGGGCGATGCCAGGTCCGCCTTGATGACCCGGACCATCGGTCCCGCGGTCCTGCTCGAGGCGATCGACGCCGATGACGTCGTGGCCGGAGGCGGCGAGCGCCTCGGCGATCGCCCGGCCCATGCCCTGGGCGCTGCCGGTCACGAGGGCGATGCGCGCGGTCATCTGCGGGCTGCCCTCCGCCGTACGGTCCGCGGCCCGACCGTCCCGACCGGCGTGACGAGCGGCCGGCCCTCGAGGAACGCGATGACGTTGTCGGTCGCCATCCCGATCATCGCGACCCGGGCCGCGAGCGTCGCCGAGCCGATGTGCGGCAGGACGACGCAGTTCGGCAGCCGCAGCAGCGGGTCGTCCGGATCGGGATTCGGCTCGACCTGCTGGACGTCGAGGCCGGCCGAGCCGATCCAGCCCTCGCGCAGCGCCCGGATGAGCGCCGCCTGGTCGACGACGCCGCCGCGAGCCGCGTTGACGAGCGTTGCGGTCGGCTTCATGAGGCGGAGCTCGCGCTCACCGATCAGGTGCCGCGTGGCGGGCGACATCGGGACGTGGAGCGACACGATGTCGCTCTCGCGGAGCAGGTCGTCGAGCGGGCATCCAGCGCGAGAGGTCGTCGTCGCCGGGCGTCCGCCGATGGTGGATGACGGTCATCCCGAACCCGGTCGCCCGGCGAGCGACGGCGCGGCCGATCTCGCCGTAGCCGACGATCCCGAGCGTCGCGCCGTACACGTCGTGGCCGAGCAGGAGGTCGAGGTCGTCCTGGACCCAGCGGCCGGCCCGCAGGTACCGCTCGGATTCGCAGATCCGGCGCCGGGCGGCGAGGATCAGGCCGAACGTCAGGTCGGCGGTCGTCTCGAACAGCGTGCCCGCGCGAGTTCGTGACCGCGACGCCGCGACGGTCGGCCGCGGCGACGTCGATCGAGTCGTAGCCGGTGCTCGCCAGCGCGACCAGCCGGAGGTCCGGGCACGCGTCGAGGAACGACTCGTCGATCCGGTCGCCGTTGACGCACAGCAGGGCCGACGCCCCGTCCGCGCAGCGCGATCAAGCTCGGCTTGATCCGGGTGGGCGAGCGTCGGGCCACTCGCGGACGTCGGCCAGGCGCCGAGATCCGGGCGGCCGGATCGCCGGGCATCGCCCGCCGCGAGATCGCCACGAGGGGCCGCGGGTCGGTCATCCGACGCTCCGCCGTGGTCACGGCACGCTCGCCGTCGGGCCACGGCGCGTCGAGCTCGGGGTCGAACGGCCACAGCGGCCGCGGGATGCGGCGGAACGGCAGCCGGGTCAGGTCGCTGTCGCACGGCCCGGTCGTCTCGATCTCGAGGATCCGGGCGGCGAATCGGCTCGTAGCGAGCGCGGAACCCGCCGGCCGACTTCGACCTGGACGACCTGGTAGCGCGCCGGATCGAGGCCGACGTGGCGAAAGACGACGGTGTCGAGGCCCCATGCCTTGCGTTCGCTCAGCACCACGTCCGTCGAGCCGACGCGGAGGACCGCCATCCGTCCGAGGTCGGTCGGCGACCACGGCGGATCGAGCTCCATCGCGCCCAGGGCGAGGACCATGACCGTCCCGCGGACGACGGACCGGGCCGATAGCCGGGCGTGATCGTGCCACCGACCGGCAAGCTCGATCGTCGCGCCGATCCCGGCCTCGACGCAGCGCTCCACCGCGGCCGGATCGGTGATCGTCAGGAGCGCCTCGATCGGCGTCCGACCGCTCGACGAGCGCAGCGAGCAGCTCGGTGCCGTCGCCGTTGCCGCCGGCGGTCGTCGAGTCGGAGCCGTCGGCGAACACGAACGGCCGCGCGTCGCTGGCCGCCGCCTCGTCCAGCGCCGCGGCGATCGAGATCTTGTGGACCAGGAACTCCTCGCGCACGGACCACGCACGCCGCGCGAGCTCGTCCGCCGTCGCCTCGCCGAGCTCCGGATCGCCGTCGGTGACGACCTCGACCGACCAGCCGACCTCGGGCAGGTCCATCCACGGCTGGGTCTCGAAGATCGACACCGCGAGGACGCCCGGACGCCGCTCCATCTCGCGGCGACGCGTCCATCAGGTCCTTGTTCGGCGGCTTGGTGGTGTCCTGGCGCTCGGCCGAGATCAGCATCCGGATCTTGCGGTGCGTCGTCACCGGCCGGATCTCGCCGCGCATCGCGCGGAGCAGGATGTCCATGCCGAGGGTCGCCGTCTCGTAGTGGTCGGTGTGCGGCTGCGTCTTGAACCCGACCAGCGCGTCGGCGGCTCGCGGCCATCCGGGCCGTCCCGTGGACATGCGTGTCGAACGTCGCCACGATCGGGATGTCAGGCCCGACCATCTCGCGCAGGGTCGCCAGCAGGTCGCCCTCGGGGTCGTCCTCCTCGGTCGTGACCGTCGCGCCGTGCAGGGGCAGCATGATCCCGGTCAGCCGCTCGCGGTGCTCGGTGACTGCGCCGACGATCAGGCTCCTGGCGCGTTCGTAGATCGCGTGCTCGATCGGGCCGCCGGCGAACAGGGCGTGCATGTGGACGGTCGGGACGAGGTCGATGCCCTCGCGCTCGGCGATCTCGCGGATGGCGGCGAGCTCCGGGCGCTTGCTCCGCGGCGCGGCGAAGATGTCGGCGCCTTCGGCGTAGTAGCCCGAGCCGCGGATGTCGTCGAGCGACGTCGTCCCGAGGGCGAAGCTGTTGAGCTCGTGCTTGAAGCCACCGACGACGACGAGCGGTCGGGTCGCCGGCTCACCTGGTCTCCCGCCGGCGCTGCGTCGGCCGCAAGCCGGCGCGCGCCGCCCGCTCGATCCGCTCGAGGGCCTCGTCGAGATCGCGCCTGGGTGTGCATGGCGCTGAAGCCGTGATGCCACGAGGCGTGGAAGTAGACGCCCTCCTCGAGCGCGAGGCCGTAGAAGCGGGTCGCCAGCGCCGTGTCGTGCGCGAGCAGGTCGCGATAGCGGACCGGCGGCGCGCTCGAGACCGAACAGCAGGCTGAACCGCGCACCCTTCTCCTGGAGGATGACCGGCAAGCCGAGCCGGTCGAAGATCGCCTGGAGCTCCGGGTAGAACGTCGCCTCGAGTCGTCGGAGGCGCGGGTAGAACGTCCGGATCGGTGGCTACGTCGAGGAACGCGAGACCGGCCATGACCGGGATGAGGTGGGCGTTGTACGTGCCGCTGTGGACGGCCCGGCCGAGCGGCGCGACCGCCGACATCACCTCGCGGCTGCCGACGAAGGCGCTCAGCGCCGTCCCGCCACCGAGCGTCTTGCCGAGCGTCGTCATGTCGGGCGTCACGCCGTACAGCGCCTGAGCGCCACCGACGCCGGTCCGGAACCCGCACAGGACCTCGTCGAAGATCAGCACCGCGCCGTGGCGTCGGGTCAGTTCGCGGGCCGCCTCGAGGTACCCGGCGACCGGCAGGATCGTCCCCGAATCGTGGTTGACCGGCTCCATCACGACCGCGGCGATCTCGGGGCCGTGCGCCGCGAACACCGCCTCGAGCGCCTCGGCGTCGTTCCACGGCAGCACGATCGTGAGCTCCGCGAGCGCTTCGGGCATCCCGGCGCTCTCGGGAACGGCCCGGGGCGAGGACGCCGGCCCCGCCTGCTCCGCGCTCGGCCAGAAGCTGTAGCCGAGCGTGTCGTTGTAGCCGTGAAAGTGGCCCTCGAACTTGACCACGAGCCGTCCGGCCCGTGGCGACGCGCGCCGTGCGCAGCGCGTGCCAGGTCGTCTCGGTGCCGGATCCGGCGAAGCGGACCAGCTCGGCGCTCGGGATCACCTCGGCGATCCGCTCGGCGAGCCGGGTCTGGGCCTCGGTCTCGTAGCCGCACATGATCCCGAGCTCGAGTCGCCCGGGCGACCGCCTCCTTGACGGCCGGATGGCCGTGGCCGAGCAGCGACGCCCCGAACGACATGTTGAGGTCGATGTACTCGTGGCCGTCGACGTCCCAGATGCGGCCGCCCTGCGGCACGCTCGACGAGCAACGGCCGCCCGAGCGCGGCGTGGATCCTCGCCGCCGCGGTGACACCGCCGGGGAGATGGCGCTGGGCCCGTTCCCAGAGCTGAGGCGGTCTCGACGGACCTGGGCCGACATGCGGGCCTCCCGGGACTGGTCGGGTCGATCGACATCGATCACTGATATTACGGCGATCCGCCGACGGACGTCACCTCCCCAGCCGCGACGTCTGCACCGTCGCGTCGTCGCGCTCGAGGACGGCCGGCAGACAGGCGCGGCACCGATGCCGGGCGCCGTCGGCGGCAGGATGTGACCGTCGACGACCTGGACCGACTCGGTGACGATGTCGGCGAACCAGCCCCGAACGTACGCCCGGACGTGCTCCTGGTAGATCGCGTTGGGCGCGCTCAACGCGAGGTGCGATGCCGGCCAGCAACGTGAACGGGCCGGTGCAGTCGTGCATCGCGACCGGCAGGCCGAACGCTCTCGGCGAGGGTGACGATCTTGCGCGACTCGGTGATCCCGCCGGCCCACGTCGGGTCGACCATCACGATGTCGGCCGCGCGACGCTCGAGCAGCTGGCGGTACTGGAAGCGGGTGATCAGCATCTCGCTGGCGATGACCGGCGTCGAGGTCGAAGCCTTGAGCTCGGCGATGGCGTCGACGTCGTGGGCGAGGACCATGTCCTCGAGCCAGGCCGGGCGGTACTCCTCGACCGCGGCGGCGATCCGCTTGGCGGTCGTGATGTCCCAGTAGCCGTGGCCCTCGAGCATGATCTCGATCCGGTCACCGACCGCCTCGCGGATCCGGCGGAACGGCTCGAGCCCCTGGCGGAGGTCGGCCGCGCTGATCGAGCGTCCGTCGCCCGCGAGCGCGTACCGGTCGAACGGCCAGATCTTCATCGCCGTGATGCCTTCGGACAGGAGCTCCTCGGCCAGCACCTCGGGCTCGTTGATCTGGGCCCACAGGTCTTCGAGCGGTCCCTTGCCCTCGCCTGCCCGATCGAACCCGCGCGCGCCGTAGAGCGGACCACCGCACGTGTTGTAGGTCCGGATGCGGTCGTGCGCGAGGCCGCCGAGCAGCTGGTAGATCGGCGTCCCGAGCGACTGGCCGAGGATGTCCCAGAGTGCCGCGTCGAGCACCGAGATCGCCCGCAGCTCCATCCCGACGCCGCCCCATCGCGCGACGGTCCGTGCGTAGAGCGTGTCCCAGTGTCGCTCGATGTCCGTGGGTCCTTGCCGAGGAGGTACGCGGCCGCGGTCTCGTGGACGAAGCCGCGATCGCGTCACCCGTGTAGAACGTGTCGCTGACCCCGACGTAGCCGTCGTCGGTATGGACCCGGACGATGATCAGGAACGGGTAGTCGGCGAGCTGGATGGTGTCGATGGCGGTGATCTTCACGATGCTCCTCGGCTCGTCGTCGTGCTGCCGGCCCCGGTCATGGTTGTCGTCACTGCCAGCCGTCGGCGGACCACGCGCGCCGCGTCGCCCGGGCGATCATGGCGATCGCGCGACGGCCGGCGGGGATCTCCGCGGGAAGCGCCACGAACCCGTGGATCATCCCCGGGAAGCGCCGCGCCATCGACCGGGACGCCTGCCGCCCGGAGCTTGTATCGCGTAGATGTCGCCGTCATCACGGAGCGGGATCGAAGTCGGCGGTGATCACGACCGCTGGCGGCAGGTCGCGGAGGTCGGTCGCCGTACCTGGACAGGCGTACGCGTCGTTCCGTGCTGTCTCGGACCCGCCGAGATAGTTCTCCCAGAACCAGATCAGGTCGCTGGTCAGCAGCCAGTAGCCCTCGGCGTTCTCGTAGAACGACAGCATCTCGAACGAGGGCTGGGTGGCCGCATAGATGAGGACCTGGAGCGCGACCCGCGGGCCCCCCTCGTCGCGGAGCCTGATCACCGCTCCGGCGGTCAGGTTCCCGCCCGCGCTGTCGCCGCCGATGGCCAGCCGGGTCGGATCGCCGCCGAGGTCGGCGCCGTGCGCGGCAAGCCAGGTGATGGCCGCGATCGTGTCGTCCATCGCGGCCGGGTACGGATGCTCGGGCGCGAGGCGGTAGTCGAGTGACACCACGAGGCAGTCGGCCGCGACCGAGATCCGGCGGCAGACGGCGTCGTGCGAATCGAGGTCGCCCAGCGTCCAGCCGCCGCCGTGGAGGTACAGGAAGATCGGCCGTGGCCGGCCGCCGACCGGCCGGTAGACGCGAATGCCGAGCGGTCCGGCGTCCGAGGGGATCGTCGTGTCCGAGACGTCGCCGACCGCCAGCGGCGCTTCCTGGAAGAGCCGGGCGCGCCGCCGATACACCTCTCGAGCCTCGACCGGCGACATGGACGCCCACGGCGGGACGCCGGCCTCGCGGACGCGCTCGAGGATCGCAGCAGCGTCCGGGTGCAGTCTCACGGATGGACCTCCAGACCGGCTCCAAGCGGCCGGCTCAAGGCGACAGGCGGTTCGTCATTCGAAGTGGCAGTTCGTGTAGCGGTACCGTATTGTGGCGGGCCTGCTCCGGTCAACTCGAAGGAGGGCGTTGGATGAGCGTCGCAGATCTGTGGAGCCTCGCCGGTCGACGAGCCCTGATCACCGGTGGCGGCCGCGGTCTCGGTCGGGCGCTCGCGATCGGCTTCGCTGAGGCCGGCGCCCAGGTCGTGATCTGCGCCCGCCGCGAGCACATGGTCCGCGAGGTCGCGACGATCATCGAGGAAGCCGGCGGCACCGTCGATGCGCTCGGTGCCGACATCACGGTCGAGGAGGACGTCCAGCGGATCCGCGAGGTCGCCGGCGACATCGACATCCTCGTCAACAACGCCGGCGTCTACCCGAGCGAACCCTGGCAGACGGTCTCGCTCGAGTCGTGGCATCAGGTCATGTCGGTCAACCTGTACGCGCCGTTCCGGCTGTGCCAGGTCTTCGCGCCCGGGATGATGGAGCGCGGCTGGGGGCGGATCATCAACATCGCCTCGGTCTACGGCGAACATGGGACCGAAGTGGCACCTCTACCCGGAGACGTGGGGACCCTCCTCGTACTTCGCGAGCAAGCACGGGATCAACGGCATCACCCACTACCTCGCCCCGCGGCTCGCCGCGCATGGCGTGACGATCAACTCGATCGCGCCGGGCGGGATCATCACGCCGGACCAGCGAATCGGGCTCGACGCGGCGGGTGAACTGCGCCTGTCGAAGGGCGCCGAGTTCGCCCAGGCCGAGATCATGATGAAGCGTGCCGGCGACGGCACCGACTACCTCGGGCCGGCGCTTCTGCTCGCATCGGACGCCGGCAAGTACATGACCGGGCAGGTCGTCACGGTCGACGGCGGCTGGTCCGCCTGGTGACGACGGTAGCCGGCCGGCGGTCAGGCCAGCGCGGACGAGATCAACCGCTGCGTGTACTCGTGGGTCGGCCTGTTGAGGACCTGATCGGTCTCGCCTTCCTCGACGACGAAGCCGTCCTTCATCACCTTGACGCGTCTCGGTCAGGTAGCGGACGAGACCAAGGTCGTGCGAGATGAAGATCACCGACAGGCCGCGCTCGGCCTGGATCCGCCGGAGCAGGTTGAGGATGGCCGCCTGGGCCGACTGGTCGAGCGATGACGTCGGCTCGTCCGCGACGAGGACCTGCGGCTTGGGCGCGAGCGCGCGGGCGATCGAGATCCGCTGGCGCTGGCCGCCCGACAGCGAGCGCAGACCCGAGGTCGCCTGCCGCTCGGTGATGCCGACCGACTTCAGGAGGTCGAGCGCCTCCTGCCGGGCGGCCTTCTTCGAGCCCTTGCGTCCACTGGGTCGACCGCCTCGAGGACCGCGTCGAGCGGCTGCTGGCGCGGGTCGAGCGAGCCGTACGGGTCCTGGAAGATCATCTGGACCTTCCAGCGGTTGGCCCGGACGTAGCCCGTCGCCTTCTCGCCGGCGACGAGGTCACCGTCGATACGGATCGAGCCCTTGGTCGGCGGCGACGAGCCCGACGATGCGCCTTGGCGACGGTCGACTTGCCGCTGCCGCTCTCGCCGACGATGCCCGGTCGATTGCCCGGCGCCGACCGTCAGGTTGAGCCCGCGGACGGCCATGACGTCGTCGCCCCGTGGTCTTGTAATGTGACGTGGAGGTCGGTGACCTCGATCAGGTTCGCCGTCACAGGTGACGTCCTCGGCCCGGATGCACGCGGTCAGGTGACGGCCGACCAGCCTGGTCTCGCGGCTGGCCGTCGACCTTGCACGCGTCGATCGCGTACTGGCAGCGCGGCCAGAAACGACAGCCGTCGGGCCACGACCCGACCGCCGGCGACTCGCCCGGGATCGCGACGAGGTCCTTGCCGCGCTCCGCCATCCCGAGGCGGGAATGGAGCAGCGCGTTCGTGTACGGATGACGCGGACGGCGTCCGGATGCCGCTCGAGGCGGCCGAGCTCGACGGTCGCGCCGGCGTACATCGTCATCACCCGCTCGCACAGGAACTCGACGACCGCGAGGTCGTGCGAGACGAGGATGAGGCCCATCCCGAGCTCGTCGCGAAGCTGGCGGATGAGCACGAGGATCTCGTACTGGACGGTCACGTCGAGGGCGGTCGTCGGCTCGTCGAGGACGAGCAGCGGCGGGCTGAGGGCGAGGGCGGCGGCGATCATCACGCGCTGGCGCATCCCGCCCGACAGCTGGTGCGAGCGCTCCTGGAGGACCGCGTCGGCGCGCGGGATCTTCACCAGGTCGAGCAGCCGGCGGGCCTCGGCCCGTGCCTCGCTCTTCGACAGCTTCCGGCTGCCCGAGATGGAGCGCCTCGAGCAGCTGGGTCTCGACGGTGAGGACCGGGTTGAGGCCCGCCAGCGAGCTCTGCGGGACATACCCGACGGCCCGGCCGCGGATCGGTCGCCAGTCCTTCTCGTCGGCGTGGCGTCAGGTCGCGGCCGGCGATCGTCAGCCGGCCGCCCGGTCATCGTCGACGCCGTACCGCGCCGAGGGTCCCGGTGAAGCTCCGGCACAGCATCGTCTTGCCCGAGCCCGACTCGCCGACGATGCCGAGCGACGCGCCCGGCTGGAGCGCGAACGTCGCCGAATCGACGATGCGGAGCGGTCGCCGCCGTCGCGCGTCAGCCCGATCTGGAGGTGGTCGACCTCGAGGTACGGCAGCCGCGGATCGACGACGATCGGCTCGAGGTCCTCGTCCTCCTCGGGCGGGTCGGCGGCGACCTCGGGCTCGACGCGCGGCTCAGCCATTCGAGCGGTCCTTGAGCGCCTCGCCGATGAGCGACACGCCGAACGCGGTGATCGTCAGGACGATCCCGGGTCCGACCAGCAGCCACGGCGCCGACTGCAGGTAGATCCGCCCGTCGGCCATCATCGAGCCCCATTCCGGCGGTCGGCGGGTTGACGCCGGCGCCGAGGAACGACAGCGCGGCGACGGTCAGGATGATGAGCGTGAAGTCGCTGACGCCGTAGGCCGCGGTCTCGGAGAAGCAGTTCGGCAGGATGTGGCGGACGGTGATCCGGGCGCGGCCGTAGCCGAGCAGCCTGAGCGCGCTCACGAAGTCGAGGTCGCGCAGGACCGCGGCGCGGGTCCGGGCGAGCTTCGCGTAGCGCGCCCAGCTCGTCACCGCGATCGCGAGGATCGACGCTCGACCGGCCCCGGTGCCGACGACCGCGATCACGCCGAGCGCCAGGATCAGGAACGGGAACGCGTTGATGCCGTCGATCAGGAGGCCGATGACGCCGCGGACGCCCGGACGTCGGTCGTCGCCGCGAGCGCGCCGACGAGCGTGCCGACGAGCAGCGGGATCAGCACGCCGACGACCGCGACGACGATGTCGAGGTGGGTCGCGGCGAAGCTTCGGGTGAAGATGTCCCGGCCGAGGTTGTCGATCCCGAACGGGTGGGCCAGGCTCGGCGCCGGCGTTGGCCGGCGCGACACGCGCGATAGGCACCGTACGGGCTCAGCTGCGGGATGATCAGGCCGGCGAGCAGGATCAGACGATGATGATCACCACGCCGGCCTGACCGGTCCGCGGCAACGCCTGGAACCAGCGGACCGGCGTCCGAACCAGCGAACGGCCCTCATCGGCCGACCCGTGGGTCGATCGCGACCGTGACGATGTCGGCGACCGTGCCGACGAGCACGACGAACACGCCCGAGAACAGGACGATCCCCTGGACGAGCGGGTAGTCGCGGCCGGCCACCGCGCCGACGAGCAGCGTGCCGGTGCCGGGCAGGTTGAAGACGAGCTCGATGACGACCGCCGACGCGAACAGCGACCCGATGATGTAGCTCAGCAGGCTGAGCGTCGGCGCGATCGACGGCCGGATCAGGTAGCGCCAGGCGAAGGTCCGGCCGCGGACCCCGCGGACGATCGCGACCTCGACGAACTCCTCGCGCAAGGTGTTCGAGATCGACGCCGCGAGGACGCGGGCGAGGATCGGGACGAGCGCGAGGCAGATGACCAGGGACGGCAGCCACAGGTACTTGATGGCGCCCGGCAGGTTCCCGACGATGCCGGCGACCGGCGCGATCTTGAGCCAGACCGCGGCGACGAGGAGCGCCATCAGCCCGACGAAGAACGCGGGCATCGAGACGAAGAACGACGATCCGACGAGGAAGAGTCGAGGCGACCCGGCCCGTCGGATGGAGCGCGACGTAGACCGCGAGCGGGACCGCCACGACGACGGTCAGGATGATGGACACGAGCATCAGCTGGAGGGTGACCGGCATGCGCCTGCCCGATGAGCGTCGTGACCGGCACGCCGAAGACGACCGAGCTTGCCCATGTCGCCGCTGGCGAGACCCTGGACGTAATGGACGAGCTGCTCGGGGTAGCTGCCGTTGAGGCCGAGCAGCGCCCGCATGTCGGCGATGTTCTCCGTCGTCGCCTGGTCGCCCAGGAGGACGACGACCGGATCGCCGGGCGCCAGCCGCATCAGGCTGAACGCGACGAGCATGACCGAGACGGCCACGAGGAACGAGCGGCCGAGGATCCGAAAGAACGGAGAGCGTGTCACGGAGACGAAGTCGTCCCGTGACACGCCCGGCCTGGACCTGCGTCAACTGACTGTTAGGTCCTGTCTGCTACGTGAGCTTCGATGGATCGGGAGGTTCAGCTCGCCGGCTGCCTTGCCGGCAGCCTGCTCGGCGACCGTCTGGAAGATGATGTACCCCGGCGTCTGGTTCGCGACGCTGAGGACGCCATCCGGCAGGCGGGTGCCGTCGAGGGCGATGCGGTCGACGAGCGAGATCATCGGCATCGTGGTGCGTGCCGAAGGTCTGGATCTGGGTCATCAGGTCCTTGCGCTTGGCGACGTCGGTCTCCTGCGCCATCTGGTCGATGAGCGCGACGACCTTGTCGTGGTCGGGGACCTTGACGTAGCCGGACTGGGTGGCCGAGAAGCCGTTGCCGAACCAGCTGCTCATCGTGATCTGCGGGCTCGAGGCGCCGCCGTTGTAGATCGGCCTCGAAGTTGTTGTTGGCGACGGCGCCGTTCCAGGTCGCCTCGTCGACCGGGGTGACCTCGAGGTGGACGTTGATCGCCTCGAGGTCAGCGGCGACGAGCGTCGCGCCTTCCTTCCAGCCGCCGCGGGTGCTGCTGACGAGCATCTCGGCGGAGATGCCCTCGGCCGGGACGCCGGCCTCGGTCATCAGCTTCTTGGCCGCTTCGACGTCCTGGACGCCGCCGTTCGGCAGCATGCCGGTCGGGCAGATGTCCGGGCAGTCGTACCAGAACGAGGTCAGCGGCTTGACGAGCCCGGCGAACGCCGTGTCGGCGATGGCCTTGCGGTTGATCGCGAGCGACATGGCCTCGCGGACCTTCGGGTCGGAGAACTTCTTGCCCGCCTTGCCCGTCGGGATCCATGTTGAGGTAGAGCGTGTTGGCGCCACCGACCTCGATGGTGAACTGCTTGACCTCCGGCGGGAGGCTGTCCTTGGCCGCGATCGGCAGATCCCAGACGAACTGGAGCTCACCGGTCGCGAGCTGGAGGACCTTCGAGGTCAGGTCGGGGACGTAGGAGATCTCGACCTTCTTGACCACCATCGGCCCGCCGATGTAGTTCGGGTTCTCGACCATGGTGAAGGTCTTGTTCGGCGTGAACTCCTTGACCATGTACGGACCGGCGCTGACCGGGTGCAGCAGGTAGTCCGGGTCGCTCGCCATCTTGTCGGCCGGGTTGAGGGCCATGCGCCCGACCCGACAGGCCGTTGAGCAGGTCCGGATCCGGGTAGTTCAGGTTCAGGATGGCCGTCAGGTCGTCGACGACGTCCGCCGACTTGACGCTGTTGATGAAGATCTTGTTCGCACCGGGCGTCGGCGGCTCGCCGGCCGTGGCATTGTTCAGCTGGTGGTCGACGGCGGCCTTGACGTCAGCGGCCGTGACCGGCGTCCCGTCGGAGTACTTCTGGCCGGCCTTGAGCTTGATCGTGACGGTCTTGCCGTCGGGCGAGGTCGTCAGGGTGTCGACGAGCTCGGGCTTCGGCACGCCGTTCTTGTCGTGCCGGTAGAGCGCGCCCTGGGTCAGGATGATCGTGTCGACCGAGCACGAGGTCACCCGACTTGGTGACGTCGAGGGTCAGGACCGGACCCGGCGCCGGCCATCTTCATGCTCTCGATCGTCGTCGCCGCGGCGGATGCCGCCGCGCTCGGCGCTTCGGAGGCGGCGCTCGACGCGGCCGCCGATGCTCGGCAGACGCGGCTGCGCCCGACGCAGCTGCGCTTGGTGCTGCAGCGCTGGCAGCCGTGCTGGCCGCCGCGCTCGGTGCGCTGGATGTCGTCGCGGTACCGCAGCCGGCCGCGATCAAGCTGATCACGGCAAGGCTTGCCGCTGCCCGAGTCGTCCATCGACGACTCAAGACGTTACCCATGTGCTCCTCCTCCAAGGTGCGTAGGATGGCGATCCCATGTGGCGTTCTCGTTTGACGCCTCGGCACCGTGCCCCTTCCCCGTATCGCGGTGCGATACAAAGGTTCACGGGGTGCGGCAAGTATCTCCGCCGGACGTGATGCGTCAACCGGGGGCCAGGTCGGGCGTCCATGACGCGCTTCGAATGCCGTTCTGTCGGCTAAGTCCTCCTTGTCCGGCCTTCCAACGTCGGGCCGCGACGGCGCCGGTCGGGGCGGTGCAGCCGGACGCGCGGACAGATCGATCGACTGAGGCGGGACGCGGGTCGCAGGCGGTCCGGCACCACGCTGCCATCGTAGCGCGGCGAGCGACGGTGTTTCCAGCGGTTTCTTCGGTATCCGGACCGGGCTTGTGCATGGTGGTACGCTGCGGCCGTCTCTTTGAGCGTGCGCCGAGGGTTCCCTGTTGGTATCGGACCCAGTGGTTGAGGTCGCCGCGGACGCTCGTCCGAACGCGATGACCGTCGACCTTGATGCCATCCGCCACAACGTCCAGCGGCTCCGTGGAGTCCTTGGCGGCGACTTCACGTTCGTCGCCTCGCTCAAGGCGAACGCCTACGGATTTGGGCTGACTACGGTCGCGCAGACCGTGCTGTCGGCCGGCGCCGACGCCCTCGCGGTCGCGAGCGTCGACGATGCCATCGCTCTGCGCGGCCTCGTGGGCGCGGAGCCGCCGATCATCCTGTACGGCGGCACGCGGCCGAACCGCCAGGTGATCGGCGAGGTTCTCGAGCACGACATCACGGTCACCGTGCTCGACGAGGCGGACATCGAGGCCTACGGCTCGGCCGGTGGTGCGGTCAAGGCGCTGCTGAAGGTCGACGTCGGGCTGGAACGGCTCGGCGCCATGCCCGACGAGGCCGCGGCGATCGCCCGGCTGATCGACCGCGCACCCGGGTCTCGTCCTCGCGGGCGTCTACACGCACCTGCACGTCCCGCGGGGAACCGTCGAGGAGGCCTCCGCGTACCTCGAATGGCAGTACGGCCGGTTCGTGGCGGTCCTCGCGGAGCTCGAAGCCGATGGCGTGACGGTGCCGCTCCGGATGGCGGCGTCGAGCGGGGCCCTTCGCCTGACCGACGCGATGACCCTCAACGCCATCGACGTCGGCAGCCTGCTGTACGGCCTCGAGCCACCCGGTCCGTCCGATCGGGACCTCGGACTTCGCCCCGCCCTCGTGAGCCTCAGCAGCCGGTTGACCTCGGTTCGGACGCGGTTCCGCACCGAGTTCGTCGCCCAGTCGCCGATCCCGACCGGCCGCGACGTCCAGCTCGGCGTGATCCCGCTCGGCGCCACCGACGGGTTCCTCGGTCTGTCGGCCGGCCACGTCCTCGTCGGCGGCCGTCGGGCGCCGGTGCTCGCGATCTCGCTCGAACACTCGCGGCTGGACCTGACCGGCATCGATGCCCGGGTCGGCGATGAGGTCGTGATCGTCGGCCGTCAAGGCGACGAGGAGATCACGATGCGCGACGTCGGCGAGCGCGAACAACCTCTACAGCCCGGCCGTCGTCCCGGTGCTCGTCGGGCGCGCCGTCCCACGGGCGTATCGAGGGGACGTCGCGTAGGCCGCCCGGCCGATGGGCAAGCTGTCGACGGCAGCCACGGAATGCGCGCGTCCGCGATACTCCCCCGCGTGTCCGAGCCCGCCGTCGCGTCCCAGACGACGAAACGTGCTTCGTCCGGCTCGGGACCGTCTCGGCGCCCGGATCCAACGCGTTTCACGTCGGTTTCGTCGCTCCCGAAGCGACGATAGCTGCAGGAGGTGGGCATTTCGTCCGCCCGAGCCCGCGATTTGGGGTTAGCAAGCAGATATCGTCGACTCGCACGCGACGCTGCGGGCGCAGGTCGGTATTTGGTGCGCCTCCAGGTGACCGCTCGGCGTCACCGAGCAGGAATCGTCGACTCACACGCGACGCCGCCGTCCGGGCGTCGATCCGCCGCCGGGCGCATCCGAGGCCGGGTCGGCGCGGTACGGTACACGCCGTGACCGAGCCCCGAAAGCGCCTTCCGGACCACCCCGACCGTCTGTGGCGCCATCCCGAGCCAAAGGCGTCGTACGACGTCGTCATCATCGGTGGCGGCGGGCACGGTCTCGCGGCGGCCTACTACCTCGCCCGGGACCACGGCATCACGAATGTCGCCGTCGTCGAACGCGGCTGGCTGGCCGGCGGCAACACGGCCCGGAACACGGCGATCATCCGCTCGAACTACCTGCTCGACGAGAGCGCGGCGATCTACGAGCAGTCCCTCAAGATGTGGGAGACGCTCGCCGACGAGCTCGACTACGACGTCCTGTTCGAGTCAGCGCGGCGGGATGAACCTCGCCCACATCGCTCGCCGACGTGCGCGAGGGGATGCGCCGGGTCCACGCCAATCGCCTGAGCGGCATCGATGCCGAATGGCTCTCGCTCGACGACATCGCCCGGATCTGCCCGATCCTCGACCTGTCCCCGACGGCTCGCTACCCGATCGTCGGCGCGACCTACCAGCCGCGCGGCGGGATCGCCAAGCACGACCACGTCGCGTGGGCGCTACGCGCGCGCCGCCGACGCGCGAGGCGTCGACCTGATCGAGGGCGCCGAGGTCACCGGCATCGACATCGACGGCGGTCGGGTCACCGGCGTGCGGACGTCACGCGGTTCGATCGCCGCCGGCCGCGTCGCCATCGTCGCGGCGGGCCACGCCTCGATCCTGGCCGCGATGGCCGGGATCCGGCTCCCGCTCCAGAGCCACCCGCTCCAGGCGCTCGTATCGGAGCTGCTCGAGCCGATCGAGCCGACCGTCGTCATGTCGAACGCGGTCCACGTGTACATCAGCCAGGCGTACAAGGGCGAGCTGGTGATCGGGGCCGGGCATCGACGCCTGGAACGGCTACGGCCAGCGTGGCTCCTTCCACATCATCGAGCGACAGCTGGCGGCGCTGGTCGAGCTCTTCCCGATCCTCGCGCGCGCGCACGTGCTGCGGACATGGGGCGGGATCGTCGACATCGCGCCGGACGCGTCGCCGATCATCGGGCTGTCGCCGGTCGACGGCCTGTATCTCGACTGCGGCTGGGGGACCGGCGGGTTCAAGGCCACGCCGGTCTCCGGGCTCGTCCTCGCCCACACCATCGCGACCGACGCGCCGCACGCCCTGGCCCGGCCGTTCGGTCTCGAGCGGTTCACGACCGGTGCGCTGATCGACGAGCACGGCGCGGCCGTCGCTGCCCACTGATGCTGCTGATCGAGTGCCCGTGTTGCGGGCCGCGCGACGAGATCGAGTTCCGCTACGGCGGCCAGGCCGGCATCGCGACCCCGGCCGATCCCGACGCCCTCGACGACGCCGCCTGGGCCGACTACCTGTTCATGCGCGACAACCCGAAGGGACCGTTCGCCGAGCGCTGGTGCCACACGGCCGGCTGCCGGCGCTGGTTCAACGCCGTCCGCGACACGCTGACGAACGAGGTCCTCGCGGTCTATCGGACCGGTGAGCCGCGTCCGAGCCTGCCCGGATGACGTCGATCGGGGTGGCCGGTCAGGCTCGCCGCCTCGCCGTCCGGCGGGCGACCGCATCGACCGCGCGGTGCCGCTGCGGTTCACGTTCGACGGCGTCGCCGTACGGCGGGTATCGCGGGGACACGCTCGCGTCGGCGTTGCTCGCGAACGGTGTCGACCGGGTGGCGACGAGCATCTACGACGGGCGGCCGCGTGGCGTCATGACAGCCGGCGCCGAGGAGCCGAATGCCATCGTCGGCGGTGCGGACCGCGACCGCCGAGGAGCCGATGCTCCGAGCGACCCAGGTCGAGCTGATCGACGGGCTCGTGGCCTGGGGACTGCCGGGCGTCGGGCGCCTCTCGGCCGGTCCCGACGGCGGCAGATTCGACCGGACGCACGCTCACTGCGAGACCTCGTCGATCGGCGGCGGTGCGTCCGGCCGGGCCGCGGCGAGGACGGCCGCACGTGACGGTGACCGGGTCATCCTCGTCGACGAGGGACCGGTGATCGAGGATGCCGCCGCGCTCGGCGCGCTCGCCGATCTCCGGCTGCTGCCCAAGGCGACCGCGCTCGGTGTCTACGACCACGGGTACGTCGTGGTGGCCGAGCGGACGCCGAGCCCGACCGACCGAGGGCCGGATGTGGCACATCCGGGCCGGTCGCATCGTGCTCGCAACCGGCGCCATCGAGCGACCGATCGTCTTCGCCGACGACGACCGGCCCGGGATCATGCTCGCATCGGCGGCCGCGCCGCTACATCCGCTGGTACGGCGTCAGGCCGGGCGATCGGGCGGTCATCTTCACGACCAACGACTCGACCGACGAGGTCGCGCTGCACTTTCCGAGGCCGGTGTCGAGGTCGTCGCAGTCGTCGACGCCCGGGCCGGCGAGGTCGTCGTCGGCACGGCGCGGACGCCGACGGCCGGCTCGCCGCCGTCGACATCGGGACGGTCGACGGCCGCGGCCCGACGCGGACGTGGCGGCCGACCTGCTGCTGGTGTCCGGCGGCTGGAACCCGAACGTCAGCCTCTGGAGCCAGTCCCGCGGCACGCTCCGCTTCGACGACCGGATCGCCGCGTTCGTGCCGGACAGGGCGTTCGGTGACGTGCGCGCCGTCGGCGCCGCAGCCGGCGACGGTCTTCCCGACGTCCACCCGCTGTGGGTCGTGCCGCCGGCCGATCGCGGACGCACCCGACGCCTGGGACCGCCACTACGTCGATCTCCAGCGCGACTCGACCGTCGGCCACCTTCGGCGGGCGCTCGGCGCGGGTCTCACCTCGATCGAGCACGTCAAGCGCTACACGACGATCGGGACGGCCAGCGACCAGGGCAAGACGTCTGGCGTCCTCGCCTCGGCGATCGCCGCGGCACTCCTCGGCGAGGACGTCGGTTCCGTCGGCGTGCCGACGTACCGGCCGCCGTACACGCCGATCAGCTTCGCGATGGCCGCCGGGCGAGAGCGCGGTCCCCTGCTCGACCCCGTCCGGACGACACCGATCCATCCCTGGCACGTCGCGGCCGGCGCCGTGTTCGAGGACGTGGGCCAGTGGAAGCGGCCGCGCTACTTTCCCGCGAGCAGGCGAGGAGATGGACGACGCGGTCCTGCGCGAGTGCGCAGCGGCACGGACAGGCGTGGCCGTCATGGACGCGACGACCCTCGGCAAGATCGACATCCAGGGCCCCGACGCCGGCGTCTTCCTCGACCGCATCTACGTCAACACGCTTCTCGACGCTCAAGGTCGGATCGTGCCGGTACGGCGTGATGTGCCGGCTCGACGGGATGGTCTTCGACGACGGCGTCACGAGCCGCCTGAGCGAGCGAGCGCTACCTGATGACGACGACGACCGGCAATGCCGCCGCGGTGATGGACCACCTCGAGGAATACCTCCAGACGGAATGGCCCGATCTCCGGGTTCGGGCCACCTCGGTGACGGAGGCCTGGGCGACGGTGGCGGTCGTCGGGCCGCGTGCGCGCGACGGTCGTCGGTGCGCTCGCGCCCGGGCCTGGACGTCGGCGCCGACGCGTTCCCGTTCATGACCTGGCGCGACGCCGTGATCGCCGGAACGCCGGGACGGATCTTCCGTATCTCGTTCTCGGGCGAGCTGGCGTACGAGCTGAACGTCCCCTCGTGGCACGGGCTTGCGCTGTGGGAGGCGGTCATGGAGGCCGGCAGCCCGTACGGCATCACGCCGTACGGGACCGAGACGCTGCACGTCCTCCGAGCCGAGAAGGGGTACCCGATCATCGGTCAGGAGACCGACGGGACCGTCACACCGGACGACCTCGGTCTCGGCTGATCGGTGTCGACGCGGAAGGACTTCATCGGGCGGCGCTCGCTGTCGCCGGTCCGATACCAGCCGCCGGGGACGCAAGCAGCTCGTCGGGCTTGCTGCCGGTCGACCGCGACGCGCGGCTCCCTGAGGGCGCCCAGCTGGTGAGGATCGATGCCGATCTGACGCGCCTGCCGGTCCCGATGGTCGGGTACGTGACGTCGTCGTATCGAAGCGCCGCGCTCGGCCGAACGTTCGCGCTCGCTCTCGTCGAAGGAGGTCGCGACCGGATCGGCGAGCGCGTGATCGCGCCGCTGCTCGACGGCTCCTCCATCGAGGCCGCAGATCGCTGCGGCGGTCCTGTTCGATCCCGAGAACCGGCGGCGGGACGGCGACCCCGACGGAGGGCGCGTGCGGCGATGACGACCGAAGGGCTCGCCTCGCGCGCACCGCTCGCGGGCATCGACATGCCGCCGGGCGTCGTCGAGATCCCGTTCCTGGCCCAGCTCGACGTGCGGGTCGACCCGGCCGACGCGGCGACGATCGAGCGCCTGGCGACGGTGCTCGGTGTCCCGCTCCCACTCGAGCCGAACACGGTCGCGACGTCACCCGGACGGTTCGCGCCGCGTCGCGTGGCTCGGGCCCGACGAGTGGCTCGTGCTCGACACGCCTGGATCGGCCGCCGCCCTCGAGCCCGCTCTGGCTGCGGCGGTCGCGGGCGCTGGCGACGGGAGTGGCTCCGTGGTCGATGTGTCGGCTGGTCGGACGACGATCTCGATCGCCGGTCCACGTGCGCGGGCGATCCTCGAGCACGTCTGCTCGCTCGATCTCGACCGCGCGGTCCTTCGCACCCGGTCGGTGCGCCCAGACGCTCCTCGCGCGGGCAAACGTGCTGCTCATCGCGGTCTCGGACGAGCCCGACGTACCTGCATCCTCGTCCGGCCGTCGTTCGCGCGCGTATGTCGTCGCAGTCATCGCCGACGCCTTCGACGGATGATCGTTGCCCGTTGACACCGCCGCGCCGGAATGGGACCATGAGCCGGTCCAGCGGTTCAGGGGATGAAACCCACGGACGCGTTTCACCGGGGGTTTGACGGCGCTGCTGTCGTCGTTCCTGTGATTCCTGTCGGATCGTGGTCCGCTATGCCCAATGCCGCCGATCGCCTGCCTCCTCCGGCGATCGGCGGCCTTTTGTTGTCACCCGACGGCCGCAGGACCTCGCGCGGCTAGACCTGGCCGATGTCGGCGTCGACCGATCTTCGCCAGACACGAACGTGGCTCGTATCGTGCGAGACAGCCGCTGTCGAGAAGGCGTTTTCGACGGCTAATACCACCGTGATTGGTAGGTGGCGGGGATTCCGGTCGTTTGGTGCCCGGAACCTTGCATACCACGACTGTGGCTAGTAGATGGCAAGGATCTGGATCGCCGGAGAGGCCCGCGTCCTGGTCGCGGCCGCAGCCGGCCGACCTTAACCCTGCCCGATCCGCGCCAAGCGGCAGCGCTCGAGGAGCGCCGGGGGCACCTCGACCGGCATCGACAGCAGGTGGAACGACAGCGTCTTGCCGTGGCCGTCGAGGTTCAGGCTGCCGTTGACGCCGCCCTCGAGGACGTCGTCGATGACGAGGTTCAGCGCGCCGAGGCGCGGCAGCTCGTAGCGCGCGACCGCGCTCGCGCCGCGATGGGCGAAGAACCCGTGCACCCGTTCCTCCGTCACCTGTTCGAGGAGAAACGGGTACGCCTCGGGGACGAAGGCGATGACGCTGATGTTGCAGCGATTGCCCTTGTCGCCGGCCCGGCCGTGGGCGATCTCGTGGAGCGGCACCGACGACGCGGTCACCGGCCATCGTCGTCCTCCGGGAGGATCCGGACGCGGATGTCGACGAGGTCGCGGTCGACGAGCGCCGACATCGTCCGGACCCGACCGACGACGGACCTGCGCAGCACCACCGCCGCCCGCCGGCCCGGTGCTGTACAGCCCGATGACCTCGCCGGCGAGCCGCTCGGCCGTCGCGCCGATCCGGCGCCGAGCCCGCCAGCCGAACGCGGTAGTCGCCGTCGGCCGGGAACGGCCGGCCTCGCGCAGGTCGCCCGCGACCGAATCGAAGGTGCTGACCGTGCCGATCACATCGATCCGCGTCGGGCACGTCGAGCCGAGCGAGCGCGAGCCGCTCCTCGAGGACGCGAGCCGCGAGCTCGGCGCGGGCGAGCGCGTTCGGCCCGCCGTACGAGATCTCGCCCTCGGCGAGCCAGCCGCCCTCGGTGCTGATCGTGACCTTGAGCGTCGGCGGTCGGGGCCTGCCGCGCGCGCCGCTGCACCCGGACCCGGTTCGGGCGACCTCCTCGACCTCGACGTCGGTGATGTCGAGCGTGACGTCCGGGACGAGGTAGGCCGACGGGTCGCGCGATCTCGTACAGGATCTGCTCCTTGACCGTCCGCGCCGAGACGAGCCCGCCGGTGTCGTCGGCCTTGGTCACGACCATCGAACCGTCCGCGCCGACCTCGGCGATCGGGAACCCGACCCGGGCCAGACCGGGCACGTCCTTGTAGCCCGGGTCGGCGAAGTAGCCGCCCGACAGCTGGGCGCTGCACTCGAGCAGGTGACCGGCGAGCGTCCCGGCGGCCAGGCGCTCCCAGTCGTCGTCGGCCCAGCCGAACTCGTGGACCAGCGGACCGAGCACGAGCGCGGAATCGGCGCACTGCGCCCGAGGATCGACGACGTCGGCGCCGCGGCGCAGCGCCTCGGCGACCGGCGCCGCACCGAGATAGACGTTCGCCGCGATGATCGGCTCGTCCCGGACCGGGATGCCCTCGATGATCGTCCACGACCGGATCTCGGCCTCGGATCGACGTAGGTCAGCAGGTCGTCGCCCTCGACGATGCCGACCTTGAAGTCCGGCAGGCCGAGCTCGTCGGCGAGCGACGAGGACCAGCCGGCCGGCACCGAGCGAGTTCGCCGCCCCGAAGTTCGCGACGATCCGGATCCCGGCCTCGCGACAGCGGCGGAGGATCGGGCCGCAGGAAGGCCGCGGTCCCGGGCGTGAACCCGGCCGCCGGGTCGCGCCGCCGCTCGAGCTGGGCGAGGGCGAGCGTCCGCTCGCCGAGCGTCTCGAAGATGAGATAGCGCGGCCCGTCGCGGCGGGCGAGCGTCTCGACGACCGGGATGCAGGCGTCGGGTCGCTCGTCGGCGAAGCCTGCGCCGCAGCCGATGTAGACGGTGGTCGGGCGCCGGGCGCTCCGGCTCGGCGCTCACGCGACCGCCAGCATCCGCGCCGGGTTCGCGACGACGATCCGGTCGATCTCGGCCGCCGACATCCCCTTGGCGCGCCATCCAGCCCGTGACGTTGGCCGGGATGTGGGCATAGCCGCCGCGCGCCGTAGCGGGCGAGGCGCGTCTTCAGGCAGACGTCGTGCGAGGCGAGCACCTGGTCGAGATGGCCCTCGTCGATGAGCGATCCGGATCTGGTCGATCCGCTCGGCGTCGCTCGGGACGTCGACCGGGCCCGGTCGGGTACATCGAGAGCACCTCGCCGAACCAGTCGAACTCGACGTAGCAGCCGGTCGCGGCGAGACGCAGGAGGTGTCGCGCGGTCGAGCTCGGTCCGCTCGATGTGGCCCATCACGACGCGCCCGACGTCGGCGCCCGCGTCGGCGAGGATCTCGAGGATCTCGAACGGCGCCGACTGGTCGCGACCCGGATGGATCGTGATCGCGCGCGCCGGTCTCGCGCTGGGCGCGGGCCGCCGCACGGAGCGCCCTTGCGCTCGTTCGGGTGGAGCGGCCACGAGCAGCCGACCTCGCCGATGATCCCGGCGCGGATCCCGGTCTCGCCGATGCCCGTCGCGCAGGTCGCGGACGATCTCCTCGGTCAGCGCGTCCTCGGTCCGGCGCGTCCATGTCGGGCGGGTGGAAGTCCTCGGTGTAGAAGCCGGTGGCGGCGACGACGTGGAGCCCGGTCGCCTCGCGAGATCCGCTGGAGCGCGAGCGGGTCGGGCCGGATCCCGATGCTCCCCACGTCGACGATCGTGCCGCCGCCGGCGCGCCTTGAACAGCGCCGCCTCCTCGATCGCGACGGCCTCGTCGTCGAGCACGATGTTGTCGAGGTTGCTGCAGGTAGTTGCGCCGCACCCAGGACAGGTTCGCGAGGCGTGACCGGCTGGCGGGCGAGCGCCCGGCCCTCCTCGGTCGGCGGGCTCGACGAACCGCGGGCCGAGGTCGATCAGCAGGTGCTCGTGCGGCAGCGTGATGCCGAGCGCCGCCGGGCGCGACCGGCCCGAGGACGGTCTGGACCGTGCCCGCGTCCGCGGCGTCCGACTCGGCCGATCGCTCCGGCGTCAGTCGCCTACGGCCAGGACGTGTCCGGCTCGAACGGGAACATCGGCCGGCGGCGATGCTCGTGGCCGAGGAAGCGCATGTCGGCGGTCGAGATGCCCGGGCGTGTCGACGTAGACCATCCGCGACGCGATCGGCCCGTACGCCGGCTGCGGCGACATGACGCCCTTGGCGACGATCAGGTCGTAGCGCGCCGGGTTGACCCCGACCGAGTAGTGCTGGTCGAGGCTCATCGTCATGATCGGCAGCGTCGTCAGCAGGACCGTCCCGCCGTCGTCGGTGTCGACGACCGCGGTCGTGCCGCCGTCGAACGCCTTGTGCCCGGCGTGGACCTTCTCGTCGTAGGCCTTGAACTTGCCGTCGGACAGGACCCGGACGCGGCCCGGCGATCGGCTGCGGCGTCCCGTGCCGGTCGTCGAACTTGCCGCCGACCGTCAGCTGCGACGTGCGCGCCGACGCCGGCCGCGACGCACGCGGCGACGGCGGCCGGGTCGTGGACGGTCAGCAGGTAGCCCGCGCCGGCCGGCCGCGAGCAGGCCCTCGAGGATGAACGTCGAGTCGCCCGGCGTGCCGGCGCCCATGTTGTCGCCGACGTCGAGCAGGACGATCGGGCCCGTCGCGTCGCCGCGCTCGAGGCGGACCGCGTCGGCGACCGAGACGCCGCGCGGGTCGAACGCCTGGCGCTGCTCCCAGGTCCGCCTCGGCCATCGTCCTCGGCGGCCCGCTCGGCGATCGAGACGTCGCGGTCCGCGACCGCGACGAGGGCCATCCCCATGTGCGGGACGTCGGCGTACGGGAAGCCCTCGCCGATGCTCGGTCGAGCAAGCCCGGGCGTCGCCTCGGTCAGCTCGAGCGCCTGCGCGCAGGAGCGCCGCGCATCGGGTCGTCGGCGGTGTTCTGGGCGAGGATGTTGGCGCGCCATCGGCGGGTTGACGATCGGCCTGGACCGGCTCGATCTCGCCGCGGACCGTCTGCGCGATGAGCTGCGCGCAGCTGGAGCCCGCGGGCGCGGCAGTCCATGTGCGGGTTCGTCCGCCACAGGAGCGTGATGTCGGCGGCGTGGACCTGCGCCGGCGAGACGTTGCCGTGCGTGTCCATGACGTTGCCGATCGGGACGCGCGGGCCCGACGACCTCGCGGACGCGGCGGATGAACTCGGCGTCGGCGTCCGGGATAGCCCTCGACGACCATCGCCCCGTGCTGGGCCATCAGCACGCCATCGAACGGGCCCTCGGCCTCGAGCCGCTCGAGCTGGGCGCCGGCGATCCGCTCGAACGTCGCGGCCGGCCAGGTGCCGCCCGGGTGCGTGCTGGCGAAGCCGATCGGGACGACGTCGACGCCCGGCAGCGAATCGGCGTCGCAGGTAGCCGGCGACGGTGATGCCGGTCGTGGCCGTAGACCTCCCAGACCTCCTCGCCGAGGAGGTCGCCGCGCGCGCCGCTGATCGTGCTGTGCTCGAACGCCTCGTCGTCGGTCGGGCTGGTCGAGAACGTGTTCGTCTCGTGCAGGATGCCCATCGCGGCGAGTCTCATCGCGGCTCCCTCCCCTCGGCGGCGCCGATGACGAGGTTGCCCCAGCGTCGAGGTCGGCGCCGAGTAGCCCGGGATGGATGACGGTCGTCGAGTCCATCTCCTCGACGATGCACGGGCCGGTCAGCGACGGTCGCCTGGTTGAACGGTCGCCCGGTCGTAGATCGGCGTCGGCGGTGAAGCCGCCGGCCTCGGCGAAGTAGACGTCGCGGACGGTCTTCGGCTCGACCGGCGACGCCGTCGGCCGGGATGCGTGCGCGGCACCCACGGCGGGATGCGCCCGATCGTCGCGAGGCGCAGGTTGACGATCTCGGTCGGCTCGGCCGGGGCGGCGAAGCCGTACGCCCGCTCGTGGGCGGCGTGGAAGTCGCGTCTCGGCGGCCGCGAGGTCGTCCGGCTCGAGGGCGACCGTGCGGCAGCGCGATCGGCAGGACGTAGCTCTGGCCGACGTACTGCATCTCGGCGTGGTGCTCGACCACGACGTCGTCGTCGTCGACGCCCTCGCGCCGGAGCATCGCGCGGCCGTCGGCCTCGAGCCGCGTCGAACAGCGCGCCGATGGCCGTCGACGTCGGCCGATGCCGGTCCGCCGCAGGAACGTCTGCGAGAAGTCGTGGCGGAGGTCGTTCATGAGCAGCCCGAGCGCCGAGAACGTGCCGGGGCTCGGCGGGACGATCGTCTTGACGATGCCCATCTCGGCCGCCAGGCGGTTGACGTGGACCGGGCCCGCGCCGCCGAACCCGACCAGCCCGAAGCCGCGCGGGTCGAGCCCGCGCTGGACCGACATCAGCCGGAGCGCGCTGGCCATCGCGGCGTTGGCGATCTCGACGATCCCGAAGGCGGCCGTCACGACGTCGAGGCCCGAGCGGGTCGGCGCAGCGCTCGCGGATCGCCCGCGTCGCGGCGTCCACGTCGAGATGCAGCTCGCCGCCGAGGAACGACTCGGCGCTGAGCCGGCCGAGGACGAGGTTGGCGTCGGTGACGGTCGGCTCCGTGGCCGCCGTGGCCGTAGGAGGCCGGTCCGGGCTCCGCGCCGGCGCTGACCGGACCGACCCGCAGCGCGCCGCCGGTGTCGACCCAGGCGATCGAGCCGCCGCCGGCGCCGATCTCGGCGAGCTCGATGACCGGCGTCCGGATCGGGTAGCCGGAGCCGCGCGCCGCGCCGGCGCCCGGCTGCGCCACCGCACCGACGTGGTACTGCTTGGTGATCTGCGGCGTGCCGCCGCGGACGAGGCCGACCTTGGCGGTCGTGCCGCCCATGTCGAACGAGATCGCGATCGGTCGAGGCCGAGCGTGCGGGCGAGGTGGCTGGTCGGCGATGACCCCGGCCGCCGGGCCCGACTCGACGATGAAGACCGGCCGCTCGCCGGCGCTCTCGAAGGTCAGCACGCCGCCGCCGCTCTGCATCACGAGCAGCTCGGCGTCGACGCCTCGGTCGCGCAGCCGCTCCTCGATCGAGCCGAGGTACTCCTGGACGATCGGCTGGATCCCGGCGTTGATGACGACCGTGCTCGCCCGGTCGTACTCGCGGAACTCGGGGACGATGCTCGACGACAGCGAGACCGCCACATCGGGCAGCTCGTCGGCGAGGATCTCGCCGATCGCGCTCGCTCGTGGACCGGGTTGGCGTAGGCGTGCAGCAGGCAGACGGCGACCGACTCGACGCCCTGCTCGCGCGAGCGTGCGGGCGACCGTCCGGACGGCCTCCTCGTCGAGCGGGCCGCAGGACCTCGCCGCGCCAGTCGAGCCGCTCCGGGACCCCGAAGCACGAGCGGCCGCGGGACGAGCGGCACCGGCTTCTCGAACTGGATGTCGTACAGCGACGGGCGGATCTGGCGGCCGATCTCGAGCACGTCGCGGAAGCCCTCGGTCGTGATCAGCGCGGTCCGGGCGATCTTGCGCTGGATGATCGCGTTCGTCGCGACGGTCGTGCCGTGGACGACGTAGCGGAGGCTGCCGGGGTCCGCGCTCGGCCGAGGCGAGGATCCGGTCCGTGGCGTGCGAGGAAGCCCTCGCTCGGGTCCGCCGGCGTGGTCGAGACCTTGCTGATCCGTGAACGCGCCGGTCTCCTCGTCGATGAGGATCGCGTCGGTGAACGTGCCGCCGATGTCGACGCCCGAGCCGGTAGCCCATCTAGACCGAGCCCGCCCGGAGCGCGCGCGGTGCGCTGCGTCGTCGACGGTGCCCGGCCTCGACGTCGACCGCGACGCGGTAGCGCGTCTCGGCCGCGCGCCCGGCGGAGATCCGCCCGTCGAGCACGTCGCGCAGGACGGCCGCCGGGATCGCGCCGGTCGGGCGGCCCGTAGCCGCCGCCGCCGCACGACTGGATGCTGATGACGTCGCCGGCCTGGAGCGACAGCGTCGTCTTCGAGCTGACCGACCGTCGGGTCGGTGTCGGGGTTGAGGAGGTAGCGGGCCGGGCGGCGCCGCCTCGCCGCCGAACAGCCCCGACGGTCCCCACTTGTCGCGGTCGGCGAGGATCGTGAACGACACGTCGTCCTCGAACGTGTAGTCGCGACGCAGCCCGAGCCCGCCGCGATACGTCCCCGGGCCCTCGGACTCCTCGATCAGCTCGTAGCGCAGGATCCGGACCGGGTAGTTGATCTCGGTCTCCTCGACCGGCGCGTTCTCGGTGTTCTGCGGGTGCGGCTGGACGGCGTCCGGACCGTCCGACGACGACGCGACCGCCGAACCCGCCGGCGACCGTCTCGAGGAACGCGAACAGCTCGCCGTCGCGCGGGTTGCGGCCGCCGAACCCGACGTGGCAGATCATCCCCTTCGAGCCGGCCGGGACGCGCTCGGGCAGGGCCTGCGAGATCGCCGACGTAGAGCGTCTCGACGAGCGCGCATGGCCGTCTCCCAGCCACCGACGACCGGCGCCGGGTGGGTCGCGTTCGACGACGGTGCCGGCCGGCGCGAGGACGCGGACGTAGCGGTAGAACCCGTCGTTGACCGGGATGTCCGGGTCGATCAGCGACTTGAGGACGTAGGCGCAGTTCGAGTAGGTCTGGGCGTAGGTCGAGTTGACCGGCGCGCGGCGCTGCGGCGTCGCAGCCGGTCAGGTCGAACAGGACGCCGTCGTCGTCGACGGTGAAGCGCGCCGAGAGGTGGACCGGCTCGTCCGAGAAGCCGTCGGTGTCGACCAGGCCCGTCGCCGCGAACGAGCCGCGCGGCAGCGCCGGCGATCGCGGCCAGCGTCCGCCGCTCGGTGTACGCGCACAGCTCGTCGAGATAGTCCACGAACGGCGTCGGCGCCCATCTGGTCGACGAGGCCCGTCAGCCGGCGGACGCCGGTGTTGTTGCAGGCGATCTGGGCGCGCAGGTCGCCGGCGGTCTCGCGCTTCGAGCGGATCTGCTCGAGGACCAGGCGGTAGATGTCGGTGACGATCACGCCGTTCTCGACGAGCTTGACCGGCGGGATGATGACGCCTTCCTGGAAGACCTCCTGGAAGGCGCCGACGCTGGCCGGCGCGCCGCCGCCGACGTCGACGTGGTGGGCCAGGCACGCGACGTAGCCGAGGACCTCGCCGTCGTACACGAACGGCGCGATGAGCGTCACGTCGTTGAGGTGGCCGCCACCGATGTACGGGTGGTTGACCAGGATCGAGTCGCCCGGTCCGAGCCGCTCCGGGCCGTAGTCGGCGACCGCGGCCGGGACGAGCCGGACCAGCGAGCCGAGGTGGCTCGGCTGCGCGAACGACTGGGCGATCGCCCGCATCTTCGCGTCGAAGAACGCGCACGAGAAGTCGGCGCGGGTCTTGATGTTGGTCGAGTAGGCGCTCCGACGGAGGCTCGCCGCCATCTCCTCGGCGATCTCGACGAGCGCGTTGCGGATGACCTCGAACCGGATCGGATCGATGCTCGGTGCGGGCGTGCCTGCGCCTGGCTCGGCCGTGTCGCCCGTATCGTCGGTCTCGCCGGTCGGCTCGCCTCGATCGCCGTCTCGCCGGCCGGCTCGGTCGGCCGTGTCGCCCGCCGCTCGCTCGCCCGTGTCGCCCGGGTCGCTCGCGGGTGAGGTCGAGGTCATCGGTCGTGCTCTCCGTATGATGAGACGCTGGTTCGCGTACTGGTCCGCATGGTACGGCGCGGCGGAGCGCGGCGGCAACCTTGGTCGGTGGCCGCGGTCGCGACGTCGATCGGCGGTCCACCGACGCCATCGGCGTGGCGGCAACCGTGCCGAGGCACGTCGTCGCGTCGTAGATCCTTGCCAGATACGACTGACATTCGTGTTATGCGAGTCATCGCGTCGCGACGCGGGCCGTGGAGGCGGCCTAATACGACTGCACAGTCGTAGATGGCAAGGATTCGGCTCCCGCTCGAGGCCCGAACGTTCGCATACCACGAGCCACGTTCGTAAATGGCAAGGATTCGGCGCGCGGCAAGGATCGCACGCCCGGCACGGTCGATTCACGGTGCCGCGCACCCGTCAGGCCCCGGCGCCCTCCCACGGCTCGTCGAGGTCGGGGTCGAACGGCCACAGCGGCCGGTCGATCCGCTGGAACGGCAACCGGGTGAGGTCGCTGTCGGCCGGCCCGGGCGTGTCGACGTAGATGATCTGCGGCAGCGAACGGGTCGTACGCGGCCCGGAAGCCGCCGGCCGACTTGACCCCGATGATCCGCGCGTGACGCGGCCACAGCCCGGCCCGGTGGAAGATGCTCTCGTCGAGTTGTGGCGCCTTCTCGGCGGTCAGCACGACCCGCAGCCCGCCGTGCTCGACGACCGCGATCCGCCGTACGTCGGTCGGCGTGATCGGCAGCTCGGTGTCGTACCGGCCGTCGGCCAGCGTGATCGACCCGCCCGGTCAGCGTGATCGGCGAGAAGAACGCCGGCGTCAGCGACCCACCGACCTCGAGCGTCACCTCGGCACCGACCCCTGCCTCGAAGCATGCGGTCGACGGCGCGGCGCGTCGGTGATCGCGAGCATCGCCGAGTCGCCCTGCTCGTCGCGCAGCAGCTCGGCGAGGAGGAGGTTGCCGTCGCCGTTGCCGCCACCGGTCGTCGTGTCGGCGCTGTCGGACAGGACGACGGGGAAGGCCGTCGCGGCCCGTGCCGCGGCGACCGCTTCGCGAACGGGTGTCTTCTCGACGAGGAACGCCTCGCGACGCTCCCAGATGAAGCGACCGAGCCGGTCGGCGACGTCCTGGCCGTGGTCGGGCGCCGCGTCCGTCGTCACCGCGACGCTCCATCCCAGCTCGGGCACGTCCATCCACGGCTGCGTCGCGAAGACCGTCACGTCGAGGACACCTGGTTCCCGCTCGAGCTCCCGCGCCATCGCCTGGACCTCGACCATCGGCCCCTGGTTCGTGTCGTGGTGCTCGGACGAGGCCGTCATCCGGAGCTTTCTGAACGAGACGACCGGCCTGACCTCACCGTTCATCGCCCGGACCAGGATCCGCATCGCCCGTTCGCCGGTGCCGTAGTAGTCGGTGTGCGGGCACGTCCGGTAGCCGACCAGCGCGTTCGGCGTTGGCGGCCATCGAGCGCCGTCCCGTGGCGTGTGCATGTCGAACGACGCGGCGATCGGGATGTCAGGACCGACGATCTCGCGAACCGCGCGCGAGGATGTCGCCCTCGGTGTCCGCGATCGACTCGGTGGCCATCGCCCCGTGCAGCGGCAGCATCACGCCATCGATCTCGTCCCGGTGTTCCCGCGCGGTCGGCGAGGATGCTGTCGCGGATCGGCGCGTAGGCGTCGTCGGCGACGACGGGACCGACGCGGCCGAACATGAAGGTCGAGGGGATCAGCGTGACTCCGTTCTCGGCTGCCACGGCGGCGACGGCATGCCGTTCCAGGCCCTCGCCGGCGGCCGGCCCGAAGATGTCGTCGCCGTGGACGATCGCGCCCGCGCGGGCGAGGGTCTCGGTCGTCGAGACGCCCGGCACGAAGCTGTTGAGCTCGTGCGAGAAGCCCCCGACGAGGACTCGATGGCGACCGCTCACCTGACACCCTCCCTCGCGACTCACGAGTCTCGCGCGCCTCGGCAGTTCGACACTGGCGGCGCAACGCTTGAGTAGGGTAGCACACGCAGGAGGCCCGGCGACCTCGGATGCACGGCGACCCCGTCCGGCGCCGGCCGGCTGACTATCGTGGACGGATCGACGACCTGGCACGATCTCCGGCGCGACTTCCGGTGGGACATCCCGGCGCGATACAACATCGCCGCCGACACGGTCGACCGCCACGCCGCCGAGCGACCCGACGCGATCGCGCTCATCGTCGAGGACGAGTCGGGCGCGTCAGAGCCGAATGACGTTCGCGCACGGTCCGCGACGCGTCGAGACGACTCGCCAACGTCCTTGCCGCGCACGGCGTCGTGGCCGGCGATCGCGTCGCCATCCTGCTGCCCCAGGTCCCCGAGACGGCGATCGCCCACCTCGCCGTCTACCGCTCCGGCGCCATCGCGGTCCCGCTGTTCGTCCTGTTCGGCCCGGACGCGATCGAGTACCGGCTCGCCGATTCGGGCGCCGTGGCGCTGGTCACCGACGTCGCGAACTGGCCGAAGGTCGCCGAGATCCGCGAACGCCTGCCGTCCCTTCGGACGGCGGTGGTCGTCGACGGCGACGGCATCGACGGCACGCTCGACTACGGAAAGGCGACGGCCGCCGCCGCGCCCGACTTCCCGACGGTCGCCACGGCCGCCGAGGACCCGGCGATCATCATCTACACCTCGGGGACGACCGGTCCACCGAAGGGCGCGCTCCACGCGCACCGCTTCCTGCTCGGTCATCTGCCGGGCGTCCTCCTGCCGCAGGAGTTCCCGCCGCAGCCGGGCGACCTCTTCTGGACACCGGCCGACTGGGCGTGGATCGGCGGGCTCTACGACATCCTCTTCCCAGCCTGGCACTGGGGCATCCCGGTGCTCGCCCATCGCGCCCGCCAGTTCGATCCCGAGCGCGTCCTCGACCTGATGGCGCGTCACCGCGTCCGAAACGCCTTCCTGCCGCCGACTGCGCTCAAGCTCATCCGCCGCGTCGGGCGCGCGCGCGCCGTCGGACCTCGCGCTGCGGTCGGTGGGCAGCGGTGGCGAGACGCTGGGCGGTGAGCTGCTCGAGTGGGGCCGCGAGACGCTCGGCGTGACGATCAACGAGTTCTACGGCCAGACCGAGTGCAACCTCGTCGTCGCGAACAGCTCGGGATCTGATGGAGGTGCGGCCGGGATCGATGGGCCGGCCCGGTCCCGGGCCACGACGTCGCGATCATCGACGACGACGGCGCCGTCGTCGCGCCCGGTACGTCGGGTCGATCGCCGTCCGCCGGCCCGATCCGGTGATGTTCCTCGGCTACTGGGGCCAGCCCGACGCGACCGAGGCGAAGTTCACCGGCGACTGGATGCGGACCGGCGACCTCGCTCGCGCCGACGACGACGGCTACCTCTGGTACCACGCCCGCGACGACGACGTCATCACCAGCGGCGCCTACCGGATCGGCCCGGGCGAGGTGGAGGACTGCCTGCTTCGGCACCCGGCGGTGGCGATGGCCGCGGTCGTCGGCATCCCCGACCCGATCCGGACCCAGATCGTCAAGGCGTTCGTCGTCCTCGCCCCGGCGTGGCACGGTTCCGACGCGCTGACGACCGAGCTCCAGGCGCACGTCCGCGGCCGCCTCGCGGCGCACGAGTACCCGCGCGAGATCGAGTACATCGATGCGCTGCCGCTCACGGCGACAGGCAAGGTGATGCGCCGCGAGCTTCGAGCCCGGGGTTAGCCTTCGGGCGGGCTCGGGCGCGGACGCCGGTCGCCCGCGCGCTCGCGCCGCCGGCGCCGCTCGCGGCCGTCGCCTCGACGTCCACCGTCTCGTCTGCCGCGATGACGACGCCGTAGTCGGCCAGCGCCCGGCCGACGCCGATCACGCCGTTCCGCACGTCCCGCAGGACCGCCGCCGGGTCCCGCTCGAGCGGATCGCCCCAGCCGGCGCCGCTCGCGAGCTCGTGGCGGAACACGTCGCCGGCCAGGATCGGTGACGGACCGATCACCGGCCGCACGGTCACCTCGCCGCCGTGGTCGACCGTCGTCATCGACGGGCGGCCCGGCGCGCCACCGGCCAGCCCGAACGGCAGGTGCTCCCGCTTGTCGGAGCGGACCTGGACGAGGCTGTCGGCGCCGAGGTAGACGAACTCGCGGACGAGCGCCGGCGAGCCGCGCCATTGCCCGGCGCTCGCCGATGTCCTCGACGATCCCGTAGCGGTTGAAATGGAGCGGGTAGGTGCTCTCGGCGATCTCGATCGGCATGTTGGCGTTGTTCGAGCCCGGGTGCGGCACACCCGACGGCCCGTCGTAGCCGGCGCCGGCGCCGCGGGCGCCCGAGAACATGTCGACGTAGACGAACGGCGCTGCCCGTCGTCGTCGTCGGCACCGATCGAGATGATCGAGTTGCCGCCCTCGCCGTCGGCCGGGCACGCGGTCGGGCACGGCCTGGGCGAGCGCCCCCGACACCGCATCCATGACCCGGAAGCCGGTGATCCCGCGTGCGCCGCACGCCGCCGGGAAGTCGCGGGTTCACGACGCTGTGCCCTCGTCGGCGATGACCGTGATGGCCCGGAAATAGCCGGCCGAGTTCGGGATCGACGCGGTCGAGCACGAGTCGCGTCGCCGCGTAGACCGCCGACCGCGTGAACGGCAGCGGCGAGTTGATGCCGCCCCGGACCTGGCGGCGAGCGTGCCCGCGAAGTCGACCGTGATGCCGTCGCCGGCGACCGTCAGCGCGACCTCGATCCGGATCGGGTCCGGATCGACGCTGTCGCTGTCGATCCAGCTGACCTGGCGGTAGACGCCGTCGGGGAACGACGCGATCTCGCGCCGGGCCATCCGCTCGGACAGGGTCAGCAGCGCGTCCTCGAGCTCGGCCAGCTCGCTCGGCGCCGTAGCGCCGGATCAGGTCGAGGTAGCCGCGCTCGCCGGCATCGACCGCCGCCAGCTGCGCCCGGATGTCGCCGAGGACCATGTGCGGGACGCGGACGTTCGCGGCGATGATGTCGAGGACCGCCTGGTTGACGCGGCCGGCCTCGTACAGGTGGACGCCGGGCAGCCGCAGGCCCTCCTGGAAGATCTCGGTCGTGGTCGTCGAGTTGCTGCCCGGGATCAGCGCCACCGACGTCGGTCTGGTGGGCGACGCGCCGCCGCGCAGCGCCCGGACGACACCATCGTGGAAGATCGGCTTGATGAGGTAGATGTCGGGCAGGTGGATGCCGCCCCAGCCGTACGGGTCGTTGAGGATGAACACGTCGCCCGGCTGCGAGGCTGTCGCCGTAGGCGCGCGCGACGTGCGCCGACGGCCGACGGGAACGAGCCGAGATGGAGCGCGATGCCGAGCCCCTGCGCGATCAGCTCGCCGCCGGCGTTGATGAGCCCGGTCGAGTAGTCGAGGGCGTCGCGGACCGTCGCCGAGTAGGCGGTCCGGGCGATGATCAGCGCCATCTCGTCGGCGACCGAGCCCAAGCGCGTGGCGGACGATCTCGAGCGTCGCCGGGTCGCTGCGCGGGCGCCGGTCCGAGCGTCCGCGGCGTCCGGCGTCCGACGTCGGACCGTCGGTCATCGCCACGTGCTCCATGACGATCGCGTTCTGGTCGTCGAGGCGGGCCGACCAGCCCGGCGGGACGACCGTCGTCGTGTCGAACTCCTCGACGAGCGCCGGGCCGACGACCGGCGTGCGGAGGTCCGCCCGGCCGACGACCGGGCACGTCAGCCGGCCGGCCGCGGCCCGAGCCAGATCGACCGGGTCGACGGGCGGCCGCGTCGTCGGCCGCGATCAGCCCGCGACGAGCGACCCGCGCCGCGGCAGCGCGGCCCGTGACGCGCACGTTGACGAGCTCGATCTCGTCGGCCTCGGACGCGTGGCCGTACGGCTCGCAGGTGGGTCGCATGGAACGCGTCGCGCAGGCCGCCCGACGAGCGTGTCGGGCGCGCCCGCCGCGCTCGACCGGGATCGGCAGGTCGTAGCCCTGGCCGGCGTAGCGGACGTCGGCGCCCCACGTCGATCTCGGCATCGCGCGACGCCGCGCCTCGGCGAGCTCGCCGCGCAAGGCCGGCCTCGAGCGTCGCGGAAGCCGCGCCGCGAGATCGTCGCGGGTCGAGCGCGCGCCGCGACCTCGAAGACCGACCGGCTGAGGTGCCACGTCTCCTCGGCCTCGAGCAGGCCGAGCGCCGAGAAGACGCCGGCCGCGGCCGGGATCCGGACGTGGCGCATGCCGAGCGACTCGGCCAGCGCGGCGGCGAAGATCGGGCCGTTGCCACCGAACGCGAGGAGCGCGAAGTCGCGCGGGTCGCGGCCGCGGTAGGTCGTGACGGCCTTGACCGCGCGCGCCATCGTCGGCCGTCGCGACGCCGAACACGCCGTACGCCGCGTCCTCGACCGACAGCCCGAGCGGTGCCGCGACGTCGTCGTGGATCGCCCGGTGGGCGAGGTCCGGGTGGATCGCCCGCGTGCCGCCGGCGATCGAGATCGGGGTTGACGAAGCCGAGGACGACGTTGGCGTCGGTGACGGTCGCCCGCGTGCCGCCGGCGCGCGTAGCAGGCCGGCCCGGGGACGGCGCCGGCGCTGTGCGGACCGACGAGGATCGTCCCGAGCGGGTCGGCGACGACGATGCTGCCGCCGCCCGCCCCGACCTCGGCGATGTCGAGCACCGGCAGCTTCAGCGCGTAGCCGCGGCCCTTCGACATCTGGCTCGACAGCGAGATCCCGGAGCCGACCTCGTACTCGTTGGTCAGCGACGGGCGCGCCGCCCTCGATGACGCTCGCCTTGGCCGTCGTCCCGCCCATGTCGAGGCAGATGAGGTCGCGCACGCCCGGATGCCTCGCCCAGCCGGACGCCGGCGATGACCCCGCCGGCCGGCCCGGACTCGACGATCTGGGCCGGCTGCCGGGCCGCCCGCGCGGCCGACATCAGGCCGCCGCTCGACTGCATCACCTGGAGCCGGTCGATCCCGGCGATCCGGCGCAGGTCCGCCGCGAGCTCGAGCAGGTAGCGCGACACGACCGGGCCGATGTAGGCGTTGACGACGGTCGTGCTCGTCCGCTCGTACTCGCCGATGACCGGCAGCAGGTCGACCGACAGCGAGGTGTAGCCGACTCGTCGCCTCGAGCAGCCGGCCGATCAGCCGCTCGTGGGCGGGATTGCGGAACGAGTGGAGCAGGCAGACCGCGACGGCCTCGATGCCCTTCCGCTCGCAGGAAGTCGATCGTCCGGCGCGACCTCGGCCTCGTCGAGCGGGATCAGCACGTCGTCCGTCGGGCCCGATGCGCTCGGCGACCTCGACCCGCCAGCGGCGCTCGACGAGCGGCGGCGGCGGCACGTAGCGGGCGTCGTAGAGCTCGGGCGAGCGCGCCCGCCGGAGCTCGAGGACGTCGCGGAAGCCGGCCGTCGTGATCAGCGCGGTCCGCGCGCCGCGCCGCTCGAGGATCGCGTTCGTCGCGACCGTCGTGCCGTGGATGACCTCGGTCGCCGGGCCGACCGCGCCGTCGCGGTGGAGCGTCCTCGACGACCTCGGCGACGGCGCGACCGAAGTCGGGCGGCGTCGAGACGACCTTGTGGATCGTCAGCCGGCCGTCGCCGTCGACGAACGCGACGTCGGTGAAGGTGCCGCCGATGTCCGCGCCGATCCGCGCGCCGGGCTGGCGACCGGGGGCCGGCGCATCACGCGCGGACCGCGGCGACCGGTCGGGCGGCGGCATTTTCGTATCATATATCATGGATTTCGTGACGACCGATGGCGCTCCCCGGCGAGCGCCGTCGAGCGCCCGGAGCTCGTCATCGTCGGCGGCACGATCATCGACGGATCGGGCGCGCCCGCCGGTCCGTGGCGACGTCGGGATCCGCGGCGACCGGATCGTGGCCATCGGACCGCGACCTCGGCGGCGTCGAGTCCGCCCGCCGTCGTCGATGCGACCGGCTGCGTCGTCACGCCCGGGCTTCATCGACATCCACAGCCACTCCGACCTGACCCTCGTCATCGACCCGGCGGCGCGAGAGCGCCGTCGCCCAGGGCGTGACGACCGAGCTCGTCGGCAACTGCGGCCACGGCTGCGCGCCGATCGATCGCGCCGGACCGCCACGCCGACAACATCTACGGCTTCGACCCCGCCGCGGCCGATCGACTGGACGAGCGTTCGGCGGCTACCTCGACGCGGTCGACGCGGCTCGACCGGCGGTCAACGTCGCCGCGCTCGTGCCGCACGGCACGCTCCGGCTGACCGCGATGGCCGACGCCGGCGGACCGGCGACCGCCGACGGAGCAGGCGACGATCGAGTCGGCTCCTCGAGCGAGGCGCTCGACGCGGGCGCCGCCGGCTTCTCGACCGGCCTCGAGTACCCGATCGAGGGCGTCGCGACCGCCGACGAGATCGAGCGGCTGTGCCGGCTCGTCGCTCGCCGCGGCGCGCTGTACGCGACCCACACCCGGAACAAGGACGTCCGCGCGGTCGAGGCCGTCGGCGAGGCGGTCGACACCGCCGAGTCGGGCGGGCGTCCGGCTCCAGGTCTCGCACCTCGTGCCGCGGCCCGGCGCCCCGGCCGATGCGCTCGCGCGATCGATCGACGCTCATCGACGAGGCGGCCGCAACGCGGTCTACGAGGTCGCCTTCGACGTCCATACCCGTCTGTTCGGGTTCACCAACCTCGCGGTCGCGCTCCCCCGCTGGGTGGTCGATGGCGGCCCGGACGCTCATCCGCGACGGTCCTGCGCGACGCGCCGCGACGAGCTGCGCGACCACCGCAGCATCGTCGACAGCTTCGGGATCACTCGGCTACGACGGCGTCTTCATCGTCGACGCGCCCGGCCACGCCCGGAGGTCGCCGGCCGAAGCCTCGCCGACCTGGCCGCCGGGCCGGCCGACGCGCCGCGCGACGTCGTCTTCGACGTCCTCGCCGCGCACGCCGACCGGGTCGACGGCCCGATGTGCATCGGCTGGTCGTACACGGTCGACCAGATCGCCGAGGCCGCGGCCCACCCGCGCTGCTCGCCGAGCTCCGACGCCACGACGTTCAGCCCGGACGGACCGCTCGGCCATCACGTCTTCCACGGCGCGTTCACCTGGGCGGCCTGGTACCTCGAGACCGTCGTCGGCGAGCGGCGCGTCGCTGCCGCTCGAGGCCGCGATCCATCGCCTGACGGGGCTGCCGGCCGCGCAGATCGGCCTCGCGGACCGGGGCGTCGCTCCGCGTCGGCGCAGCGGCCGACCTCGCCGTGTTCGACCCGGCGCCGTCCACGCCGACGGCGCACGTTCGAGGAGCCGAACCGGCTGGCCGAGGGGATGCGCCACGTCGCTCACCAACGGCGTGTTCGCGCTCGAGGACGGCCGGCTGACCGGGACCGCGGCGGGCGGGCGCTCCGCGCTGACGTCGACGACGGCCGAGGCGACCGACGCCAGCGGACCGACCGGCGCCCCTCGACCGACGCCTCCGCCTCGAGATCTTCCGCCACGCGCTGACCGGGATCACCGACGAGATGAGCGTGACCCTCCGGCGGGCCGCCTACTCGACCAACATCAAGACGCGGCTCGACTTCTCGTGCGCGCTGTTCGACGGGCGGGCGCGGACGGTCGCCCAGTCGTTCGCCCAGCCGATCCACCTCGGGACGCTGGCGCACTTCGTGCCCGGCGATCCTCGCGCGATACGGCGCGCCGCTCGAGCCGGGCGACGCCCTCCTGTGCAACGACAGCCATCTCGGCGGCCTGCACCTCAACGACGTCTGCCTGCGTCGCGCCGCTCGTCGTCGACGGCCGGCCGTTCGCGTACGCGGTCGCGATGGCCCATCACGTCGACGTCGGCGGCGGGACGCCGGGCAGCATCGGGCTCCATCGCGAGCAGTTCATGGAGGGCCTGATCATCCCGCCGGTCCGGATCATGCACGACGGCGTCGTCGACCCGAGCGTGCTCGACGATGCTCGTCGCCAACGTCCGCTCGCCGCGCGAGACCGAGGGCGACCTGCGGGCCCAGCTCGGCAGCGTGTCGGTCGGGCTGCGCCGGCTCGAGGAGCTGATCGACGGAGCGCGGCCGCGACGCCGTCGAACGCGGCATCGACGACCTCCTCGACTACACCCGGCGGCGCATCGATCGCGGCGATCGGCCGGTCTGCCGCGCGGGCACGATCGAGGCGACCGACTACCTCGACGACGACGGCGTGAGCGACGAGCCGGTGAAGATCTCGGCGCGGATCACCGATCGCCGAGGACCAGCGTCACGTTCGACCTGACCGGCACCGACGCCCAGCGGCCCTCGTCGATCAACACGACCAAGGGCGGCGCGCTGTCGGCCTGCGCCTATGCGCTCCGCTGCATGATCGACCCCGACATCCCGATGAACGACGGCTTCTACCAGGTCATCGAGCTCGTCACGACGCCCGGCAGCGTCCTCGACTCGCGGCGGCCGGCGGCGATCGGCGGCGGCGCGGACGCCGTCGGCCGGCTGTGCGAGACCGCGCTGCGCGCGTTCGCCGCGATCCTGCCCGAGCGGGCCGCGGCGGACTCGAAGGGCACGATGCTCAACATCTCGTTCGGTGGCGTGAACCCGCGGACCGGCGACTACTTCGTCTACTACGAGACGCAGGCCGGCGGCTACGGCGGCCGGCTCGGGCTCGACGGCATGGACGGCGTCCAGCCGCACGTCCAGAACACCGAGAACGCGCCGATCGAGGAGACCGAGGCGAACTACCCGGTCCGGTTCCTGCGCTACGCGCTCCTCCCCGATTCCGAGGGCGCCGGGCGAGTGGCGCGGCGGGCTCGGGCTGCGGCGCGACTACGTGTTCGAGGGTGACGTGACGTTCTCGGTCATGGCCGAGCGGGTCCGGTTCGCGCCGCAGGGTCTGGTCGGCGGCGACGCGGCGCGTTCGAACCACTACATCCGCGATCCGGAGGGCGCGGCGACCCGCTACCCGTCGAAGTTCAGCGTCGACCTCGCGGCCGGCGAGGTGATGAGCATCCAGAGCGGCGGCGGCGGCGGCTACGGCGAGGTCGCGCTGCGCGATCCGGCGCTCGTCCGGGCGGACGTCGCGGCCGGCCGGATCAGCCCGGCGCGCGCCGCGAGACGTCTACGGCGTCCGATCGAGCGCGGCGAGCCGACGGACGCGGTGAGCGGTTTCCGCGTCGCGATCGACATCGGCGGCACGTTCACCGACGTCGTCCTCGTCGACGAAGCGACCGGCAGCCGCTGGACCGGCAAGGTGCTGACCACGCCCGACGATCCGTCGGAAGGCTTCTTCCGGGCGCTCGACCTGGCGCTCGGCGGAGGCCGGCGTCGACATCGGCGACTGCCGGTCGGTGCTCCATGCGACGACGGTCGCGACGAACGCGGTGATCACCCGGACCGGCGGCCCGGCCGCGCTCATCGCCACCGAGGGGTTCCGCGACGTCCTCGAGATCGCCCGCCAGATCCGCCACGAGCTGTACGACCTGCGGACGACCAAACCGGTCCCGCTCGTCCCTCGGCCAGTGGGCGCTCGAGGTCCGCGAGCGGCTGCCGTTCGACGGCTCCGTCCTCGTGCCGCTCGACGAGGAGTCCGTCCGTCGCGCGTCGCCGCCCGGCTGCGCGAGGTCGGGATCCGGTCGGTCGCGGTCTGCCTCCTGCACGCCTACGTCAACCCGGTCCACGAGCGAGCGGGTCGCCGAGATCCTGCGCGACGAGGTCCCCGGGCTCTCGATCTCGCTCTCGAGCGTCGATCGCGCCCGAGATCCGCGAGTACCCGCGGGCCAGCACGACCGTCGCCAACGCCTACGTCGGACCGGTCGTCGGCGCGCTACATCGCTCGCATCGAGCGACGGGCTGCGCGGATCGCGGCGCGAACACCGGGCTGTGGCTGATGAAGTCGAACGGCGGCCTCGCGACCGCCGCCGATGGCGCTCGAGCGACCGGTCGAGGTCATCGAATCCGGGCCGGCGGCCGGGCTCGCGGCGGCCAGCCACTATGCCGGCCTCGTCGGCAGCCGCGACGTCGGTCACGTTCGACATGGGCGGCACGACCGCGAAGGTCGGGATGATCGAGGGCGGCGAGGCCCGCCAGACCTCGACGTGGGAGCTCGGGTCGGCCTCGGGCTCGGGGTCGGCCGTCGCGCACGGCAGCGGCCTGCCGATCCTCGGGTCGGTCGTGGACCTCGTCGAGATCGGCGCCGGCGGCGGGAGCATCGCCTGGATCGACGCCGGCGGGCATCCTGCGGGTCGGCCCGCGGAGCGCCGGTGCCGACCCGGGGCCCGCCTGCTACGGGCGCGGCGGGACCGAGCCGACCGTCACCGACGCGAACGTGTTCCTCGGCCGGATCGGTGCCGTCGTCCATCGCCGGCGGGCGGCTGCGTCTCGACGCGGCCGCGGCCGCGACGGCCATCGGCCGACTCGCGGATCGGCTCGGCGTCGCACGCGATCGACGCCGCGATCGCGATCCTCGACGTCGCCGACTCGGCGATGATCCAGGCGACCCGGCTCATGACCGTCCGTCGCGGTCTCGATCCGGCCGAGTTCGACCTGATCGCGTTCGGCGGCGCGGGACCGCTTCACGCCTGCCGGCAGGCGATCGCGCTCGGGTTCCGGTCGGTCATCGTGCCGCCCGACGCCGGCGTCCTGTCGGCGTTCGGGCTGCTGTCGAGCGTCCCGCGGGTCGACCACCGGGCCGCCTTCCGCCGCCGGCTCGACGCCGTCGATCCGGGCGAGGCTCGACGCGATGCTCGGCCGGCTCGAGGCCGAGGCGCTCTCGACGGCTGCCGCCGGAGGCGCGGAACGGCGACTTGCGCTACGAGCGAGGCGCCGACGTCCGCTATGTCGGTCAGTCGTGGGACATCCGCGTCCCGATCGCCGTCGGGACCGTTCGACGACGCGGCCGCCCGGCCGGCTGCGAGGCGACTTCGACGCGCTGCACGAGCGAACGCTACGGCTACGCGGTGAGCGACGGCACCCGTCGAGACGGTCCATCTCGCCGTCAGCGTCTCGGCGCCGCGCCCGGGTACCGCGGTCGAGGCGTCGGACGGGGTGGCTGCGGACGGCGACGCCGACGCATGACAGCCTCTCGATCCCGGTCCCCGCCGGACACCGACCGGCCTACGTCGATGCCGCGACCGGCATCGCCGACGTGGCCGTCTTCCACGTCGCGGATCTCCGCGAAGGCGACATCCTGGTCGGCCCCGCCCTGATCGACGCCGAGGATTCGACGACGTTCGTGGCGCGCGGGTTCACGTGCCGGGTCGGGCCGTACCGCGTCCTTCACCTGGTCGCCGACTGACCTCCGTCGCGGCGGGCGCCTCAGCCCTGCGGAGGCAGGAGGTCCACCCGGTTCAGCGGCTCGAGCCCGTATCCGCACGCGGCTGACGTTCAGTGCCGCGAACCGGGCCCGGCGCCGGGCGGTCGACTCCGTCGCCCCCGCCACATGCGGCGCGATGATGACCTGCGGCACGTCCCGGAGCGGGTGGTCCGGCCCGGCGGGCTCCCCGTCGACGACGTCGAGGCCGGCCCCGAACAGGTGGCCACTTCGAACGAGGGCCGCGAGCGCGACCTCGTCGATGAGTCCGCCGCGGCTCACGTTGACGACGACGCGCACCGGCCCTCATCAGCGCCAGTCGCCGGGCGTCGAGGATGTTCCGGGTCTCGGCTGTCAACGGCACGTGGAGCGAGACGACGTCCGCTGCGAGCAAGCGCCCAGTCGAGCTGGTCAGGTCCACCGAGCCAGGCAAGGCCGTACCGGCGGGCGAGCTCCGGATCGGGACCTCGGTGGGCGATCGCCAACGACCGTCATGCCGAACGCGACCGCCCGCCGTGCGAGCTCGCGGCCGCTCGACCCGAACCCGATGATCACGAGGGTCCGCCCGGCGAGCTGGCGACCGATCGGGTCCGCCGAGCTTCCCCGCCTCGACGCTCGGCGGCCGAGGGCCGGATAGCTTCGCATCGACCATCATCGCGAGCATCAGTGCCTGCTCGGCGAGCGAGCGCGAGCTCGTGAACCCGGGCAGTTCGCGGTCGGGATCCCGTGGGCGGCCAGCGACGCCACGTCGACCTTGTCATAGCCGACCGACCCGAGCTGCCACAGCCGGACGTGGCCGGCCCCGGCCGCCGCCAGCTCCGGCGATGCAAGGAAGTTCGGATCGACGACGGCGTCGATCGTCGGATCGGCGACCTGGTCGACGAGCGGCCGGTCTGGGTCGACCAGCACCACGTCGTGGGACCGGGAGAGCGCCTCGACCAGGTTCCGTCCCCACGGTTCCCAGTTCGCGGCGCTCCGCGATGCGGTGACAGGAGCACCCGCATCTGGCGTCGCGCGGGGCGATCCTCGGTGGCTCCCATCGTGAACCGAGTGTACGCTTCGCGAAGCGCCGGTCCTCGGCGACTCCGCCGCGGGAAGGTAGGAAGCGGGCCGATGGCGCAGCTCGATCGACCGCCCTCCGGGAGGTGCCAGCGACGAGCCGATCGAGGCGCCTCGAACCGGCCGAGCCGCCGCGAGCCGCCGGAGCCGCCCGCGATCGACCTCCGAAGCGACGTCCTGTCGCCGCCGACACCCGAGATGTTCGAGGCCATGGCCGCCGCCCGGATCGGCTGGACGCTCCGCTCCGAGGACGCCTCGGTCACCCGCCTCGAACGGCTTGGGGCCGCGATGCTCGGGACGGAGGCCGCACTCTTCGTCCCGAACGTCGACGACGGGGAACCTGCTCGCGCTCCTCGTCGGGCGCGCCGCGCGGAACGGCGGTGCTGCTCGACAGCCTCGCCCACGTCAACGTCGTCGAGTGGTACGCCCTCTCGCTGGGCGGTCTCCTCGCCCGAACGGTGTCGTCAGACCGCGGCCATCTCGCCCTGGACGAAGTGGAGGCGGCCCTCGCCGATGGCGCCGGTGGCCGGGCGCCCGCGATCAGCCTGCTCGTGCTCGAGAACACGCACACGTTCGCGGGTGGCGTTGCGATCACGCCGGACGAGACCGGATCGCCTCGCCGCGGCCGCGCACGCCAGCGGTGCGCTCGTCCATCTCGACGGGGCGCGCCTGTTCGACGCCGCCGTCGCGCTCGGCGTGCCGCCGACGCGCTGACGCGAGCCGTCGACACGACGACTGTGAGCCTGAGCAAGGGTCTGTGTGCGCCGTACGGCGGGCTGCTCGCCGGTCCGCGCCGCGGTCATCGACGCGGCGCGGACGCTCGCGTTCCAGATCGGGTTCGGACGGATCCACAAGGCGGGCTACCTCGCTGCCGCCGGGATCGTCGCCCTCGAAACGATGGTCGACCGGCTTGCGGACGACCACCGCCGGGCACGCCGGCTCGGTGAGGCACTCGCCCGGATCGACGGTCTGACGTCGACCTCGAGACAGTCCAGACCAACCTCGTCCTCGCCCGCCTGGACGAGCGGTTCGGCGAGCCCGGAGACAGCCGAAGCGCGCCTACGAAGCGCCGGCGTCGGCGTCATGGCGATGCCCGGCGGTCACATTCGGGCGGTCGTCCACCGCGGCGATCGACGACGACGACATCGAGACCGCCATCGACGTCATCGGATCGGTCCTCGGTCATGGTCGAGGAGTCCGGCGCGTCGCCGCTCCCGACGATGCGCTGAGCGGCAAGGGTCAGCCTCTCCAGGACGCCGGCTCCTCGAGCGGGTAGATCGGCCTCGGGATCCGCTCCCACGGCAGGCTCACGATGTCGGACTGGGTCGGACCTGTCGTGTTCGACGCGGATCACCCGCGACGTGATCGGCGCGTAGTACTGGAAGTTCGAGGCCGTCTTGACGACGACCATCTTGTAGTCGGCGGGCTCGATCCCGAAGCGCGCGGTAGACGTCGGGATGGTTGCCGCCGATCCCGACGTGCTCGCTGACCAGGATCGTGACCTGCCCGACCTCGAACACGACGCGTCTGACCCATGTCGAACTCGCGACCCGGGCACGTCGTCGATGAACATGTGGCCCTGCCCCGATCGACCGGACCACGCCGGTGAGCTCGATCGGGCGGTAGAAGCCGCTGATCGCCGCCGCCCAGGGCGAGGGTGACCGTGGCGCCGGTCCCCGCCGCGGCGAGTCTGGCGACGGCGGCCGCGTCCACCAGCGGCACGAGCGCTCGACCCTCGATCCCGATCCGCAGCATCGACTCGATGAGGACGGTGCTGTCGCCCCCGGCGCCTCCGCCGAAGACCGAATCGCCGGTGTCGCTCAGGACGACCAGCCCGCGCTCCTCGCCGTCGGCCGCGCGAACCGCCTCGTCGGGCGAGACGCTCTCGGTCACCTGGAAGTCGGCACGCATGCGACCACGCGAGATCGGCCATCTCGTCGGCGACCCATTCGGCGTACGCCTGGTCGCCGTCGGTCACGACGACGGTGGCCCAGCCACCTTCCTCGATGTCGAGCCACGGCTGCATCGGGAAGTTCGAGACCGTGAGCACGCGCGGGTCGCGCTCGAGCTCGCGGGCACGGTCGAACCAGACCTTCATCGGGCCGCGCGACGTCAGGTACTGCTCCTGGTGCGAGATCAGCCGGAGCTTGCGCCAGGCGGTCGTCGGGGTGACCTCGCCGGCCAGCGATGCGGATCAGCAGCTCGGTCGATGCCTCACCGGTCTCGAAGCGGATCGTGCGGCTGCGTCCGGTAGCCGACGATCGCGTCGCACAGGTCGACCATCGCCTGGGTGACGTTGGCGTGGTGGTCGATGGTGAGGACGATCGGCACGTCGGTCGCCGAGGATCTCGCGGCAGATCGCGAGAAGCCGGCCCTCGACGTCGTCGACGCCTTCGGCGGAACAGGCACCGTGGAGGTGCATGGCGAGCCCGTCGATCGAGCCGGCCGACTGCAGGTCCCGGCGCAGGCGATCCTCGAAGAAGCGCGAGCGCATCGGTCGTGATCCGACCACCGGCTCCCGCCCAGCCGCGCGACAGCGGCACGATCTCGATGTCGGCGTCCGACGCCTCGACTACGTTGATGAACCCGCCGACGGTCCCGTTGCCGCGGAGCTTGTCGAGCATCTCCTGGCCTCGATACAGGCCGAAGCTCTCGAAGTCCTCGAAGGTCGTCGGCGACGGGTTGAAGGTGTCCGTCTCCTGGCCCATCTGGAATAGCGCCAGCCGCATGTGTCGCGTCTCCTGATCGATATGCGAGCGGTCGTTCCGCATCGTGAATGATAACGGCGCGCCCGCCGCCCTCGCGACCCCGTCCGGGCTAGGTCCGGATCGCCAGGACCCGCGCCGGATTCGCGACGAGCATCGTGTCGATCTGGTCCTGGGTCACGCCGGCCTCGCGGAGCATCGGCACGAACGTGCGCAGCAGGTGGCCGTAGCCGTACCCGCCGAACCACTCGAGGTGCTGCGGGAAGCAGACGTCCTGCGAGATCAGCAGCCGGTCGCCGAACCCGGCGTCGATGAGCGCCTTGACGTTGCGCGCGCGCTGCTCGTCGGGCTGGAGGTCGCGGAAGCCGACGTGGTCGATCTGGACGTAGACGCCGTGCTCGAGCAGGCCGAGCTCGTGCTCGACGTGGCGCTTGTCGCCGTGGTGGCCGATGACGATCCGGTCGGGCGCGACGCCCTCCTCGAGCAGGATCGCGACCTGCTCCGGACCGAGCCGGCCGGTCCGCTGGCAGTGGGTGCTGATGGCGACGCCCGTCTGTCGCTGGGCCCGCGCCGCCGCCCGGAAGACGCGCTCCTGGGCCGGGGAGAGGAAGTCGACCTCGGTGCCGATCTCGCCGATCACGCCCAGCGCGGATGCCCGGTCCCGTCGACGCCCTCGACGATGTCGCGGACGAGCCGGTCGGCCAGCTCGTCGACGCTCGAGCGCGCGATGTAGTCCGGGTAGACGGGCTCGCGGTACCAGCCGGTGCCCATCACGACGTTGACGCCGCTCGCCTGCGGAGATCCGGCGCAGGCCCTCGGGATCGCGACCGATGCCGATCGTCGTCGTCTCGACGATCGACCGGCCGCCGGCCGCCGAGAAGGAACCGAGCTCCTCGATCGCAGCGCCTCGTCCTCGAACGCGGCGTAGTTCCAGAACGCGACCGTGCCGGTACAGGTTGATGAGCGAGGTGCTCGTGCGGCTGGGTGACGCCGAGCTGGTCGTCCTCGATCGGCCCGAGGACGGTCATGATCGTCATCGGCGTCGCCTCCTGCTGGTCGGGTTCATGTGGCGCTTCCGAGCGCCGGCCGGCGCAGGACCGCGCCGAGCGCCGCGTCGGCGAAGCGACCCGTCGTCGAACGCGAGCCGGCCGTTGACGAACACCTGCCGGATGCCCGACCGGGAAGGCGTTCGGCTCGGCCACCGTGCCGCGATCACGGACCGTGTCGGGGTCGAAGATCGTGATGTCCGCCCAGGCGCCGGGCGCGAGCGATGCCGCGATCCGGGAGGCCGACGCGCGCGGCCGGCATCGACGTCAGGCGACGGACGCCTTCCTCGAGCGACGAGCACCGAGCGCTCGCGGACGATGCGACCGAGGTAGAACGCGGCCCACGTGTACGCGCCGAGGAACCGCTGGTGCGCCAGCGGCCCGTCCGGCGAGAGCGTCGTCGCGTCCGACTCGGGCGAGCAGGTCGGCGAGGCGAACGCCATGTCGAGGTCCTCCTGCGTCTGGACGAGTCCGACGAACAGCACGTTCGGCGCGTCGTCGCCGGCCTCGAGCAGGATGTCCATCATCGCGTCGAGCGGGTGCTGACCGCGCTCGCGGCCGATCGTCGCGAAGTCCTTGCCGACGAGCTCCGGAGACGCGCGGCGCCTCGAACAGCGCGAGACGGTCCCATTCGCCCATCAGGCCGAGCTTGTGGATCGGCTCGCGGAAGTCGTGGAACGAGCGCGCGCATCGCCGGGTCGCGCAGCTGGCGGAGGAGCTCGTCGGTCCCGACCGCCGAGGCCGACGGCGGCAGCATCGTGACCAGCTTGGTGATCCCGTGGTGGCGGGTGTGCTGGTCGCAGGCGACGTCGAGGCCGTCGGCGCGGCGACGATCGATCCGTTCGAGGACGTCGGCGAGAGCGCCGTCGGGCGCGCCGCGGCGTGGCGCGATGTGCGAGATCTGGAGGGCGGCGCCGCTCCGCTCGGCGACCGCGAACGCCTCGTCGAACGCCTCGACGGCCCGGAAGTCGCGATCGCGGGTGTGGATCGCGTACGAGGCCATCGCGGCGGCGCGGCGGCCGAGGCGAGGCGCGACGAGCTCGTCGGTCGTGGCTCGCGCCCCGAGCGGGTACTCGAGGCCCGACGACAGCCCGAACGCGCCCGCGTCGAACGCCGCGTCGAGCTCGTCGACCATGGCCGCGACCTCGGCGCGTCGTCGCCTCGCGTGGCGACAGGCCGAGGACCGCGACCCGGAGCGCGTTGTGCCCGGCGAGCGACGCGACGTTGACGGCCGGCTGGGCGGCCTCGACGGCGTCGAGGTACTCGCCGAACGTCGTCCAGTCGGCGCCGTGCCGGCCGCGGTAGCCGAACGTCAGGTCGGGGAGCGCAGCCGGGAGCGGCAGCGGCGCCGGCGAGTGGCCGCAGTTGCCGACGACGACCGTGGTCACGCCCTGGGCGATCGCGCTCCGGGCGCGCGGGTCGGCGAGGAGCGTCGACGTCGGCGTGGCTGTGGATGTCGACGAAGCCCGGGCGCGACGACGGCGCCGGTCGCGTCCACGACGATCGCGGCCTCGGCGACGGTCGAGGCGCCCCGATCGCCGCGATCCGGCCGTCGAGGATCCCGACGTCGGCCAGGACCGGCGGCCCGCCGCGCCCGTCGATCACCCGCCCGCCCCGGATCAGGACGTCGAACGTCATCCGGTCGGCGCGGTTCGCTCGGCGAGCGGCGTCGGCGAGCGCGTCGGGTCGCGCGGCGTGCCCGAAGCCGTCCGCGCCGCCCGGCGGTCCGCACGCTCGGCCGTCGGTCGCCGCGCACGTCCAGCTCGCGACCGTCGGCCGAGACGACGACCCCGTACGCCGCAAGCGCCCGCTCCGCGCGTCAGGATGCCGTTGCGGACGTCGCCGCGCCACCGCCGTCGGGCTCACGCTCGAGCGGGTCGCCGAAGCCACCGGCGCCGGCGGTCAGGTGATGGAACCGATCGCCGGCGGTGACCGGCCGCGAGAACTTCGACGGCAGCGCGCCGCTCCTCGCCGTCGGTCTCGAGCCGGTTCCCCGACGGCGTCCCCGGCTCGCCCGCGCCGATCCCGTACGGCAGGATCCGTCTCGCGGTCGGCGCGGACGCTGAGCACGCGCGTCGCCGAGGAACGTGTACTCGCGCTCGAGCGACAGCCCGCCGCGGTGCCGGCCCGGCGCCGCCGGTGTCGGCGACGTACCCGTAGCGCTCGACGCGCACCGGGACGGCGGCCTCGAGCATCTCGACCGGGATGTTGCTGACGTTGGCGCCGAGGTTCGGGACACCGTCCTGGCCCTCGCGATCGGCCTGACCGCCCCACGCGCCCGACAGCAGCTCGACCACCGAGAACCGCTCGCCGCCCGGCCGCACGCCGCCGATCGTGACCAGCGACAGCCCGCCGTCCGACGCGCCCGTGACGCGATCGGGGACGGCCGCGGCGAGCGCGCCGAACACCGCGTCGAGCACCCGGAAGCCGGTCAGGCCGCGGGTCCCGGTCGCCGCCGGCAGGACGCAGTTGACGATGCTCGCCGAGCGGCGCCGTGACCGTGATCGGCCGGAAGAAGCCGGCGTTGTTCGGGATGTCGGAGCGGAGCAGCGTGCGCATCGCGGCGTAGGCGTTCGACTTCGTGAACGACAGCGTGCTGTTGAGCGACGCCTTGACCTGCGGCGACGGAGCCCTCGAAGTCCATCGTCACCGAGCCATCGGCGATCGTGACCGCGACCGAGATCGCGACCGGACCGGGGTGGACGCCGTCGTCGTCGAGGTAGTCGGTGAAGCGGTAGGTCCCCTCCGGGAACGTCCGGATCTCGCGCCGGGTCAGCTCCTCGGTGTAGTCGAGCAAGCGCTCGACCTGGGCGTCGAAGACCTCCTCGCCGTGGTGCTCGATGAGCCGCAGCAGCCCGACCTCGCCGGTGTCGCAGGCGACCAGCTGGGCCGCCATGTCGCCGAGCACGATCTCGGGCACGCGCGTGTTGGCGCGCAGGAGCGCGAAGACGCCGTGCTCGGGCACGCCACCCGCGTACAGCCGGAGCGGCGGGATGCGCAGGCCCTCCTGGAAGCACTCCTCGGCGTAGGGCGACATGCTGCCCGGGCACGAGGCCGCCGAGGTCGGCGTGGTGCGCGACGGTCGCCACGATCGCCACGCAGCCGGTCCTCGCGGAAGACCGGCTTGACCACGAAGATGTCGGGCAGGTGCATGCCGCCGGCGAACGGGTCGTTGACCATGATCACGTCGCCCGGCACGAGCGTGCCGCCGAACTCGCGCAGGACCGCGGCGACCGCGTCGGGCAGCGCGCCGAGCTGGTTCGGCAGCGTCACGCCCTGGGCGATGATCTCGCCGTTCGCGTCGCACAGCGCCGTCGAGAAGTCCATCGCGCTCTTGACCGTCTCGGAGTGCGAGGTCCGGATGACGCTGACCGCCATCTCCTCGCAGATCGCGGCCAGACCCTCGCGGATCAGCTCGCGCCGGATCGCGTCGGCGCCGGAGCCGGGCCGGCGTGCTCGCGCTCATCCGGCCTCCTCGATGACGATGTCCCAGGCGTCGTCGCGTCGTGCGCGTGAAGTCGGGCGGGACGACCGTCGTCGCGTCGTGGTCCTCGATGACGAGCGGCCCGTGCCGCGGCTCGGCCGACAGGTCGCCGCGGCGCAGCACCGGCGTGTCGAGCAGCCCGAATCGCTCGCCGAAGAATGCCGGTCGGATGGCGGTCGGGCGGGCGGCGCCCGGCTCGACCGCGCCGTCGGGGAACGGCGGCGGCTCGGCCTCACGGGCGACGACGCGCAGGTGGACGATCTCGGTCGGGTTGTCCGTGCGGTGGCCGTACGTCCGCTCGTGCTCGGTCGCGAACGCGTCCTCGAGGCGCGCCGAGCCAGGCCGACCAGGCGCCGCCGAGCGGCGGGAGCGGCACCGGCAGCTCGAACCCCTGGCCGACGTAGCGCATCTCGGCCCACGCCTCGACCTCGAACGGGCTGTCGCGCAGCGCATCGGCGCCGACGCCGGCGCGCGCATCGGCCTCGAGCCCGGCGAGCTGGTCGGCGAGCTCGGTCGCCGCGAGCTCGCGCGTCCGCCGGAGGTACGTCTTCTTGGCGTGGCACTCGAGCCGCGCCTGGAGCAGGCCCGACGGCCGAGAAGACGCCCGGCCGCGGCGGCACGAGGACGCGCCGGATCCCGAGCTCGCGAGCGATCGCGGCGGCATGGATCGGGCCGCTGCCGCCGAAGGCGACGAGCGTGAAGTCGCGCGGGTCGCGGCCGCGCTGGACCGACACCGACTTGATCGCCCGGATCATGCTCGCGTTGGCCAGCTCGTGGCGCCGTACGCCGCGTCGAGCAGGCCGAGCCCGAGCCGGTCGGCGACCTCGCGCTGGAAGACGTCTCGCGCCCGGTCCGACGAACAGCGGCATCGTGCCGTCGAGCAGTCCGGCCGGGTTCAGGTAGCCGAGCAGCAGGTTCGCGTCGGTGACGGTCGGGCGATCGCCGCCCTTGCCGTAGCAGACGGGCCCGGGCACCGCGCCGGCCGAGGACGGACCGACCTTCGGCGCGCCGGCCGGGTCGATCCAGATCAGGCTGCCGCCGCCGGCCCCGATCTCGGCGAGGTCGATGAACGGGACGCTCAGCGCGTACCCGCCGCCGCTCGACAGCCGGCTGCTGGCCGACAGCCCGGCCGCGACCTCGAACTCGGCGGTGAAGTGCGGCCGGCCGCCCTCGACGAGCGACGCCTTGGCGGTCGTGCCGCCCATGTCGAAGGTGATGACCTCGTCGATCGCCAGGCGGCGCGCGAGCTCGGCCGAGGCGATCACCCCGGCCGCCGGCCCCGACTCGACGATGTAGGCCGGCCGTTCCGCGGCGGCCGTCCCGGTCATGATCCCGCCGTTCGATTGCATGATCAGGAGCGGCCCGGCGACCGTCGGCGTCATCGAGCTGCCGGCGGAGCGCCCCGAGGTAGGACGCGACGGTCGGCTGGACGTAGGCGTTGAGGACGGTCGTGCTCGTCCGCTCGTACTCGCGGATGACCGGCAGGACCCGGTGCGACAGCGAGACCCAGAGGTCCGGGAAGTCGCGCGGCCAGCATCGCGCCGATGGCCTGCTCGTGGCCGGGATTGGCGTACGAATGGAGCAGACAGACCGCGAGCGATTCGATGCCCTCCCCGACGAGCGCCTCGACCGCCCGCCGCGCCTGCGCCACGTCCAGCGGGGTAACGACCGCGCCGTCGAGACCGACCCGCTCGCGGACCTCGGCGCCGGAGGTAGCGCTCGACGAGCGGCGCCGGCTTCTCCCAGGTCATGTCGTACAGGCGCGGCATGCGCAGCCGTCGCAGCTCGAGGACGTCGCGGAACCCGGCCGTCGTCAGCAGCCCGGTCCGGGCGCCCTTGCGCTCGAGGATGGCGTTGGTCGCGACCGTGCTGCCGTGGACGACGTCACGGATGTCCGCCGGGTCCACACCCGATGCCTCCGAGGACGCTCCGGACCCCTTCGGCGACGCCGCTGCTGAAGTCGTCCGGGGTCGAGGGCAGCTTGCCGGTGTGGATCGCGCCATCGGCGTCGGTCACGACGATGTCGGTGAACGTGCCGCCGACGTCGACCCCGACGCGGGCACCGGGGATCGCGGGATCTGGCGCTCGATCACGGCAGCGGCTCCTCGGCGAGGTTCCGTCATCGTACCGGAACGGCGTGATCACATATCACCGATTCGGCCGCGGGCGTCCCTCCGCGCGCGACGTCAGTCGACGCCGATGAGCGACTCTCCCGGCCATTCGCCGTCCGCCTCGACGTCGGAACGGTTGGCGTCCTCCTCGAAGGCGACCAGCGCGCGCTCGCCGGCCCGCGCGATGTTGTCGCGGATCAGCTGCTCCACGAGCGCCGCGTCGTGACGTTCGACAGCTTCGAGGATCGGCCGGTGCGCCTCGGACGCGACCTTGAGCGGGTACCACGGCCGGTAGACGTACGGGTCGACGATCCGCCGCCCGCTCTCGAGCAGCTCATCGATCCGGGCGACCAGCTGCGTTCGACCCGACGCCGCGTAGAGCAGGGCGTGGAAGCGTCGGTCGTGGGCGAGGAACGCACCGGTGTCACCGGCCTGGCTGGCTCGGGTCATCGCCGCGAACTCGCCTCGCATCGCCTTGATGTCCTTCGCGCCGATCGCCCGCGTCCCGTGCTTCGCGGCCAGGGCCTCGAGCGCGCCACGCACGGCGTACAGCTCCTCGATGTCGTCGATCGACAGATGGGCGACCGACGCGCCGCGGCGCGGCTCGATCGTCACGAGGCGTTCGGACTCGAGGATCCGGATGGCCTCGCGGATCGGCATCACGCTGACACCCATGCGGGTCGCGACCTGGGTGAGCCGGAGCGGCGTGCCGGGCGGGAGCTTGCCGGTCAGGATGAGCTCGCGGAGCCGCGCGGCGACGGAGTCGGCGATCGTCGGGCGCTCCTCGGGAGCACCGAACGCCTCGTCGAGGACCGCTTTGGGAGACGGCTCCATCCGCTCGGATCGTCCTTTCGTCAGGTCGTCCCGGGCCGCGTACTCCGGCCCTGGCCGCGAGCGTAGCGCATCGTGCCGGCCTCGCGGGGTGCCAACGGCATGATATATGATCACGGCTCCGCGCCACCAACCGCCCGAGGTCGTCCGTTTGGACTACGAGGCCACCGCCGCCCGGCACCTGTGGATCCACGAGAGCTCGCGCGCCGAGCTGTTCGACGGCGACATGCTCCGGATCTTTCGCCGCGGCGAGGGCGCGTGGCTCGTCGACGGGCACGACGACCGCTATCTCGACCTCTGCTCCTCGATGTGGCAGGCCGCGCTCGGTCACGGCCGGCACGACATCGTGGCGGCGTACGCCGAACAGGCCGACGCGATCGCCTCGGCCGGGCCGATCTACTTCACGACGCGAAGGTGCGGTCGAGCTCGCCGAGCGGATCGCCCGGTCGACACCCGGCGACCTCTCGAGGGTGTTCCTCACGAGCTCGGGCTCCGAGGCCACCGAGACCGCGATCAAGCTCGCCCGCCAGTACCACCGGCTTCGCGGCGAGCCGCATCGCTACAAGTTCATCTCGCGCTACGGCTCGTACCACGGGGCCGGGATGGGCGGGACGTCGATCGGCGGCCGGCGGCGGCGCGACCAGCTCTACTACCCGCTGCTACCGGGCACGGTCAACATCGCCCCGCCGACGGGGACGAACGACATCGACGCCGCCGAGGCCCTCCGGACCGCGATCGAGATGGAGGGGCCGGAGACGGTCGCGGCGTTCATCGGCGAACCAGTCGCGATCATGCAGTTCACGATCCCGGACGGCGACTACTGGCCACGTGTCCGCGAGATCTGCGACGAGTACGGCGTCCTGATGATCGCCGACGAGACGCTCACCGGCTGCTGCCGGACCGGTCACTTCTGGGGCATCCAGCGCTGGGGCGTGACGCCCGACGTCCTGGTCGCCGCGAAGGCCGTCAGCTCCGGCTACGCGCCGGTCGCGGCGATGATCGTCCGCGAGCACGTGTACGAGGCGTTCGGGAACGACGTCCCCTCGCCCTCGGTCCAGAGCTACGGCGGTCATGGCGCGAGCGCCGCCGCGGGCGCGCGTGCGTTCGAGGTCTACGAGACCGAGCGGATGGACGAGGTCGCAGAGCGCCGCGGCGCCGAGCTCGAGGCTCGCCTGACGACCCTGCGCGACCACCCGCTGGTGGCCGATATCCGGCGGGTCGGCCTGTGGCTGGCGCTGGAGCTGCGCGATCCGGCGACGGGTGAGTCGCTCGCTCGGGGCATGCGCGGCCGTTGGGCGGTCGCGCCGCTCCTCAGCCGGCTGCTGCTGGCGCACGGCTGTGCAGCGGCCCGGATGTCCGAGGGGCTCCTCCACATCGCTCCGCCGTTCGTCGCGACGGACTCCGACTTCGACTTCATCGCCGAGCGCGTCGCGGCCGTGCTCGACGCCGCCGGACCGGAGATCGCCCGCCTCTAGGGATGCATAGCCGCCACGATCCACCTTCGAGCCACGAGGAGACGAGATGCGCCTGGCAGCCCTCGGTCTGCTGCACGAGACCAACACGTTCTCGCCGAACGTCACCGGGCCCGACGACTTCCCGCTGATGCCGGTCGGCGCGGCGCAGTCGAGCATCGTCGGCATCATCACCGGGCAGCAGCTGTGGAACGTTCACGCCGGCGCGAAGACGACCCTCGCCGGGTTCCATGCCGCCGACAGCCTCCCCGGCATCGACGTCGTCCCGCTCGTGTTCGCGACGACGCCGCCGAGCGGCACGATCACCCGCGACGCGTTCGAGAAGGTGTCGGGCCACATCCTCGCCGCGCTCGATGCCGAAGGACCGTTCGACGGGATCCTGATGGCGCAGCACGGCGCGTCGGTATCGGAGGAGCATCCCGACGCCGACGCCGAGCTGATCCGGCGCGTTCGGAGCGCCGTCGGCCCGCGCGTCCCGATCGGCGTCGTCGTCGACACGCACGGCAACATCTCGCCGGCGCAGATCGCCCCGGCGACCGTCACGCTGGCCTGGCAGACCAACCCCCACGTCGACTGTCGCGAGCGTGCGCTGCGCCTGCGCGGAGCTGGTCGCGCGGACGGTCCGCGGCGAGATCTCGCCGGTCCAGGCGATCGAAAACCCGCCACTCGCGCTCAACATCCTCCTCCAGGGCACCGTCGAGGACCCGATGCGGACGTTCCTGGCCGCGGCCCGCGAGCTCGAAGACGGAGCCCGGGATGCTGTCGGCGAGCATCGGCGAAGGGTTCCCGTACGCCGACGTCCCGCACATGGGGATGGCCTTCGTCGCGATCGCCGACGGCGACGAGGCACGCGCCCGCGAGGGTGCCCGCCGGCTGGCGCGTATCGCGTGGGAGATGCGCGCGCAGTGCGACGCGGAGGCGCCCCTGCCCGACCAGGCGATCGAACAGGCGCTCGCGACACCGGATCCGCGACCCGTGGTGCTGCTCGACGTCGGCGACAACGTCGGCGCCGGGACGCCCGGCGACTCCGCGGTGCTGCTCGAGGCGCTCATCCGCAACGGGGTCCCGTCGTTCCTCGGCACCATCTGGGACCCGGCGGCGGTCGAGGCGACCGCGACGCGTCGGCGCGCGGGTCGATCTCGATGTCGGCGGCAAGACCGACCCGCTGTTCGGCCGCCCGGTCCACATCCACGGCGTGACCCGGACCGTGGGCGACGACGCCTGGGAGGACCGGCGTGCCAGCGGCGGCTGGGTCTCCTTCGACGCCGGCCGGGCGACGGTCGTCGACCTCGATGGCGGCGGGACGGTGCTCCTGACGACGAAGTCGGTGCCCGCCGCGGGCGCCGGCCAGTACGCGGCCCTCGGCGTCGACGCCGCGGACCACCGGATCATCGTCTCGAAGGCGGTGTACTCGACCCGCGACGGCTACCCGATGGCGAGCGGGTTCATCCCGGTCGACACGCCGGGCTTCGCCGCGTCGAACCTGCGGCGCTTCACCTACCACCATCGCCGGCGGCCGATGCTGCCGTTCGAGCCCGAGACGACCTACGAATGACCGACGAGCGGCAGGAGACGACGATGCGCTTCGCGATCCTCGGCATCTCGCACGAGACGAACACGTTCTCGCGGGTGCCCACCGACTACGCCCAGTTCGAGGCTTCGGACATCCTCCGCGGGCAGGAGATCGTCGAGCGGTTCGAGAGGTCGCTCTACACCATCGCCGGCTATCTGCAGGCCGCTCGCGAACTCGGCTTCGAGGCCGTGCCGCTGATGTGGGCCCAGACCGGGCCGCTGTCGACGATCACCAAGGACGCGTACGACCGCCTGACCGAGCGAGATGTTCGGGATGCTTCGCGACCAGGGGCCGTGGGACGGCGTGCTGATCGCCAACCACGGCGCGGCGGTCTCCGAGGGAGCGCCCGACATGGACGCGCGCGTTCGCCGAGGGCGTTCGCGCGATCGTCGGGCCCGACGTCCCGATCGCCGGGACGCTGGACATGCACGGCAACGTCTCGAAGCGGCTCGTCGAGGTCGCCGACATCACGATGGTCTGGCGGACGAACCCGCATCTCGATGCCAAGCCGCGAAGCCGCAAGTGCGCCGAGCTGCTCTATCGGACGGTCCGCGGCGAGATCCGGCCGGTGCAGTGGATCGAGACGCCGCCGCTCGTGGTCAACATCGTCCGCCAGTTCACCGGCGAGGAGCCGATGAAGACGCTGGTCGAGGACTGCGTCGCCGCGAACGAGCGCCCGAACATCCTCGACACGAGCGTCGCCGAGGGCTACCCGTACGCCGACGTCGAAGAGATGGGGATGAGCTGGATCGCCATCGCCGACGGCGATCTCGATGCCGCTCGCGAGGCCGCCGTCTGGATGGCCGACGCGGGCGTGGGAGCATCGAGCGGCGCTCAACACGCCGGTCGCCTCGATCCGCGGAGGCACTCGAGGCGGCCGTCCGGCGGTATCGGGGTCCGCGGCCGCTCGGCGATGTCGACGAGGTGCCGGCCGACGGGACGCCGCTGGCCGCGCCGTCGGCGAGTTCCGCGGAAGGCCAGGCGCCGCGTCTCGGCCCGATCGTGCTGATGGACGTCGGCGACAACATCGGCGGCGGCTCGTCGGCCGACTCGACGTTCATCCTGGCCGAGGCACAGCGGCTGGGGATCGGGTCGCTGCTGCAGACGTTGTACGACCCCGAGGCGGTCGAGCGTTGTGCGACCGCGGGCGTCGGCAGCCTCGTCACGCTCGACGTCGGGGCGAAGACCGACGACCTGCACGGCCGGCCGGTCACGGTCACCGGCACGGTCCGGACGATCGTCGACGGCACCTGGGAGGACCCGGGCGTGACCCACGGCGGCTTCCGCTTCTTCGACGCCGGGCGATCAGTCCGCCTCGACACGACCGACGGCCACACGCTGCTGCTGACCAGCAAGCGCGCCGGCAACACCAGCCGCTAGCAGATGTACAGCGCGGGAATCCTGCCCGAGACCTACCGGATCGTCGTCGCAAAGGGCGTCGTGTCGCCGCGACCGGCCTACCAGCCGATCGCGGGCGAGGTGATCCTCGTGAACACGCCCGGCGTCACGACCGCCGACCTCTCGACCTTCACGCTACGAGCACCGGCGCCGGCCGCTCTACCCCTTCGAGGCCGACGCGACGTACGCCCCGTAGTCGGCCTCGCGGCTACATCTGGTCGAGGACGAGGGCCCGGGCGGTCGACACGATCTCACTCGTCTGGGGCAGGATCGCCCGCTCCAGCGCGTCGTTGAACGGGATCGGGGCGTCCTTGGCCGCCACGCGGACGATCGGTGCGTCGAGGTAGTGGAAGTCGAGCTCGGCGGCACGGGCCACGACCTCGGCTCCCCAACCGGCGGTGCGATTCGCCTCGTGGGCGACGATCAACCGTCCGGTCTTCCGCACCGAGGCGCTGATCGTCGCCATGTCGAGCGGAGCGATCGTCCGGACGTCGATGACTTCGAGTTCGATGCCTTCGGCGGCCAGCGTCGTCGGCGGCGTCGAGCGCCTGCCCGACGAGCAGCTGGTTGGCGACGACCGTGACGTGGCTGCCCTCGCGCCGGACCGCCGGCGACGCCGATCGGCACCGTGTACTCCTCGGTCGGCACGTGGCCCTTCTGGAAGTACAGCCGCTTGTGCTCGAGAAAGATGACCGGGTCGGGGTCGCGGATCGCGGACTTCAGGAGGCCCTTCGCGTCGTACGGCGTCGCCGGGCGTCACGACCTTGAGTCCCGGGATGTGCATGAACCAGGCCTCGAGCGACTGCGAGTGCTGGGCCGCCTTGCTGCCGGGCGCGCCGCTGTTGGTCCGGACGACCATCGGCACCGACGCCTGGCCGCCGAACATGTAGCGGGTCTTGGCGGCCTGGTTGACGATCGGGTCCATCGCCAGCGTCAGGAAGTCCGAGTACATGATCTCGACGACCGGGCGAAGCCCGACGAGCGCGGCGCCGACGCCGAGACCGACGATCCCCTCCTCCGAGACCGGCGTGTCGCGGACGCGTTCCGGACCGAATTCCTCGACCAGACCCCGCGTCACGCCGTAGAGACCTCCGCCGCCGCCCCAGACCGCGATCTCCTCGCCGATGCAGAAGACCGACGGATCGCGCTCCATCTCCTCGCGCAGCGCCTCGTTGAGAGCCGCCGCGTACGTGAGCGTCCGCTCGGTCGAGGCGTTGGTGGCGGGGGCGCCCGCGATCGCCGGGCTATCCATGGATGTCGGTCCACGCCTCGGCGAGGTCCGGCTCAGGTGCAGCCGCCGCGGTCTCGATCGCGGCCGCGATCCGGCGCGACTCCTCGGCGACGATCTCGTCGGCGGCCGCATCGGTCAGGGTGCCGGCGGCAACGAGGCGGCGACGCAGGGCCGCCACCGGGTCTCGCTCCCGCCAGGCAGCGTCCTCGTCCCTGTCCCGGTACTCCTGTGCGTCGCCCACTGAGTGACCCTCGAAGCGATGGCACGCGGCGACCACGAAGGTCGGGCCCTCACCGCCGCGCGCGCGCTCGACCGCTGTCGTGACCGTCTGGTACGTGGCGACCGCGTCCATGCCGTCGACGTTCACCCCGGGGAACCCGAACGCCAGCGCCCGGTCCGAGAGGTTCGTCAGCGCCGTCGACCCCGACGCCCGCGTCGACATCGCGAACCCGTTGTCCTCGCACACGTACACGACCGGCAGCCGATGGATCGCCGCGTAGTTGGCGTTCTCGAGGAATGCGCCCTGGTTGACGGCGCTGTCGCCGAAGAAGCACACGACGACGCTGTCCGAGCCGGCGATGCGCAGCCCGAGCGCCGCTCCCGTCGCGATGCCGAAGCCGCCACCGACGACGCCGTTCGCGCCGAGCATCCCGACCGAGAAGTCGGCGATGTGCATCGACCCGCCCTTGCCGCGGCAGCAGCCGCTCTCACGCCCGAACAGCTCGGCCATCATCGGCTCGACGTCGACGCCCTTGGCGATCGCGTGGCCGTGACCGCGATGGGTCGAGGTGATCCGGTCGGTCCGGCGCAGCGCCGCACACGTCCCGACCGCGACGGCCTCCTGCCCGACCGCCGGATGGGCGGTGCCCCGGATCCGGCCCATCTTGATGAGCATCGGCACCACGGTGTCGAACTCGCGGATCCGGACCATCTGGCGGTACATCTCGAGCCCGAGGCCGGCGGGGAGTTCGTCGAGGGCGGCGTCATCCATCGTCAAGAACGTCGTCGGCCGCGCGGTGTGTCACGCGGCGAAACGCTAGGTCGGTCTCGGACGTAGGTCAAGGCGGAAGTCCGTCGGCGGGAGCCCCGCGAGCGTCGCGGTATTGCGATTCGTGAACCGAAGGACCATCATACGAAACAAGCGGCCGCCACCCGCCACGTTCCTGGCAACGGCCCGCCCGATCCACCACTCCTCCGAACCCACGGGTAGACGATGACGCGCCAGCTTGACTCCAAACCGGCGGCCCCTGACGCGTCCGTAGACAAGCGCGCCGAAGACGGACGCTACGCCGGGTCCGATCGCGGCGTTCGAACGAGCGACCCGGTCGCTCGCCGGCGGCGTCAGCAGCAACTTCCGGGCCGGCGCCCAGCCGGTTCCGCTGTTCTTCGAGCGCGGCGAGGGCGCCCACCTCATCGACGTCGATGGCAACGACTACGTCGACTATGTCCTCGGCATGGGTCCGGGCATCCTCGGCCACGCGCCGGCCGCAGTGGTCCGGGCAGTCCGCGAGCAGGCCGAGTTCGGCCAGCTGTTCGCCGGCCAGACGCTTCCCGAGGTCGAGCTCGCCGAACGCTTCACCGCGATCGTCGCCTGCGCCGAGCGCGTCCGGTTCGGCAGCTCCGGGACCGAGATGGTCCAGCTGGCCCTTCGCCTGGCTCGCGCCGCGACGGGCCGCGAGGTCATCGCGAAGTTCGAGGGCCACTACCACGGCTGGCTGGACCCGGTGCTCGCGAGCGTCGCCCCACCGCTCGACGACGCCGGACCAGCCGAGGCGCCGGTCCCCCACCTTCCCAGCCTCGGGCAGCTGCGATCGTCGGCCGATCACGTCGTGATCCTGCCCTGGAACGATGCTGCCGCACTCGAGCGGCTCTTCACCGGACCTGACCGCGAACGGATCGCCGGCCTGATCCTCGAGCCGATGCTGTGCAACACCGGCGTGATCCCGCCGAGCCCGGCTTTCTCGAGGCCGCACGGCGGCTGACGTCGGCCAACGGCACGGTCCTGATCTTCGACGAGGTCATCACCGGCTTCCGGGTGGCCCTGGGCGGTGCCCAGCAGCTCACCGGCGTGACACCCGATCTGGCGGTGTTCGCCAAGGCGATGGCCAGCGGGTTTCCGATCGCCGCGCTGGCCGGGTCGCGCGACCTGATGGAGCTGACGTCCAAGGGCGTCCTGCACGGCGGCACCTACAACGCCAACGCCTCGAGCGTCGCGGCCGCCAACGCGACGCTCGCGAGCCTCGCCGCGAACGACGGCGCCGCGTACGAGCGGATCACGAGCATGGGTACCCGCCTGATGGAAGGCCTCCGGGAGCACGCCGCGCGCCTCGGCAGCGACCTGCATCGTCCAGGGCGTGGGAGCCGCGTTCAACACGACGTTCGGCCGGGGACCGGTCCGCGACTACCGCAGCTACATCGCCACGGACCGCGTCCGTCAGCAGCGGTTCCTGCGAGCCCTCCAGGATCGAGGCGTTCGCGTCACGGCGCGCGGCACGTGGTTCCTCTCGGCGGCCCACGACGAGTCGGACATCGAGCGGACGCTGGCCGCGGCCGGCGAGTCGCTGACCGTCGTCGGCTGACGCGCGGGACCGCTCGACCGCCGCCTCGAATGAAGATCAGCCGTATCGAGACGATCCGCCTCGCGGACACGCCGTTCGTCATCTACGTCCGGGTGCATACCGACGAGGGCCTCGATCGGCACCGGCGACACGTTCATGATGGCCGAGGCGCTCGAGGGCTACATCCACGGCCGCGCGGCGCCGAAGCTCCTCGGCCGCGACCCGGCCGAGATCCAGCGCATCTGGACCGCGCTGTACGACAACGACGCCGCCCGGTTCGGCGGCCAGGGCATCGAGGTCCGCGCGATCTCGGCGCTCGACGTCGCGCTCTGGGACATCCTCGGCCAGTCGGTCGGCAAGCCGATCTATCAGCTGCTCGGCGGCGCTTCGCGCGACCGCGTGCCGATCTACAACACCTGCGGCGGCCCCGCCTACGGACGGCCGCCGTACGAGGTCCACGGCCGGGCCGGAGCGCTCGAAGACCTCTACGCCTGGAACAACGCTCCCGAGGACCTCGCGGCCGAGCTGCTCGAGGACGGCATCTCGGCGATGAAGATCTGGCCGTTCGACGACATCGGCATCCGCAACCAGGGGCTGACGATCAACGCCGAGGAGCTGGAGCTCGGTCTCGAGCCTGTCCGCCGGATCCGCGAGGCGGTCGGCTCGCGGATGCGGATCATGATCGAGGGCCACGGATTCTGGCGGCTGCCGGCCGCGATCAAGATCGCCCGTGCGCTCGAGGACTACGACATCGAGTGGATCGAGGACATGCTCCTCGCCCACGACATCGGGGCGATCGGCGACCTGCACGCCCAGACGACCGTCCCGGTCCTCGCCAGCGAGTACCTCGTCACCCGGCATCAGTACCTGCCGGTGCTCCAGCAACGCGCCGCGGACATCATCATGCTCGACCCGACGTGGACCGGCGGGATCACCGAATCGCACAAGATCGGCGGTCCTCGCGGACACGTTCGGGCTCCCGGTCACGATGCACGACTGCACGGGACCGTTCACGCTTCTGGCCGGCGTCCATCTCGCCCTCGCGGCGCCGAACGCGACGTACCAGGAGACGGTCCGGGCCTACATCCGCACCTGGTACAGGGACGTCGTCCCGCATTCGGTGACGATCGAGAACGGCAGCATCCTGCCACCGACCGAGCCCGGCATCGGGACGTACCTGCTCCCCGACGTGTTGACGCGCCCGGACGCCGTGGTCGTTACGTCGGCACTGTGAGCGATGTCCTTCCGAGGCAGGTGACGCGTGTCCAAGGAGTCTGATCGGACATCCGGACCTTTGTTGAACGCCGGGTGGACCATCGCATGATCGACCGACCTCGGCTCGCCGTCATCGGCGCCGGCTCGATCGGGCGACAGCACGCCGTCCTGGCCGCGGCGAACGTGGAGTGCCGCTTGACGGCGATCGTGGACCCCCTCCCGGAAGCGAGGACACTTGCGGACGAGCTCGGGGCGAACTGGTACCCGGATCACGAGTCCATGCTGGCCGACGAGGTGCCCGACGGCGCCATCGTCGCGGTCCCGAACGCCGGCCATGCCGAGGTCGGGATCGCCTGCGCCGCGGCTGGCGTCCACCTGCTCGTGGAGAAGCCGGTCGCGGACACGGTTCCGTCCGGGCTCGCCCTGGTCGAGGCCGCCGAGGTCGCAGGTGTTTCGATGCTGGTTGGTCATCACCGCCGGTTCGATCCCGCGGTCGAGGCGGCACGAGCGATCGTCGCTTCGGGGGACCTCGGCCGTGTCGTCCTCGTCACGGTCGTGTGGGCGGCGCACAAGCCCGACACCTACTGGCAGGTACCCTGGCGGAGCGCTCCGGGCGGCGGCCCCGTGCTGATCAACCTCATCCACGACGTGGACTGCCTGCGTCACATCTGCGGGGAGATCGTGGAGGTCGAGGCCATCACCAGCAGCGCCGTGCGTGGCTTCGCCGTCGAGGACAGCGCGGCGATCGTGGTGCGGTTCGCGAGCGGCGCGCTCGGGACCGTCGCGATATCGGACGCGGCAGTGTCGCCCTGGAACTGGGAGGCGGGGACCAACGACAACCCGGCCGTTGCCTGGTCCGGGCAGAACAGCTACCACTTCATCGGGACGACGGGCTCCCTCGATTTCCCGAACCTCGTGACGTGGCGCCACGAGGGAGGGGCGCGCGGCGACTGGGGATCGCCTCTCAGCGCGGCCCCGGTGGGCGTTGGGCCACGAGCCGCGCGCGAGGCGCAGCTGCGTCATTTCTGCGCCGTCATCCGCGGCGAGGAGCGTCCGCGGACCGACGGTCGTGACGGACTCGCCACCCTGGCCGCGACGATGGCCGTCCACGAGTCCGCGGCATTGCGCCGAGCGGTCGTCCCGACCGACGTCACCTCGTCGCCTCCAGGAATCCCGACGTGACGCATGACGGACGTGCCCGGCGACCACGAGGACGACGCTCGTCGCGCCGCGTCGCCTGTCGCTGGACTACCTGACGGTGGATGGCGCCACCCCGGTCGAACAGATCGAGGCGGCCTCCGCGGCGGGTTTCGCGTCGGTCGGTCTGCGGTTCCTTGCGCCGACCGATCTCGACCTGGGCTACGAGGTCGTCGGCGATCGATCGCACATCCGTGACATCGTGGCCGCCTGTCGGCGGACGGGCGTCTCGCCGCTCGATGTGGAGGTGTTCTTCCTCGAGCCCGACCCCGACATGGAGCGCTTCACGCGGGCGACCGAGGCGGCGGCGGAGGTCGGGGCGGCGACGCTCCTGGCCGTCTGCGCGGACCCGGATCGCGGCCGGGCGATCGATTCGTTCGCCGGTCTGTGCGAGATCGCCGCGGAGCACGAGATGGACGTGGCCCTCGAGTTCATGCTTTGGTCTCCGGTCGCGACGGTCGAGGAGGCCGTCGCGTTCGTGGCGGCCGCGGACCACGCGAACGCCGGCGTGTGCGTGGACGCGCTGCACCTGAGCCGCTCGGGCGGCAGCCCCACGAGCCTGCCGGCGCTCCCGGCAGCGGGTTCCTTCGTCCAGCTGTGCGACGCGGTCGCCAAGCCGCCGCCTCGTGAGGCGATGCTCGACGAAGCGCGCCATGACCGGCGCTACCCGGGGGAGGGCGAACTGTGGCTCGATCAGCTGCTCGACGCCATCCCGACGGACATGCCGATCAGCGTCGAGGTGCCGCGTCTGGCCGTGGCCGGGCGACCGGCGCTGGAGCGTGCGGAGCTCGCGGGGCAGGCGCTCGGTCGCTTCCTCCGTCGCCATGAGGGGCGGGCACGTCGGCGACCGGCGGTGACAGCATGATGGGCGAGGCGCGTATCCCTGACGAGCGGACGGCATCGGACATGAGGAGCGGAACTCGTCGACGGCGGGTGGACGATCTGGTGAGTCGCGGTGGCTCATGACGGCCACGATCTCATCGTCGTCGGGGCCGGCGTATTCGGGCTGAGCACTGCCTGGGAGGCGGCCCGGCGCGGGCTCGACGTGCTGGTACTGGATCAGAGCCGTCTGCCCAATCCGTCGGCGGCTTCGACGGGACCGTCCCGCAAGATCCGGTCGACGTATGACAACCCCGCCTACTCGAGACTGGTCCTCGAGGCAATGCTTGGCTGGGATGCGCTCCAGCGCGACACGGGTGAGACGCTGTACCTGCGTCTCGGCAACCTCGTCTACACGACGGAGGACGGGCATCCGACGCTGGACGCGTTCCAGGCGGCGAGTGAGCGGGCCGGCGGCGTCATCGAGCGCCTCGGCGAGGCCGATCTGCGCGCAGCGGTTCCCGCACTTTCGGCGGGCGAGGCAGGCGATCTTCGAGCGCGACGCCGGCGTGATCCGGGCAACGCCTGCGACAGCGGCGATCCGGCGGATGGCGGTCGCGGCCGGCGTCGCGGTCCAGGAGAGGTCACGTGTCGCGAACCTCGACCTCGAAGGGGCGACTCCTGCGGTCATCCTCGAAGGCGGTCGGCGGCTGACGGCCCCACGCCTCGTCGTCGCCGCCGGCGCGTGGTCGGCGCGGCTCGTTCCAGCGCTCGCCGCGACGGTCACGCTGAGGCGCCAGGGTCTCGCCTACCTGCCAGAGCTTCCCGGCTGGTTCGACGAGCGGAGCCTCTCACCGTTTTCCGAGCTCGAGAACGTCTTCTACGGGTTTCCGCGGATCGGTGACGACCCGGTCAAGATCGGCTGGCACAGCTACGGCGAAGTCACGGACGACCCCGATATCGACCGGGACCACGCGACGGCGCCATTCCTCGACGCTGTCGTGGCGTTCCTGCGCGAGCACCTCGGCATCGATCTGCCGAGCGATCGGATCGTCGGAGCCAGCTGCCTGTACGAGATGACCCCGACATCGGACTTCATCGTCGACTTCGTGCCCGGGAGCTCGACCGTCCTGGTCGCCACCGGCAGCTCGGGCCACGGCTTCAAGTTCGGTCCGGTGATCGGCCGGGTCGTGATGGACCGGCTCGACGGCATCTCGGGCGCCTGGTTCGCCGACCTCGCCTGGCCTGGGTCGATCAGTCCGGTTCCGAGCGCTCCCGCCTGAGCTCGGCCGTCGCGGCCTCATCGACGGTCTGGCGCGCGACATCGATGACGACGCCGTACTCGCGTTCAGCGTAGGCCGCTGTGAGCTTCTCCTCGAGGACGTCGTGCAGCACCCGGGCCGGGTCGCGGCGCAGCGGATCGCCCCAACCGCCGGCCCCCGCGACACGGTGTCGAAGGACGTCGCCCCGATGGACCGTGAGCCGGGTCTTGGTCGGCAACTCGACCGCGGCCCCGTCGGGGTCGAGGATGTTCGTCGACGGCGTGCCGTCCCGGCCGCCGGCCAGACCGTACGGGGTGAAGCGTCGGCGGTCGGTTCGAAGCTGGAATGTGGCCTCGTCAGCCTCGAAGCGGTAGTCGCGGACGAGGGCGAGGCTGCCGCGGAACGTCCCGGCGCCGCCGGTATCGGGCACGTATCCGTACTGGCGGATGACGAGCGGCTGCTCGGACTCGATGATCTCGATCGGGTTGTTCGAGAAGTTCACCACCGAGCTGCTGCAACCGTCGACCCCGTCGCGATCCGGACGGCCGCCCCAGCCGCCGTACAGGAACTCGATGAAGACGAACGGTCGCCGATCCGCGTCGTATCCGGCATAGCTGATGCCGGTGTCGCCGCCCGCCTCGCAGGCGAAGACGCGCTCGGGGGCGATCTGGGCGAGCGCACCGAACACCGCATTGGCCATCCGGAACCCGGTCAGGCCGCGCGCGGCAACGGACGCCGGCAGCACCGGGTTGACGACGGTCCCGGCCGGCGCCCGGACCTCGATCGGGCGGAAGTAGCCCTCGTTGTTGGGCGGGTCGCCGCCGATCAGGTGCCGGACGCAGGCATAGACGGTCGACTTCGTGAACGGGAACGGCGAGTTGATGGCGCCTCGCACCTGCTGCGCCGAGCCGTCGAAGTCGACGACCATCCGGTCGCCTTCGACGGTGATCGTGACCGCGATCGGGATCGGATCGGGGTCCAGACCGTCCTCGTCGATGTGGTCGGTGAAGCTGTAGACGCCGTCGGGCATCGCGGTGATCGCGTTGCGGGCAAGGCGTTCGGCCTGATCGAGGAGGGCGGTGCTGGCCGCCGCGAGCTCGTCGGCGCCGTATCGATCGAGGAGGGCAAGGTAGCCGCGTTCGCCCGCGAGGCAGGCCGCGACCTGGGCGCGCACGTCGCCAAGCACGACATGCGGGACCCGGACGTTCTTTTCGAGCAGCTCGAACAGGGCGTCGACCGGCTCGCCGCGGTCGAACAGCCGGAGCGGCGGGATCCTGATCCCTTCCTGGTAGATCTCGGTCGCGTCCGAGCCGTTGCCGCCGGCCGTATAGCCGCCGACATCGGTCTGGTGGCCGATGCTGACCGACCAACCGACGAGCCGCTCGCCGAGGAAGATCGGCTTGAACAGGTAGAAGTCCGGCAGGTGAGTGCCGCCCTGGTACGGGTCGTTGAGCAGGAACGCGTCGCCCGGGTGGATCCGTCCATCGAACTTGCGAACGACCTCGCGCATCGCGTCCGGGATCGAGCCGAGGTGCAGCGGCAGCGTCAGGCCCTGGGCGATGAGCCGGCCGTTCGCGTCGCACAGCGCGGACGACATGTCCATCGCGGTCTTGATGTTCGTCGAGTACGCGGAGCGCATGAGCGCGATCGCCATCTCGTCGACGATCGCGTCGAGGGCGTTCTTGATGAGCTCGAGTCGGATCGGGTCGATGGGGCTCGGCGGCTGGGTCGTCTCCGTGTCGACGTTTTCCGTCATCTCGCCTCCATCGTCGCGATGACGATGTCGCCGTGCTCGTCGAGCCGGGCCGACGCCCTTGGCGGGACGAGCGTGGTCGCGTCGTATTCGTCGACCAGCAGCGGGCCGGACCGGGGGTTGAGGTCCAGGTCGCCTCGCCCGATCACCGGGACCGTCAGGAGACCGACGTCGCGCCCGAACCAGGCCTGCCGGGCTTCGTGCTTGGCCGCGGGCGGTGCCGGAACGCGCGCGGAAAGGTGTGCCTCGTTCCTGCGGATCCCGGCGGTGAGGCGCAGATTCACGAGGGAGACGGGGTCGGTCAGCGAGGCGTGCCCGTAGCTTCGGTCGTGCTCGCGCGCGAACGCCTCGATCAGCGACGTCAGCCGGGCGGCTGGATCCGAGCCGTCCGGGAGCGGGATGGTGAGCTCGTACGACTGGCCGGTGTACCGAAGATCGACGAATCGGGTCATCTCCAGCCGGCCGTCCGTCGTCGCACCGGCGAGGATGGCCGAGGCTTCGTCCTCCATCCGGGCGAACGTGCCGTCGACGGCCGCGAGCGTCGCCTCGTCAAGTGGGCGCATGAACGTTCGGACGAGGTGATGCTCGAGGTCCGCCTCGAGCAGGCCGACAGCGCTGAAGACGCCGGGCGCCGGAGGCACGATCACCGTCGCGATCCCGAGACCGACCGCCATCTCGGCGGCGAACAGCGGCCCGTTGCCACCGAACGCGATGAGGCTGAACTCGCGCGGGTCACGGCCGCGCTCGACGGTCACCGCTCGGACGGCCCTCGCCATCCGGGCACACCCCAGGAGGTAGACGCCATGGGCGGCGTCCTGGAGGGACAGGCCGAGCGGGGCGGCGACCTGGTCGCGAACGGCCCGGCGGGCGAGGTCACCGTCGAGCCGAAGCCCGCTCGGCAGCCGCTCGTCGTGAAGGTAGCCGAGGCAGACGTTGGCGTCGGTCAGGGTCGCCTCGGTGCCGCCGTTGGCGTAGCAGGCGGGGCCAGGAATCGCCCCGGCACTTCGCGGCCCGACATGCAGCTGGCCCGCGTCGTCGACGCGCACGATGCTGCCGCCGCCGGCGCCGATCTCGGCGATGTCGATGGCCGGGACGCGGAGGAGGAAGCCCGATCCGCGGTTGAGGCGGCTTCCCTGCGAAACGCTTCCGCCGATCTCGAACTCGCCGGCCCGCTGGATCTGGTAGTCCTCGATGACCGACGCTTTCGCCGTCGTTCCGCCCATGTCGATGCTGATCGCATTCGGAGTCGGGATCCGCCGGGCAAGGGCGGCTGCCGCGATGACGCCGGCGGCGGGACCGGATTCGATGACGTGGACCGGCCGTCGGCGACCCTCGGCGGCGGTCATCACGCCGCCGTTCGACTGCATGACGAGGACCGGCGCCGCGACATCGAGCGCCGCGAGCTCCTCCTCGAGGCGACCGAGGTACTGGTCCATCACCGGCAGGACGTAGGCGTTGGTCACGGTCGTGCTCGTGCGCTCGAACTCGCGGACCTCGGGGAGAAGCTCGGACGAGAGGGTCAGCGCGACGTCCGGGGCGCGCTCGCGGACGATCGCTGCCACCGCCTGCTCGTGGCGCCCGTCGGCGTAGGCGTGGATCAGGCTGATCGCGATCGACCGGACGCCTTCGGCGAGGAGCAGGTCGAGAGCGTCGTGGACCGACTGCTCGTCGAGCGGGACGAGTACCTCGCCACGGTGGTTGATGCGCTCGACGACCGGTCGTCGCCAGCGGCGCCGGACAAGCGGTCGGGGACGCTCGAAGTCGAGGTCGTACAGGCGGGCGAGCCGGAGACGGCCGATCTCGAGCACGTCTCGGAACCCTTCAGTGGTGAGGAGGCCTGTCGGGGCACCGCGCCGCTCGAGGATGGCGTTGGTGGCGACCGTGGTCCCGTGCAGGATCTCGCCGAGGTCGCGGGCCACGATCCCGGCGGCTGCGAGCAGCTCCGTGGTCCCCGCGATGATCGCGGTCGCGTAATCGTCGGTCGCCGAGAGGACCTTGCGGGTGAGCGCCTGACCGTCGGGTGCGACGAGGACGAGGTCGGTGAACGTGCCCCCGACGTCGATACCGAGCCGCCAGGTCACGCGGCGGCGGGTCAGTGCAGTCTCAACGCGCGCGCACGGCGCACACGCTCGACAATCTCCCGCGGACGATTGCCAGCCACTACTCGAACGACAATCCATCCGATCGACTGGATGTATTCGAGGCGGACGATATCCCTCCGATAGCTGGGCGTGTCTTTGCGGTGATGCTCGCCGTCGTATTCCACCGCCACCATGATGTCCGGCCAGCCCATGTCGAGGTAGTAGCGCGGGAGCCCATCGGGACCTTGCACAGGAATCTGCGTTGTGGGCCATGGAAATCCGTTGTCCAGCAACAGCAATCGCACCCGGCTTTCCTGCGGAGACTCTGCACCGGCATCGACCAGATCAAGAACTCCATCGAGACGCCGGATCTCTCTCAGCCGTGGGTGCCGTCGGGCCAGCTCCCGCACGTCCTCATCCTTGTAGTGGGTCGCCGCCGCCAGTGCGTCAAGGTGAGCGACCGCCTTGCGGACGCGGCCGCTAAGGGCCAAATCGAACGCCGTGCGCTCGACCGTCGTCAGCCGCATACTGCCGCGGTTGGCTACTTCATCGTCGGACAAGGTGGAGTTACGGGTGATCACACCTGCGGGTGCCCGATGATTGGGCGACACCATCTCGATCGGCACGTCAGAGTCGACCCACTTCGCTCCATGTAGCGCAGCTGCCGCCAAGCCGCAGATCACACCGCGGCGGCGCGACCACAGCCAGGCGGCTGAAATGCGGTCCTCTAACGTCAGCTCCGCTCGCTTCGGCGCGTAGACGTCGGGATGTAAACGGCGGTAGGACGTCCGCAGCTCGTGCCGTGTCAACTCGCCGGCCGTCAGCGCCTCGCTGCCGATCAAAACGGTCACTGTCGCAGCGTGTCACTTTGTTGATGAGCCCCGCCGAATCCATCCACAGGCGCGATGAGACTGCAATGGCGGCGAAGAAGTGCGAGTAGGACCCACCCTCAGCGCAGCCTCAATGGAGGAGCTCCTCGAGCTTGTCGTTGGTGACCTGTAATTGCGACCGCAGCACCCCGATGATCTTCTCCCTGGCCCGGAGGCTGACCGACGCCGTCGCATGGCTGAGGATGTTCAGCCGGGCGGAGTCGAGCCAGGCCATCGTCTCCGGCCGGTCGAACCAACGGAGCTGATTGCCGTTGTAGGTCAGCATCATTCGCAGCCAGTCCATCGGAACCTCGGGGTTCGGAATGGGCCGGCAGAGCGAGTTCCTGGTGTCATCGTCGGCATACGCGGCCTCGACGTGCGCGATAAGAGCCGCACTGAACACCGGCTGGCAGGTGCGGACGGTCTGCAGAGTGATGCGGTCGCCGTCGAACACGGTGGTCACCTCGTTGCGGCCCAGACCAACGGCGGTGCAGTCGATGTAGAGCGCCGAACCCGCGATGGGCACTGATCCGCCCTCGAGCACCACCCGCCCCGGTTCGATTGTCTTGACGTGGCCCATCCGGACCACGTCGTCGATCCGTCGCAGCCAGTCGAGTTCGGCCTGCGACACGATGGCGCAGCGGTACATCTCCGGTTCGACCGACTCGTCGATTCGCAGCAGACATCCCGCGTCCGCCAGCCGGGCGAAGAGGTCCTCGACCGATTCGGCGAGCTGGACGGACTTCAGCTGTGCCGAGACGTCGGCCAGTACCTTCTTCGCGAACCGTTGCCCGGGTTGGATACCGGCGCGGTTCAGCAGCCAGGCGTCGCGCGGCTTGATCCAGGTCAGCCGCTGCGGCGCGATTCCGTGGCGCAACAGCCACAGGCAGGTGTCCATGGCGGTCTTGCCCGCGCCGACGATCACGTACCGGTCCCGTGCCTCGTAGCGGTGCAGGTCATTCGGCGGTATGCAGTCGACCCCGGGCGCCACGTCATACGGCGGTGGCCGCATCGACGGCACGGTGACACCGACGAAGGTGGTGTCGACCACCCGCCGATGCGCGGTGACGTGGACATCGTCACCGCCGAGCGTGCGGATCCGGCCGTCGCCGAGGTATTCGCTCATCGGTAAGTACGAGACCCGCCCCGTCGGCAACAGTTGTTGCTGCATGACCGCGTCGAAGTAGGCACACACCTCGGCGCCGCCGGCCAACTCGTAGAAGCCCTCGTTCAAGCCGCTGTGATCGATCGTGTCGCTGCCGAGCGGCCGCGAGTTCACGCCGTAGTAGGCCGACGGTTGATGCAGCCGCACGAAGGGGTAGGCGGTGGTCCAGTGCCCGCCGGGCTGGTGGTTGCGGTCGACGACCACCATGGTCGCCGTGGTCTCACTGACCAGGGTGTCGACGAATGCCATCCCGGTCGCGCCGGCCCCGATGACCAGGTAGTCGGCCTCGATGGTTGCCAAGCTGCCGTCCTCACCGGGTGTGCGGTCACTCCCCCGACGGTGATGTTATCCGTGGGTCCCTGACTACATCACCGTGTGGTGGGACTGTCGCACCCCGGAGTCAGTCGATCCGTCGATTTCACAATGCTTTCCAATTCGCCGGGATGGAGCTGGCGGCCAGCGGACTTACAGGCCAGCGCTGACCACGCGTCAGCCGTGACGGGTACTCGCAAGACGGATTGGGTGGCTTGACTGGCGACAACCAATATCGTCCCGTCGCGGTTGAGCCCGAGAAGGTTGAATGCTCGGTGCCCCGACTCGACAGGAATGAGACGCAACCGCAAGTTATTGCGCAGTGAATAGAGGCCGATGTCAACGTCCTCGTCCACATAGACCGCATCGGCCGAGGAGATGAGCGCCGTCACTTATCGCAGAGCCGAGTGCGTTCGACGGAGCGAACCGTACCGTCGTGCGGGTCGAGTAACAGCACCTCCGTGTCGTCAGACTTGCCGACGCGCCTGAGAAGGGCAAGGTTGCCGTCGGTGTGTTCGACGAAGGTCAGCAGTGCGCCGTCGATGACCTTCTTGACCGTCTGCCCTGATGCGATGTCGATGATCTCCACCGCCGTCGAGTTCTCTTGCCCGTTCTCCGGGGTGAAGTTGACGGCGTATGTTCCGTCGGTGGTGACTGCACCGGCGTTGACTCCGGTTTCCACAGCCTCACCCGTGTCGGGGTTGACCCGAACCAGACCGCGCTCGGTGGCCAGGACGACCGTGCCGTCATCCCGCAGGACCGTGCGAGTCACGGTGCCAACGGCTGGCAGTGAGAACTCCCTCTCGATCACGTCGAGTTGGTCGCCGGTGAGAATCCACGCATCGCCGTTGGCCGCGTAAGCGAAGACCCTCTTCGCGTCGAGCCAGACCATCGCCGGCGGCGAGTCGCCTTCCTTCGCACCAAAGGTGATGCTTCGGCTGCTCACCCGTGGTGAGATCGACCAGGCTGGTGCCGGGAAGCGCGTTGTTCGCGATCAACGCCTTGCCGGCATCCGGGGAGACGATTACCCGGGGCGGGCCGCACGCACCGCAGTCGCTGCCCACTTCTGCCGAAACTTTGGTGGCCAAAGGGGTTTCCTTGCTAAGGTCCCACAGCGCGGCACTGCTTCCCGATGCGCTCAAGATGACGTCGTCGGACAGGAAGCGCAGGGAGTCGGGACTCTTGCCGGCGCCACGCAATTCGGTGTATCGCGACGAGAGCTCATCTATGGGTTGGACATCGCTGATGAAGATCGCACCCTCGGCGGCAGTAGCCATCCGGGTTCCGTTGTAGCTGAGGGCAATAGCAGAACTGGCGGCATTGCCGGTCTGGCCGGCGAATGCCGCTTCACCCGTCTGCTCCGTGAGCGGGCCGGCCAGGTCCCAAACCTGATTCTCGAGACCCTGGCTGATGTAGGTGAACCTCGCGCCGTTGGGAGAGATGGCGCCACCAACCCTCGACATGCCCATGGGGATCTGCGTCGTCTCGTTGCTCGACCCGTCCACAGCGGCGCGGATGAACCGGCCGTCGCCACTCATCGTGACGACCGTTGCGTCACTTGGCAGTTCAACCCAGGCGGCGCGGCCGGCGGGAACCAGGGTGGTCCGTTCTCCGTCTGCGACGATCTCCAGCGTGTCGTCGTTGAACCACACGGCGATCGTGCGGCCGGAGGGCGACATCGCCCCGATTCGCTTACCGGGCAGAAGATTCAGCTCCCCGTCGCGCCAGATCGCAGATTGCGTCAGCTCGGGCAACGAATTCTCGTCGTATCGGACACCTGTTGCCGCGATGGTCTTACCGTCGTCGCTGACGGACATGAACTCGATCGGAGTGTCGAGAGCCATGACTTCGGTCTTGGTTCCGGTGGCGCGGTCCAGTCGATATACGGTGCCGGACTCCGTCCCGCCCACGAGGATTCTCGCGTCCGGTGTTCCGTCGACTGCTGTCACAGGTTGACCGAAATCGTAGAACCCCTCCAACTGCGGGGTCGTCGAGACAACAGCGTGCAAGGCCTCTATCGTCTGCGGCTCCGCGCGCGTCCGATAGGCCGTGTCGGCGAACAGAAGCGCAGGCTGCAGGTCTGTTTTCGCGGTTGTCTTGGCCGTAGACGCGAGTTGCCGTGTGGTCGCGATGAGCGCCTGTTCGACGGCATTTTTGCGCTGAACTCCAAGCGAAGACGGCGAGGGTGCTGACCACGACCAGCAGGGCCACAAGACCACCGACTATCGCTTGGAGGCGGCGCCGCTTGGCTTTTGCAATGCGCTCGGTAAGGTCATCGGGCCTGACGTCGACAATGCCGGCAACCAGCTGAATCCACGGGGAGCCCTGGGCAAGTCTGGCTCTGCGTGCGCTTCGCTTCCCACGCGCGTCGCAGGTCGGGTGCGAGGGGACCATCCCCGAGCGTGTCGGCGAGCGCATCGGGGAAAGCCCACTCCGCGGGATCCGAATCACGTTCGTTGTTGGGCACTCCGGCGATCAACACCGGAACGATCTTGCTCGCGTCTCGGAGTTGGGCGAACCGGTTGATCTCCAGACCGACGTAGGTGGAACCGCGAGCTGCCGGCGAGCACAGCACGACCAGGGTGCGAGATTGCTCGAGGTTTTGCTCCAGCGCCGAGGTGAGCCGATTACCGGTCAGGTCGTTGACGTCTCGGAAAATGTTGAGATGGCGCCGCCCCAGCCGTTTCCGGATCTCGCGCGTCAGCGGAAAGTTCTGCAGGTCCCGCTCGATCTTGTCGGCGACGTCGGAGTTCTTCCTCGAATAACTGATGAACGCGTCGTAGACGAAGCCGTCGTGGGCTTGTCCATGGCGCAGTCGCTATCTCAGACGCGATCAATCATTCGCTACCCCGAAATGCCTTCGCCGCCCGGTCCGGCGCTTGGGCGACTTGCGCTGCACGGCAGTCGGTTCCGCGGGGGATGCCTGATCCTGACTCTGACCCGGAGGGCCGCAGGTTCCGGTGCTCGCGCTCCGCGGTCCTCGCCCGCGATCCTCTCGGACAGTCGGGAGAGACGCGCAATCGTTGCTCGAGTGCTCGCGCGATTGGGCCAGATCTTCCCGAGCACCCTGCCAATGATGTCGATCTGCCTGCCGATCGAGTCAAGTTCACTGGCGGTCGGCGCAGCCAAATCGACGACTTCCTCGAAACTGGTTTGGAGCTGGGCAACCTCGTTGTCTCCAGCTTGGCCATCCTGCCCGAGCCGACCCGATCTCAGCGCACGTACCAAGGCCGTGTAGGCCATATCCATCGCCGTGAAAAACCGGCGGTCGACTGAGAACTTCTCGCGTGCGGTGGCCTCGCAACGATCTAGCAATGCATCGGCATCCGGCACTTGCTCATCCAGTAGCGTCGCCAGCGTCAGCCAGTTCAACGCGGGGTATGGATCGAGGCCCTCGCGCTGCAGTCTGTACCGATGCGCCTTCGCGTAGTGTTCGGATGCCTGAGAAAGCGTCTTCTTGGCCGTTTTGGCGTTCGGTTCGATGGCAGCACGACGCTTGTATGCGCTTCCAAGCAAATTATGTCGCTCTGCTGTCTCAGCCACCGCGAGCAGTCGCTCGAGGCGTGCAATTGCCGACTCTTGCAACTCGCGGGCATGCTCGGCGTCGCCGTCGGTGATGTCTTCGGCAAGGCGTACCTCGAAGTTGGCGAGTTGTTCGACGGCGCGCATGGTCGTCGTGGATGCATCACCCTCACCCGCGAGAGCGGTGACGAGGTATCGGCCGGCGCTGTCGAACTGCCCGAGCCTGCCGTAGGCGTAGCCGATCGCCATCTGCACGTCGGTTTGCGCGAGCCAATCGGTAGGGCAGTCCTTCACGAGCACATCGAGGGTCTGGACCGCCGGGTCGGGCGATTTGCCAGGCTCCCGGCGCCTTCCGCCTTGCGACCGATCGCGGTTCAGCGCCTCGATGAACTCCGCAACGTCGACGAGGCCACCAGCCCTGCGGTCGCTCTGTCACTACTGTTGGGATCGAGCCGGTAGTCCGGGTCGCCATACGCCTGGTACGCGCCCCAGGTGTTGCTGTCGGAGAAGTTCTCGTAGACGTGGATGCGGGCGGTCTTGAGCGCACGGCCGAACGTTTCGCCGCCGAGCATGTATTCGTAGAACTTCTGGGCGAATTCCTTGGCGGCGTTGTCCTGGACGGCCCAACCGGCGGCGACGACCGCGCGCACGCCCATCTCGATCAACTCGCGGGAAACGCTTGCGGCTAGGCGATTGAACTCGACGGCCGGGGTGCGCGGTGCCGCCGGCCTCGGGTCCGGTCTGCCCGATGTGGCAGCAATTGAGAAAAACCAATTCCGGCACCTGCTGCATTTGGCCCACCTCGACGGCGGTGAGAAACACGCCGTTGTCGAGCACCATTCCGCTGCGCGCTTTGTCGCCCGCAGCCGTCGCCGGTTCGTAATGGCCATGTCCGGCCAGATGCACTATGCGATAGGGCTTCGCGTACAGCCCGGCCAACACTTGGAGCGCCGTGGGATTTCGGCATGGGCTTCTCGACGTCAAATCGCCCATGCAGTTGGTCGTACACCACACCGGCTTCGGCCGCCGCGCCGGGCAGTTGCCTGAACGGCGGGCTGACCAGCGGATCGCCGACGACATAGGCGGCGGTGCCCGCCCGTGCGCCGATCTGGGGGCGGTAGTTTGTGGTCTGTAACTGCCGCACAAGGCCTTTGGCGATGCACAGCGGCTGGTCGCCGGGACTCATCAGCTCCCACGGGTAGGTAGCGCTCCCCGCATCGACGACCAGCACCAGATTGTCGACCTGCGCGAGCCCGGACTTGAGCTCGTTGGGAACCGTGAGCTCGAAGAGCACGCGCGATTCCTCAGGGAGGAAGCACGGCCGAGAGATCGAATCCTTGATCAGGCGCTCGACGAGCTCAGGCTGTCGCTGCTGCGAGGTGGCTTCGGCCCGCGCGCGGTCCGAGAGGGTGACGAACTTGATCTCGCGATGCGCCTCGTTTGACTCCGCGGGTTCGCCGATCGCCAACTCCGCGAGCGCCGCGAGCAGCTCCGCGTCGGCATTGTCCGATTCGAGCACCGCACGCTTGAGGCGATCGGCGAGTGGCTTTGGCAGGCATGCCGGTTGGGTCGTGCGCTGGGGTGTCACTACGCTCACCTCCCAACGGCGCCAGGCGTCGCGGCCTGTCGTCGACGTCAGACGCCTGCGGCCCTCGCGACCGCGCTGAAGCAGCGGAGCGGCGTCGATGGTCGTGTTGAGCTCCTTGCCGATCAGTGGGGCGAGACGCTTCACCGCATGTGCGGCCTCGATCGCTGTGTCGGTGTATAGCTCGACGATCTCGACCTCCTGGATGGTCAAGGCGCCGCCGCTACCGTCGGCGAGTTCGCGGTTGGCCTGTGCAATCGCGCGGATGATGGCCCCGACCGAATCCCCGACGGCGATGTTTGTCGTCGAGTTGCCACCGATCAGCAGCACCGACAGGCCGGCCTTCTCGGGTGCTTCTCCGTCATCCGGCGACGCGGCGCGACCGTCGCGGAGCGCGAGCACGTACTGGAGCGCAGCGCGGCGAATAAGGTCGCTCAGTTGCCCGGTGCTCAGTTCGCCCCACTTGCCCAGGCCCATGACGATTGCACCTGAAGGCAGGCGCAGCGCCTTTTGCACCGCGGTGGGCTTGCGCAGAATCACCGCCAGGGATCCGAACTCGCCGGGGTAGAGACCGAGCGAATAGCGCTGCGACAGGGCCCCACGCAGCAAGTCGTCCACCCCCTTCTCCGCGCCGATGATGGTGTCACCCTCGTAGTGGCCGACCACGATTGGATAGCGCGCGTAACGCAGATCGTCGTGGACAACCGATATCCGAAAGCTCGGCTGTTTTTCTTGCTGGTACTGCTTGCGTGGTGTCTTGCCGAGCATGCCGGCCGCCAGCGACGATTCCGTCGGATAAAGCACCGGCTCGGGCAGCGCCCGGTACGTGAGCGCACCGCCGCGGGGCGTACTGGGTGGAGCGGTCAACAGATGGGACGTGGAGCCGGTCTCGAGGAGTTCCTGCAGCGCGCGGAAGCCCGGCTTGTGCGACGCCAGGTCGCCATGAGCCACCTCCATGTACCAGGTCCGTACGCCCGGAAGGCGGCCCGACTCATAAGTGACCCGACCGTCGCCTTCCGTTGTGCACTGCAGCACGACGCGGCCGTCGGCGATTTCGACGCCGGTGACGGTGCGCGGCGAGGCGCCGGCCACGTAGTGCACGCGATCCGAATGCGGAAACAGCGACAGGTGCCCGGCGAAACTGTCCTGTGTCTGGCGTGCGGCAGCCAGCAGCGCCTCATCGGGGACGGCCGTCCCGTTGCGACGTTTTCGGTACTGATGCCACTCGGTTGAATCAAAGTAGCGGCCGTCGTTGGGCAGCAGCTCGAGCACCCCGGGGAACTTCGCGACGATGTCGACGACCTCGGCCCAGTCGCGCCTGAGGTCGAGTAGCGCGAGTTGCTGAACGGCCGCGGACGTGCCCAGCAGGGCCTCGACGATGTCATGCGAACCGCGATTCGGCGTGCCCAGCATCAGCAATTGCGCGCCGTCGCGCTCGCACATCCGGTCCCACAGGTCGGGTCGCGCCGCGATCATCGCGCGCACCACCAGCCCGCCCATGCTGTGTGCGACGATGCGCACCGGTTGCTGAGTCCGGCGCAACGCGTTGTCGACCTCGACGGCCAGCAGCCGCGCCGCGTCTGCCACCGATCGCCGCCAGTCGTAGGCGAACGGGATAGCCTCGTGAGAGTTCTGCAGGAACTCGCACAACTCGCGGTACCCGTCGCCGACAAGGGCTACCGGCGCCACGTTCGTCGCTTTCACGTCGGCGAGGTCGCCGAGCCCGCCCCGCATTAAGGCATCGTGATTCAGCCACACCCCGCGGTCGCCAATGTTCAAGTGCGAGCCCATGATTCCCGGTAGGACGAAGACGATTGGCTGGTCGGCGCCGGCTCGCGTCTGCATCGAACGCAGCATCGGCACCGGCTCGAACTCGTCTGCTTCGATTTGGTGGAAGGTTGGTGGCCGCTCTCCGGTCGGCGCCGCAGAGCCAGTCGACGAGCGAGGCGCGCGTGCGCGGATTGCGGAAGTAGTTGAAGTGGCTGACGTCGCTGCCCTGGTCGAAGACGTAGGCTGCAAGGTCACGGCGGGCCCCGTGAAACATGGCGTTGGTGTTGACGACGAGGTCGTTGTCGCGCGCCTCGTAGATGATGTGATCGTTGGCGAACACTCCGAGACGCTTGAGCCAGTTGCCGCCCTCGATGTCACCTGCAATCACGCCCATTGCGCCGAGCGCCGGAGCCTCGAGGGTGTTCAGCAGCGCGACCAGCGGCGACTGCGGCATCATCGCTTCGAGTCCGGGGACCAGCGATGGATTCGTGCGGCTCCGGATTATTTCCAGCGCTATCCGCTTTGTCACCTCGTAGAGCGGAGTTCCGCCCACCGCCGGAATCAGGCCGACCAGGTTGGTCAGCACCGACAGGAAGATGTCGATGTTCTCCCCGGCGAGCAGCGTGCCGCGAGACGGGGAAGCGCAGCGCACGAAGCGCTCGATCCGAAGTTGCTTCTCCGCAATCAGCTTGGCGAGCCGTTCCAGCTGCCGACGATCGTGTGCATCGGCCTGCTGAAGTTCGGGATCCTTGCGGTCGAAACGCGCGAGGAGATCCGTGCTGATCGACGTCAACGACACGAGATCGCCGACCAGCCCGCCGCGCGAATGCGAGACGATGCTGACACGGGCGTTGCGCGGCAGTGCGCCGAGCAGATCGATGGCGTTGTCGATCGGGCTGTCACTCAACGTGCGGTGTTCGAAGGCGTAGATGCGATCGCCGAATTGTTGACGGAGCGCCTGCCACTGTGGTTGCGCCTCCTGACTTAGGAACGCACCGAAGCTGCCGCGTGCCGAGGAAGCGGTGCCGTGGATGAAGACGAGAATTGGCTTGTCGACGTCGAAGCCTTCAAAGCTCACGGGCGTGGGAGTGTTCGGCCCCGGCGGCGTGTGGCGTCCGCCCAGGTGTACAGGCCGGGGCCGGGCTTGAGGCGGCTCTCGATGATGCGGATAAGGACCTTGGTGGCAAACCAGGCGGGAAGCTTCACCGCAAGATCGACGCCGAGGTCTCTCGCCAAGTCTGTCAGGTCGGTTGGCCATTCGGCCGGGTTGCTAAGCAGATCCGCAATCTTGTTGTCTCGCTTCAATCGCAGGACGCGCAGCCTACTTGTCACCCATTCCGCGATGCCGCGCTCCGAGAGGCGCGGCACCGTGTCGACGGTGACCGCATCGCCGACCATCGCTTCCGGCTTCAGCAGCAGGATGTCGTCGAAATAGCGCCGTGCCGAGGTCCAGATTTGGAAGCCGCCTTCGACCTCGATCTCGAGAACATCGTCGTCTTCGACCGATTGCTCTACGGGCGCTTGAGGTTCGCTCCGCGCGCGAGCCGATGGCGAGAGATTGAAACTCTTGACCACCTCGACATCGTCGAGCAGGTCGGTGACCGGAACCTCGGCGCCGGGCGGACCGCCCCGCGTTGCGCGCAGATCACCCTCGTCGAGTTGGCCGGAAATTCTCAGCTTTACGGTCATGACGGTCCCCCTGAGCGCGTGCCGGGCGCTATTCGAGTGGCGACAGGAAAGGTTGGTCGAGACGCGTCTCGTTGCCTTCGAGTTGCGGAATCTGTTCGTAACGCCCGCGTTTCAGCTTGGCGCAGGTCTGATCGTGCAGGTCGCGGTAGGACAGCGGCGCGTCGGACTCGGTGAGTGCCTCGACCAGGTTGTAAGTCAGCGCTCCGGCGAAACCGCCGCCGATGGCCGCATCGGCCGAGGTCTGGTCGGCCCGGCAGCCTGAGATGAGCACCTCGGGAATGTCGACGGGAACGATGTCGCGAGCCTTGCGCTCGGACTCCGGCGCCCGATGCAGCGTGCCGCGCGTTGTCCCGGTCAGACTGCGCCCGGACTCAGCGGCGGCCAGGTCCCATGGGCTTGGAAGGTATCGCTCTATCAGCGGTGCGTCAGGCGGTTCGATGGCCCGCGTGATGGTGCCGGAGTGACAACTAGTCGGTGATCACTGTGAGACTCACCCCAGCACTTAGCCCGTCGAAGACGCTGCGCAGCCAGTCGTCGCGTAGTGGGTCATACCAGTCGAGATCGGTCGGACAGAGGATCTCGTCGCGGTTGTCGGCCTCGTCGCCGTTGTCGTCGGGGACGTTGGAGCCGTGACCGGAGAAGTGCACGAGCAGCACATCGCCGCGTTGCCCGCCGCGGATCAGCCCCGTGATGGCCTCCTCGATGGCCTTCTTCGTAGCGTCGAAGTCGGTGAGGAGGGAAATGTCGCCCTCCTCGAACCCGTACTTTCGCTGAAGCAGACTGGACATGTTTTTCACGTCGGGCACGCAGCCGCGCAAGTCTGCCCCTGGAATGCGGTAACGATTAACCCCGATGAGTACCGCCGTCTTCGTCATGACTCCACCCTTCACATCAGCTATGGGACAGAGGTTACGAGCGCCGGATATTTCGCACATGCGTAACGCACTACCTGTGTTCATAATTAGCGGCTCGTGTCCTTATCGTGCCTGTTTGAACGTCGGGCAGTGTGCGAATCGGGCAAAACCAGAAACTGCTCACCTGAATTCAGCTGAAAGGGGTCGTGGCGAGTGCAATGTCATTCAGCGGAAGTGCGCCGACGCCATTCTCATCGGTCAGGTATGGCGGAACGCTGGCCGTGGGAATGACCGTGGACTCACAGCAGCCGGTGTCCGAGCTTGTTGGAAACACTGGTGAGGACTCTGTTGCAGGGCGGCAGGGGCGTCAACAAACCGAGCGTCACTGAGTTAAGCCAGACTGAGCTAGTTTCCGCGGAAGGGGTCATGGCAACGTATGTTGATGCTGACGCGACGGTGAAAGGACGGGTAGCAACCGATGCTGGCCGAGCGCCTTGGCGGCAGACCATGACAGCGCCGTTCCGGCTGGAGTTCCCAAACACGGGCGGCGCACTTGGAGTGCGGGTTTCGGAAACGAACGAACTGAACTCGGCGCTGGCCGCTATGGAGCTGCATGCGCCGCGACCGACTCTGGTGGTTGTGGGCGGGGCCGGTGGATTCGATGAAGCCGATATGGACCGCATGCGTGCTCTGTTCGAATCGGGCATTGTGCCCGTGATGATGAAATGCGGTGCGGTCGGTGTGGACGGTGGAACGCTTGCCGGTGTCATGCGACTGTTCGGCGAAGCGCGGGCGGCAGCGGGGATTCCGCTTGTGGGTGTGGTGGCCGCTGGCACGGTTCAGCTGCCCGGCGAGCCTGCACCCCAGCAGGACGCGGCCGAGCTGGAGCCCCATCACACCCATTTTGTGATCGTGCCCGGTGACCAGTGGGGTGCCGAATCGCCGTGGATTGCCGAGACCGCAACGGTTCTCGCCGATACCGCACCCTCGATCACGGTGCTGATCAACGGTGGAGAGATCGCCTACGCCGATGTTGAGCGAAGTGTGCGAGCGGGCCGCAGCGTCGTGGCCGTCGCCGGGTCCGGGCGCACCGCCGATGAGTTCGCGACCGCCTTGGCGGGTGAGTCGGCTGACGAGCGGGCTGCAGCGCTGATCCCGTCCGGGCTGATCCGTTCGGTGCCCGCGGACCAACCCGCTGTTCTTGCCGGATTGCTCGAGGCAATCCTCGGCGAGGCGGCGGCTAAATGAGTTGAACAGGGGGAGACGTCAGGTGGACGGTCGCCGGCAGCGCCGCTCAAATTTGTCGATGGGATAGATGCACCGTCAAGGCCTTAAGGGAGCTGGCTGAAAGCTATGCTCACCGCAAACAAGAACGCGCTTCGGCGTTATGAAGAACCCGCTTCGTCGGAGTCGTCTGGCCGCCGCAGGAGAGGAGCCGCCACGACGATGACGACACCGTCTGGGCCCGACATGTTCCTTTCGTATTCGAGCGCGGATCTTGTGGCGACAGAGGCGTTGGAGGCCTGGCTGAAGGAGTCACCGCGTAACCGCACGGTCTGGCGCGATCGTGACGGAATACTGCCCGCCGCCCCGAATTACTACGACGCCATCGCGGGAGGTATCACCTCGAGTGCGGCGTTCGTCCTTCTCCTCAGCCCACGCTGGCTTTCTTCCAGGGTCGCCGCCCAAGAATTCAGCGACGCTCTCGCGGCCGGGAAGAAGATCGTCCCCGTGGTTCATCCCGCGATTCCGCGAGATTCGTTGCAGGAGGAAGGCCGTAAGAACAAGGCCGAATTGATGAAGGCGTTCGCCACCTTCGAACATTACGAAAAACTAGAGCCAATCAACTGGATATGGACTCTCGCCACCGACTCGAGCCAGCCAGATTTCGAGCCCGTGGAACGCGCGCTTGCGACCGACTTCACATGGGCGATGCAGCATACCTTCATCAACCAACGCCTCGAACGCTGGAAGTCACTGGGGGACCACTCAAGTGCCTTGTTGCGTGGCGAAGAATTGGCCGAACTGATGGCGGCAGCGCTCATCGATGAGCCGGGGGGACGTGAGCCGACACTCACCGATGAGCAGCGTCGCTTCTTGTACGAGAGTCAGCGACACGAAGGCATCGAACTTGACCGCGTGCAAGGCCTCTACTGGGGTGCGCAGGCGCGTGCGGCCGCCTTCGCCGCGCGGGAGCGTAGCGAACCGGAACCGGATCTGGCTCTGCTCCTTGCCGCCGAGGGGGTGAGCGTCGCGCCGGTGCCGGAAGCGCGATCCGCGGTGGTCTCGATATTGCACGACCACGCGGCGCTCACCAAGATTCTTCATGGGCATGAACGCGGGCGCCCAATTTCGGGCGTGACCTTCAGCCCTGACGGGCGCTGGCTCGCCTCGACGGACACCTGCACTGCTCTTGGTGACGAACGCTCGGCCAGCTTGCTGATCCACGAGGCGGCGACCGGTCGGCAGGAGAAACGCATTACCGGCGCTCAGCCGCTTCTCGGCAATCGCATGGGGCGAGAGGTGGCTGGCGGTGGCCTCCCCGGGTTCCATCGGGTGGCTGCACTGGGACGAGTGGAAGGACCGATTCCGACGCAACACCCGAAGCCCGCTGGAAGACGAAGTCGCTCCGGATTTCCTCGCGTTCTCGTCATCCGGAATCCAGCTGCAGGACGGGGAGAAGCTGGCCTGGGGAACGTCGCATCGGCGATTTCGGCGTCATCGATGTCGGTGACCATCACCAGTTGCCGGTTGCGGGATCGGCTCACCGAAGACCGGTCCGATCAGGCGCTGACGGGACTGGGCTGGCTGGCCGACGGCAGGCTCATCACCGCAGAGGGCGGCCGATTACTCGTAAGGCCATACCCGGGACTGCACCCTGCGGAGATCATCACTGAGTGCGATCGGGTGTTCTCCCTGGACGCGCGGGCCGGACGATGGGTCGCGTCCTGCGTCCGCGATGGCGTCGTGGGCAACTTGCTGGGGCGGGGCGCGGCCGTCGACGGATTCTTTCCCACCAGGCCCAGCGATCATCAGCCGATCGCGGCTTGGGGTGGGACGCCCGAGAACCAGCGCATCGTCATAGGGTCTGCGCTGCAGCGTTCGGGGACGCCGGCGGTCACCGTCTGGCAGCCGACCGCGAATGAGGACACTCTGCTCGAGGGCGGAGACGAACTGATCCAATGTGTCACCGCCGATCCCACCGGCCGCTTCGTCGCCGCGGGCAGCAGAAGCGGGCGCGTCTGGTTGTGGGACCGCGACCGGAGAAGCCACCTCGTTCGCCGCAGGGTGCCCAACGAATTCGTGAGCAGCATCGCGACCTCAACCGCGGGCCATATTGCCGTCGCCTGCCAGGACGGCCGGGTGATGCGGTATGGGGCCAGTCTCGCGGTCGAATCCGGTGCTTCCTCGCACATGCCCAACCGGCCCGCCAGACTGGCGTTCTCCGATGGTGGCCAGGTGTTGTTCGCTCAGGCAACCGACGGCACGCTGTCGGTGATCGCGGCTGACGGCTCCGTGAGGGAAGTCGCCTGGCCCCAGGGAATTTCACCGCGTGCAAGCGACGATCGCATCCGACGCTCCGATCATCGCGGTGCCGCGGTCCAACGGCACAGTCGACATTCTGCGATTCACCGAAGCCATCCTGTCCCCGCTTTGCACGATCGACGCCGGCGCTCCTGTGCTCGCGATCGCGCTCGATCCTCGCGGAGAGCGGTTGGTCTGTGCCACCGAGAAATTGGGTGTTCACCTGAATGTCTGGCGGACCGCCGCACCGGATGACGCTCCGATAGAGCTCGGTGTCACCCGAGGCGAATTGCCGCCACAGACCGTCGTGTGCGCAGAAAACGGCCTCGTCGCCGTCGGCGATGGAATGGACCTCACGCTCATCCCGCTGGAGGATCCCGACCGGGCGGTGACACTTGATGGGCACGACGAACCGATAAAGGGAATTGCCGTGTATCAGGACCTGATCGCGACATATGCGTGTTGGTTCCAGAACACTCGCGTCGACCAGATCCGGCTGTGGACCTCGGACGGCAGACCGCTGGGGCCGATCACGCTGCCGGACCATCTGGTCGACATCGCGTTCACACCCGACGGAACGTCCTTGCTCGCACTGGATCAGCAAGGGGCGCTGTGGGATGTGGGGCTGACGTCGCAGCACATGATCTCCGCGGCTTGTCGGGTTGCCGGACGCGAGATGACGGTCGAGGAGGAGCGCAGTTATGGAGTCGAAGCCTGGCGCGCCCAGCAACCCGCCTCGTAGTGGCATCCAGCCACGCCTGTTTTGCCCCCAGTTGGGGACTGAACGTCGGTCAGCACTTTGAGGTAGCCGACTACGCTACCGACTCCGCTGGTGCGGCGCGATGCTTACCTCGTGCTTGTGTGGAGATCTTGTCGAATCCTCCTGCACAAGCTCACGTTCGGTGCAGTCTTATTGGCATTCAAAACCAGTGTTCTGGCGTGAAAGGGGTGGGAACATGGACAGTGAACGCTACGGGGATGTCACGGCCGAACTGGACGAGGCCGTCTTAGACGAGGGGCTGGCCAGCCTGGCCGCCAACCGCGATCGCCCCTATTACGATGCCGCGTCCGACGCCGACGCGGCTGCCCAGTACTACAGCGCCGTCGACGTGACAGCGACCGGCTCAGAACTTCTGCGCGCTCTGCAGACGCTGCGTGACCCGGACGCACACGCAAACTCCGCGCTATGCCCCGGCCCGCATGGTGTACCCATGGGTGGACCTGCATCCCGACCGCCGACTCCGATCGATCTACTCCGGCAAGTCCTTTGACCCCGAGGACGTGATACGCGACGACGCGCGCATCGAAGCCGAGCGGACCAGCCGCCTGCGAGATCTCGTAGCACGGGAGGTAGCGATCGGTCCCGACGCCTTCACCGACGAGCTGGCCGAGTTGGACGCCCAGCTGCCTTACAACTGCGAGCATGTGGTGCCGCAGTCGTCCTTCGCGAAGAAGGAGCCGATGCGCGGCGACCTGCACCACCTGTTCACCTGCCAATCACGCTGCAACAGCTTCCGCAGCAACACACCGTATTTCGACTTCGACGATGCCGAAGAGGCGGTGATGGACGACTGCGGCAGATCCGAGCCCGGCCGGTTCGAGCCTCGGGCGGGCAAGGGTGCGGTCGCGCGCGCCACGATGTATTTCCTGTTGCGGTATCCCGGCATGATCGGCGATGAGTCGCGCGAGCTACAGGCTGAACGGTTGCCGATCCTGCTCGGGTGGCACGAGGCGGAACCGGTTGGGGAGTGGGAGCGTCATCGCAACGCTGCGATCGCCGAGGTCCAAGGCAACCGAAACCCGCTCATCGACAACCCTGTGTGGGCGAGCCGAATCCCGTTCCAAGCAGCGTTCGGCAGACCCGGCTGACGGAAGGTCTGCGTCACTCCTCCTCCAGCAGGTCACGCACTACCACGGCCACATAACCAAGCAGGCGCACGTCGTCGAGATCTTCCGCGCTGGCGACGATTTCGGCATAGCGCTGATCGTGACTGAGTTCGAGGTCGAACCCCTTGTCGAGCAGTGCCTGCACTTGCTCTTGGACAGGTGTCCCCGCCGCCAGCTTCGTGTACACCAGCAGGCGCGGCCATTGACGTTCGGGCAAGGCTTCTACGTACCACGGCTTCTCGGGTGCCGGTGTGGTCACGCTCGGCGCCTGCGCGCGGTCGGCGACTGTGGTGCGTTGCCGCAGTAGTGCTGCGATGTCGAGCCCGGTTTCACCGGCGGCGCACGAGCCGAGACTGCGTACCGCCGCGGCGACCTCCTGGGCCGCGGCGATCGCAGCCGCGATCGGCGGCTGAAACTCCTCGCCGCACTCGAGGTCGAACGCAAAGATGTGGTGGTCGAAGAACAGGTACTCATCGGTGGTGCCGGCGTGGTTGCTGGTGGAGCCGGTGCTGTATCGCACGCCGTTCACGCGTGCGATGGCGTCGAGCATGTGGCTTTCGAGGTGGGCGTAGATGGCCTCGTCGGCCGGCGAAACCGGCAGCGACGAGATGTACGTGCCACCGGCCGGGTTCGGCCGGAAGACGGCCCGGCCGTGCGAGTGGCTGTCGATCGCGAACAGCACCGAACGTTCGACGGTCGCGAGGTGTGCAATGTTGGCGGCCTCGGGCTCCGACAATGCCGCCGGCCCGTGGTAGACCTCCGCGCATTCGGTGGCTGAGGAACCCTCGCCGCCGAAGTAGCGCGGAAAGTTGCGGTTGCAGTCCACTCCCGGGCAGGCGGGTGGCACGGACGGGCGCAAGTTCTTGCGCCACATCCGCCGACCCTGGTCGAAGAAACTGAGTCGCGCGCCATCTGGATTGGACTCCGGAACGACCAAGACCTCGACGGCGTTCAGGATCCGCACTACCGCTTGCACCATCGGATCGCTGTCGGCGGGCCGGTAGTTCTCGACCAACTGTCGGGTGGTTTCGACTATGGCGAGCGCGTTGATCCATTCCCGCGCATGGTGAGACCGCATGAGCAGCACCGCCGGTTTCGGGCCTGCGCCGTTGGGCGCGGTGATCCGCAGCAGATGCATGGGGTGCTTCCCCCGCGCTTCAGTACGGCTGCCGAAGTAGCCATGGCTGAGATGCGGCAGGGTCTCCAGCCGGCACAGGTCGGGATTCGCAGTGACGATCGAGGCGATCTCGGCGTCGACGGCAAGCGGATCCAGATACTCCGAGACGAAGCCGCGACGAAAACCCATCACCACCAGCCTTTGTCGTGGCCATACTTGTAGGCCGCGTATACGTCGACGCGCCCGGCGCCGAAGTTGAACTCCTTGTCCCGCGTCTGGCCTGGCATCCGAACGGCGGTGTTCTCCAACGCTTCCTGGACGCGGGCGGGGACGATGGGCTTACCGGCCTTCGCGCACGCGTGGGCCAGTAACACCAGGCACCCGCCGACATGGGGAGTGGCCGCCGAGGTCCCGCCGAAGCTGCTGTACGGGGTGGCGCCGACGGAATTCGGCGTGTACTGCCAGTTGCAGGAAGTGGTGCCCGGTCCGGGCGCGCACACGTCAGGTTTGATCAGCCCGGGTCGCGCACCGCCTTGATAGGGGTAATCGGTGAACGGCGCACTGTTCCATTCAGCGGGGCCGCGACCCGAGTACACGGCCAGTCGGTCTGCGTTATCGGTTGCACCACAGCTGATTACCGATGACGTACCACCGACCGGGGTCTGCAGCGGGTGCAGGCGGGGCGGCGGGCAATTGCCCGGCGTGGCGATGTTGTAGGGAATCGGATACTCCTGCAACCGATCGCCCTGATTGCCGATGCTGTTGGCGTGCAGTATTCCCGCCGCCGCCAGGGCTTCGCTGGCGCGTCGCCATCCGGTGTAGTTCGGGTTGTTCGGATACTTCCACGACATCGACATGCTGATGACCTGCACGCCGCGGTCGATAGCGAACTCAAAGGCCTTCCAGTAGTTCGACTCTCGTCCGCCGACTCGCAGTGCCATCACCGTGGCCTTCGGTGCGACGCCAGTCCCTTGTCCCTTCGCGCCGTTTCCGGCCACGATGCCGGCGCACGAGGTGCCGTGGCCTGCCTCGTCGATCGGATTGGTGTCGTTGGACTCGAAGTCAAAGCCGTGATTCGGATATGTGTCGCCGCCGTCCCACATCTGAGATTTCAGGTCGGGGTGGTGGTAGTTCACGCCGGTGTCGATCACCGCGGCCAGCACGCCCTCGCCGGTGATCCCCAGCTGCCACAGCAGTGGGGCATTGATGCGTTGCACGCTCCAGGTGGGTGTGCCCTGTGAGACCGCGGCTGCCGCGGCGCGCGCCTTTCTGGCCGGCTTTGCCGCGCCGTCACCGCGTGCTTCTTCTTGGTCTTCGTCGGCGTTGCGGTGGGCTGATCGAGTAGCTCGCTGACGTCGACCGTACGTGCCAGGTCCACACTGAGCACGTCGTCGCGTTCGAGCAGCGCCCGCAGCACCTCGGGAGTGACCTGGGCTGAGATCGAGTTCGTCACCCACGACGTGTCGATCGCCGCAGCCTTGGGCACGCTGACTGACTCATCGACGTCGAGTGCGGATCGTGAAGCCTCGCTGAGGAAGTCGAGCACTCCCTGCTGCTCGGCGGCGGCCTGCGACTTGATGTACTCGACGGCCGACGTCGCCGAGTCCGGAGCGGCCTCCTCCGCGCCGTCGAGAGCCCGCCTCGCCGGCTCACCGCGCAGGAAGATGTTTACTTCGAACGTGTCGTACTCTCGGGCGTTCTCCAGCAAGATCTGCAGGGCGTCGCTCGCTTTGCTGTTGGTCATCTCGGGAAACCTCCGGATCCGATCGGGTGGCGAAGCAAGGAATTCAGGTCAGCGGCGACGAGTGGATCCGTTAACACGCTGGACATCGGATAACCAGTCGACCGCGCAACGTCGACCTCCTCCCAGCGACCGCCGAAATACACGAATTGCGCAGGACCTGGGCACCCGCAACCAAGCATAGATGCCGCCCGCCTTTACCACTCGCGCTTCTCAAACAAAACAAGCATTGCCCGGACTCGGAATCCCGTCACGAGTAGTCGACTACGCGATGCGTTTTGTTTACAGCAACTGCTTCTCCGCATAACGCCACCTGCACCGCTAGCCTCTTGACTGTCAGAGAACATGTTGCGAAACTGACCTTGGCAGTGTTCTCGATCGCCGATTAATGATGAATCGAGGTTCTCCTGATGACGGAATACGACGTTGACACAGTTGATTTCGGAGCACAACCGAAGGATGCCGCCGAGGCCGAGAGCGAGGGCCACGGTCAAAATAGTCCCGGGTATATGGAAGCGCCGGCGCAGGTGGCTGACGCGGAGGACGTCGAGGGTGCGGCGCGGCCCGAAATACCGGGCGTTTCGGAAGGCTGATCGAAGATGTCATTGACCTTTGTCAACCAGTATTCATTCACCCCGGGTTACGAACTCAATGTGGCGTTTATGCGCTTCGATCGGGCGAGCTGCTCAGATGGCGACGGCTTCGTCACCGTTGGTTGGTACATTGTGCCGCCCGGCGGATCTAAGACCGTCTACACCGGCGACGTCAACTACAACCGTTACTGGACCTACTACGCCGAATGCCCGAAGGACGGCACGATATGGTCTGGAGATGTTCGGGGTTGGGTGAGCAACGCGGGCTTCAGACTTTGTCACGGACACTCGTGCACACCGTGCCGTGTGGTCGGATTCCAATGGTTAGACGTCAACAATTACAAGAACTACACGATGACCCTCTCCGACTGACCGCTCAGGAGTGAGCGGGCGAACTGCCGCGGTGGCGGTCACCAATACATGAGGGTGACCGTACCGCGAGTTCCCTTGTAGACCACCCGCATCCGCACATAGTAGGTCCGCCCTGGCCGCAGGCGGTGGGTGATGGTCGCGGTGCGGTCGGTGCCGCTGTCGTCGTCGCCGGCGAGGAACCGTGGCTCCCCGTCGACTTCTTCGAAGAGCCCCAGCATCGTATCGGTGGCGCCGAACGTGCCGACGGTGTACGTGCGGGTCTCGTCGACGCGCAACACGTAGTCGACCTGCTCGCCGGCCGCGAGGTCGACGGTGACGGCCTCATTGACCCGCAACTGTGGCTGTGAGCGCCCGGCCGCACGCGTCCTCCCCGCCGCCGGGTACCACGTGGATGCCCAGGTTTTGTCCAACGGCGAGAGTGTGCCGGGGGAAAGATTCCGTTGCGGTAGGCGGCCGGTTCGACGATCAGTCCCGCAGGAAACTGGTACTCCATGATGGAGTCGGGATCCCAGTTCGAGCCGGAGACCTCGGCGCGATCGATCTTTCGCAGCACGTTGTTGAACGTGGTTTCCCGCGGCCAGTTATTGGGCGGACCACCGAGGTGGTCGTACACCGCCTCCTCGTTCCAGACAATTCCGGCGAACGGGTTCTGATGCTCATGCGGCATCCCGAGCGTGTGGCCTATCTCGTGGATGGCCGTGGTCAACCCGTAGTCGTCTTGATCGAGCCGCCAGCCGAAGCTCATCGTGCGCTCGTTGACCGGTATGTGCAGGACATCGCGGCCGACATACGACCACGAGCCGTCGCGCAGCAGGAAGCCGATGCGAACCTCGGCCTCACGCAAATTGTCCACCTCGACGAGCTGGACACCGATCGGCACGTCCTGCCATTGCTTGAATGCCTTGCGAATCACGGCAGCCTGCTCGGGTGGCACCTTCCACCGACCTGACTTGAAGAACGCGTAGTGCAGAACCGTGTGATTCATCCACTTGTTCGCCGACACGATAATTGCCCGCTGCCGCGACGGGTTGACCGCGACTTCCGGTGGCAACTCGAGCACCGGTGCCGGCGGGGCGGAGCAGTAATGTAGGGGTGCTGCTGACTGCCGCTCGGCGGCCCGCCTGCTGCCCGCTTTCTTGGCAGGGGTACGAGCTTTCTTCGCTGCTGCCGTAGTCTTCGGCGCCTTCACTGCCATTTCTTTGCCCCTCTGCTTGGTACCAACGACACCTAGATTTCCGCCCACGCTCAGGCTCTTGTTTTACGCTTCGCTGAGCGGATACGTATGCGCTTCTGAAGTTTTGCAACAAATGATTTTGGGGGCTGTCCTTAACCGAACCCAGATCGAGTAGCGCACTACTCACGCCACGGCGACGCCGGCAAGTCAAACTCTAGAAGGCGGTCGATCACGTCAACCGCAATGCGTAGCCGTTCGGCGAATCCGAACCAAGCCAGAGGAGTTCAGCATGGACCGGGAGTACTACTCGCGAGGAGAACGCAAGTCGGTCGAGGTTCTCGATGACGTCGTCGCGATCAAGGTCGCACCAGATGACCGCGGCATCGCCCCCGACGCCGAGAGCTTCGGGACCGAAGCCGAGCCGCGGATGCGGGCATACCCGGGACGCGATTGGAGGCATTTCAGAATGCGAACTGGCTGATTGTCGAGCCCGCCCCCGACGTGTCGCGGTCGCTTGACGCAGAGCGGGCCCCGGCGGGTACCGAGGACGTCGGTCTGGTGGTCAGGCGCGACAACGGCACGTTCGGGATTGCCACTCAGCGGCTGAACGTTCAGGTCGCAGACGAATTCTCCGAGGCCGAGGCGGAAGCAATCGTGACCGACGCCGGGCTGCGTGTACTGGGCCGGCTCCGTTTCGCGCCCGAATCTGTTCGAGGTGGATGCCGGGCCCGGCGAGGATTCCCTGGCGGCATCGGTGAGACTGCACGAGGATCCGACGGTTCAAATTCGCCGAACCCGCGTTCACCGAACACATCCCGGTGCGTATGACGCCCACGGATCCGCGCTTCGGCGAATCAATGGCAGTGGTCGAACACCGGGCAGAACGGCGGAGTGACCGGCGCGGATGTCAGCGCGGAAAAGGCATGGGACCACACGCTCGGCGAAGGCATTCGCGTTGCCGTCATCGACAATGGTTTCAATGCCGAGCATGAAGACCTGAAAGCCGGGGTGGTCGGGGTATCCGGTTTTTTCTCTGCGGGCACCGATCCTGCGACGTTCACGCAGAGTACGGCCGGAATGCCCGACGGCGATCACGGCACCTTCTGCGCCGGCATGGTCGGTGCCCGACAGAACAACAACGTCGGGGGCTGCGGCGCGGCGCCGGAATCCGAATTGATGCTCGTTGCGTGTTTGGGCGATCAGGTAGGCACTCAGACGACGTTGGCTCGCGCGGTGGGCTACGCGGCGGACCCTTCAACCGAAGTGGCGGGAGCCGACCCGGCCGACGGGGCAGACATTCTGGTATCGAGCCTGGGACCAAACGGAGCGGACTGGGATCTGACCGAGACGTTGGATCTGGCGCTGCAGTTTGCCGCGGCGAACGGCAGGTCCGGCCGCGGACTGGCGATATTCTGGGCCGCCAGCAACGGCAGAAATGTTGATGTCATGAAGGACGAGGTCGTGTCCCATCCCGACGTAATTGCTGTCGTCCGGTCGACCAGAAAAGACCTGGAGGACAATGCGGCCCGCGGCCCTGAGGTCGAATTGATCGCACCGGGTGTCGACGTCTTCAGCACTACCGGCGACGATGGCTACGGAACCGAGCACCGGCACAAGCTTTGCCGCGCCATGCGCGGCCGGATGCGCCGCGCTGGCGTTGTCGATGAATCCCCGCTTGACGCGCGATGAACTGCGAGCGATCATGCGTGATTCCGCGGGTAAGATCGGCGGAGTCGTCTACGACGCCAATGGGCACAATGACGACTACGGCTACGGCAGGGTCGATGCGAACGAGGCCGTCCAGCTGGCGAGCGCCTCCATAGAGGTGTAGTTATCGGGCACCATCCTTCACCGAATAAACCGGCATCGTGGAGCGAGTTCAGCGAGCAACCCAACGCACGTACGAGGGACAGATGGCATGACCGAGGGGCCTATCTTTCATGTCGAGATTACGGCCGGCACCCTGGCTGATCTCAAGGCTTTCACTGACGAGGTACAGCCCGATGATCTTGGCTGCCGTCCCGTCGTGCGCCGCCGGGGGGCAGAGTTCGTCGTCGACGCCTACCTACCGGAAGCACAACTCGACGCCGCACGCGGGTCACGCGCAGCCAGCGGTGTATCGCTCGAGGTCGTCGAGAATGTGACCGAGGCCGGGCTACAGCGGCAGCGGGAAGTCGGCGAAGGCAACCGCTTCGCAGCTCGCGGGGAAGTTCCACGCGGGCTCGGACGCAAGGAGTGAGTGTGCCGTGGCGTATCTCAACGTGGATGAAATCGAATCAGCGTTAGAAAGTCTGGCAGCCGCCTACCCGGCGACAAGCGGAGTTGATCACGGTTCCCAACCTCACCCATGAGGGGCGCCAGACCCACGTTCTCCGTGTGGGTGCCGCGAACTCTGATCAGGACAGCGTGCTGATCCTCGGCGGCATGCACGCGCGGGAATGGGTTCCGCCGGATGCGCTGATATCTCTGGCGGCGGATTTGTTGGAAGCTTTCGACCGGGGCACTGGGCTGGTTTACGGCGGCAAGAGTTATACGGCGAGCGATGTCCGCCAGGTGATGCAAGCCATAAACGTTCTCGTCTATCCCTGCGTCAACCCGGACGGACGCCATTTCAGCCAAACGGCGGATCCGCAGTGGCGAAAGAACCGCCGCCCGAGTCGTGGCGGATGCGTTGGCGTAGACATCAATCGCAACTTCGATTTCCTGTGGGACCACTCCGCGAAGTTCGCAGCCGATTCAGGGGTCAGCGCATCCGCCGATCCCTGCAACAGGAACATCTACCGGGGCCCTTCCCCCGCGTCAGAAGCCGAGACGCGCAACGTGGTCTGGCTGTTGGACAGCACTCCGCAAATCCGCTGGCATGTCGACGTGCACAGTGCTGTTCCCGTCATCTTGCACAGCTGGGGAAGTGATCAGAATCAGACGGGGCAGACCGCTCAGAACTTCTTGAACAGCGCATTCGATCAGGTACGTGGCCGCAAGGACGACGCCGCCTACGGCGAGTACATCTCTCAAGATGATCTGGACGCCGTCACCTCGCTGAGCCAGCGGATGGACAAAGCGATATCGGAGGTCCGTGGCATCGGCTACGGGTTCGAGCAAGCGTATGGTCTGTACCCGACCTCAGGTGCCAGCGATGATTATGCTTTCAGCCGCAATTTCGCCGACAATGCCAAGACCAAGGTCTACGGCTTCACGATCGAATGCGGCGGCAGTTTTCAGCCTACGTGGGATGAAGCTGAGGACGTCATCCGTGAGGTGTGCGCGGGCCTGATCGCGTTCTGCCTTGCGGCGGTGGAACATTCGACGTAGATATCGCAGAAAAAGGGGGTGGACATGAACACCAAGAAGCGGTGCTTTGTCTTGATGGGTTTCGGCGAGAAGACCGACTTCAGAACGAACCGCACCCTCGATCTGGACAAGACATACCGCATCATCCGCGACGCCGTTGAAGAGGCAGGATTCGAATGCATCCGCGCTGACGACATCGTCCACTCCGGGGCGATCGATAAGCCGATGTACGAAGAACTTCTCAACGCTGATGTAGCGATCGCCGATCTGTCGACGTCAAATGAAAACGCGATCTACGAGCTCGGCGTCCGCCACGCGCTGAGGCCGCACACGACCATCGTCCTCGCCGAGGATCAGTTCAAATTTCCTTTCGATCTCAACCACCTGTTGATCAGGAGCTACGTCCATCTGGGCGTCGGCATCGAGTACTCAGAAGCTGAACGCCTGAAGGGCGAGATCATCACTGCTTTGCGCATCATCACAGAGAAGCAGGATGTCGACAGCCCGGTATACACCTTTCTGCCGCAGCTTCAGCCACCGTCGCTCGAAGCAAAGCTGCGCGCTGCGCGCGATTCGAGGGTCGCCGCTGAAGGCGCGGGTGCGATGGAATTCGGAGTGGGCCGCGCGTTGGGCTCCCCGGGGCTGACGGCGTCGGGTCCTTCCACGGAGAAATTCTCAACCCTGCTCGAGATCTTCCGTGAAGCCAAGAGTGCGGAGGACTTCCTCCTGGCACGCAAATACCTCGAAAAGCTTCGTGAGATGATGCCCGACGATCCATATCTGATCCAGCAGCATGCGTTGGCGGTCTACAAGAGTAAGCAGCCGAGCGTGCTCGAATCCTCCAGGAGGCGCACCGCATTCTCCAGCAGCTTGATCCGAACGCGAGTGGGGATCCTGAAACGCTGGGCCTGTGGGGCGCGGTGCACAAGCGACTGTGGGACGAGACGCGTGATCGAAAGGCGCTGGACGAAGGCATCGCCGCGTACGAGCGTGGCTTCTACATGAAGCGCGATTATTACACCGGGATCAACTACGTCTACATGGTGAACGAGCGTGCCAGCCAGCAGACCGACCCTGATGAAGCGGTCGCCGACCGTGTGAACGCGCGACGCGTGGCCCGTCAACTGCTCACGATCGTCGGCACCGAGATTGATGCGCTGCCCCAAGACGAGACCGGCACGGCGCAGGACACGGACGATTTGTATTGGCGTAAGGCGACGCGGGTCGAGGCGCTGCTTGTGCTCGACGATCCCCGGTTCGCCGAAGCGCGTGACGCGCTTTACGCTCACGCGCCCGAGCCGTGGATGAAACGGTCCACCGAAGAGCAGCTCGCGGCCATCGTCAGACAAAAGGCATTACTCGATCAGCACCGCTCCTGACGAAGAACGCGAGGAGGGCCTACAGGTCAAGGTTATCTCCCCGCGCAAGCGGGCACGTTCGGGGGAAACTGAGCACCCGTTGTGTGGTCCGGAATCAACTGCGCGGCCATCAAGTTCGGGTAGTTGACTACTCATGTGAACACCCTCGCGGGCAGCCATACTAGGCCTTGCAGCTTTGCTGCGCGGTCTCGGCCACGTCTGTGGCCGCTGGCGAGGCCGAATTCCCGCAAGAGGGGAGGAGAGCATGGCCAGCGAGCAATGTAGCGGACAAAACGCCGTCGTCGCGCCATACAGCGCCGATCCCACAGGCGCTCGGGACTCGACGCATGCATTCATTGACGCCATCAAGGCAAGGCGATGGATCACCACGGCGACAGTCGGGCTGCTCGCCGCCGGAACCTTGGCGTCGTGTGGCGGCAACGAGAGTTCGCCGAGCCAGTTCAACCCGCCCGCCGGCGCCCACCCGCCTGCCGGCGCCGCGCCGCCAGCGGCGACCATCACGCCTGTGGCGACCACCAAGCCGAAGCCGCCGCCGACCAGCGTGGACGAAACCGACTTCCCCGGCAACCACGCCTGGATCGACTTCCGCGGACCCCCGGGCACGTTCCCGCACTACTCGTTTTCAGACCTGATGGCCGGCCGTATCGCGCCGAGTGAGTTCACCGGCAAGACGGTGCTCATCGGTAAGACCGATCCTCATCGGCGAGGACTTAAAGGTGACGTCGATCTCGTCGATTCCGATGCCCGGGGTCGAGATCCACGCCAACGCCCTGTGGACCGTCTTGGCCGGCATCCCGCTCAAGTCGGCGGGTGTAGCGGTGGATATCGCGCTGATCCTCGCCCTGGTTGCGATCCCCGCGGCCATCGGCGCGCGCAGATCGGGCCTGGTCATACTGGCGGGATCGCTTGGTGTGCTGGTTCTTTTCCTGGTCGGCGCGCAACTGGCCTTCAACGCCGGGTGGATTGTCACCGTCGTCTACCCGATCGTTGGTCTCGCCGCGAGTGCGGCGGGCATGATCGCGGTGGATGCATACATGCAGCAGCGTCAACGTGCGGCGCTCGAGAGGGTTCTGGGAGATGTCCTGCCACCCCGAAACCCTTCAGCGTTCTTCATCAGCTACCGGCGCAGCCAGAACACGTGGCAGGCACGTGACATTCGGCGAGAAGTCGCACGGCGCTACGGGAACGAGAGCGCGTTCATGGACACGTCGTCGATCGAGTACGGGGAAGCCTTTCCCGACCGGATCGCCAGCGCCATCAGAGGGTGCAGCGTGATGCAGCGTGATGCTCGTACTGATCGGACCACACTGGCTGCAACCCATCGACGGCACCCGTCGCATCGACGACCCAAACGACTGGGTGCGCCACGAGATCGAAGCCGGCCTGCAGCGTCGCGAAGTGATCGTCATCCCGGTACTTCTCGATGGGGCAACCGCCCCTGACATCGCGGAACTGCCCGAAGCCATCAAGGGGTTGGCGGCGCGAAACGCTGTGGTGATCACCGGTGACGACCTCGCCGCCGACATCGACAAGATGATGAAATCCATCGACCGGGCACGAGGACGCGCCGCAATGTCGAACAGTGGTGCGTCGGACACGGAAGGCTGAACGGCCCGCAGACCACGTGTCGTGAGTATGGGCTCAGGTCGGGGCCAAACTCAGGCGGTCTCGGCGGCGTCCTCGCAATTCATCTCAACTGCCACAGTTCCGACGCGATCGCTGGGCTCGCGGAGGAATCCTGATGGCGCACAATGAGGACGTGCAGTAGGACGTCAGAGTGCTCCCAAGAAAGATTCCATCGTCTTCTCGATAGCCGAGATGTCGTCCTTGTCCGCAAGCGACGCGTAGATATCACCGCCCAGGTCGGCTGGCATCTTCGAACCAACCTCCCGCACGATCAGCACGTTCCGTTTGCCCTTGAGCCCGCTGAAGTACCCTGCCTCGAAGACGACGTTGTCGCGCGGCGCGGATCGGTCCGCGGTGCTTACATCCGGCAGATCCAGGTCATCGTCTTTCGTGAACAAGAAAATGCCTGCGATCGACCGAGAGGCCGCCTGCTCGATCTGGTCAATGATCGTCCGCCCTGGAATGAAGTCGGTTTGCCAGTCGAGGACCCGAGCGCCGAGGCTGGTGATACACCGCTTGATCATCTTCGCTGTGTCGGAGGAACTGCTGCAATAACCGAGGAAGACGTCACGCCGGTCGTCGAGCAGCGCTTTCCAGTAGCCGAACGGAACTCGGAACTCGTCGCTGTAAAGCCAGCCCAGATCCGCGTCTTCGGGGAATCTGCCGATGTACCCACCGAAGTTGAAGTCGAAGACGACACGACGCATCACATCCTGGTGAGCAAGTACGAGAGTGGGCAAGCCAAGGGTGCGCGCCAGTGCGCCTTCGTAGTGATTGAACTCTGTTGGCAGCAACATCTGCTCACCCTGGTCGTCCTTGAACCGCCAGCGTGGTATGCCGAGTATCACAGCCCCGGTGCACCGCCGAGCAATGTCGTCGGCGCCATCCGGGCTCCACGACTTCGCCGACGCCAACCCCGGGGTGCCCTTCGGGTTGGTGAATATTTCGGGGACGTATCCCAATTTCTGGATCTCTTCGACGACACCCCATTTCAGGTCGTTCAAATTGGACGGCAGCCACGAATCCGCCGGCAGGCTGACGTATACGCGGCGAGTGATCTGCATCGGGAACTCCGTAATTCGTGATCGTGCTCCATATTTAACATTGGTTGGAGTTGCGCTGTCTCGAATCCGTAATTACCCGCTACAGAATCCGTGACACTGCGTTTCGGCGGGTGCGCGCGGTGTTGATCGCGTTCTGCCCTGCGGCGGCGGAACATTCGACGTAGGGACCTCGAAGGTGTAGTCAAGAGATCATGCCTTCTCCACGCATAACGGCATGGGTACCTCCCTGATCTCGGCGATTTGCACGTGGATGCGGAGCCGGCTTCTCTCCATGCGGAGCTGATCCATTCGATGACCACATGATTCGTGCGGTCACAGGGACATCCTGATCGGCGCCGGAGTCGAGGCAATCTCATCCAGGGCTTGAAGATTGGAAACGATGTCGCGGCTCTCGCGCGCGGCGATAGCGCTGACGAACGCCGAGATCGGAAGGGGCGGTTTGTAGATCAGCGCCCCCTGCTGGGCTATCTGAAGATCGCGCACCACGATCGCGGCGGGATCGGCGAAGCCCGGCGTTGCCGCCAGGATCGTGGCGAATCTCCAGGCACTGTCGCGATAACCCTGCACAGTGTCGTTGATCAGGTTGATCTGGTCCTTCTTCAGGACGGCGTAAAGTTCGGCCAATACCGGCGAGAGTTCGTTGATGTCTTCGACCACGCCGGTCACCTGGCTGGCCAGCACGGCGTTGATCCGATTGAAGTCCTCCCGCAGCGTGGTGAGCTGCGGCGCCGGGACAGATGGCCTCGGCGACGATTCCGAGGTCGAGACCGATGTGCGCGTTCACCCCGGCGAACATGTGTTGCACCAGAATCGGCTCGGGCCGGTCGGCCGCGTCGAACGTAACTTGCCACGAATGCGTCGGTCTGGGGAACCGGTCCGGGTGGAAGTGCCCGTTCAGTGCGTCGAAGTAGCGGGTCGCGAACGCGGCGTCGAGCCGTTCGAGCCGCGCACCGTCCTCGAACTTCCCTTCGGCGACGGCGATGCCGACGGCGATGGTGACCCTCTTGTACATCGCCGCGAAGTAGCCTAACCGGCTGGACGCCTCGATCGACCAGTCGATGATGGTCCCGAGTGCATCGACGACCTGCTTGATCGTGGTCGTGGCGGGTATCGGTGGCGGCGGTGGCGGTTGCGGTGTTTTCGGCACGAAGACAGTCTCCCCTAGCGAACCTCGTTCTGGTGCCAGCTACAAAAGCTTAGATGACACTGCGTCAACATTTTCCCGCGATGATGCACCGTCTTGTCGCCAGGGCCGAAGGAGGAGCAAGCCACGTCGTCCGTCGAGTCGGTTCATTCATCGTTTACCACAACGACATCGGCACCCCGATGCGCCTTTTAAGGAGCGGCACCGTTCTCGGAATTTCAACCCGGCCGGTTTATCACAGAGCTAACCTTGGCCTCCAGGGCGGAGGTGGTACAACATGGCTCTGCGAGTCATCGTCGATGACGTTGCTGCACTCTCTGAAACCACGAGTTCTCGCTCAACCACCAATGGGGACGTGGTGGTTTCGACTCTGCGGGAGGAGGCTGACCTAGAAGCCCTGGCCGCAAACGAATTCGCGGATGCGGGTGACTTCCCGGCGGCCATCGTCACCACGGATTCTCGGCTCGGATCGATCGCCACCGGCGCGCGTCGAGTCGTCGATGTCGGGCTGCTCCCTGCTCTGGTCGTCGATCCCGATGCAGAGTTCCAGTTCTGCGCGTTCTGGGCGGCACCGGACCGGCTCGCTGCGGCGAGCAGCGCGCTGCAGGCGCAAGGGGTCATCCCACTACATCGCTCGCCCGGCGGCGACGGTCTCACGATCGGCATCGCCGAGGCCACCGCGCTGCGCACGCTCGCGGCGTCGGGCTTCAGCGTCGCGGCGATCGGCGCGGCGAACCTTCCCGACACCCACGACCTGTACTTGTTGCGTGATGCCGCCCCAACCGACGAGCACTTGCGGCAGTTCCCCGCGCACGGCGCACAGGTACTGCTGTCGACCGGCGAAGGCCTATTCGTGGCGATCCCGGCCCACACCTCGATCGAGGAGCTCCACTTCCCGGTCACCCGGCACGGCCACAACCTGAAGCTGCTGCCCTGCCCCGCACTGCTCCAAGTTGACGACCTGACGGAGGGATTCGCGCCGCCTGCCGACGATCTCGCGCCGGCGGAGGCCGATGCTGAGCGCGTGGCTGAGCTGATCGCTGCGGTGCGCATCAAGGATTTGGTGGCGCGGCTGAGCGGTACGGCGGCGGTCGGCGATACCCCGATCGCAAGCCGTCATGTCCACCATCCCGACGCGGCGCGCGCGGTGGCACTCCTCGCCGACGAGTTCGACGCCCTCGAGCTGCGGGCCGAGCGGCACAAGTTCGTCCACGAAGCCCAGGTGTTGGAGAACGTTTTCGCCGACATCGCCGGAACCGGCGACACAATGATCTGGATCACTGCGCACCTGGATTCGACGGCGGGAGGCGAAGTCGGGTACCGGCCGAGTCGCGACCGCGCACCCGGGGCGGACGACGACGCCAGCGGCTCCGCTGCCGTCATCGCTATCGCGGAAGCCCTCGCCACGCTCGCCCGGACAACGCGCCCCAAGCGAACCATCCGGTTTGCGCTGTTCAATGCCGAGGAACACGGCTTGGTCGGCAGCGGCCATTTCGCCCGCGCCGCGGCGACGGCCGGGTTGCGTATCGATGCAGTTCTTCAGCTCGACATGATCGGTTTTCGATCCACCCCGACCGACCGACGGTTCGAGATCCACTACGGGCACCGCGCCAACCCGGGGGTCGAACGGCGCTCCGAGCCGCTCGCATCGCTCGTCGCCACCTGCGCGGCCACGCTCGACGAGCTCGGGGACGCCGAAATCTACCTAACCGGCCCGACCAGTGACGATCCCGCCGACAGTCGCAGCGACCATTCATCGTTTCAGCGCAACGGTTTTCCCGCGGTTCTTGTCTCCGAGAACTTCTTCGGCGGCACCGTCCAGGATCCCGCGGATGAGCCGAACAACCCGCAATATCACCGCTCGACGGACACCGGTTTCGACGCGGACTATACGACCTCGATCGCGCGCGCCACCGCGCTGGCGGCATGGACTTTGGCCAACGCATGAATCCGTAATCGGCACAACCCTTTAGGAGCACAACATGGCGGGGCAACTCGACAAACGCGACTTCGGCTACGTCGCGGTCCCCGACACGCGGGGTGCAGCCGAGGAGATCCCGGATCTAGATCCGTTCACGGGGTCGATTCGCAGATTCGAGTCGAGCACGGCCGACATCGGCGAGCAGTCGACTCGGCTCAAAGCGATCGAGCTGGCCCGCGAAGCCTCGGCCCAGGTATCGCGCTTCATCGAATCCGAACCCGCCGAATTTGGGTTGCCGCGGGACGTCACTTTGACCTCGGCGGGCGCAGAGATTGTGCACCTGCAGCAGCTGCACAAAGGCGTCCCGGTGTTCCAGAGCGGCCGAACCGTACATTTCCGGACCAACGGTCAGGCCTCTGTGACCGGCGTGGCCGTCGAGGCGCTCACTGAGGCCGAAAGCGATCCGACCCTGGACGCGCGCAGCGCGGTCATCGAAGCGGCCAAGTTCGTCTCCCAGGGCGACGATGAGGAATCTTCAGCCGACACCGACACCGACACCGACGGCTTCGGCGGCGCGGTCGCGGCGACGATCGAACTCCCCGATGAGTTCGACCCGGTTCAAACGGCGACCTTCGATCTGCCGGCCCACCCGACAACATTCGTGGCTGAACCGTTCGAAGGTCCCATCAAGGCCTCGCTGGTCTACCTGTACATGGGCCCCGAAGTCCGGCTCACCTGGCAGGTCGAGCTGGTGTTCCCGAATGCGGCGGCCGACTATGCGGTGCTCGTCGCGGCAGGTGAGAACAACCCCGGTGAGATCCTCTATTCGGCGGATCGCGTCTGCCGGCTGCTGGGCGTATGCGAGGTTCACCCGCACAACCCTGGTGAGACCCCGCGGGTGTCAACCAATTTCCCGCTTCCGGCTGGCACGCTGCCGGGCACGCTAAACCAGGCCCCACCCGCCCAGGACTGGATCGGCGACCAACCCCGCACCAGCGGAAACTACGTGGTCTGTCGCGGCGAATCCCTGGGCGTGGTCTCCGGGGACCTCGACGGCGATGTCGTCACCTTCGGCCCGTTTCAGCCGAAGTCCGATGAAGACCACATCGCGCACACCTTCTATTTCTGCAACGTCATGCACGACTTTTTCGAAGCGCTGGGCTTCGACGGAGCCGCGGGCAACTTTCAGCAGACAAATGACAGTGGTGCCCCCGGGGGCGGGGACCCTGTGCAGGCGATCGTGTTCGAAGGGGCGGTCCAGGGCACCGCGTCGATGGCGACGCCACCCGACGGCCAGTCACCCACCATGCGCATGGGTCTGGTGACGGGCACGAACAATCACACCGCGCTCGATTCCGACGTGGTGTTTCACGAGTTTGTGCACGGCGTCACCAACCGGCTGGTCGGTGGGCGGCTCGACCAAACCTCGCTGGGACAGCCGCAAAGTCGAGGAATGGGGGAGGGCTGGAGTGACTACTTCGCGCTGAGCTTTCACAACGTCGGCCGGCCGACCGACAGGGTGGCCGTCGGAGACTGGGTGGTCGACAAACCCGGAGGGATCCGTAAGTTCCCGTACGACAACTCATTCCCCGATGGGTTCGGTGCGCTAGGAACCGGCCGCTATACCGGCGGCCCGCACGCCATTGGCGAGATCTGGTGTGCGACACTGACAAAGGCAACGCGTGATCTGGCGTTGGCACTCGACGACAAGCCGCGCGCGTATGCGATCGCGTGGCAAAGCGTCGTCGACGGCCTGAAGGTCACCGCGGCCAATCCCAGTTTCCTCGACGCGCGCGACGCGATCGCCGATGCGATAGAGGATCTCCAGGCGGTCGGACTGATAACCCAGGAAGAACATCGAAAGACGCGACAGGCATTCTGGAAAGCGTTCGCGCACTTCGAAATGGGCACCAATGCCTCGAGCCTGGGAGCGAGCTTGTCGGGTATCGCCGGCGATAAGACGTTGCCCGAGGATGTGGCGGCCGAGATCGAGGTCTGAGCTGTCCTATATTTCGCGCACCGCTGAGATGGAGGGACTGAAGAAGTATCCGCCGCCTGTCGGGACCACGAAATCTCGCTCTGCGACGATCTCCGCCGTCGGCGGGGGCTCGGTCGGGTCGTCCGAGGCGCCGAACACGATGCAGCGGCGCAGCCGGTTTTCGCCCGGTTGACCGTTCTGCCCTACCAGCAAGTCGTGCCCGCTGGGGGCGCGGGGGTTGACCGGGCTGCTCATCCATCGGTTGTTCAGGAATTCGAACTGCCGCTCGATCGATGTCTGATACGAGACGAACAGCAGACCGCGATCGTCGTTGTCGGGGTCCTCGTCCCGCGTTTTTCCGTAGGGCAATCCCCGTCTGAGGATGCGCCGGTCGAGGCTGGCGCGGCTCGCGCCCATGTCGTTGGGCGTCTCGCGGCTGTTTACTTTGCGGATATGCGCAGCCTGCGGACAGATGAGGCCTACCGGATCGGGGACGGCTTGGTCCCAATCGTCTCTCATCGTCAGGCCGTCCTTGAGGGTGACACGGCCCGAGTGTGTCGCGAAGCCGAAGAGATTGTTGGCCAGCCGATCTCGGCCCATCTCCTCGTTGTCTTCTCGCGGCGTGCGCACCAGGGGAGCGCCGGATTTCCAGCGACCCACCAGCGCGGCGGCCAGCCTTTCGGCGTCCCAGTCCCCGAATCCGGGCTGGGCCTTTAACTTTTCGGCTTCCGAGGCGATGAAGTCTTCAAAGCCCTTCACGTCTTGACGTAGCCGCCGGTACACGAGGTAGGAGCCGTTGCGGGCCCACCAGGGGCCGTCGTGGCGGACCGCGCCGGGCACCAGTGGATCCGCCGATGCCCCCGGGTACCCGAAAACGAATTCTCCGGGCCACACCAAGAACTGGCCGGGTAGACCGTAGAGCCATCGGTCTGGCTCGGTCTCGATCACGTGGTGCGACAGCGGCTCGCCCTCGGCGACGTTTCCCCTGACGCCGGGTTGAGAGATCCCGTCCTGGAACCCGAAATGCTCGCTTCCGCGGTCGTCGAATTTGGCTCCGATGTCCTCGTAGAGGACTGTGAGATCGTGCTCTACAGCCTCACGCTGCTGGTCTATCGACGCGTAATTGAGTCGCTGCGCGTCATCTGCGGCGAGCACCAGAAGCAGATCGGGCTCCTCACCCGGCGCGCCTACCACCCAGTGCGCGGGGTTTCCCTCTGCTGCTTGATCGATCGGGTCGCCCAGACCGGCTGAGCGGGCGACGAGGCCAAGCTTGAACGCCTCGTCGCCGAACGCGTCGAGCTCCTCCGTACGCGTGGGGGAATCCTCAGCGAGTTTCGTCAGGCCGCGATAGCTCAGCGCCACATTCAGCCAAAGGTCGTCAACGCCATCAGGGGTGGCCCCGAGCTCGCGAAGCGATGGCTGCAGTGTCCGTGCCGCGCGCACCTTCCGCCGGGACCCCAACACATCCGCCAGGCTTGTTACCGCGCGGCTTGCGAGGAAGGCGCGCCCCTGCGCGATGTCACCGAACTTCAACGAGATCAACCTCATATATGGCTTCATGAAGCCGGGCAGGATATTGCCCTGAATGTCGTCGACGTCGAGCAGCGGCTCTTCGATTCGACGTCCTGAAGGCGCGTTCATAGCGCACGGCTCCAATACGCTCGCCGGGGCATCACCGGGGGGCCTGGCGGGGCAGTGCCGCGCGCGCCGGTGACCGATTCGGGGTAGTCGAACACCGAAACAGCGCCGTGGGGTAAGTGAGTGCCGTGCTCGACGGCGGTGACCATCTCCGGATTGGCGGGCTCGATGTATGCGTCGAGGGGGAAACGGGCGGGAGAGTTGCTGAAGTTGGCGCCGATGGCGGCAAGGCCGATCAGTTTGACTGTCATCCGTTCGGCGAGTTGTCCGCCGTAGCGGATGGGTTCGCCGGCGATCCTGACGTCGCTCACTGTCCCGTAAGTGGACGGCACCTCAAAGACGGCCCGTTCGATCATGCCCGGCGTGCCACGCACCAGTCTGAACCAGTCTGGGTGTACTGGCTCTGTGCCATCGCCGATTGTCCAGCCGGTCATGTCCAGGTGATCCATGTACAGCCCGACCGGATCCGCCAGCGTGACACCGTAACCGGCGGCTGCGAGGTGATTGACGCTGGCGCCGATCGTCGGGTCGCTGCAACGATTCGCTCCGCCGTAGCCGGCGCGGGCGATGAGGGTGTCCGGGTCCGCCACGACCCGATTCTCGAACGACCACAACACGGTGGCGTCGGCTCCCAACGTGATCTCGGCTTGCAATGTGTTACTCGGATGGGTCAGGTGCATCAGGCCGTGGGTGGTGTTCCACTTGTTGTACGGGTTGTATTGGCCGGCTTGGTAAGTCGGGTCGTTCTCACCGCTGCCCCCCAGCCGGGTGGCGCACAGAAGATCCTCGAGCTGCACCTCGGTACTCACGTGCTCGCGATACAGATCCAACAGTTTGTCGCGGTCTCCGGTGAACGTCACCGCGGTTCCACCGTCGCCGGTGAGGTCGTCGCCGCATAACGCCTGCCAGTACTCGGGGGGCTCTGATGTGAACACGACGCGTTTGATGCGGCCTTCATCGTCGCGTTCCGCGCGCCATTCGCAGTATTCATCTTGCGGCCGATAGAACAGGCCGCTCCACTGGCCGGCGGGCCATAACGACCGTGGTGCCACGTAGTGCTGGTCCAGTGCCAGCAGGTGATCGGCAGCGATCAAGGCGTACGGTCGGCCCCAGCGTCGAAGTTGGTTCCCGGGGAACGCATTCCACACGATCTCTTGGCGCAACGTCGGTCCCGCCGGTGGGTCGGGTTTGAGCTGGTTGTAATACTGGCAGGGTTGGCCGTCCAACACCGCCGCCTGCTTTGCGATGGCCTCGTCAACCCACACCGAGACCGCGTGGCTCCATTCGCCGAGGAGAGTGTCGTTGAAATCGCTGAGATAAGCGGGGGGTGAGTACCGTTCAACATGCCCGTCCGGCATGGCTTGGACCTTAATGGTGCGCGTGCTTTCTGGAGGCGAATTCGCAGCTTTCGCGGATTAAATCCCGCCAACTTTGGCCTTGCTTAGCGTGTAAAGGACCGACCGATCGAGTAGTCAACTACTCAAGCGTGGCGATATCCGCTGGAGTTACGCTCCGCTGGTAACAATTCGATCGGGAACCGCCAAATCGAGAGGACCAGGGCCGTGCCACCATACCCAACCACCACAATGAGAAACGGCGATCACGGAGACCACGTCCGACAACTGCAGGCGCTGCTGAACCGCGACTACCCCGCTTATTCGAAGCTCGACGCAGACGGTGCTTTCGGTCCGAAGACAGAAGCCGTAATCCGCGAGTTCCAGCGTCGTGCCGGGTTGCCGGTCAACGGCGTCGCCGGCCCTGAGACACTTGCGAAACTCGACGAGCTGACAACTCAGGGAGGCGGCGGCGACCAGGACTGCGGCGGCGGCGTCTTTGCCGGATCCAGCACCTCGTGCCAATTCGCCCAGAATGTTCGCGAGAAGTACTTTTCCGTGCCCGGCGACTCGGTGCAGATCGACGTTTTCAGCCCGGTTACGAAAAAGACCTACACCATGGCCTGCGTCAGGGACGGTGACTGGGTCACGTGCCGGGGTGGAAACAACGCGGTCGTCACGTTTAGCCTTACTTAGGATCACACCTGCCAACGAACGAAATTTCCGTGTGACTGAAGGCTGGTCGGCAGTGCTCGCCGGTGCGTAACCTACGCCGAGGTCTTGGCGACGCAACCGCCGACGTGATCAACCTGCACTGACTCCTCCGAGCCGACAACATTGCGATGACTTTCGCACAACTATGAGCGCGTCACCCGACCCTCAACAACAGGAATGCGATCCCAACCCCTTACGGGGTAGCGGTCGGGCGCAGGCATTGGATCGCGATCCATCCGGCCAGGTTCGCACCGAACAGCGTGAGATGTCCGATGCCAAATAGGGCGCAACCGATATCGGCGATGGATGCGTACCGGGGTCGAGAATCCGCGGTGCCCCAAAGCAGCTGATTCCGACAATGAAAGCGAAAATTACTAGGAACAGGCTGATATCCGACGGGATATTGCGAGATGGTCGAGGCCTCCGCGTCGGATTTTCGCGTGCGCCGTACTCCGCTCTGAGACGATGGTCGGTGACCTCGCGGTCGACGGCCCGAGTCGGCGACTGTTTCGGTGACAGCGCTGCGGGTCGCTGGGCTACCCGTGCAACAGTGGCGACAGAGATCGATGATTGGGCCGGATACAAGCCTTGTCCCGTTGTGGCTCTCATTCTCCTCACATCCTTCGAACGCATGACCAAAAACTCGGTCACCA